>JAURYH010000035.1 GCA_030653975.1 Hydrogenophaga sp. | reverse complement strand
TGGCCATCGTGGCTTGCATGCGCAAGCTCCTGACCATCCTCAACGCCATGCTCAGAGATCAGGCTTCATGGAGCACTCTCAAGCATGAGATTTCCGCTCAATCCACTTGACTTTCAACACAGTTGCTCAAGGGGGCGACACCAGCCGTCTGGCAAAGCCAGCCCGGCGGTGTCTCTGGGATGCACCGCTTCATGCGTTGCGTGTCGCGCTTCGGCGTGGAGGACAACGGACATCCCTTTATTCCACAGGAGTCATTCCCATGAGTTTCTTCATCGAATCCGAACGCACGCGCGAACTGCGCCAGCGCCTGCTGGCCTTCATGGACCAACACATCTACCCCAACGAGGCCCAGGTGGCGCAGGAGGCCGCGGCCCAGCGCTGGGACTCGCCCGAGGGCTGGACCGCCTGTCCCACGGTGGCGCGGCTCAAGGGGCTGGCGCGCGAGGCCGGCCTGTGGAACCTGTTCCTGCCGCACTCGGCGCGTGCGCCCGAGGGGCTGTCGAACTTCGACTACGCGCCGCTGTGCGAAGTGATGGGCCGGGTGCACTGGTCCAGCGAAGTCTTCAACTGCAGCGCACCCGACACCGGCAACATGGAAACGCTGGAGCGTTACGCGAGTGAAGAACTCAAGGACCGCTGGCTGGAGCCGCTGCTGCGCGGCGAGATCCGCTCGGCCTTCCTGATGACCGAGCCGGCCGTGGCCTCGTCCGACGCGACCAACATCCAGTGCGAGATCAGGCGCGACGGCGACCACTTCGTCATCAACGGCCGCAAGTGGTGGTCCACCGGCGCCGGTAGCCGCCACTGCCAGGTCTTCATCGTGATGGGCAAGACCGACCCCGAAGCGCTGCGCCACGCGCAGCAGAGCATGGTCGTGGTACCCGCCGACACGCCGGGCGTGAAGCTGCTGCGGCCGGTGCCGGTGTTCGGCTACAACCACGCGCCACACGGCCACATGGAGGTGCTGCTGGAGAACGTGCGCGTGCCGGCCGACCACATCCTGCTGGGCGAAGGGCGCGGCTTCGAGATCGCGCAGGGGCGGCTCGGCCCCGGGCGCATCCACCACTGCATGCGCTCCATCGGCGCGGCCGAGCGCGCGCTGGAGATGATGTGCCAGCGGCTCGCGGCGCGCACCGCGTTTGGCCAGGCGCTGAGCGAGCAGGGCGTCTGGCACGAGCGCATCGCCGAATCGCGCTGTCTGATCGAGCAGGCGCGCCTGCTCACGCTCAAGGCCGCCTGGATGATGGACACCGTGGGCAACAAGGCTGCGCAGGCCGAGATCGCGATGATCAAGGTGGTGGCGCCCAGCATGGCCTGCAAGGTGATCGACTGGGCCATCCAGGCCCACGGCGGCGCCGGCGTGTCGGACGACTTCGGGCTGGCCTATTCCTACGCCGACCAGCGCACCCTGCGCCTGGCCGACGGCCCCGATGAGGTGCACCGCCAGTCCCTGGCCAAACTCGAACTCGCCCGGCTGGGCCTGCGGCGCAAACCGGTGGAACAGCCGGTGACGCGGGGCTGCTGAAGGTGACACCCGTATGAGCAACCTGCCCTTGATCACGCCGCCGCCGGCCGCCGAACCGCACGCACGCTTCTGGCCGCCCGGCGTGCCGCGGCACATCGATGTGCCCGACGAATCGCTCTGGCAGGCCTTCGAAGCCCGCGCGCTGGCCACGCCGCAGGCCGTGGCGCTGGACTTCCTGGGGCGGCACAGCACCTGGGCCGAACTGCACGACACGGCGCTGCGCCTGGGGGCGGCCCTGCAGCGCCTGGGCGTGCGCCCGGGCGACCGGGTCTTGCTGTTCACGCAGAACAGCCCCGTGTTCATCGTCGCTTTCCATGCACTGCTGCGGGTGGGTGCGGTCGTGGTGCCGCTCAACCCGATGAACAAGGCCGACGAACTGGGCCACCCCATCGCCGACGCGCAAGCCGCCGTGGCCATCGCCTCGGCGGACATTGCGCCGGAACTGGCGCACGCGGCCGACGCGGCGGCGGGCGGTTCGGCGCTGCGGCACTTGGTGGTGTTCGACTGGGCCGATGCCCTGCCGGACGACGCGCCCGAGGTCGCCGCCCGCTGGCCGGCCGCCTGGCGCGACTGGCTGCTCATGCCCCGGGCCCTGCCCGAGGCCCGCGCGGTGGCGGTCCACCGCTGGCGCGACCTGCTCGATGCCGAGCCGGCGCCCGGGGTGGTGACGGTGCGCGGCGCCGACCTCGCGCTGCTGTCCTACACCAGCGGCACCACGGGCGCGGCCAAGGGCTGCATGCACAGCCACGCCACGCTGCTGCACAACGTGATGGCCGCCGGGCCCTGGCTCGACATGCGCGCGGGCGACGCGGTGCTGGTCGTCGTGCCGATGTTCCACATCACCGGGCTGGTGATGGGTCTGCTCGCCGCCATCCGCCACGGCTGCCGCATCGTGCTGCTGCCGCGCTGGGACCGCGGGCAGGCGGCGTTGGCCATCGCGGCGCACCGTGTGACGCACTGGCCCAACATCCCGACCATGGTGATCGACCTGCTGGCCGCGCCCGAACTGGCATCGTTCGACCTCGCCAGCCTGCGCTACATCGGTGGCGGCGGTGCACCGATGCCCGATGCGGTGGCGGCCCAGCTGAAGCAGCGCTTCGGGCTGGACTATGTCGAGGGCTACGGCCTCACCGAAAC
Source organism: Hydrogenophaga sp. (assembly GCA_030653975.1). Classification (GTDB taxonomy): domain Bacteria; phylum Pseudomonadota; class Gammaproteobacteria; order Burkholderiales; family Burkholderiaceae_C; genus Hydrogenophaga. The sequence goes on along the minus strand of JAURYH010000035.1, from coordinate 110,395 downwards.
CGCCGCGCCCACCCACACCAACCCGCGCCACGCGCCGCGCCGCCACTGCCTGGGCATTCCCTACATCGGCACCCGGGCGCGCGTGATCGACCCCGACACCCTGCAGGACCTGCCGGCGGGCGAGGTCGGCGAGATCGTGGTCTGCGGGCCGCAGGTGTTCCAGGGTTACTGGAACCAGCCCGAGGCCACGACCCAGGCTTTCGTTGAGCTTGGTGACGGCCGCTATTTCCGCACCGGCGATCTGGGCCGCGTGGACGCCGACGGCTATTTCTACCTGGCCGACCGGCTCAAACGCATGATCAACGCGAGCGGCTTCAAGGTCTGGCCCGCCGAGGTCGAGGCCCATCTGCACCAGCACCCGGCGGTGCAGGAGGCCTGCGTGATCGCCGTGCGCGACCCGTACCGCGGCGAAAGCGTGAAGGCCGTGATCGTGCCGCACGCCAGCCACCGTTCGACCGTCACCGAACAGGACGTGATCGTCTGGGCCCGCGAGCACATGGCCGCCTACAAGTACCCGCGCTGCGTCGAGTTCGTGGAGGCCCTGCCGCGCAGCGCCTCGGGCAAGGTGCTCTGGCGGCTCGTGCAGGCCGAGCAGGACGCCCGGCCCGCGCCCGCCCGGGCCGGCGCACCGCCCTGAATCCCGTTTTTCCCCTCACCCTCAACAAACCCCAGGAGACCAGCATGAAAACCAAGACCCTTTTCCCCCGCCGCCGTTTCACCCAGGGCCTGCTCGCCGGCCTGCTCGCCGCGGCAGCGCCGTTGGGCGCACTGGCGCAGGACCCCGCCGCCCGCATCCTGGTCGGATTCCCGGCCGGAGGCTCCTTCGACACCATCGCCCGCATCCTGGCCGAGAAGCTCAAGGTCGAACTCAACCGCACCGTGCTGGTGGACAACAAGCCCGGGGCCGGTGGCCGCATCGCCGTCGACCTGCTCAAGGCTGCGCCGGCCGACGGCAGCGTGATGATGCTGGGCCCGGACGCGCTGCGTGCGCTGTATCCCTTTACTTTCAAGAAGCTCAGCTACGACCCGGTCAAGGACCTGGTGCCGGTGGCCACGGTCAGCGAGTTCGCGTTTGCCCTGGCCTCGGGCGCCGACCCCAAGGTGAACACCGTGGCCGAATTCGTGGCCTGGTCGAAGAAGAACCCCGAAAAGGCCAACTACGGCATCCCGGCCCGGGGCGCGCCGCACCACTTCTTTGGCATGGTGCTGGGCGACACCATCGGCGTGAAGATGCAGGACGTGCCGTTCCAGGGCAGCGCACCCATGGCCGCGGCGCTGATGGGCGGCCACATCAGTTCCAGCATCGACGTGCTGAGCAGCCTGGTGGAGCCCCACCGCTCGGGCAAGCTGCGCGTGCTGGCCGTGTCGTCCGAACAGCGCGCGCCGCAACTGCCCGACGTGCCGACCTTTGCCGAGGCCGGTTACCCCGGCATCACGGGCATGGGCTTCAACGCGATGTACGCCCCGGCCAACACGCCGGCCAGGGTCGTGACCACCTGGAACCAGGCGCTGGCCAGGGTGCTGGCCATGCCCGATGTGCGCGAACGCCTGCTGACCATGGGGTTCAGCCCGGTGGGCCAATCGCCCGAAGAACTGGCAGCGCGGGGCGCCCAGTCCGCGAAACGCTGGGAACCCGTAATCAAGGCATCGGGCTTTAGTGCTGATTGACCCACCCCTGCGCCGCGCCTGCGGCGCGTCACCCCCTTGCTCAAGGGGGCGATGCGAGTGGCCCGGCAAAGCCGGTTCCACCGCATCCTGGGTCAAGCCGCTCGCGCCGGGCAGGAGCCTGTTGACGGTGCAACGGTCAGGGCGCTGGCATACTCACCCGGCCCGCCCAGCTTCCCCATGATGGACATCGAAAAACTTCAGCTGCACCCTGCCTACCGCGTCGTCTCCGACGACCTGCGGCAGCGCATCGTGCGCGGCGAGATCCAGCCGGGCGAACCCTTGCCGACCGAGTCCGATCTGGCCTCGCGGTTCGGCGTGCACCGGTCCACCATACGGGAAGGCCTGCGCCAGCTGGAGCAGGACGGGCTGGTGCGTCGCCAGGGCAAGAAGCTGCTGGTGGCTGTGCCGCGCAACAGCGATCTGGCCAGCGCCGCCGAGCGCGCGCTGCGCATGCACCAGGTCACTTTCGGCGATGTCTGGCAGGTGGCTTCCGCGCTGGAGCCGCTGTGTGCCGAGCTGGCGGCGCAGCGCATCACCGAAGCCGAACTGGCGGCGCTGGCGCTCAACATCGAACAGACCGCAGCCCATGTCGCTCATGGCCGGTCGGTCGTGGCCAGCACCATCGAATTCCAGTCGCTGGTGGCCGAAGCGACCCGCAACCAGGCGCTGCAGCTGGCCCGTGCCCCGGTCAGCCTGCTCATGCGCGCCGGCTACGCGGCCATCGCACCGGCGCTGCCGCAATCGGGCGAGCGTCTGCTGGAGGCGCACCGCCATGTGTTCGAGGCCCTGCGCCAGCACGATGTCGAAGCTGCCGTGGGCTGGACACGCAAGCACCTGCTCGATTACCGGCGTGGCTGCGAATTCGCCGGCCTCGATCTGGACCTGCCGATCCCGCTGGCGATGCCAGCCGATGGACCTCCGAAGTGATCACCTCGCTGCTGATGGACGCGGCCTGACACGCCCTGACACGCCCGAACCTTGCCGGAGACCGACCATGACCGACAGCGTTTTCACCCGCATCATTCGCCGCGACATTCCCGCGGCCATCGTGTTCGAGGACGAGCAGGTCATCGCCTTCATGGATGCCGGCCAGGTCAACCCTGGCCACGTGCTGGTGGCCACGCGCCGGCAGGTGGAGACGTTCATGGAGCTCGATGAAGCACAAGCCGCCCACCTGTTTGCCGTGGCCCACCGGGTGGCCCGGGCGGTGCAGGCGGCCTACCAGCCCGAGGGCATGACCCTGCTGCAGACCAACAAGCCCGCCGGCTGGCAGACCGTGCCGCATGTGCACGTGCACGTGCTGCCCCGCTACGCGAACGACGGGGTCGACCTGGTCTGGCCGCGCAAAGACCCGCCGCTGGCCGAACTGCAGGCCCTGGCCGCGCGGATCCGGTTGTAGACGAGTTGCGCCCTGGTGTTTGCGCGAAGCTGACCGGATCAAGGGCACCGCCGGGCTGGCTTTGCCAGACGGCTGGTGCCGCCCCCTGGGGGGGTGACGCGTAGCGGCGCGGGGGAATTAAATGACGCCCTGGGCCAGCATGGCGTCGGCCACTTTGACGAAGCCGGCGATGTTGGCGCCGTCGATGTAGCTCACGCTGCCGTCGGCTTGCTTGCCGTATTTCAGGCAGGCGGCGTGAATGCCCTGCATGATCTGCAGCAGGCGACCATCGACCTCGTCACGGGGCCACGACAGGCGCAGCGCGTTCTGGCTCATCTCCAGACCCGAGGTGGCCACGCCGCCCGCGTTCGATGCCTTGCCTGGCGCGTACAGCACGCCGGCCGCCTCGAAGGCCTTGGCGGCTTCGATGGTGGAGGGCATGTTGGCGCCTTCGGCCACGCAGAGCACGCCGTTGCCGATGAGCGTGCGGGCATCGTTCCCGTCCAGCTCGTTCTGGGTCGCGCAGGGCAGGGCCACGTCCACCGGCACATGCCAGGGCCGCACGCCGGCTTCGAACTTCACGCCGGTGCGTTCGGCGTAGTCGCTCACGCGGCCGTAGTGGTGGTTCTTCACGTCCATCAGGATCGCCAGCTTCTCGGGCGTGAAGCCGGCTTCGTCCACGATGGTGCCGCTGGAGTCCGACACGGTGATCACCCGGGCACCGAGCTCCATCGCCTTCTCGACCGCGTACTGGGCCACGTTGCCCGAACCGGACACCGACACGCGCAAGCCCTGGAAGGACTTGCCGCGGGTCTTGAGCATTTCCTGCGCGAAGTAGACCGTGCCGTAGCCGGTGGCTTCCGGGCGGATCAGCGAACCGCCGAAAGCGAGGCCCTTGCCGGTGAAGACGCAGTCGGCGCGGTTGGAGAGCTTCTTGACCATGCCGGCGATGAAGCCCACTTCACGACCCCCCACGCCGATGTCGCCGGCCGGCACGTCGGTGTCGGCACCCACGTGGCGGAACAGCTCGCTGGCGAAGGCCTGGCAGAAGCGCATCACTTCGGCCGGGCTTTTGCCCTTGGGGTCGAAGTCCGAGCCGCCTTTGCCGCCGCCCATGGGCAAGGTGGTCAGCGCGTTCTTGAAGGTCTGCTCGAAGGCCAGGAACTTCAGCACCGACAGGTTGACCGAGGGGTGGAAACGCAGGCCGCCCTTGTACGGACCGATGGCCATGCTGTGCTGGATGCGGTAGCCCTTGTTGACCTGCACGCTGCCGTGGTCGTCCACCCAGGACACGCGGAAGATCACGATGCGCTCGGGTTCGACCAGCCGGTCCAGCAGGCCTTGTTCGGCGTATTTCGGGTGGGCAGCGATGAAAGGCCAGAGACTTTCCATCACTTCGGTGACGGCCTGCAGGAACTCGAGCTGGCCGGGATTGCGCAGGGCGACGTGGGACAGAAAGTCGTGGACCGAGGCGTACTTCATGCGTTCAATGCTCCAAAAATGTGCATTGAATTATGCGAGACCGGCATTTCGCCCAGTGATATGCATGAATTGGGTGCTTGAGGCTCTATATTGGTGCGTTCTATGCTCATCCTGCCAGTTGGCACTGATTTGGTGCCATGGTATGGACCGACTGGCTCCGGCCTGTGCGGCCGGCGGTGCAGCGCTAACGGAGCCCGAACAGGTCGGCCAGGGCCACCCGGTACTGCGGCTGTCCCACCGAGTTGGTGTTGTGGTGCGAGCCGCCTTCCACCAGCACGAAGGCCTTGGGTCCGGTGGCGGCCTCAAACAGGCGACGCCCCAGTTCGGGCTGGATCAGCCGGTCTTCTCCACCGTGCACCACCAGCAGCGGCGAGCCGATCGCCGGCACGCGTTTGACCGCCTCGAAGCGCTGGGTGATCAGCGGCCCCACCGGTAGCCAGCCCCACTTGAAGGTGCTGACCACGTCGGGGATGGAGGTGAAACCGCCTTCGACCAGCGTGCCCGCTTCGTCGGCCACCTGGGCCGCGAGTTCGATCGCGATGGCGCCACCCAGCGAGTGGCCAAAGATGTAGCGCGGCCGGCCCGGGTACTGCTGGCCCAGCCAGTCCCAGGCGGCCCGGGCGTCTTCGTAGGCCATGGTTTCCGAGGGCAGCCCCGGCGAACTCTTGCCGAAACCGCGGTAGTCGATGGCCAGCACCGAAAAGCCCAGTTCCTGCATGCGGCGCGCCCGGAAGGCCGAGCCTGTGACGTTGAAGCGCGCGCCGTGCAGGTAGAGCAGCACCGGCGCACCGGCCCGCGAACTGAAGTTCTCGTGGGCCAGCCACAGCCCGTGCAGCTTCACCGGCTGCCCGGTTTCCTGCGACGGGAAGTGGATCCAGACATCGTCCATGCCCGCTGCCGCTTCGTCCCCGCGCCACCAGCTGCGGTCCGAGGGCTGGAAGATCCAGGCGCGCTGCCGCTGGTCGAGGGTGGCACAGCCGGTGAGCACAGCGGCCGCAGAAAACAGGACGATCAGGAGGCGCTTCATGGCAAGGAGTGATGCGACCCAACCCGAAAAGTTCAGGGCAGAATGAACAAAGCCAGCGGAGCGCCCACACCCGCATCGACACCACCGGACGACGAGCCCATGACCGAAAGCGTGTTCCCCCGTTTCATCCACCGTGCACCGGGCCTGGCCGCGGTGCTGGCCCTGGTCGCCGGGCTGCTGGCCTGCGGTGAGGCGCCGCCCGCGGGCTGGTCGGGTTATGTCGAAGGCGACTACGTGCACGTGTCGTCCCCGGTGGGTGGGCGTCTCGACACGCTGGCCGTGCGGGCGGGTGACCGGGTCCGGCAGGGCGACGCCTTGTTCGCGCTCGATGCCCAGGCCGAGCAGGCGGCACAGGCCGAGGCCCAGGCGCGCCTGGCCGGCACGTTGGCCCAGGCCGCCAACACCACCAAAGGCCGGCGCAGTGACGAAGTGGCGGTGACCCGCGCCCAGCTGGCGCAGGCCCGGGCGCAGGCCGGGCTGGCTCAGACCGCCTGGGCGCGCCAGCGCGATCTGGTGGCCAAGGGTTTTGTGTCGCAGGCCAGCCAGGATGCCGCCAAGGCCGCGCTCGACCAGGCGAACGCCCGCGTCGCCGAGCTGCAGGCCGCCCTGCGCGTGGCGGCCCTGCCGGCGCGCAGCGACGAAACCGACGCCGCCGAGGCCCAGGCCGAAGCCGCGCGCCAGGTGCTGCGCCAGAGCGACTGGCGGCTGGCCCAGAAGCAGCAGCCCGCGCCCGCCGATGCCCTGGTGGCCGAGGTGTTTTTCCGGGTCGGCGAAACCGTGGCGCCGGGTCAGCCGGTGCTGTCGCTGTTGCCGCCGGGCGGTGTGAAGGCCCGGTTCTACGTGCCCGAGACCGAGGTCGGTGCGCTGGCCACCGGCCAGTGGGTGGGCCTGCGCTGCGACGGTTGTGGTGAGGCGATTCCCGCGCGCATTGTCCGCATCGCCAGTGGTCCGGAATTCACGCCGCCGGTGATCTACTCCAACGCCCAGCGCGCCCGGCTGGTGTTTCTGGTGGAAGCGGCGCCACGCCCGGCCGACGCGAACCGCCTGCACCCCGGCCAACCGCTGGACGTGAGTCCTTTGGCTCAGGAGCCGAAATGAACGCCCTCGCCATCGATGTGCGCGGCCTGACCAAGCGCTACGACGGTCGCGCCGTGGTGGACGACGTGACCCTGCAGGTGGGCCAGGGCCGCATCTGCGGTTTCCTCGGGCCCAACGGCAGCGGCAAGACCACGACGATCCGCATGCTGTGCGGCCTGCTGCGTCCCGACGCGGGCGAAGGCCAGTGCCTGGGGCTGGACTTCCGCCGCGAGGCCGCCGCGATCAAGCGCCAGGTCGGCTACATGACGCAGAAGTTCGGCCTCTACGACGACCTCTCGATCCGTGAAAACCTGGATTTCGTGGCCCGGCTGTTCGAGCTGCCGCAGCGCCGGGCGGCGGTGGACCAGGCGCTGGAGCAACTGGGCCTGCAGGCGCGCCAGCGCCAGCTCGCCGGCACGCTCTCGGGCGGCTGGAAACAGCGCCTGGCGCTGGCCGCCTGCCTGATCCACGGGCCGCGCCTGCTCCTGCTCGACGAACCCACGGCCGGCGTGGACCCCAAGGCGCGGCGCGACTTCTGGGACCAGATCCACCGACTGGCCGCGCAGGGCATCACGGTGCTGGTGTCCACCCACTACATGGACGAGGCCGCGCGCTGCCACGACCTGGTCTACATCGCCTACGGCAAGGTGCTCGCGCGTGGCAGCGAACGCGAGATCGTCGACGCGGCGGGCCTGAGCGTCTGGGCCATCGAGGGCGTCACCGACCCGGCCTTGAGCGAGCGCCTGCGCGCCTTGCCCGGCGTGCAGAACGTCGTCGCTTTCGGCAACACGCTGCACGTGGCCGGGCGCGACGCCGCGCTGCTGGCGCAGTCGCTCGGCGCCTTCCAGGGCGAGAGCGGCGTTGCGCTGCACGAAACGCGGGCCAACCTGGAGGACGTGTTCATCAGCCTGATCGACCAGGCGCAGGACAACTTCGGCAACGGCCAGGCGGGGAAAACATGAAATGGTTTTCGCCCGCGCGCACCTGGGCCGTGTTCATCAAGGAGTTCCAGCAGATGCTGCGCGACCGGCTCACCTTCGCCATGGCGGTGGGTGTGCCGGTGATGCAGCTGGTGCTGTTCGGCTACGCCATCAACACCGACCCCAAGGGCCTGCCCACGGCGGTGGTCGCGGCCGACGCCGGCCCGCTGGCGCGCAGCCTGGTGGCCTCGCTGCAGAACACCGGTTACTTCAAGGTGGTGCACCAGGGCACCAGCGAAGCCGAGGCCGATGCCCTGGTCGCCACGGGCGAGGTGCAGTTCATGATCGTGATACCGCCCGGTTTTTCGCGCGATGTGGTGCGCGGCGAACGCCCGTCGGTGCTGGTCTCGGTGGACGCCACCGACCCCTCAGCCTCGGGCAACGCGATCGCCGCGCTCGGCGAGATGACGAACCTGGCCCTGCGCCACGACCTCACCGGCCCGCTGCGGTCGCTGCAGAAGGGCGCGGCACCGTTCGAGATCCGGGTGCACCGGCGCTACAACCCCGAGGGCCTGTCGCGCTACAACATCGTGCCCGGCCTGATCGGCACCATCCTCACCATGACCATGGTGATGCTGACCTCGCTGGCCATGACGCGCGAGCGCGAGCGCGGCACGATGGAAAACCTGCTCGCCACGCCGGTGCGGCCGCTGGAGGTGATGGTGGGCAAGATCCTGCCCTACGTGGTGATCGGCTACGTGCAGCTGTGCGTGATCCTGGGCGCGGCCTGGCTGCTGTTTGAGGTGCCGATGGTGGGCAGTTTCGTCTTGCTGATGGCCATGATCGGCGTCTTCATGGTGGCCAATCTGGCGGTCGGTTTCACGTTTTCCACCATCGCGCGCAACCAGCTGCAGGCGATGCAGATGACCTTCTTTTTCTTCCTGCCTTCCATGCTGCTCTCGGGCTTCATGTTCCCGTTCCGCGGCATGCCGGTCTGGGCGCAATGGCTGGGCGAGGGCCTGCCGCTGACGCACTTCCTGCGCATCGTGCGCGGCATCATGCTCAAGGGCAACCAGGCGCCACAGCTCTGGGCCGACCTCTGGCCCATGTTGCTGTTTCTGGCGATCGCTGGCGCCGTGGCGCTCAAACGCTACCGGCAGACCCTGGACTAGGAGGGAGCACCCCCGCCGCGCTTCGCGCGACCCCCTCCAGGGGGCAACGCGGTGCGGCCCGGCAAAGCCGGTTCCGCCGCGTTCTGGGCCTGGGCACCTGCTCCGGTCAGCTGTTCGGTTGGCAAAACCCGCAGCTCTCAATGGCGGGCAATCACCCTCACCACCGATTCGCGGTGGGTGCGAAAACCCATGCGCTGGTACAGGCCCAGGGCGCCGGTGTTGTCGCTCATCACGTGCAGGAACGGGGTTTCGCCGCGTGCGAGCTGGCGCGCGATGAGTTTTCGCATCAGCCGCCGCGCCAGCCCGTGGCCCTGGAAGTCCGGGTGGGTGCAGACGCCGCTGACCTCGCGCAGGGTCTCGGCAACGCTGCGTTCGCCGGCCATGGCCATGAGGCGTTCGCCGTCAAACAGGCCGAAGTATTCGCCGAGCTCGATGGTGCGCGGGCCGAACGGCCCGGGGCGGGTGAGTTCGGCGAGGGCCAGCACCTGGTCCAGGTGTTCGCGGGTGATGGGGCGGGCGTCGGGGGCTTCGTCCAGCACCGGTGCCTCGCCCGCCCAGACCATCTTGTGCATGGTGGTCTCGGCCTCGACCACCCAGCCCGCGGGCGCCGGGCCCGACCAGCCGGCGCAGTAGAAATGTTCGTCGGGTCCGCAATGCGGTGCCAGCGCGTCCAGATCGGGGCGCTGCGGGTGGGCAAAACCGACGATGGGCGAGAAGCCCGGGGCGTAGCGGCGGGCGCCGCCCGAACCGACGGCCCAGTGCGCCTGCGGGCCGGTCAGGGCGTGCCAGAAGATGTTGTCGAGCAGATGCACCATGGTGATGCCTCCCGGAGGTTCAGCGCCCGCGCAGGAACAGCGCGTCCAGCTCGCGCATGCTGACCTGGCGCCAGGTCGGGCGGCCGTGGTTGCACTGGTCGGAGCGCTCGGTGACTTCCATCTGGCGCAGGAGCGCGTTCATTTCGTCCAGCGCCAGGCGCCGGTTGGCGCGCACCGCGCCGTGGCAGGCCATGGTGGCCAGCAGCTCATTGCGCGCGCGTTGCACCACGGTGCTGGCATCGTGCTGGCTCAGCTCGGCGAGCACGCTGCGCGCGAGTTCCACCGGGTCACCCTGCGCGAGCGTGGTCGGCACGGCGCGCACCGCCAGCGTCTTGGGTGAAAACGGCACGATCTCCAGGCCGAGCATGGCGAGCACCACACCGCTGTCTTCGGCGGTCGCCACCTCGGCGGGCGTGGCGGCGAAGGTGGCCGGGATCAGCAGCGGCTGGCTGGCCAGTTGCTCGTTGTCCATCTGCTGCTTGAGGCGTTCGTAGACGATACGCTCGTGCGCCGCATGCATGTCCACCACCACCAGGCCCTGGGCGTTTTCGGCCAGGATGTAGACACCCTGCAGCTGTGCGATGGCGCGGCCGAGCGGCCAGTCGCCTTCGGGCAGGGGTTGGACGACGGCTGTTTCACTGCGCGTTCCGTCCGTTCGCTCCGAGCCGATCGATGGGCTCGCCGGATCGGATCGTTGGGCTGAACCCTGGGGGCCGTTGCCCCACAAGGCCCCGAGGTCGCTCACGCGCTGGCCGATGGTGTCGTCGGGCGGTGCATAGCGCTGGAAGGGTAGCGGGTTCTGTGCGCCACCCAGCGGGGAGGGCAGGCGCTCGGGAGCGTTCCAGGCCGCACCGGGCGGTATCGCCGAAGCCGAACCGGAAGGCGTCTCTCCGGGCATGAGCGTGGTTTGCGCCGCCGCGGCTGCGGCCGAACGCGGCGCGGCCAGCGCGGCTTCCACCGCGTGGCGCACCGCCTGGTGCACCTCTCGGCTGTCGCGGAAGCGCACCTCGATCTTGGTCGGGTGCACGTTCACGTCCACCCGCGTCGGGTCCAGGCTCACGTAGAGCGCGTAGACCGGCTGGCGGTGGCCGTGCAGCACATCCTCATAGGCGCTGCGCGCGGCGTGGCCGATCACCTTGTCGCGCACGAAACGGCCGTTCACGTAGGCGTATTGCCAGTCGCTGCGCGAGCGCGCCGCGTCGGGCACGCCGGCAAAGCCCCAGACGCGCAGGCGCTGCACGCCATCGGCCCGGGCCACTTCACCGGGCACGGCGTCAGCCGGCCAGTTGACCGCCACCGCCTGTTGTATGAAGTCTTCGCCCAGCACGTCGGCCAGGCGCTGGCGCAGCGCGTCCAGCGTGCCGCCACCCGCAAGGTCGGCCGCCACGGCGCGCCACTGCGCCACCAGTTTGCCGTCGTGCCAGATCGCAAAACCCACTTCGGGCCGCGCCAGCGCGTGGCGGCGCACGGCCTCGATGCAGTGGGCCAGTTCGGTGGCGTCGGTTTTCAGGAACTTGCGCCGCGCCGGCGTGGCGAAAAAGAGTTCGCGCACCTCGACCGTGGTGCCCGGGTTGCGCGCGGTGGGTTGCAGTTCGCCGCTGCGGCCGTCGAGCAGCCAGCCGTGGGGCTCGTCGCCGCTGTCCACGCGCGTGAGCACCGAGACTTCGGCGATCGAGCAGATGGCGGCCAGCGCCTCACCGCGGAAACCCATGGTGTGCACGGATTCCAGGTCACCCAGGCTGGCGATCTTGCTGGTGGCGTGGCGCTTGAGCGCGGTGGGCAGTTCGGTGCGCTGGATGCCCCAGCCGTTGTCTTCCACGCTGATCAGCCGCACGCCGCCGGCCTGCAGGCGCACGGTGACCTGGGTGGCACCGGCGTCGAGCGCGTTGTCCACCAGCTCGCGCACCACCGAGGCGGGGCGTTCGACCACTTCGCCGGCGGCGATCTGGCTGATCAGTTCGTCGGGCAGTTCGCGGATGGGTTGGCGGGCCGGGAGGGGGTGCGGTGCGTTCACCGGGGAAATTGTAGGTGTCCCGGTGGCAGGGATAATCCCCTCATGGAACTTATTGCCTTCTTGATCGATTTCATCCTGCACGTGGACCAGCACCTGATGGCCTTCGTGCAAACCTACGGTGCCTGGGTCTACGCCCTGCTGTTTCTCATCATCTTTGTGGAAACCGGGCTGGTGGTCATGCCCTTCCTGCCCGGCGATTCGCTGCTGTTCATCGTCGGTGCGCTCTGCGGTGCCGGCTTGATGGACTGGTCGCTCGCCGCCGGCCTGATGCTGGCCGCCGCCATCCTGGGCGACCAGACCAACTACAGCATCGGCCGCTACTTCGGGCCGAAGGTGTTCCAGTGGGAAAACTCGCGTTTCTTCAACAAGAACGCCTTCAACCAGGCGCACAACTTCTACGAGCGCTACGGTGGCGTGACCATCATCCTGGCGCGTTTCATGCCTTTCATCCGCACCTTTGCGCCCTTCGTCGCGGGCGTGGCCGAGATGACGCGCAGCAAGTTCACCGCCTACAACGTGGTCGGTGCCATCATCTGGGTGATCGGCCTGACAGCCGCCGGTTATTTCTTCGGCAACCTGCCCTGGGTGCAGGCCAACCTGTCCAAGATCATCTGGGCGCTGATCTTCGTGCCGGGGCTGATCGCCATCTTTGGTGGCTGGCGGGCGGCGCGGGCGGAAAAAGCGCGGGCCGCTGCGGCGTCCTGATCAGAACTGCCGGGACCGGGCCAGCGGCGGGTTGGCGCCGAAGTACTTCACGATGCCCCTGAGCAGGGCATCGGCGAGGTCGGTCTGGTATTTCACGCTGCGCAGGCGCTCTTCTTCTTCCGGGTTGCTGATGAAGGCGGTTTCGACCAGCACGCTCGGGATGTCGGGCGCCTTGAGCACGGCAAAGCCTGCCTGCTCCACACGCGGCTTGTGCAGCTTGCCCACGCGGCCCACCTCGCCGAGCATGGCGCTGCCGAGTTTCAGGCTGTCCTTGATCTGCGCGGTGGTGCTCATGTCGAGCAGGGTGCGCTGCACCGTGGCGTCCTTGGCCTTGACATTGATGCCGCCCACCAGATCGGCGGCGTTTTCCTTGTCGGCCATCCAGCGCGCGGCGGCGCTGCTCGCGCCCTTGGTGCTGAGCGCGAAGATGCTCGCCCCCTGGGGGCGTGCCGTCATGAAGGCGTCGGCGTGGATGCTGATGAACAGGTCGGCCTTGACGCGCTGGGCCTTCTGCACGCGCACGTGCAGCGGGACGAAGAAGTCGGCGTCCCGCGTGAGGTAGGCGCGCATGGGGTTGCCGTTGACGCGGGTGGCGTTGATGCGGTCGCGCAGGCGCAGCGCCACCTTGAGCACCACGTCTTTTTCGCGTGTGCCGCCGGGGCCGATGGCGCCCGGGTCTTCGCCGCCGTGGCCGGGGTCGAGGGCCACGATGATCAGGCGGTCGGTGATGCCCCCCGAAGCCGGCGGCTGGAGGGGCACGGCTGGCGCTTTGCCGGTGTTCGCGGCGGGCGTTTTGGGCGGGGCGGGTGCCGGCTTGTCCAGCGGCGCATGGCCGTTGCGCGCGAGCAGCTCGCCCAGGGGATCATCGGTACCGGCCGGGCTGCCCAGGGCGCCGGTTTCGACGCCCAGCAGGCGCGCGGCGCGCGCGCTGGCTTCGTCGAGCTCCTTCATGCGCTGGGCGATCAGCTCCTCGAGCGGGTCGGGCGCGTGCACCGGGTACAGGTCGAACACCAGCCGATGCTGGTAGGCCGCCACCGGCTGCAGGTTGAACACCTGGGGCTTGATCGGCTGTTTGAGGTCGATGTGCAACTGCACCAGCTTGCCCTGGCGCTGCTCCACGCGAATGCCTGCGATGTTGGGGTCTTCCGATTTCAGCTTGCCCACCAGCTCGCGCATGCCGGCCACGAGGTCGATGCCCTCGATGTCCATCGTCAGGCGCGACAGATCGCTCTCTGAGGTCTGACGGGCCTTGAGTTCGCCGTCCGATTCGATCGTCACACGCGTGTAGTCCTGTGCCGGCCAGATGCGCACCGCCACCACGTTGGCGCCGCGCGCGATCTGCTGCGTGCTGAGCAGCAGCACCAGCGAGCCGGCCTGCAACAGGGTGCGGCGGTTTGGACCGTTCTGGCGCTGTGTCATGCCTGCAGCACTGCCAGCAGGTGCCGGCCGGTGGGCGTGTAAGCCGTGAAGCGCACGCTGCGCACGCTGTCGGCTTCGTCGCGGGATGAGGGGCTCATGGCTTCGGGCTCGATGTGAATATCGGCGTCCACGGTGGACAGCGTGTCGGCCGCGCGCTCGGGCCATTCCACCAGCTTGAGGCCGGGGCTGGCAAAAAGTTCGCGAAAACCCGCATCTTCCCATTCGCGCGGGTCGCTGAAGCGGTAAAAATCGAAGTGCCAGATGTGCAGGACTTCGCCATCGGGCATGAACGGGCAGTCGATGCTGCTGTGCGGTTCGACCACCGCGTAGGTCGGGCTCTTGATGCGCCCCTGCACGCCGAGGGCGCGCAGCAGGTGGCGCACCAGCGTGGTTTTGCCCGCGCCCAGGTCGCCGTGCAGGGTGAGTGTGGCGTGGGCCAGCGCAGGGCAGGTGGCGAGGCGGCTGGCGAAGGCGAGCGTGTCTTCTTCGCTGTTCCAGTGAACCTGCAGCACGGGCCACACCCCGCCAGCCGCGGCACCAGACGGGGTGTCTGCCGGGGAGCGCGTTCCCGAGTCCATTCCTACAATGGGTGGAACATGAAAACCGGTTTTGTTGCTGCTCAACTCGTCTCACAGATTCAGGCCTGGGGCCGGGAGCTCGCATTTTCACAAATCGGCGTGACCGGCGTGGATCTTTCTGCGGCCGAACCCGGTCTGAACGCCTGGTTGCAGGCCGGATTTCACGGCGACATGGGCTACATGGCCAGCCACGGCCTCAAGCGCGCGCGCCCGGCCGAGCTGGTGCCGGGCACGGTGAGCGTGATCACCGCGCGCATGGACTACCTGCCGCGTGACACGCCCGAAGGCTGGCAGGCGATCGAGCTCGGCCGGCTGGAACGGCCGGGCGAGGCCGTGGTTTCGCTCTACGCCCGGGGGCGGGACTACCACAAGGTCTTGCGCAACCGACTGCAGAAACTGGCCGAGCGCATCGCCACCGAGGTGGGGCCGCTCGGCCATCGCGTGTTCACCGACTCCGCGCCCGTGCTCGAAGCCGAACTCGCCAGCCGCAGCGGCCAGGGCTGGCGCGGCAAACACACGCTGGTGCTCAACCGCGAAGGCGGCTCGATGTTCTTCCTGGGCGAGATCTTTGTGGACATCGCTTTGCCCGCGAGCGAACCGGTGTCGGACCATTGCGGCGCCTGCACGGCCTGCATCGAGGTCTGCCCGACCCGGGCCATCCTCGGGCCCCAGCGGCTGGACGCGCGGCGCTGCATCAGCTACCTGACCATCGAACACGCGGGGGCGATCCCCGAAGACCTGCGCCCGCTGGTCGGCAACCGCATCTACGGCTGTGACGACTGCCAGCTGGTCTGCCCCTGGAACAAGTTCGCGCAGCGCAGCCCCTTGTCCGACTTCGATCCGCGCGAAGGGCTTGCCGGTTCAAGGCTGATCGATCTGTTTGCGTGGACCGAAGCGGAGTTCCTGCACCGCACCGAAGGCAGCCCTATCCGGCGCATCGGGCATGAGCGCTGGCTGCGCAACATCGCGGTGGCGATGGGCAATGCGTTGTCGGCGGTGGCGGGCGTGGAGCGGAATGCCCTGCACCAGGCCCTGGTCGCCCGCAGCGAACACCCCAGCGCGCTCGTGCGCGAGCACGTGGCCTGGGCGCTGGAGCGCGGCGGGCGGGAGAGTGGAATTCCGGAAGGCACAGCTGTTTCCTGAGACACGTTCCGCCGCAACGGGCAGGGGTGGTACTGTGTCTCCCGATCGCAACAGATTTCAATACAAAGGAAAGCAGCATGGACACGTTGGCATGGAAGTGGGTGGTGGCGGGTGGTGTTTTGTGGCTGGCGGCGTCGGCGCACGCACAGGTCCCGACGCAGCGCCTGGGCGACCCGGGCCGCTGGGACTACCAGAACAGCTGCGCCAGCTGTCACGGTGTGGCCGGGCGCGGTGACGGTCCGTTGGTGCCCTTTCTGGTGGTCCGGCCGAGCGACCTGACGCTGCTGGCCGTGCGCCATGGGGGTGTGTTTCCGAAGGAACGGGTGGCCGCGATGATCGACGGGCGCGGTACCGCGGACATCGGCACGCACGGGTCGCGCGAAATGCCCGTCTGGGGCAGCGTCTACTACGATCGGGTGAAGAACGTGGGCGGCTCCGATGAGCAGGCCGAGCGGGCCGCGCAGCGGCGCATTGACGACCTGATCGACCACCTGGAGCGCATGCAGCGGAAATAGGGCGTGCGCGGCGGGTGCGAACGCGCGCACCTGGCTTTCACGCGTGGCGCCGCCGAAGCTCCCGCTTCAACAACTTCCCGCTCGGGTTCTTCGGCAGGCTGTCGGTGAACACCACGCGTTTCGGGCATTTGAAGTGCGCCATGTGCTGGTTGCAGTGCGCCAGCACCTCGTCTTCGGTGAGTGCCTGCCCGGCCTTGACCACGATGACCGCCGTCACGGCCTCGACCCATTTCGGGTCGGGCAGGCCGATCACCGCCACCTCGCTCACCGCGGGCAGGCGGTAGATCATTTCTTCGACCTCGCGGCTGGCCACGTTTTCGCCGCCGGTCTTGATCATGTCTTTCTTGCGGTCGACCACGGTGATGAAGCCTTCGTCGTCGATCATGGCCAGGTCGCCGCTGTGGAACCAGTCGCCCTCGAAGCTGGCCGCCGTGCGTTCGGGGTCGTTGAAGTACCCGAGCATCAGGTGGGGCGAGCGGTGCACGATCTCGCCAACCTCGCCCACGGCCACGTCCTGCAGGGCGTCGTTGACCACGCGCGTTTCCACGTTGAGCACCGCCTTGCCACACGAGCCGGGTTTGCGCAGCTGGTCGTCGGGCCCGAGCATGGTGGCCAGCGGCGCGATCTCGGTCTGGCCGTACAGGTTCCACAGCCGCACGGCCGGCAGGCGCGTGGCGAGTTCCTTCAACACCTCCACCGGCATGATGGACGCGCCGTAGTAGCCCTTAGCCAGACTGCCCAGCTTGTTGGCGTCGAACAGCGGCGAACGCAGCAGCGCGATCCACACCGTGGGCGGCGCGAAGAAGCTGGTGATCTGGTGCTGTTCGATCAGCGCGAGCAGGTTGTCGGGCACCGGTTTGCTGGTGATGACGTTGCTGCTGCCGATGTAGATCGCCGGACCGAAAAACACGTCGAGCTGCGCGCAGTGGTACAGCGGCAGGGCGTGCAGGGTGCGGTCGGTTTCGGCGATTTCGGCGTTGATGACGCAGCTCACGTATTGCCAGAGCACGGCGTCGTGCGTGAGCATGGCGCCTTTGGGGCTGGATTCGGTGCCACTGGTGTAGACGATCTGGGCCAGGTCAAAGCTGCCCAGCGCCACGTCGGGCAGGGCATCGGTGCAGGCGGCGAGTTCGTCGAAGCGGTGCATGCCGGGCGCCGGCTCGCTAGGGTCTTCGCTCGGCAGCCAGATGAACTGCTGGACCTGTGTTTCGAGCGCCGTGGCTTCGCGCGCCAGTCCGGCCAGGCCGCTGTCGGTGGCCAGCGTGCGGGCTCCGGCGTGGCGCAGGATGAAGGCCACTTCTTCGGCCTTGAGCATGAAATTGATGGGCACCAGCACCGCGCCGCGGCGCGCCAGCGCAAAACGCAGCGCGGCAAAGCCGTGCGAATTGCGCGCCAGCACGGCCACCTTGTCGCCTTCGCCGACACCGATGCGGTGCAGGCCGGCGGCCAGACGCGAGACCAGCGCGTCGAACTCGGCGTAGGTCCATAACGCGTCGCCACAGACGATGGCGGTCTTGGCCGGCAGACGAACGGCCGTGCGGTGCAGCGCATCGGCGATGGTCTGGCGGCGCACGACCGGGGAAATGGAATGGGTCACGGAAGCCTCCTGTTACAGCAGCGCCCTCGGTTGTGGGCACGATGGAGGCATTGAATCCACAAACCGCGCGCGCGGCCATGGGCGTTTTCACCAGCCTCCGGGCTTGTGCTGTCACTTTCGCGTCGCGCCGCTATGATCCGCCGCATGAACCTGCTTGCTTCGATGCACAACACGCTGCTGCGCTGGGGGCGGGGGGTGCTGAGCGCCTGGGGCGCCTGGTGGCAGGTGTTGTTCATCGGCGCGGAGATCGTGGTGCTGTCGCTGTCGCCCTCCAGCTACGACGATCCCGAGGAGCGCCACGCGATCATGGCGCACCTGTACCGCGCCAGCGCGCCGCTGCTGACCTGGTTCCTGGTGCTGTCGGCCCTGGTGAGCCTGGTGCTGATCCGCATCGTGGTGGCCACGGCGCTGAGCTACGGCCTCTCGCAGTACGCGCTGGAGGTGCTGGTGCGCACCCTGGTGCTGGAGCTCATTCCGCTGTACGCGGCGCTCTTCGTGGCGGTTCGTTACACCATGCCCGAGTCGCAGCGCATCCGCCGTCTGCTGAGCGACGAACACCGCCGCGGTCTGCGCCGTCCGCGCCAGCAGTTGCTGCGACTGGACATGCTGCCGCGCGCGCTGGCCGGGGTGTTCTCGGTGCTGCTGCTGGCTGCGCTGAGCTGCTTCATCGCGCTGGTGCTGACCTACCTGAACGTGTACGGCTTTTCGCCCTGGGCGCTGGCCGACTACAACCGCAGCGTGGGCAGTGTGTTCTCGCCCGCGGTCTCGCTGATCTTTGTCCTCAAGACCCTGTTTTTCAGCCTGGCGGTGGCCTTCGTGCCCATGGCCGCCAGCGCCCAGCCCGACGCCAACGGCGGTTACGCGCGGCGCAGCGACATCACCGAATTCGCGCGCCTGCTGTCGGTGATTCTTTTGCTGGAAGTGGTGTCCCTCATGGGCAACTACTATTGAATTCCCCGCATACCCCAGCCATGAACCCAACGAATTCCCAGGGCCCCGTGCCCGACCCCGTGCCCTCGGTGAACGACCTGGAGTTCAAGGCCGCGCTCCTGCTCCTGCTGTTGCTGGCGCTGGTGGTGGGCTCGGCGCTGTACGTGATGTACGCGCGCGGCGCCTTCGAGCGCACGCAGCGCCTGGTGCTGATGTCGGACGACTCCGAGGGCGTGGTCGCCGGCATGGACATGACGTTTGCCGGCTTTGCCATCGGCAAGGTGGCGCAGCTGGAGCTGGCCGAGGACGGCAACGTGCGCATTCTGGTGGACGTGCCCACCAAGGACGCCAAATGGCTGCGCAGCACCAGCATCTTCACCATGGAAAAGGCGCTGGTGGGTGGCACGAAGATCCGCGCCTACAGCGGCGTGCTGAGCGACCCGCCGCTGGAAGAAGGCGCCGTGCGTCAGGTCTTGCGCGGCGACGCGGCGGCCGAGATCCCGAAGCTGGTGATCCAGGCGCGCGACCTGCTCGACAACCTCAACAACCTGACCAAGGACGACGCTGCGCTGCAGCAGGCGCTGGCCAACTTGCAGGTGGCCACCGAGCGCCTCAAGGGGCCGCAGGGTGCGATGGGTCTGCTCATGGGCAACGACGAAGATGCGAAGCAGCTGGCGGCGATGCTGGGCAACGCCAACGCCGTGCTCGCGCGGGCCGATGGCCTGATCCAGCGGCTGGATTCGCTGGTGGTCAATGCCGACCGGCAGGTGTTCGGGCAGGACCCGGGCGGGTCTGGCAACGCCACGGGGGGTGGTCTGGTGGGCGACGCACGCACCACCGTGCAGCAGCTCAACGGCCTGCTCGGCGAGGCCCGCGGCAGCCTGACCAAACTGGACACCTTGCTGGTGGAGGCACAGGGCATCGCCAGCAACACCCGCGAAGCGACCACCGATCTGGGGGCGCTGCGCAGCGATGTGGACTCGAGCCTGCGCAAGGTGGACGCGCTCATCAACGACCTGAACCGCAAGTGGCCGTTTGCGCGCGACACGGAGATCAAGCTGCCATGACACGAGACACCCCCGTTGCTTGCTCGCTGCGCGTAGCCGCATCCCCCCTCAAGGGGGCAACACCTGCGGCCTGGCAAAGCCAGTTCCGCGGTGTTTCTGGGTTTGGGCACTTCTCGCCGGTTGAGGCCCGGGGCGCGCTTCTGTGGCGATGGATCGCTCGCTGGGGCGTTGCGGTCTCGGTGTTGGCGCTGGCCGCTTGTGGCAACAACCCGCTGGTGCCCGAATGGCAGATGAATGCCAAGGGCAGCGCGGACCGGGCGGCGGAGGCCTGGCTCAGTGGCGACAGCCGGGTGGAGGCGGCGGAGTTTGCGCGGGCACGCGCCGAGGTGTCGCGCACGGCGCGGCCGGATCTGCTGGCGCGCATCGAGTTGCTGCGTTGTGCCGCGCGGGCGGCGGCACTCGACTTTGCGCCGTGCACCGGCTTCGATGCGCTCGCAAGCGATGCCGCACCGGCCGAGCAGGCCTATGCGCGTTACCTGGCGGGCGCCGCGCAGGCTGCCGATGCCGCGTTGTTGCCGGCGGCCCACCGGGGCCTCGTGGGCGCGACCGGTGCGCCCGATGCGGCGCTTGCCGGCATCGCTGACCCGATGTCCCGTCTGGTGGCCGCTGGCGTCCTGTTCAGGCGCGGTCTGGCCACGCCCGGCACGATCACGCTGGCCATCGACACCGCTTCCGCCCGTGGCTGGCGCCGTCCGCTGCTGGCCTGGCTCCAGGTGCAGTTGCAGCGCGCACAGGCGGCGGGCGCTGCCGATGAGGTGGCGCGCATCCAGCGGCGCATCGACGTGGTGCTGGAAAAGAGCGCCCTTTAAAGCGCTTCCCGGGCCTCGATGCAGAGCTGCTGCATGCGCGAGCCGCCGGCGCCCGCGGTTGCCCGGATGCGCAGCGCGCGACCGGTTTCCAGCTCGATGCGGCAGTGGTAGTCCAGCCCGTCGGTCTGGCCGGGGCTGTGGCTGGGAATGCGGCGGCGCCATTGCTGCTGGCCGTCCAGCTCCACCGCCAGCTCGTGCCAGGGCTCGTCGCCCTCGACGGGCACGCGCACGATCAGGGTCACGTCGATGTCAAAGGTCCGGCGCCGGTCCAGCGCGCCGGGGATGTGCAGCACCGCCACCGAGGCGCTGCCGGCGTCGCAGCGCCAGAGTTCGGGTACCAGGTTGCCGGTCTTTCGGGTCATGTCTGTGCAGAAGGAGTTCGAATGGAGGCTGGGGCCCGCCGGACCGTGCCAGTCGCTGGCCCCTGCGGGCTGTGAGAGCGGCCCCAGATGGCGCTGATGGTGGCGCGGGGAGGGTCGAAGGGTGTCTGGTAGGCCGCATCATTGCCCAGTTCTTGAGCTTCTTGTTTCTCGGTGACTGAACAGTGGAGACGGGTTGCCGCCGGCCGCAACCCGCCATGCCCTTCAGGTCCCTCCCGCTTCGCGCATGGCCCGCGCCGCCTCTGCATTCCCCAGGCCCTCCACCCCCGCTGCCGCGCCCAGCCGGTCGCGTGCTTCGCGGTTCTGGCCGAGCTTGGACTTGCCCACCAGCCGGGTGAGTTCGATCTCGATGCCGACGATGGCCTGCAGCAGGCCGGTGATGAACTCGGGCGCCGAGTCACCCATCTTCCAGGGCTTGGCCTGCTGCGAGCGCTGCTCGTGTTCGCGCGTGAGGCGCGCCACCAGGCCGCGCACGAAGCGCTCGTCGTCCATCACGCGCAGGCGGCCGTGGGCGTGCACCACCTGGTAGTTCCAGGTGGGCACGTGGCGGTGGTGTTCGGGTTTGCTGGGGTACCAGTTGGGCGAGATGTAGGCCTCGCTGGACTGGAAGATCACCAGCACGTCCGCACCGTCGGCCGGCACCTCGCGCCAGACCGGGTTGGCGCGCGCGACGTGGGCGCGCAGCGTGCCGTGCGGGCCGGTGGCCTCGTCCAGCTCGAACGGGATGTGGTTGGCGTCCAGGCCGTCGGGGCCGTGCGTGATGAGCGCGCCCAGCGGGTGTTCGCGCAGCACATGCTGCAGTTCACCGGGGCGGTGTTCTTCGAAGTGGGTGGGGTGGTACATGGCAATGGGGTGGAACAGGGTGTCAGGGGATTGTGCGTTCGTGCTCAGCCGCCGGGCGGTGCCATGGCATGCCGCACCAGCAGTGCCGCCAGCAGCCACATGGTCCCGCCGATCAAGCCGTCGAGCACCTGCCAGGCGCGTGGCCTGGCGAACAGCGGCGCCAGCCAGCGCGCGCCAAAGCCCAGGGCGCTGAACCAGCCCAGGCTGGCCATGCTGGATCCGGCGATGAACCAGCCCCGCAGCCCGGCGGGTTGTTGGGCGCCGATGCTGCCCACCAGCAGCACCGTGTCCAGATAGACGTGCGGGTTGAGCAGGGTGAAGGCGGCTGCCTGCGCCAGCGCAGCGCCGTGGGTCAGGCGATCCGGCGCAGGGCCGCCCCGAGCCGGATCAGCCCCCTCGGGGGGCAGCGACCCGTCCAGCGGCGGAGCCCCGGATTCACACCGCAGGTGAGAAGACGCTTGGGGGCCGAACAGCCGTGCGCGCTGCAGCGCCTGCCAGCCGTACCAGGCCAGAAACGCCGCGCCGGCCAGCGCCATGGCCCGGGCCACGCCGGGGTGCTGGCCCAGCGCCTGCGCCATGCCCAGCACGCCGGCGGTGATGAGCACGGCATCGGCCAGCGCGCAGAACAGCACCACGCTGGCCACGTGTTCGCGCCGCAGCCCCTGGCGCAGCACGAACGCGTTCTGCGCGCCGATGGCGACGATGAGCCCCAGGCTCAGGACCAGGCCCTGCAGGAAGACCGGAAACACCAGCGAAGCGGAAACGGGAAACGACGTCATGCGCCGAGATTGCCTGTGGAATGCAATGAAGGCAAACTGTCTTTCCTTCACCCGATTCAGAAAAACTGCATCCATGCTGGACTATGCCGCCCGTCATGCCCTGGCCGCCGTGGTGCGCGAGGGCAGTTTCGAACGCGCGGCCCGCGCGCTGCACGTGACACCTTCCGCCATCTCGCAACGCGTGCGCCTGCTGGAGCTGCCGCTGATCCAGAGCCATGTGAGCGTGGTGCAGTGGTATGACTGGTTCGGCCGCTTCACGAAGCTGTGTGCGCCCGACCGCTTTGCCTTGCGGTCCTTTTCCTGGACCGGCAGAACTTCCGCTCAGCGCTAGGCAACAGGGGCTTGCAACCGGGTGGGCGCCCAGCAACTGTTGCGATGCGATCCTGAACCACGACTCCGTCGCTCGCGATGGTGCTTCATGATGCCCCGAACCCTATGGCGGGGTTGCGTCGCCTGGTCCGTTCACAGCACGCTGAAGTCGATCACGATCGCGCCGGGTTCGCGCTGCCGGTATGCCACGCCGATGCGGTCGCCGTAGCGCTGCGCGATCTGCGACAGCAGCGGCAGGGGGTCGTGGTCGTTGGCGAATCGCATGGTCTCGCCCGGCTGCAGGCTGTCGAGCGCGCCGAAGATGGCGGCGTGCCGGAATCGTTTGGCCACGCCGCGGGCGTCGAACGGGTAGATGGCGTCGGGTGACAGGTGCAGATGGGGTTGTGACATGACGGATCCTTCAATGGATGGTGGATGGGTCCCGGCGCAAGCGTCAGGCCGTGGGGAAGGGCTTTGCCTTGCGGGCGGGCTGGCGAAGGCTGCGGGGTGCCGCCACCGGAGAAACCCCCGCGATGCCACGCGGTGACATCGCGCGCCCCGTGGCCGGTGCCGGCACGGGCTCGACGATGTCGGCCAGCGTCATGCCGTCGAGTTCCTTGAAGTAGGCCCCCAGCGCGGCGTTGAACAGGCCCTTCAGGCGGCAGGTCGGCGACAGCGAGCACTGGTTGGAGCCGGGGTCGAAGCACTCGACCAGGCGGAAGTCGGTCTCGGAGGCACGCACCACGTCCCCGATGCGCAACTGGGCCGGGTCCTTCAGCAGGCGCAGTCCGCCGCCGCGGCCCCGCGTGGTTTCCAGCACGCCCTGGCGACCCAGGTCGGTGACGATTTTCATCAGGTGGTTCCGGGACACCCCATGGTGTTCGGCCAGTTCGCTGATGGTCACCATCTGGTGCGGGCGGGCCGCGCAATACATCAGCACGCGCAGGGTGTAGTCGGTGTACTCGGCAAGTCGCATGGAAACCCCTAAAGAGGTACCAAGTATATTTCTTTAAGGGTGGTTTGGGTATAAGATTCATCTCACATACTTCTTATGAGGTCTTCGCAGCGAACCGACCGTTCCTGCAACGCCCACCACACCATGGCCCTCCCCACCCTGCACGCCACGCCGCCCCAGCCCACCGCAGCGCCACAGCCCCCGGGCTGGCCGTTGCTGAGGCTGGGATTCAGGCCCTTTTACCTGGGCGCTGCGTCGTTCGCGCTGCTGTCGATTCCCCTGTGGGTGGCGCTGTTCCTGGGCCCGTGGAACCTCACCATGGCGCTGCCACCGCTGCTGTGGCACGCGCACGAAATGCTGTTCGGCTTTGCGATCGCGGTCATCCTGGGCTTCCTGCTGACCGCGGTCAAAGCCTGGACGGGGCTGGTCACGCCGCGCGGCGCCTTTCTGGGGGCCCTGGCCCTGCTGTGGCTGGCGGCCCGGGTGGCCGCCGTGACCGGGCCTTATGCGTTGTACGCCGTGCTGGACCTGGCGCTGCTGCCCCTGGTGGCCGCGGTGCTCACCCATGTGCTGCTGCGCGCGAGCAACCGGCGCAACCTGCCGCTGGCGGGGATGTTGATGCTGCTCGCGCTGGCCAACGGCTTCTTTCACCTGGGGGTGACCGGCGTCCTCGAGATCTCTCCGCTGACCCCGTTGTACGCCGCCCTGGCCTTGATCGTGATGATCGAGTGCGTGATCGCGGGTCGGGTGATTCCGGCCTTCACCATGAGCGCGACCCCGGGGCTCAAACTCAAGGTGCGTGCGCCGGTGGACCGCGCTGCGCTGGCGCTCACCGCGCTGGCCTTGCTGCTGTGGGTGTTTGCGCCGGCCTCGGCGGGCTGGAACATGGTCGGTGGCCTGGCGTTGTCGCTCGCGGCGCTGGCCCAGGTGGGGCGGCTGCTGCAGTGGCGGCCTGCGCTGACCCGGCACCGCCCGATCCTCTGGATCCTGCATGTGTCTTACGCCTGGATTCCTTTCGGCCTGGCCTTGCTGGCGGCGGCCCGGTTCGGCTGGGTCGGCGTTTCAGCCGGCGTGCATGCGCTGGCGATCGGTGCCACCGCCGGCCTCATCATCGGCATGATGACGCGCACCGCCCGCGGCCACACCGGGCGCGCGCTGCAGGTGTCCCGCCCGGAGATCACGGCCTACGTGCTCGTGGTGCTGGCGGCTGCGGTGCGCGTGCTGCTGCCGCTGGCCGTGCCGCCATGGCTGCCACTGGCCCTGGTGATTTCTGCCGCGGCCTGGTCGGTGGCTTTTGCGATCTACCTCTTCATCTACACCCCCTGGCTGCTCCAGACGCGCTTCGACGGCAAGGACGGCTGACGCTCTTGTTCATTCCGCTCCGCTTTTTCAACCCTTTCCTCTTCACCCAACCCAGGACCCATCCATGCACACCACCACCGCTCCCGCCCCCACCGTGGACCTGCGCAGCATCGCTCCGCGCGAACGCCATGCGCTGGTGTTCTCGACCTTCAAAGCCTTGTTGCCCGGCGGGTCCATGGAACTGATCAACGACCACAACCCGCAGCCGCTGCGCGGGCAGTTCGAGAGCGGCCTCTACGGCGCCTTCAGCTGGACAGCGCTGGAAAGTGGTCCCGAACAATGGCGCGTGCAGATCGCCAAACCCGCCGGGAGCCCGCCCGTGCACGGGGTGGATTCCTGCTGCGGGTCCTGCGGCGGCTGAGCGCCATGACCTTTGTCGTGACCGAATCGTGCATCCGGTGCAAATACACCGATTGCGTCGATGTCTGCCCGGTCGACGCGTTTCGCGAGGGACCGAACTTCCTGGTGATCGATCCCGACGAGTGCATCGACTGCGCGGTCTGTGTGCCGGAATGCCCGGTCTCGGCGATCTACGCCGAGGAAGACGTGCCCAAGGACCAGCGGGACTTCACGCCGCTCAACGCCGAGCTGGCGCTCGTGTGGAAGCCGATCACGCGGACCAAGCCCGCGCTGCCCGACGCCGACGCGTGGAGCGCGGTGCACGACAAACGCGACCAGCTCGAACGCTGAAACCACCCCACGTGCGCGAGCCTGGGGCCGGCACCGGGCCGTGTCACAGGCCCAGTGACAACATCGCGGCTTCGGACATGCGGGAACGGTCCCAGGGCGGATCGAACACGAATTCCAGGTCGACCTCGGCCACGTGGGGCAAGGCCAGCAACTTCTCATGGATCTCGTCCACCAGCATGTCGCCCATGCCACAGCCGGGCGCCGTCAAGGTCATCTTGATCGAGACCCTGAAGTCACCGCCGTCCATCGGCAGCACGTCGCACACATAGACCAGACCGAGCTCGACGATGTCGACCGGAATCTCCGGGTCGTAGCAGGTCTTGAGCGTTTGCCAGACCTGTCCACGCAGGCCGGCTGGCCCCGCAACGTCCGGCAGCACCGGCGCGAGCGGCACCGGCTTGCCGATGGCGTCGGCATCGGCGCCGGCCAGGCGCATCAGCTGGCCGTCGACCAGCAAGGTGAACGAGGCGCCCAGCGCCTGGGTGATCTGCACCAGCGTCCCGGCCGGCAGTTCGGCGGGGCGCCCATCGGGCACGCAGGTCACGGCCACCTCGCGCGTGACCATGACCCGTTCACGTCGTGTTCTCACTGGAGTACCTTCGCCCTGCGGGCTGCGGTGCGAGCTTGCTTGGGAACGGCCCGGCGCGGCGCTCATGGCGTGACCTCCGCCGGGTTGTCCGCGCGATCGGCTTCGCTGTCCAGCGCGTGCATCAGGGCGTGCCAGCCCAGCAGCGCGCATTTGATGCGGCCCGGGTAGCGGCGCACACCGGCCAGGCTGATCAGCTTGCCCAGGTGCGCTTCTTCGGCTTCCATCTGACCGGTGAGCACGGCCCGGAAACGGCTCTGCAAAGCCTGCGCCAGCGCCACCTCCTGCCCGAGCACCGCCTCGCTCATCATGGACGCGGATGCGATGCAGATCGCGCAGCCCTGGCCGTGGAAGCGGATGTCGCTCACCCGCCCATCGTCGACCACCAGGGCCACCTGCAGGTCGTCACCGCATTGGGGGTTCTGACCGCGCGCCTGGTGGGTCGGCGCCGCCAGCGTGCCGAAGTGGCGCGGCGCGCGCTTGTGGTCCATCACCACGTCCTGGTAGAGGTCGAGTTCGGCAGCGGTTTCTGAAATCATCTCAGTACCTTGATGGCATGCGCCACGCCGGCGAGCAGGCGCTCCACCTCGGCGTGCGTGTTGTAGAGCGCGAACGAGGCGCGCGTGGTGGGCCCCAGGCCCAGGTGTTCGAGCAGGGGCTGGGCGCAGTGGTGACCGGTGCGCACCGCGATGCCGCGCTGGTCCAGCAGGGTGCCGATGTCGTGCGGGTGCACGCCGTCGGCGACAAACGAGACGATGGCCGATGCGCGGCTGTGGGCCGACAGCACCGTGATGCCGGGCAGCGCGGCCAGGCCCGCGGCGGCGTGTTCGCGCAGCGCGCTCAGGTGGGCGTCGATGCGATCGCGCCCGGTCTGTTCGATGAAGCCCGCCGCAGCGGCCATGCCGATCGCGCCCGCGACGTTGGGTGTGCCGCCTTCCAGCCGCGCCGGCAGTTCGGCAAAGCTGGCCTCGGTGGCGCTGACCCAGGCCACCATGTCGCCGCCGTAGCGCAGGGGCTCCAGCCGTTCCAGCGCGGCACGCCGGCCGACCAGCACGCCGGTGCCCATGGGGCCGTGCATCTTGTGGCCCGAAAAAGCCATGAAGTCGCAGGCCAGCGCCGACAGGTCGGGCGCACCGTGGGCCACGGCCTGGGCCGCGTCGAGCACGGTCAGCGCACCCGCGTCGGCGGCGAGCTGGAGCAGGGCCTCGTAGGGCGGGCGCTCGCCGGTGGCGTTGGCGCAGGCGGTGAGCGCCAGCACGCGGGTGCGGGGGGTGAGCAGGCGGCGCAGGTCGGCCAGGTGCAGCCGCCCCTGGGCATCGGGCCACAACACGCGCAACACCGCGCCGGTGCGCCGCGCCGCCTGTTGCCAGGGCACGAGGTTGGCGTGGTGTTCCAGGCCGCTCACCACGATCTCGTCGCCGGCCTGCAGCCAGGCGGGCCGGTGGCCGGCGGTGGAGAGGCCATGGGCCACCATGTTCAGCGCGTCGGTGGTGCCCGAGGTGAACACCAGCTCGTGATCGGGGCCGGCGCCGACAAAGCGCTTGAGATCGCTGCGGGCGCGCTCGAAGGCGTCGGTGGCGCGCTGGCTCAGCGTGTGCACGCCGCGGTGGATGTTGGCCCGGTCGTGCTGCTCGAAGGCGCGCATCGCGTCCTGCACCGCCAGGGCCATCTGGGTGGTGGCCGCGTTGTCGAGGTAGGCCAGCTCGGCACCGTGGATGCGCTGCGCGAGCACCGGAAACTGCGAGCGCACGGTCTCGAGCGCACAACGATCGGTCAGGAGGGCGTCACCCATGTGCGGTCTCCTGTTGAACGGTGGGAACGGTGGGGTCATCGCTCAGGTGCTGGGCCACAGCCTGGCGCAGCAGGCCGGCAAGGTCCAGCGACTCGAGGAACTGGGGATCACCAAAGGCCCGCGCGAGCAAGGCGCTGGCCATGCCTTCGATGATCAGGCCGCGCGCGCTGCGTTCGTCCAGGCCGCGCTGGCGGGCATAGAACAGCGCGTCTTCGGGCAAGGCGCCCCAGGTGGCGCCGTGGGCCGCCTGCACCTGATCGTGGTGGATTTCCAGGTGCGGCCGCAACACCAGCCGGGGCTGGCCGCCGGTGGGCACGCCTGTCAGCCGCTGCCGCACCTCGGCGTCGGCCGCGCCCGGTGCGATGCGGGTGTGGGCATTGACCACCGCGCGCGCCGCGCCGCTGGCCAGCGCCAGCGCCTCGATATGGCTGCGGGTGCGCTCGCCGGTGTGCAACATGCGCACCTGTTGTTCGAGGTCGGCGCCGGCCGCCAGCAGCAAGCCGGCGCTGCGGGCCTCTGCGCGGTCACCCGCCAGCTCGACCACCTGGCGTTGCAGGTGGTAGCGGCTGCCGGTGGCGATCAGGCCCTGTTCGTAGCGCGCGTCCGGTCCGAGCTGCAGCTGCAGGTGGTGGGCGACCCGATCGGCCGCACCGGGCTGCACGCTGCGCAGGTGCTGCAGGGTGGCACCCGCGCCCAGCCGGATGTGGGCGTGCAGGTTCTGCACCACCGGCTGTTCGCAGGCCACCCCTTCGCGATGATGGCGGTGGTGGGTTTCCACCAGCACGCAGTGCACGCCGGCCTGCACATCGATCACCAGCATCGGCGCTTCGACCGCGCTGCGCGGCTGGTGCCGCAGCTGTATCCACACCGTTTCGGTGGCCCCGCGACCGGCGGCGTCTTCCCCGCCGATGCGCAGCCGCAGGCCGCGACGGCACAGCGCGCGGTGCACCCAGGCAAATGGCGCGGCATCGTGCTGGGGGCTGTCGCCGGGGGCCGCCGCTCCATCGGGATAGGTCGGCAACGGCAGGCCGGCGAACAGCTCCTTGCGTTGCGCCGGGTCGGCGGCATCGAGCCAGCGGGCGTCCACACGGCCCTGTGGCGTCTGACCGAGCGGGTGCAGCGTCCAGCCGGCGCCGCTCAGCGGGTGGGCGTCACAGTGGGGCGATGCGGCTTCGGACGCCTCGCCCAGCCAGACGGCGGCCGGCGGTGGCGGCAGGTGGCGAAACGCCTCGGCGTCGCGCGGGATCCAGCCAGCGTCTTGCAGCCGGTGGCGGGCGGCCAGGATGTCGGCGCGTGCGGGGTCCATGCTCAGACCTCCATTTCTTCAACGGCGCGCACATAGCCGGTCTGCGCGATCTGCCGGGCCAACTCCAGGTCGCCGGTCTCGGCGATGCAGCCCTGGTCGAGCCGCAACACCGTGTCGGGCTGCAGCGACTCGATCAGCTGCAGGTAGTGCGAGACCACCACAAAGGCGGTGCCCTGGGCGCGCAGCGACTGCACCAGATTCACCACCGCGCGGGTGCCGTCCACGTCCATGCCCGAATCGATTTCGTCCAGCATCGCCAGGCGCGGGCGCAGCAGGGCCAGCTGCAGCAGCTCGTTGCGCTTGCGCTCCCCGCCAGAAAAGCCGTCGTTGACGGGGCGCGCCAGCATCGCCTCGGGCAGGCCCAGCCGGGTGGCCGCGGCCCGCGCGTCGCCGAGGAAATCAAAGGCATCGAGCGGTGCTTCGCCGCGCGCTTCGCGCACCGCGTTGAGGGCCGTGCGGATGAACAGGTTGTTCTTCACACCGGGGATCTCGGGCGGCACCTGGAACGAGACAAACAGCCCGGCGCGGGCGCGCGCCTCGGGGCTCATGGCCAGCAGGTCCTGGCCGCCAAAACGGGCCTGACCACCGACCACGCCGTAGCGCGGATGGCCGGCCAGCGTCAGGCCCAGGGTGCTCTTGCCGCTGCCGTTGGCGCCCATGAGCACCACCAGCGCACCGGCCGGAACATCGAGCGAGATCGACTTCAACACGTGGCGGCCGCCAACGTCAACGCGCAGATCGCGCACCTGCAACAGGGGTTCGGTTTGGGTCATGGTGGGTCTTTCCTGGGTGATCGGGTGGGTGGGCTCAGCCGACGGCGCCTTCGAGCGAGACGGCCAGCAGCGCCTTGGCTTCGAGCGCGAATTCCATCGGCAGCTCGTCCAGCACCGCCTGGCAGAAGCCGCCGACGATGAGGGCGGTGGCGTCCTGCGGGTGGATGCCGCGCTGCTGGCAATAGAACAGGCGCTCTTCGGAGATGCGGGTGGTGGTGGCTTCGTGTTCCACCAGGGCGTCGTCGCGCGCGGCCTCGATGTACGGGAAGGTGTGGGCTCCGCAGTCGGGGCCGATGAGCAGCGAGTCGCACTGCGTGTGGTTGTGGGCGCCGGCCGCGGTCGGGGCCACGCGCACCAGGCCGCGGTAGCTGTTCTGGGCGTGTCCGGCGCTGATGCCTTTGGAGACGATGCGGCTCTTGGTGTTGCGGCCCAGATGGATCATCTTGGTGCCGGTGTCGGCCTGCTGGAAGTGGTTGCTGACCGCGATCGAATGGAACTCGCCGCGCGAATCGTCACCGCGCAGCACCACGCTCGGGTACTTCCAGGTGATGGCCGATCCGGTCTCGATCTGCGTCCAGGCGATGTGCGAGCGCTGGCCCGCACACAGGCCGCGCTTGGTGACGAAGTTGTAGATGCCGCCACGGCCCTGTTCGTCGCCGGGGTACCAGTTCTGCACCGTCGAGTACTTGATGTGGGCGTCGTCGTGGGCGATCAGCTCGACCACCGCCGCGTGCAGCTGGTGCTGATCGCGCTGCGGCGCCGTGCAGCCTTCGAGGTAGCTCACGTGGCTGCCTTCCTCGGCAATGATCAGCGTGCGCTCGAACTGACCGGTGTTGGCCGCGTTGATGCGGAAGTAAGACGACAGCTCCATCGGGCAACGCACACCTTGGGGGATGTAGACGAAGGAACCGTCGGAGAACACCGCCGAATTCAGCGCGGCGTAGAAGTTGTCGCCCGGTGGCACCACCGTGCCCAGGTAACGCTCGATCAGTTCCGGGTGGTGTTGCACGGCGTGCGAGAACGAACAGAAGATCACGCCGACCTCGGCCAGTTGCTCACGGAACGTGGTGCCCACGGACACCGAGTCGAACACCGCGTCGACCGCCACTCCGGCCAGGCGCGCCCGCTCGTGCAGCGGCACGCCGAGTTTTTCGTAGGTCTCCAGCAGCTTGGGGTCCACCTCGGCCAGACTCTTGGGACCGTCCTTCTGCGACTTGGGTGCCGAGTAATAGCTCAAGGCCTGAAAGTCCACTGGCTCCATGCGCAGTTGGCCCCAGTGGGGATGCGCCATGGACTGCCAGCGCTCGAAGGCCGCCAGGCGCCATTGCAGCAGGAAGTCGGGCTCGCGCTTGCGGCGTGAGATGGCGCGCACGGTGTCGGCGTCCAGCCCCGGCGGCAGCGAATCGCTCTCCACGTCGGTGACGAACCCGTGCCGGTAGGACTGCTGCAACGCCTGGGTCAGCGGCGGGGCTTGTTCAACGGTGGTCATGGCGGGGCTCCTGCAGCGATGGGGGCAGAACCGATGCGCGACCGAAGTGGCCTCGGTGCGCCGGAACTGAACCTTCCTTTAAAGATGCACAGTGTATGCCTCTTTAACGCTCATCACCATCAATAGCCGCGTTGCCCGCTTGTCTGCCAGGGTCATTGGGCAGGCGCCCGCGCCCTGAGGGAGGCTTGCACACGCCGCCGCGGCCCGGCAGCACTTCGCCAGCGCGCTGGTGGCGCTGTGCGGGGAAGGGGGGAGGGCTATGACGTCCGTTAACTGGAAGCCGATACCGAATTGCCCGTTACGCGTTGGCCGGTACTGCAGAGCGCACCGAGCTGCTCAAGGACTGGGTCGCGCCGGACTTGCTCATCCTTGATGAGCTGTTCCTGACCAGGCGCATCAGCGAGCACGCGAGACGGCAGGCTTCCTTTGGTGAAAGGGCATGGAGGTCGCGACCACGGAGCGTCAGGATATGGATTCCGCGTCCCCGTGTTCCACCGTCGCGCTCTACGGTCACCGGGCCGAGCCGCTTGTGCGTCTCGGCCAAAGGTCATTCAATGCGACAGGGATCACGGCCCTTCCGAGTCACTCGATCGAGTTGGCCATGCTCGGCACACCAGCGAGGAAGGCGACGACATGCATGGCGATCACCCGTTTGACCGGCAGCGTCGTGCTGTCGTTGTAGATGTGTCGCCGGATCGCCAAGTGCGAAATATTTCCGTGGAGTGCCCAGCCCATCTCACGGCGCAACTCCGGCGAGTCGGGTAGCGCGATGCCCGCTTCAAACGCAGCCTCTTCAATGATGATGTCCAACAGATTGCGAATGATGTCGGCAATATAGGTCGGTGCCATTTCCACCTCGGCAAGCGAGGCGTAGAGAAACAGCCGCAGCCAGCCGCGCGTGAGGATGGTGTCGTAGTACTCGCCATAAAACTGGCGCAGCCGCTGTTCCAGCGGCACGCTGCGATCGCGCAATTGCACGAACCAGATGGCCTTGAAGGGGCCGGCGATGTTGGATTCGTACACCGCGTTGATGAGCGCGGCCTTGTTGGGAAACGCGCTGTAGAGCAACCGCTGCGACACACCGCACGCATCCGCGAGTGCGCGGGTCTGTGCCGTCAGCCCATATTCAGAGAAAAACTCAAAGGCCTTGCCCAGGATTTGAGCGCGACGGTCTGCAGCAGACATGCGCGTGGTTGAGCGGCGCTGGCCCGTGCGCGGCTTGTCCTTGGTTTTTGTCGCAGTATCTTGCCGTTTGGCGGCCAGCAGGTCGGATTTGGCTTGCATGAACTTGCACGGATACACCGTTTGGAATGGGTAGACACAGGCTCACTTTAACGTAAAAATATATATCGTCAAACGACGATGTAATCCGTGAAACCATCTTCAAAAGCGAACCATTCGCGAAAGGAACCACTGTGATCTATGAAATGCGAACCTACCAAGTGCAGCCTGGAAAAGCCGGTGAATTTCTCCAGATGTACCAGGTCAGCGGGCTGCCCATCATCTCGCGCTACGCGCGCCTGATCGGCTGCTGGACCAAGGAGTCGGGCGTGCTGAATTCGAGCGTATTCATCTGGGCCTACGACGACCTGGGCCATCGAACCAGCCAGCGCGCACTGCTTGCGCAAGACCCGGAGTGGAGTGCCTTCGTGCCCCGCATGCTTCCTTACCTTGTGCACCAGGAAAGCGTGTTTCTGAATCCCGTGGCCTTTTCGCCGCTGACTTGAACGTCTGGTCCGCCCATGCCAGTCAGTGCTTTTGACCTGTTCAAGATCGGAATCGGGCCTTCGAGTTCGCACACCGTGGGTCCCATGCGGATTGCGCTCGAGTTTGGCCGCCAGCTGGAGCGTGAGCGAACACTGGCGGCGACGGCCGCTGTGGAGGTTCACCTGTATGGCTCGCTGGCCCTGACCGGTCGCGGGCACGCCACCGACCGTGCCGTCATGTTGGGATTGATGGGACACGAACCCGAACGTGTCGATATCGAGCTGATCGATACGTGGCTGCAGGCGGCAGGCATGGTGGGTCGCCTGCCATTGATGGGTCACCATGCGGTGGCCTTTAACGCCCGCCAACACATCCACTTCCATCAGGACCGGACGCTACCGGCGCACCCCAATGGCATGCGATTGCTCGCCCTGGACGCCGCTGGCGCTGTGCTGGCTGATGAAACACGATTCTCCATTGGTGGTGGGTTCACCGTCTCTGAAGAGACACTGCGGGCGGGTCAGTCGGCCACCGGCACGGCCTGGCCCCATCCCTACCGTTCAGCCGCCGAACTGTTGGCCATGTGCCACGAACACAGTTGCACCATTGCACAGCTGGCAATGGGCAACGAACTCGCGTTGCGAAACGAAAGTGAGGTGTTTGCCCAGCTCGACCGCATCCGCGATGCCATGGTGGCCTGCATGGATCGCGGCCTGAACGCTCAAGGCGTGTTGCCGGGCGGACTGGGCGTGCGTCGCCGAGCCAGGGGCATGCACGAGGCCTTGACGCAGAGGGCGGGCGTTGCCGGTCCGCTGTGGGAGCTCGACTGGGTGAATGCTTTTGCGGTGGCCGTGAACGAGGAAAACGCGGCGGGCGCGCGGGTGGTGACCGCACCCACCAACGGCGCTGCGGGCATCGTGCCTGCCGTGTTGCGGTACTTCGAAAGCTTCTGTGCAGGGGCACTGCCGCACCACAACCGCGACTTCCTGCTCACCGCCACCGCCATCGGTTCTCTCTACAAAGAAAACGCGTCCATCTCGGGCGCTGAGGTTGGCTGCCAGGGCGAGGTGGGTGTGGCCTCTTCGATGGCGGCAGCGGGGCTGGCCGCTGTGCTGGGGGGCAGCAACGAACAGATCGAGAACGCTGCCGAGATCGCCATGGAGCACAACCTCGGGCTCACCTGTGACCCCGTGGGTGGTCTGGTGCAAGTCCCGTGCATTGAGCGCAATGCCATGGGAGCGGTCAAGGCCATCAATGCGGCGCACCTGGCGCTTGCGGGGGACGGGCAGCACCTGGTGTCTCTCGACAAAGTGATCCAGACCATGAAGCAGACCGGTGCCGACATGCACGCCAAATACAAGGAAACCTCACTCGGTGGCCTGGCTGTCAATGTCGTCGCCTGCTGACAAAATGGTCAAAAATAATGGTTATCGTCACTTGACGATAAAGAAACTTCTCGGAATAATGAATTCACGGTCGGACAGGTGGCAGTGGGTCGCCAGTCTGTGTACCTGGTGGTGCGGCGGCATTGGTGCGGGCCGCGGATTTCCTTCAAGGAGCGTGTCCGAATGAGCAATATCTGGAACGGCGATGCCTCGCGTCGTGACTTCCTCAAGTTGGCGGCTGCCGCCGGTGCCGCAGGAACCGGTGTCCTGTCGCTGGATGCTGCCGCGCAAGCGGGTCAGCCGATCAACTTCTACACCTGGTCAGCCGCCGTCGATCTGGTCAAGAGTCACCTGACGGCGTTCGAGTCCAGTACAGGCCTCAAGGTCAACTACAACAATGCGCCCTGGGCGCAGTACCGCGACACCATGGTCACCAAGTTCGTCGGCAAAGCGCCGCTCGACGTGATGTGGGTGTCCGACAGCTGGCTGCCCGAGTGGGCCGAAGCCGGGTGGATCGCCCCCATTGACGGCTTTCCCGAGCTGATGAAGTACAACGCGGACGCCGATACCTTCTGCAACGAGTCGATGCGCTACAAGGGCAAGCAGTACGGTCTGACCTACTACACCGACTACATGGCCTTCTTCTACGACGAAGAGATGCTCAAAAAGGCCGGTATCAAGGCGCCGCCAACCACATGGGACGAGCTGCTGCAGCAGTCGCTCAAGATCAAGGGCGCCGGCCTGTCCGAGTACCCGATGATGCTGTCCATGGCACGGGAAAGCTGGCTGATCGAGTTCCTGAGCGCGATGGTCTTCTCCAATGGCGGCCGCTTCACCGATGCCGACGGCGCTGCCGTGATGGCGGACCCCAAGCGCGGTGCACATCAGGCGATGCAGTGGGTGGTTGATGCGGTCAACAAACACAAGATCATCTCGCCCGCCTGTGTGGAAACCGGTGAGCTCAATGGCCTGAAGGCCTTTGGTGCCGGAAACCACGCGTTTGCGCTGCTCAGCCGCTACCGCGTGCGCACGCTCAACGACCCCAAGCAGTCGGCAATTGCGGGTCGCGTCAAGCAGGCGCTCATGCCCATGGGACCAGGCGGTTCTCACGCCACAGTGGGCTGGATGCGCTTTCATGGCATGAGCACCCAGGCCGCCGCCGACAAGGCGCGAGCTGCCAATGCCGCCAAGCTGATCGAGTGGTTCGGTGGCAAGGCCGGCAGTCAGTACCAGTTTCAGAAGATGCTGTTCAGCGATCTCGGCTCGGGCTTTGGCGTCAAGGAACTGTTCCGGGACCCGGAAGTGCAGGCCAACTACAAGAAGTACTCCGACATCGCCATGTACGAGGCGCAGCAGAAGCTGGCGCGCAAGAAGGACGTGATCGCACCCTGGTTCGGTGAGTGGGACGAGGTGAACGGCACGGCCTGGCAAACGGCCGTGGTGGGCAAGTCTTCCGTGGCTGCCGCGCTGAAGAAGTCCTCCGACGCGTGGAACGACCTGCGCAAGTCCTGATGACGTGGAGCCCGTAGGCCGCAGATCCAGCGGCTTACGGGCCTGTGCGAAAGACCCTCCAGATGCAAGACATAAAGCGGCCCCAGAGGCGCTGGTTTGTACGGCCCAGCAGCGCCTACGACCAGCGCAGTGCCATGCTGTTCCTCGCACCCATGATGCTGGTGCTCAGTGTGGTGGCGGTGTTTCCCGTGCTGTATTCCTTCTGGATCAGCCTTCACGATCTCAAGCTCACGCGGCCACACCGCGTGCCATTTGTCTGGTTTGACAACTACGTGAAGTTGTTCACCGACCCGTTGTTCTGGGAATCGGTCGGGCGAACCGCCAGCTTCACCGTCATGTCGGTGCTGGCCATCATGCTCATCGCTACGTTGATGTCGCTGTTGCTCAACGAGAACTTTCGGGGCCGCCGCGTGCTCTCGGCCATTCTGCTGATTCCATGGGCCATTCCCTACGTGGCCAACGGACTGATGTGGAAATGGATCTACGACTCGGGCTATGGCGCACTCAACGGGCTGTTGATGCAGATGGGCTTGATCGACAAGTATGTGGTCATGCTGGGCGACACCGCCAAGACCATGCCACTGATCACCAACGCCTTTGTCTGGAAGGAAGTGCCGCTGGCGACCATCCTGCTGCTGGTCACGCTGAAGTCGATACGGGCCGACCTGTACAGCGCGGCCAAAGTCGACGGTGCCAACGTGTTGCAGCGCTTCGTGCACATCACGCTGCCGCAGCTGGTGCCGGGCTTTGCGCTGGTGATGATTTACGAATCGATGATGGCGATCCGCCACTTTGACCTGTTCTTCATCCTCACCGAGGGCGGTCCTGCGGACGCGTCGCACGTGGTGGCCTGGCAGGTCTATGTCGAGACCTTCCGAAAGCTGGCCTTCGGTACGGGCTCGGCGCTGGCCTACATCATGGCCGTGGCGACCTTCGTGCTCGCCTACTTCGTCATTCGCAGCACGAGCCGCAAGCTCTGAGCGCTGCCACCCCAGCGAAAGTTACACCATGACTTCCTTCCTGCCGGGTCGGCGCACCCTGCTGTTCTTCGGCTCGCTGCTGTTTGCCATCTACGTGCTGGCACCGATCGCCTGGCTGGTCTCTTCCTCGTTTCAGTCGGAGGCCGAGATCACCTCGGTGCCACCCCACTGGATCCCCGAGCAGCCCACGCT
This sequence comes from Hydrogenophaga sp., assembly GCA_030653975.1. Lineage (GTDB taxonomy): Bacteria > Pseudomonadota > Gammaproteobacteria > Burkholderiales > Burkholderiaceae_C > Hydrogenophaga. The sequence goes on along the minus strand of JAURYH010000035.1, from coordinate 73,039 downwards.
GGAGAACTTCGCCGCCATCTTCCAGTCCAGTGAAGAGGTGGTGACCTACGAAAACCGCAAGCAAGGCGACACCGCCACCGGCGGCTTCATTCCTTCGACCGCGGTCAACCTGCTGCCCTCAATGAAAAACAGCTTCATCGTGGCGCTGGCGGTGGTGGTGCTCAATCTGCTGGTCAGTGTTCCCGCTGCCTATGCACTGGCCAAAATCCGGTTCATCGGTCGCACCAGCTCCATCTACTTCATGCTGAGCACGCGGGTCATACCCGACATCGCGCTGGTGGTGCCCTTCTTCCTCTTCGTGCAGAAGCTGGGGCTGATGGACAACCTGTGGGCACTGATCATCACCTACCTGGCGATCACCGTGCCGTTCAGCATCTTCATCCTGACCGGCTACTTCGAATCACTGCCCGATGAGCTGGACAAGGCTGCCCGGGTGGATGGCTGCTCGCGGTTGCAGACACTGGTGCTGGTCTACCTGCCCCTGGCCCTGCCATCACTGGTGGCGGTGGTCCTGTTCACTTTCCTCACCAGCTGGAACGAGTTCCTGCTGGCGTTGATGTTCACGCAGACACCGGCCTCGCAGACCATGCCCATCGTGGTCGCCTCATTCACCTCGGATTTCAACATCAGCTTTTCATTCATCAACGCGGCGGGCGTGATGGCCATCGTGCCACCCGTGATCATCGCAATCATGTTCGAGCGCTACATCGTTTCGGGCCTGACCGCTGGCGCGGTCAAGGGCTGAGCAGACAACAGGAGTTCACACAGTGGCCAGAATCAAGTTTGAAGCTGTCGGCAAGAAATACCCCAACGGTTTTGCAGCGCTCGAAAACCTCAACCTCGACATCGCGGACAAGGAATTCCTTGTCCTGCTCGGCCCGTCGGGTTGCGGGAAGTCCACCACCCTGAACATGATCGCGGGCCTGGAGGACGTGACCGATGGCAACCTGATGTTCGACGACGCGGTGATGAACACCGTGCCCTCCCACAAGCGCGACGTTGCCATGGTTTTTCAGAGCTATGCGCTCTACCCGCACAAGTCGGTCTACGAGAACATCGCCTTTGGCCTGAGGATGCGCAAGTATCCCAAGGACGAAATCGACCGCCGCGTGCGCGATGCCGCGCGCCGCCTCGAAATCGAGCCGCTGCTGGAGCGCAGGCCCGACCAGCTTTCGGGCGGTCAGCGTCAGCGCGTGGCGCTGGGTCGCGCCATGGTGCGCCAGCCGCAGGTGTTCCTGATGGACGAGCCGTTGTCCAACCTCGACGCAGCCTTGCGCATTTCCATGCGCGCCGAGATCAAACAGCTGCACCAGGCCATGCAGACCACCTTCGTCTACGTGACACACGACCAGGCCGAGGCGCTGACACTGGCCGACCGCATTGTGGTGATGCGCGGCGGCGTGGTGCAGCAGATCGGTGTGCCCGACGAGATCTACGAGCGCCCGCGCAACATGTTCGTGGCCTCATTCCTGGGCAATCCGCCCATCAACTTCATCGAGGGAAAACTGGTCGAACTGGGTTCGGGTATGGCCGTCGTGCGCGGTGGCCTGCGGGTGGCGCTGCCACCTGAGGCGGCCGTCAAGGTTCGTGGTCAGGCCGGGCGCGATGTGGTGCTGGGCGTGCGCGCCGAAGACGTGGTGGAGGACCTGGCGCCGGTAGCCGATGCCACCCTGAGCGGCCGCGTGGCCGCGGTGCTGCCAGTTGGTTCCGATCAGTTCCTTGAGATGGAAGTCGAGGGCAGCAAGCTGTTCCTGCGTCTGGGCAAGGAATGCCGCTATCGCGAAGGTGATTCTGCGTCGCTGACCATCAACGCCAACCGACTGCACCTGTTCGACAAGCAGAGCACCCAGAGCCTGCTGTGGGTATGACGTGAGACCGCGTTGAAACCCGCTGCCTTCACCTACCACCGCCCGGCCACGCTCGACGAAGCGCTGGCCTTGCTGAGCGACCTGGCCCCCGAAGCCAAGCCCCTGGCCGGCGGGCAAAGCCTGGGGCCCATGCTCAACATGCGTCTGGCCAGCCCCGCTCACCTGGTGGACCTGAACGACCTCACCGAACTGGGCCGCATTCGCGACCTCGGCGGTGCGATCGAAATCGGCGCGCTGGCACGGCACCACCAACTGGCCGATTCGGCTTTGCTGAGCCAGCACTGCCCGCTGCTGGTTCAGTGCGCGCAAAGCATCGGCCACTACGCCATACGGCAACGTGGCACCCTGGGCGGCAGCCTGGCTCACGCCGACCCGGCGGCGCAGCTGGCGTTGGCGGCCATCACGCTGGGCGCCACCATCACACTGGTGCGCCGCGGAGGGCGCCGCGAGCTGGCGGCGCTCGACTTCCTGCAGGCCGCCATGACCACCGCGCTGTTGCCCGATGAGCTGCTGTTGTCGGTGCACTTTCCCAAGTTCGCCGCCGGCGAGGCCTCGGCCTTGCGTCTGTTCAGCCGCCGCCATGGTGACTTTGGCATCGTCTCCGTAGCCACCTGCGTGGCGCTGGATGGTGATCGCGTGGCGCGCCTGCGCCTGGGTGTTGGTGGCGTGGCGCCGGTGCCGCAGCGGCTGGACAGCGTCACCCGTCCCTTTGAACAGCAGCGAGCAACCGCTGCCTGGGTGGCGGCCGTGGCTGACGCCGTGTCGCAGGCCGTGCAACCAGAAGACGACGCCCGCATTCCCGCCGAATACCGGCGTGAGCTTGCCCACACCATGGTGACGCGTGCGCTGGACAGCGCGCTGCAACAACTGAAGAGCACCACCCCATGAGCGAGCAGCGCATCACCCTCACCGTCAACGGTCGCAACATCGAGTTCGAAGCCGAGCCACGCAAACTGTTGCTGGACGCATTGCGCGAAGACTGCCACCTCAGCGGCACCCATGCGGGTTGCGAGCACGGCGTCTGTGGCGCCTGCACGGTATTGGTCGACGGCCGGCCCACGCGTTCCTGTCTGTGCTTTGCCATCCAGATGGAAGGGCACGAAGTGCAGACCATCGAGTCGGTGGGCACGCCACAAAAGCTGTCGGTCCTGCAGCAGGCGCTGCATGAGTGCCATGGCCTGCAGTGCGGCTTTTGCACCCCGGGCATCGTGATGACGTTCGAGGCCTACCTCAAGGACCACCCCGAACCCACCGAGGCCGACATACGTGAGGCGCTGTCGGGCAATCTGTGCCGCTGCACCGGCTACCAGAACATCGTGGCCGCCATCGCTCTGGCGGCGCGGCGCATGCGCGAGGCGAGTCCGCATGACCAGTGAAGCCTTTGTCCACATCGGCGCGCACCAGCCGCGCAAGGAAGACGCCCGCCTGCTGACCGGCCATGGGCGCTACATCGACGACATCGTGGTCCCTGGCGCCTTGCACGCCTGTTTCGTGCGCTCGCCCCATGCCCATGCGGAGATTCGCAGCGTGGACATGGGGGCTGCGCTCGACATGCCGGGCGTGGTGGCCATCTACACCGGGCACGACCTGGCGCGCTGGACCACGCGCCACCGCATGGCCCCCCCCATTGATGGCCTGCGTGCCATGGAGATGGACACCTTGCCCACCACCAAGGTGCGTTTTCAGGGCGACCCGGTGGCCTGCGTGATCGCCACCAACCGCTACCTGGCCGAAGACGCGGCCGAGCAGGTGCAAGTGGAATACGCCGTGCTGCCCGCGGTGAGCACCATGTGGCAGGCACTGGCAAGCGATGCCCCCCGGGTCGACGACGACCTGCCCGACAACCTGCTGTCGCACCAGCACGCGGTGCATGGCGATGTGGCCGGTGCGATGGCGGGTGCGCACCGCGTGATCGAGTCGAGCTTTTCGCAGCACCGCCAGACCCACTTGCCGATTGAAACCCGTGGCTGCATTGCCGACTGGGATGTGGGGCGCCAGCACCTGAACTTCCAGGTCGGCACGCAGGTCCCGCATCCCTACCGCACCACGCTGGCTGCGCGACTGCGTTTGAGTGAATCACAGGTCAGTGTGGTGTCGCCCGACGTCGGCGGCGGTTTTGGCCAGAAGATAGCGCTGTACCGCGAAGAACTCACGGTGGCTGCCGTCTCGATGCAACTGGGCCGTCCGGTGCGCTGGCGCGAAGACCGCATGGAAAACCTGCTGGCCTCGTCGCAGGCGCGCGAAGACTTCTGTCGCACCCGCGTGGCGGTGGATGCACAGGGGCGTGTGCTGGCGCTGGATCTGGAAATTGTCGAAGACTTCGGCGCCTACAGCTTCTATCCCGGCAACTACCTGGCCCGGGTGGTGGCGATGATCATCACCGGGCCCTACCGCATCGCGAACTACGCCTATGACGTGAAGGTGGTGCTGTCCAACAAGGTGGGCAACGGTCCCATGCGGGCACCGATGTCGGTGACGAGCTGGGTGATGGAGGGCACGCTGGATGCTGTGGCGCGCGAGCTCGGGCTGGACCCGGTGGCGGTGCGCCGCGTCAACATGCTGCGTCCCGACGAACTGCCTTACACCATGGCCACCGGCGAGGTGCTGGCCGATGTTTCACCGAACGCCACCATGGACGGCGTGCTCGCCGCGATCGGTTACGACAGTCTGCGCCAGCGCCAGGCGCAGGCCCGTGCCCAGGGCCGCTGGCTGGGCATCGGCGTGTGCAACGTGGTCGAGTCCACCACCTACGGTTCCAAGTTCTACAAATCGGCCGGCATCGCCGGGTCGGGACACGAGGCGGCGTGGATACGCATCGAACCCTCGGGTGCCGTCAACGCGTCGGTTGGCCTGGGCGCCACAGGACAAGGCTACGAGACCTCGCTGGCCAACGCCGTGGCCGATGGCCTGGGTGTGTCGCCGGCCGACGTGCACGTGCTGCTGGGCCACACCGACATTGCGCCCTACGGCATGGGCAGCCGTGGCGCGCGCGGGGGAACCGCTGGCGGAGGCACCCTCTACCTGTGCGCGCAGCAGGCCCGTGCGACCGTTCTGGCCATTGCGGCGCACCTGTCAGGCCTGGCCGACGCACAGGCGCTGCGCCTGCTCGACAGCCGGGTGCAACAGAAGGTCGTCGACCAATGGCAAGACACGGGGCTGACCCTGGCCGACATCGCCCGTGTGGCCTACCTGGACCCGCTGGCGCTGCCGCCTGGCGTGAGCCCGGGACTGGAGTTCCACCTGACCTACGAGCCACCGCCCATGACCTACTCCAACGCCTCCCACGCCTGTGTGGTGGAGGTGGATGGGGCCACCGGCGCCGTGCACATTGAGCGTTACGTGGTGGCCGAGGACTGCGGTACCGTGCTCAGCCCCGTGGTGGTGGAGGGCCAGCAGCACGGCGCCATTGCCATGGGCCTGTCGGGATCGCTTTACGAGCACATCGAATACGACAGCGCCACCGGGCAGAACCTGTCGGGCTCCCTGGCCGACTACCTGGTGGCCACTTCGCACGAGCTGCCTCACTTTGAGCTGATCCCCATGCACACCCCCAACCTCAGCACGCCGGCCGGCATCAAGGGCATGGCCGAAGGCGGCGTCATGGGCGCCATCGGTGCGCTGAGCAACGCTGTCAACGACGCGCTGGCGCACCTGGGGGTGGTGGTCAACCAGCAGCCCCTGACCCCCATGTACCTGCGCGGCCTGATCCGCCAGGCACAACTGAACACCAACAAGACAAGCACATGAACGTCACTTCCAACACCACTTTCCGCATCGGCTTCATCGGCCTGGGCATCATGGGCCAGAGCATGGCCGGCCACCTGCTGGCCGCCGGCCATTCGCTCGCACTCTACAACCGCAGCCGTGAGAAGGCCCAGGCCCTTGTCGACAAGGGCGCGCAGTGGTGCGCCACCCCGGCCCAGGTGGCGGCCCAGTCCGACATCGTCATCACCATGGTCGGTTACCCCAGCGACGTGGAACAGGTGTGGCTGGGCAGCGAGGGCATCATCGCCAACGCGCGCGACGCCTTGCTGATCGACATGACCACATCCAGCCCCGAACTGGCGGTCCGTCTGGCAGCCGAGGCCAAAAAAGGCGGCCACCAGGCGCTGGACGCGCCGGTTTCCGGTGGCGACGTGGGTGCGCGCGAGGCCAGGTTGTCCATCATGGTGGGGGGCGACGCGGCTGCTTATCAGGCGGCATTGCCGGTGCTGCGCCTGCTGGGGACCAATGTTGTTCATGTGGGCGCTGCCGGGGCAGGTCAGCACACCAAGATGAGCAACCAGATCGTGATCGCCTCAACCATCATGGGTGTGTGCGAAGGGCTGGCCTACGCACGCGCCGCCGGGCTTGACGAGACCGTCCTGCTGCAGGCCATTGGCGGTGGCGCCGCCGGAAGTTTTCAGCTCAATGTGATGGGGCCGCGCATCGTCAAGGGCGACTTTGCACCGGGCTTCTTCATCGAGCATTTCCTGAAGGACCTGGGCATTGCCTTGGCCGAGGCTGAGCGCATGAAGCTGGCGCTGCCCGGCGCTTCACTCGCGCAGCGGCTCTACACCGAGCTCTCCGAAAGAGGGCTGTCGCGCCAAGGCACGCAGGCGCTGTTCCAACACTACCTGGCCGGAGCCTGAGCATGGAATTCAGTGGTGAGTACCGCCTGCCCGTCGCGCAGCAGCGAGTCTGGGAAGCGCTCAACGACCCCGCTGTGCTGCAGGCCAGCATCGCGGGCTGCCAGCAGCTCGACAAGCTCTCGGATACCGAATTCAGCGCCGTCGTCACCACCAAGGTGGGCCCGATCTCGGCCACCTTCCGTGGTGCTGTCGAACTGAGCGACCTCGACCCACCGCGGGGCTACACCCTGACCGGGCGCGGACAAGGCGGGGCGGCCGGTTTCGCGCGCATGACGGCCCGCGTTTCGCTGGCGCCGCTGGACGAGGGTACGGGCACATTGTTGCGCTACACCGCCGAGGCCGAGATCGGCGGCAAGCTGGCCAGCGTGGGCAGCCGCCTGGTGCAGACGGTGGCGAAGAAGAACGCCGATGATTTTTTCGGCGCATTCGCGCGCCAGCTCACGGGTGAGGCCGTACCGCTGGCCGAGGTCGCGGTGCGGCCCGCGGTGGTGGTCGCGCCCGGCGTTCCCGTGGCGGTGTCCCCCGCCGGGGCAACGGGGGGCGGTCTGGGCGCGCCGGTTCCAGCGTGGCTGGTGGTGTTTGGTACCGCGCTGGGCCTTGCATTGGGTTACTGCATGGGGCTGCTGGCCCGCTGAATCACGGCGCATCCTGTGGAGTGAACCGCATGAATCTGATTGACAGCATCGTCAGCCAGGCCGCTGGCATCGCCGCGCTGCGTCGCGACATCCACGCCCACCCGGAACTCTGTTTTGAAGAGAAGCGCACGGCCGACATCGTGGCCGCCAAGCTCACCGGTTGGGGCATTCCTGTTCACCGTGGACTGGCGGGCACTGGCGTGGTGGGCACGGTGCATGGACGCGACGGTGGCGCCTGTGGCCGTGCGTTGGGTTTGCGTGCCGACATGGACGCCTTGCCCCTGCAAGAGCTCAACCAGTTTGCGCATGCGAGCCAGCACGCTGGCAAGATGCACGCCTGTGGGCACGACGGACATACCGCCATGCTGCTGGCCGCAGCCCAGGAGCTGGCGCGAAACCGCGACTTCGACGGAACCGTCTACCTGATCTTCCAGCCAGCCGAGGAAGACGGCGGTGGCGCCCGCGTGATGATCGAACAGGGATTGTTCGAGCTTTTCCCCATGCAGGCCATCTTCGGCATGCACAACTGGCCAGGGGCACCGGTGGGCACTTTTGCGGCCAGCCCTGGGCCGGTGATGGCGTCCAGCAACGACTTCTGCATCACCATACGCGGCAAGGGATGCCACGCGGCCCTGCCGCACAACGGCATTGATCCGATCCCTGTGGCTTGCCAGATGGTGCAGGCGTTCCAGACCATCGTCAGCCGCAACAAGCAGCCGCTCGACGCTGGCGTCCTTTCGGTCACCATGATCCACGCCGGTGAGGCCACCAACGTCGTGCCTGATTCATGCGTGCTGCAAGGCACGGTGCGCACCTTCTCGCTGGAGGTGCTGGATCTGATCGAAAAACGCATGAAGGCCGTGGCTCAACACACCTGTGATGCCTACGGGGCCGGGTGCGAATTCGAGTTCCATCGCAAGTACCCGCCGACCGTCAACAGCGAGATCGAGGTTTCGCTGGCGCGCGCGGTGATGGCCAACGTCGTTGGAGCTTCCAGGGTCCTGACCCAGCAGCCCGCCATGGCTTCGGAGGATTTTGCCTACATGCTGCAAGCCAGGCCGGGCGCATACGTCTTCATCTCCAACGGTGATGGCGCGCACCGCGACATGGGGCACGGCGAGGGGCCATGCACACTGCACAACCCCAGCTACGACTTCAATGACAAGCTCATCCCGCTGGGCGCCACCTACTGGGTTCAGCTGGCTCAAACGTGGCTGACGAACAGATAGATCAAGGTGCCGTTTCTCCAATCACCACCGACGGATGTCAGAGAGATGCTGAGCAGCGCCGTGCTCACAGCGTTGAATTCGCGAGCTGGTGTGGTTGAGTGTGCGTTTTCGGTGTGTGCCTGAGCCGATGGAAAACCTCGATCTGTCCGTGCTTCGCACCCTGCTCGACTGGCGGCTGTCCGGGCGGCGCGCCGTGCTCGCCACCGTGGTTCGAACCTGGGGCTCCGCGCCCCGTCCGGTCGGTTCAATCATGGCTCTTTCCGAAGATGGGCAGGTGGTGGGGTCGGTTTCGGGGGGGTGCATCGAAGATGACCTGATCCATCGATTCACCCCGGCCTGTCTCCCAGAGCAATCGACCTGTCATGACTGCCACGCCATCCCCCACGGACCGCCACAGCGCGTCAAATACGGCGTCGACGCCGATGAGGCGCATCGCTTCGGACTGCCCTGCGGCGGCACGCTGGACCTGGTGCTGGAGTTCGATCCCGATGCCGCCGTGTTGCAAGCGCTGGTTCAGCGGCTGGCGTGCGGCGAAATGGTTCAGCGTGTGCTCAGCATGGCCGACGGCAGCGCGCAGTTGCATCCGGCACAGGCCGGTGACGGCCTGTGCCTGAACGAACAGTCGCTTCGCAATACTTTTGGGCCCGAGTACCGCATGCTGCTCATTGGTGCCGGTCAACTGACCGAGTACCTGGCGACCATGGCTGTGTTCAGCGGTTTCGCGGTCACGGTGTGCGACCCGCGGGAAGAATACCGGCGCGCCTGGTCGGTACCGAACGTGCGACTGGAAACCGGGATGCCGGACGACGTGGTGCGAGCCTTCATGCCCGACCGGCGCTGTTGTGTGATCGCACTGACGCACGACCCCAAGCTGGACGATCTGGCCCTGCTGGAGGCCTTGACCAGCGAAGCTTTCTATGTGGGCGCCATTGGCTCTCGCCGCAACAACGATGCCCGGCGTGAACGCATGAAGACCCACTTTGACCTCAATGATGAGACACTGTCGAAATTGCGCGGACCCATTGGTCTCTATATTGGCAGCAAGACGCCACCTGAGATCGCTGTCAGCGTGATGGCTGAGATTCTCGCGGTCAAAAACGGTGTTCGTCTGCCTCACAGCATGGTGGTAGCGGCCGCCAAGGACCATCTGGTCACCAAGCGGCACAGCCTCGTCGAACTCGGATCCATCGTTACAGATCCGGCGCCACCGCATGATCGGTCTCGGTTGGATGGCGAGAGTTGCTGCCCAAGTCTGGAACCTGACCCTTGGGGCCACTTTTTGGGAACAGGGTATGCCTGAAGAGAATAGAGCTGGCGGTTGCCTTGTCAGTCCAGGAACGGTGGGCGCCGTGGTACTTGCTGCAGGCGCTGGCTCGCGGATGGGGCACCGCCCCAAGTGCCTGCTCGAGCTCAATGGCGTGCCTTTGATCCAGCGACTGTTGATGGCGCTCTCGGTGGCGGGCATCGATGAGCATGTGCTGGTGCTGGGTCATCACGCGGAGCGTATCGAACCTGCGGTACGTGACTTCACCGTCAACGTGGTTCGAAACGCAGTTCCTGACGCTGGGCAAGTCTCATCACTGCGACTCGGGCTGCGGGCGCTTTCATCAAAGGTCGACACGGTGTTGATCGCGCTGACCGACTTGCCGCTGCTCGACGCCCCGGACATCGTCGATCTGCTCGACGCCTACCGGATGCGGCCTGAGGGGACGCTTGTGGTGCAGCCCCACGTGGAGGGCTTGCCTGGCAATCCAGTCGTTTTCTGCTCCAAGGTTCGCGAGGAGATCCTTGGCAGCAATGCAGTGGTCGGCTGCAAGCAGTGGCAAGTGGACAACCCGTGCAAGGTCCATAGGTGGACCAGCAACAACCCGCACTACCGTGTCGATGTCGACAGTCCGCAAGACCTTGAGTCCTTGGCGGTGCTCACCGGGCTTCGCCTGCGTTGGCCAATCGACCTGCAGGACCCCATGTGAATCTCCGGCTAGAGTCCACGTACCTCGTTTCAAGCCGGCACGGTATTTCCATCAAGCAAAACACGCCCGGTTTGATACGGGCGGGTGTATTTTTCGCTGTGCAGTTGCCCCCAGTTGGCAAGAAATTGTTGATGCGTTTGAACCGGCCTGAGTTCCGGAGCAGGTAGAGGCCACCCCCGTCGCTGAGACGGCGGCGCGGGTTGCCGGCCTTGATCCCAAGGGCTTTTTGAACTTCGTGGGACGTCTTGGGACATCCTGGAAATTTCACATGGTGGAGACAAGGAGGATCGAATACCCTTCTGCAGGGCGCATGAATTCTGGGTTATTTGAGAGTCGTTTTTCGGTTACTGATCGGGTTACTGCATCGAAAAGAATGTGACGGGCGTTCGGTTCCGTTGCTCTCTTTTTTCTGTGGGCAATGTCATGCGATTCTGCAGGAAAAGCATGAGCGCAGTGGTCTTGAATCCCTAGTCGCCTGCCGCGGCCTTGAACGCCTTTCAAGGCGCGTTGCCGGAGTGCCTGACCGCGATTCAGTTTCAAACAAAAAAAGTCGAGATGGCCGCATCGTTCATGGGGTGACCACCTTGCGCAGCAGGCCAGGGGAGACCTTCCAGTTCTGGCCTTCGTCGGTGCGCACGCTGGCGGTCTTCTTGTTCAGGCGCAGCACAACACCGTACTTGACGCGGCCGTCGCTGGCGGTGAACTGGACACGGTCCCCCTCGGCGAACTGCGCCAACTCCACCGTGCTCTTGGCCTGCGCCAGCAGGTTCAATCGCTCGACCACCATCCGGTTGAGGTAGAGCAGGTCTTCCTCCCCCATGTGGCGCAGGGCTTGAATGAACAACTCGCGGTCCAGAATCGTCTGTTTGGAACTCATCATTGGTGCAGATATCAACCGCCTGACTGTGGCGCCTACTGCGAGTCTATTGCAGCGAACACCTGGAATTTGTTGACCGTCGACACGATGCAGTCACGAGCACGATGGGTTGCTCAGACGCGTGCCTAAAATGATAAAATGCATGAAATTTCAATGAAAAAGCGATCATGAGAACCACGGGCGAACTGTCTAGCACGTCCTTGCGAGGCGCTGCTGCGTACCTCGCGGACGGGTTGCAAGCCGGTCGTGTCTACCGGCGTGAGGACCTTGCACGCCTGTCCACTGCGGTGGACCGACACCTGCGCGAATTGGTGGCCACCGGGAAGCTGAAGAAGCTGGCCCAGGGGCTGTACCACGCGCCCAAACAGTCCAGCTTCGGTCCACTGCCGCCTGCCGATGAAGAACTGGTGGGTGGCTTTCTGCGCGACAAGGACTTTCTCGTGTTCTCTCCTTCGGCCTACAACGCCGTGGGCCTGGGTACGACGCAACTCTACAACCGCACGCTGGTCTACAACCACAAGCGCCACGGCGTCTTTCGCCTGGGCAACCGGCAGTTCGATTTCCGGATGAAGCCACGTTTTCCCAAAAAACTGACACCGGAGTTTCTGTATGTCGATCTTTTGAACAACCTGGACGAATTGACGGAAGACCGGAGTGCGGTGCTGGCTCAGGCGCGCAACAAGCTGCCGACGTTTGACACGGCCCGCCTGCAGCGGGCGGTGGACAACTTTGGCAGCGTGGCGACGCGCAAGCGCCTGCGGCAGTGGATGGGTGCCTGACTTCCTGCACGATCGGCGGGACTCTGACCAACTGCTCGCCGTGGTGGCCGATGAGCGCGGACTCGACCCATGTTGGTCGAAAAAGACTACTGGATCATGCATTGCCTGTGGGGCTTGCAAGCCCAGGGCTTCCAGTTCGAGTTGAAGGGAGGCACCTCCTTGTCCAAGGGCTTTGGGGTCATCCACCGCTTCTCTGAAGACATCGACATTCGCATTGATCCGCCCGACGGCATGCATGTGATGTCGGGGTGCAACCATGACAAGCCGGCACACATCGCTTCGCGCCGCGCTTACTACGACGAACTGGCAGATCGCATCGCGATCCCGGGTGTCGAGAGTGTGGAGCGCGACACGCAGTTCGACGACGACAAGATGCGCAGCGCAGGCATCCGCCTGATCTGTGCCTCGCGCATAGCTGCAGTGACAGGGGTCAAAGACGGCATCTTGCTGGAGCTGGGGTTTGACGACACGGCGCCCAACCGGCCGGTCACCATGTCGTCGTGGGCTCTGGATCTGGCTCGTGACCGCGGTCTCCAGTTGTTCGACAACAGGGCCGTGGCCGTGCCTTGCTACGCGCCGACCCATACCTTCGTCGAGAAGCTCCAGACGATCTCCACCAAATTTCGCCGTTTGGGAGAAGCGCAGACGTTCCCTGGCAACTTCCTGAGGCACTACTACGACGTCTACTGCCTACTCGGCTTGGAGGAAGTGCAGGCCTTCATGCGGGAGTCCGCCTACCAGGAACGCAAAGCCCAGCGCTTTCGAAGTGGCGACGAGCAGGTGATCGCCCAGAACCCCGCGTTCGTCCTTGCCGACCCGATGCAGCGTGAGCTTTTTGCAAGGGAATACCGAAAAACCCAAGCGCTGTATTACCACGGGCAGCCGGATTTCGAGGTGCTGCTGGCCCGGATTCATCAACACATCGGGATCATGTGAGAAGACGCGTACCGTATTGACACCGCGCGACACCCAGACAAGTTCATGGTTTCCGAACGACTTATGTGGACATGACCAAGGTTGCTATCGAGCTCTTCTACGTTTGGACTTCACCTGCTGTTCTGAACACAGGTCGTAGAGCTGCTGAGCGGCGGGCGTGAGTACCCTGGACCGTCGCTTGATCAAGCCCATCTTGCGTTTGACCACCGGGTCTACCAACGGTACGCTGACCAGCAGCGGGTGGTCTGGTCCTGGCATGGCCATTGCAGGTACTGCTGCCACGCCCAGACCTGCTTCGACCAGACCCACCATCGTGGTGCCGTGCTGAGTTTCGTACAGGGTTTGGGGTATCTCGGTCAATCCTGACAGGGCTTGATCCAGCAACAGGCGATTGCCTGAGGTCTTGCCTACCGAGATGTAGTCGTAGTTGGCCAGGTCCGACCAACGTACTTGCTTCATTTTCGCCAAGGGGTGGTCGCGTCGACAGGCTGCAACGAACTGCTCTTCCAGCAGGGGTTCGAACTCCACGTCGTTTTCTTGCGAGCCGATGAAGTTCAGGCCGAAGTCGGCCTCACCGCGAGCGACGGCGAGCAAGACCTCGTTGGCGCTGTCGTCCATGATCTTCACGCGGGTTCGGGGATAGCGCTCGTGGTAGAGCGCGATCACGCCCGACAGGAAGTAGTTCACCGCTGAGGGAACGCACGCCACCGTGACTTCGCCCATCTGGGTCGCCGCAACGCCTCGGATGCCCAGCAGCGTGGTGTCCAGCGCATCCAGTATCTGGCGCAGCTGTCGGTCGAAATCGCGTCCCACCGCGGTCAAGCTGACGCGTCGCGTGGTGCGCTCCAGCAGGCGTGTACCCAACGCGCTTTCCAGCTTGTCGATGCGCCGGCTGAACGCCGGCTGCGAGATGTGGACCGACTCCGCTGCCTTGCGAAAACTGTTGAGTTCCGCCACAGCCCGAAAGGCCAGCAGGTCGTTGAGGTCGAAGTTGATGGCCATGATGACTCCCGGCTCAGGTTGAGAAAGGCCGAATGACAGTTGGCCTGGATTGATCCGTCAAACGCATCAATCTATCAGAAACATGCAATTCACAGAAGACCGTTGTTCCGTGATCATTCACCCCAGCCGACGAAGGTCTACGTTCAAGAAGACTGGTCGGGCTGAATCGCCGAAACCGTTCGGCACCCCCTCAGAACGAGCCAGGAGACATGACATGACTATCAACACCAACCGCCGGGCGTTCGCGTCCTCCACTTTTGTCCTGGGCGCCTCGCTGGCAGCCTCGGCTTTGTTCCTGCCCACGGTTTCGATGGCGCAGAACGTCAGCTTCGCCGGGAAAACGGTCGAATTTGTCATCCCTTTTGGTGTTGGTGGCGGCTCCGATGTGTGGGCGCGCTTCAATGCGCCTTTCCTGTCCAAGTACTTGCCTGGTAACCCCAACGTGGTGGTGAAGAACGTGCCGGGCGGGGGCTCCATCACGGGTACCAACCAGTTTGCGTCGAACGCCAAGCCTGACGGACTCAGTGTGCTCGGGACTTCGGGCTCGACCCAGTTTCCCTACCTGCTGGGTGACCCTCGGGTGCGTTACGAGTACAAGGATTGGCAGATGGTCATGGCTGCGCCCACGGGGGGCGTGGCCTACATCAGCTCCAAGTTTGGCGTGAAGTCGGCCAAGGATCTGGGCAAGCTCAAGGGCCAGAAGCTGGTGTACGGCAGTCAGGGCGCCACTTCGCTGGATCTGGTTCCGCTGCTGGGTTTTCGGCAACTGGGACTGGACGTCCAGCATGTCTTCGGCATGAAGAGCCGAGGTGAGGGTCGTCTGGCGTTCGAGCGTGGCGAGGCCAATATCGACTACCAGACCAGCTCGGCCTACATCAAGAACGCCCTGCCGCTGGTGAAGGAAGGCAAGGCCGTGCCGCTGTTCAGCTGGGGTGTGACCGACGAGAACGGCAACATCATCCGTGATCCGGCCTTCCCCGACCTGCCGCACATCGGCGAGGCGATCCAGATGGCCACAGGCAAGGCGCCATCGGGCGGCGAATGGGAGGCCTTCAAGGCGTTTCTGATTGCCGGTTTCCCGGCCCAGAAACTGCTGGTTCTCCCTAAAGGGACGTCGAAGGAAATTGTGGAAGCCTACCGCGATGCCGTGCGCAAGATGATCAAGGACCCGGCCTACCAGGCCGGCAAGGAGGCCGCACTGGGTGGGTATGAGCAGGTGACCGACAAGGCGGGCGACGCCCTGTTCCGCGAAGCCACCACCATCGCGCCGCACGCACGCGACTGGGTGCGTTACCACCTGAGCAAGAACTACAACGTCGCCTTCTGACGTTCGGCGTTTCTCTTCCTCGGTTTTCCGACCCGCCGGTCGTTCTTGTGTCGGCGGAGAGGTGGACCTATTTCAGTCGTTATGTGAACAGGCCGCGTTCGACGGTCATGTCTGGAGACACCCATGCTCGAAACCATGCAGAGCGCCTTCGTCGGCCTCATGAGCCTGCAGCACCTCACCTACATGCTGCTGGGCATCGTGGTGGGTCTTGGCGTCGGCATTCTTCCCGGCCTGGGCGGTATCGCCGGCATGTCTTTGCTCATGCCCTTCATCTACGGCATGGACCCGGTGTCGGCCATCGCGATGCTGGTGGGCATGGTGGCGGTGATACCCACAGGCGACACCTTCACGTCGGTGCTGATGGGCATACCCGGCTCCAGTGCCAGCCAGGCCACCGTGCTGGATGGCTATCCGCTGGCCAAGAAGGGTCAGGCAGCGCGCGCGCTGAGTGCAGCCTTCTCGGCTTCCCTCATGGGGGGTGTGTTCGGGGCCATCCTGCTCACCGGTTTCGTGGTGGTGGCCAAGCCCCTCATCCTGATGTTCTCCACGGCTGAACTCTTCATGTTTGCCGTGCTCGGGCTGTCGGTGGTGGGGGTGCTGGCGGGTGCCAGCATCGTGCGCGGTGTGGCCGCCTGCGGCCTGGGCATCATGTTTGGCGCCATCGGTGCGGCCCCAGCCACCGGTGAAAGCCGCTTTGACCTCAAGCTGGATTACCTGCAGGACGGCATTCCCCTCGTGATCATCGGTCTGGGCCTGTTTGCGATTCCCGAGCTGGCCGAACTCATGCGCCGGCACCGCCCTATCGCTTCGGAGGCCACGCTGGGATCGGGCTGGCTGCAGGGTGTCAAAGACACGTTCAAGCACTGGTTTCTCGTGTTGCGCTGTTCGGCCCTGGGCACCTTCATCGGTGCGATTCCTGGCCTTGGGGGCGGCGTGGTCGACTGGATCGCCTACGGCCACGTGGTGCAGTCGAGCAAAGACAGCAGCCAGTTTGGCAAGGGCGACATCCGCGGCGTGATAGCGCCGGAGTCGGCCAACAACGCCTTGCAAGGTGGCGCGCTGATGCCCACGCTGCTGTTCGGCATTCCGGGTTCCGGTTCCATGGCTGTGTTCCTCGGGGGCATGGTGCTGCTCGGTCTGCAGCCGGGCCCGAACATGGTCACCACCGACCTGGGACTGACCTACACGATTGCCTGGACGCTGGCGATCGCCAGCATCGTGGGCGCCTTTATCTGTTTCCTGCTGGCCGCCCCCATCGCGCGCCTAACCTTTGTGCCGTTCAACCTGATCGCGCCGGCCATGATCATGCTGATCTGCTTTGCCGCCTTTCAGGCCCGACGCGATCTGACGGACCTGCTGGTGCTGTTTGCCATCGGCATCCTCGGCATCTTCCTGCGCCGCTTTGGCTGGCCACGCCCCGCCTTCCTGATCGGCTTCGTGCTCTCGGGCCAGGTGGAAAACTACCTCTATCAGGCGCTGCAGTTCTACGGCTGGGGCTTCCTGCAGCGACCGGGTGTGCTCATCATCGGGGCGCTGGCGGTGGCTTCCTTGCTGATGGCGGTGCGCAGCCGGGTGTCGGAAGACGGCGCTCTGGCCACGGGTGCACAGTCGGGCGTGCAGGCCCCCACCGAGCCCGCTGGTGGTCGCACGCTGTCCGAGCGTATGCCCCAGCTGGTGTTCGCCGTGATCGTGCTGATTCTGTTTGGCTACGGCGCAGCCAGCAGCTACCCGCTGTCGTTCCTGGGCGCGGTGTTTCCGCTGTCCACTTCGCTGCTGATGCTGTTCTTCACCGGCTTCATCGTCTGGAAGCTGGCCAGTGGCGCGCCTGGGCATTCGACCCACTGTGACCAGGAAATTGCCGCGCGGGTTGGCAACAGTCACGACGGCAGCAGCGTTTGGCCGTCGGTGGGCTGGTTCGCCTTTCTCTTCGGCATGAACGCGCTGATCGGATTCATCCTGTCCCTGGCGATCTTCATCACCGCCTTTCTCGTCACGCGTACCAAGATCGGCTGGATCAAGAGCCTGGTGTATGCGGGGGCGTGTATCGGCTTCATGGTCACCCTGGGTCACTTTCTCACGCTGGACTTCCCGGCCGGTGTCTTGCAACGCTTTGTCGAACTCCCCTGGCCGCTGAAGTGATGCACTGGGTTCAACCTCTCCCACTCTTTCAAATCGCTCGCAGGAGCTGACATGACCATGTCCATTCCCAACCCGCTTGCCGACTGGATCGGTCGTCAAGAAATCCTGAACGACCTCATTGGCGCCACGCCGATCAAGGCATTGAACGCCACCCTGGACCACCCCGACATGGCGGTGGCCAGCGGTACCCCGCTGCCGCCGCTGTGGCACTGGCTGTACTTCCTGCCCTTGCATCGCCAGAGCGAGATTGGCGCCGACGGTCACGCCAAGCGCGGCGGCTTTCTGCCGCCGGTGCCTTTGCCGCGCCGCATGTGGGCGGGCAGCCAGTTCGAGTTCCGTTCGCCGGTCCGTGTGGGCGACGACGTGCAGCGCACCTCGACCATTGCCAATGTCACCGAGAAGGCTGGGCGCACGGGCAAGCTGGTGTTCGTGAAGGTGCGCCACGAACTGCGGTGCAACGAAGCGTCTGATCCTGCCGTCGTCGAGTTTCACGACATCGTCTACCGCGAGGCAAAACAGGCGAGCGATGTGGAGCCACCACCCGTGGCCGCACCCACCGGTGCGCCCTGGCAGCTGGAGATCGTGCCGGACGACGTGCTGCTGTTCCGCTACAGCGCGCTCACGTTCAACGGCCACC
Organism: Hydrogenophaga sp.; assembly: GCA_030653975.1. Lineage (GTDB taxonomy): Bacteria > Pseudomonadota > Gammaproteobacteria > Burkholderiales > Burkholderiaceae_C > Hydrogenophaga. Next base: position 55,006 of record JAURYH010000035.1, on the reverse strand, counting down.
GCATCCACTACGACCGCCAGTACGTGACGGAGGTCGAAGGTTACCCCGGCCTGATCGTGCACGGCCCGTTGATTGCCACGCTGCTGATGGACCAAATTCGCCGCCATCTGCCGGGCGCCGACGTGGCGAGCTTCAGCTTCAAGGCGGTGCGGCCCACGTTCGATCTGCACCCGTTCCGTGTCAACGGCGCGCCGCAAGCCGACGGCAAGACGGTGAAGCTCTGGGCCCAGGACCACGAGGGCTGGCTGACCATGGACGCCGTGGCCACGTTGCGCTGAAGGACACACCATGCAACCGCTTCAAGGCATCACCGTCGTCACACTCGAACACGCCATCGCGGCGCCGTTCGCCACCCGCCAGCTCGCCGACCTTGGGGCTCGCGTGATCAAAATTGAGCGCCCCGGCGTGGGCGATTTCGCGCGCGGCTACGACACCCGCGTGCGGGGCATCGCCTCGCACTTCGTCTGGACCAACCGCAGCAAGGAAAGCCTGACGCTGGACGTCAAGAACCCCGAGGCGCAGGCCATTCTCAAACGGATCATTGAAGAAGAGGCCGACGTGGTGGTGCAGAACCTCGCGCCCGGTGCCGCCGCTCGCCTGGGCCTTTCTTACGAAGTCCTGAGCGCCGCCAAGCCGGGCATCATTGTCTGCGACATCTCCGGCTATGGCGACAGCGGGCCCTACCGCGACAAGAAGGCCTACGACCTGCTGATCCAGAGCGAGGCGGGGTTTGTATCGGTCACGGGGACCGAAGACACGCCGTCCAAGGCCGGACCGTCGATTGCCGACATCGCCGCCGGCATGTACGCGTACACCAACATCCTGGCCGCGCTGCTGCACCGCCTGCAGACCGGGCAGGGCCAGCACATCGACATCTCGATGCTGGAATCCCTGACGGAATGGATGGGCTACCCGCTGTACTACAGCATCGACGGCGCGGCGCCGCCCAAGCGCACCGGCGCCAGCCACGCCACCATCTACCCGTACGGCCCCTTCCCCGCCGGGGATGGCAAGACCGTGATGCTGGGCCTGCAGAACGAGCGCGAGTGGAAGGCCTTTTGCGAACAGGTGCTGTTGCAGCCGGCGCTGGCCACTGACGATCGCTTCGCGAGCAACCCGCTGCGTGTGGCCGCGCGTGCGTCCCTCTACGACATCATCGTGAACGCCTTTGCAGGCCTCAGCGCCGCCGACGTGGTGCTGCGTCTGGAAACGGCGCAGATCGCCAACGCCCAGGTGAACACCATGGCCGAGGTCTGGGCACACCCTCAGTTGCAGGCGCGCCAGCGCTGGACCCAGGTGGGCACCTCGGTGGGGACGGTTCCGGCCCTGTTGCCGCCGGGTTCCTGGAGCCAGGGTGCACCGCGCATGGACGCCGTGCCTGCACTGGGTCAGCACACCGACAGCATCCTGAGCGGCCTCGGCTACAGCGCCATGCAGGTTCAGGCCTTGCGCGAAGAGGGGGCGGTGTGATCCCGACCACCTACCTGTTTGTGCCGGGCAACCGCCCCGACCGTTTTGCGAAGGCGCTGGCCAGCGGTGCGGATCGGGTAATTCTCGATCTGGAGGACGCGGTGTCGCCCGCCGACAAGCCGCAGGCCCGCAAAGCCATCGGCGCCTGGCTCGCTACGCTGGACAAAGCCGCGCTCGACGCCATCCTCGTGCGTCTCAATGATGCCCTGAGTCCCTGGCACGCGGACGATCTGGAGTGGCTGTTGGCCCAACCGGTACGCGAGGTGATGTTGTCCAAATGCGAGTCAGCGGCTCAGGTCGCCGCGGTTCATGCGCGGATGGCCCCCAGCGCGCAGGTGTTGCCCCTGATCGAGACCGTGCTCGGCGTGATGGGCCTGAACGACATCGCCCGTGCGCCCCATGTGTCGCGCCTGGCCTTCGGCTCCATCGACTACCTGCTGGACCTCGACCTGCCCGGACCCGGCTTCGCGCTCGATGCGGCCGCCACGGCCATTGCCATGGCCTCGCGTGCCGCCGAGCTGCCGTCACCGGTGGCTGGGGTCACCCCCGAACTTGCCATCGAGCGCGTGAATGCCGACATCCTGCACGCCCGCGCCCTGGGTTTTACCGCCAAGCTTTGCATCCATCCGACGCAAGTGAGTGTGGTGCGCGAAGCCTTGCGACCCGATGCCCAGACGCTGGCATGGGCATCCCGTGTGAACAGTGCCTGGCAGACCGGGAGTGGCCAGGGGGCCATACAGGTCGACGGCCGCATGGTCGACAAGCCCGTGGTGCTGCGCGCCCAACGCATTCTGGCCCTGGCGGGCCTACCTTTCTGAACCCCCAGTACTTTTTGAGGATCACCATGGCTGCCACCATCATCGACTCACGCATCTTCGGCGACATTTTCAGCGACAGCCGCATGCGCCAAGTCTGGTCGGACGAGAACCGGACCGCCAAGTACCTGGACATCGAGCGCGCGCTGGCCAAGGTCCAGGGCGAACTGGGCATCATCCCCCAGGAAGCCGCCGACGAGATCGTCCAGCACTGCGAGCTGTCCATGATCGACTGGGACCAGCTCAAGGCCAAGACCGAGCAGATCGGCTATCCGATCATCGCGGTGGTCAACCAGATCAACGCCAACTGCCGCGACCGCCTGGGCGAGTACTGCCATTGGGGCGCGACCACACAGGACATCACCGACACCGCCGCGGTGCTGCAGATGCGCGAGGGTCTCGCGCTGGTCGAGCAGGACCTCAAGGACATTTCCGACGCATTGGCGGCGCTGGCACAGAAGTACCGCGACACACCCGTCATCGGACGCTCCAACCTCCAGCAGGCCACACCCATCACCTTCGGCTACAAGATGGCCAGCATCCTGGCCGGCATCGAGCGCCACCGCGAACGTCTGCAGCAGCTCAAGCCGCGCGTGTTCATGGGTGAGTTCGGTGGTGCTTCGGGCACGCTGTCGTCGCTGGACAAGGGCGCGATGGAAACCCAGGCGGCGCTCATGAAAGAACTGGGCCTGGCGCAACCCCTGATCTCCTGGCACACCGTGCGCGACACCATCGCCGAAGTCGGTGCTTTCCTCGGTCTGGTGGGCGGGTCGCTGGGCAAGATCGCCATGGACGTGAAGCTGATGATGCAGACCGAAGTGGGCGAGGTGTTTGAACCCTATGCCCCCGGTCGTGGCTCGTCGAGCACCATGCCGCAAAAGCGCAATCCGATTTCCTGCCTCTACATCCACGCCAACATCTCGGTGGCGCGTCAGCACGCCGCTGCACTGATGGACGCCATGGTGGCCGACCACGAACGCTCCACAGGCCCTTGGGAAATCGAGTGGGTGTCGTTGCCCGAGATCTTCTGCCTCATGTCGGGTGCGCTGAAACAGACCAAGTTCGTGCTGCAGGGCCTGGAGGTGGACGCCACCCGCATGCGCGCCAACATGGACATCACCCACGGGCTGGTCATGTCGGAAGCCGTGATGATGGGCCTGGGCCCTTACCTGGGCCGTGAATATGCGCACGACCTGGTGTACGACCTGTGCCGTCAGGCGCTGGCCGAAAACCGGCCTTTGATCGACATCCTGGAAGCGCACCCGGAGATCAAGCAGCACCTGACCCGCCCCCAGCTCGAATCCTTGTGTGACCCGGTGAACCACCTGGGCCAGGCCGGTGTGATGGTGGACCGTGTGCTGGCCGCTCGCCAGGGGCGCTGAATCATCATGCCAAGAACAGAAGAAAGTCCAGCGGTCGACGTGCTGGTGATCGGCGGTGGCAACGCCGCGCTCTGCGCCGCCCTGATGGCGCGCGAAGCCGGCGCCAGCGTCTTGCTGCTGGAATCCGCACCGCAAGAATGGCGCGGCGGGAACTCGGCCCACACCCGCAACCTGCGCTGCATGCACGACGCACCGCAAGACGTGCTGGTGGACGCGTATCCGGAAGAAGAATTCTGGCAAGACCTGCTCAAGGTCACCGGTGGCTTGACCAATGAGATGCTGGCGCGCCGCGTGATCCGCGACTCCAGCACCTGCCGGCCCTGGATGCGCAGCCACGGCGTGCATTTCCAGCCGTCGCTGTCGGGCGCGCTGCACACGGCCCGCACCAATGCCTTCTTCATGGGCGGTGGCAAGGCGCTGGTGAACGCCTATTTCCGCAGCGCCGAGCGCCTGGGGGTTCGGGTCCGGTATGAGGCACCGGTGGACCGGCTGGAGTTGCGCGATGGGCATTTTGTCGCCGCGTACGTCGGCCCCGAGCGCATCACTGCACGCAGCTGTGTGCTGGCGGCCGGTGGGTTCGAGTCCAACCGCGAATGGTTGCGCGAAGCCTGGGGCATCAACGAGCGTGGCGAGACGCCGTCCGACAACTTCCTGATCCGGGGTACCCGTTTCAACCAGGGCGTGCTGCTGCGCCATTTGCTCGACGACCACGGCGCCGATGCGATCGGCGACCCGACCCAGGCGCACATGGTGGCGATCGACGCACGCGCACCGCTTTACGACGGTGGCATCTGCACCCGCATCGACTGCGTCTCGCTGGGTGTGGTGGTCAACCGCGATGCGCTGCGCTTCTACGACGAGGGCGAAGACTTCTGGCCCAAGCGCTATGCCATCTGGGGTCGCCTGGTGGCTCAGCAGCCGGAGCAGATTGGTTATTCCATCATCGATGCCAAGGCCATTGGCCGTTTCATGCCGCCGGTGTTTCCCGGCGTGCAGGCCAATACGCTGCCCGAGTTGGCCGAGCAACTGGGCCTGGACAGAGACACCTTCATGCAAACTTTGACCGATTACAACAACGCCTGCCGCGTCGGCACGTTTGACCACACCGCGCTGGACGATTGCTTCACAGAAGACCTCACGCCCGCGAAAACCCACTGGGCCAGACCCATCGACACAGCCCCGTTCTATGCCTATGCGCTGAAGCCGGGTGTGACTTTTACCTACCTGGGCCTGAAGACCGATGAAACCGCCGCTGTGCGTTTCGGTGGTGCGCCCAGCCCCAACCTCTTTGTGGCGGGCGAGATGATGGCGGGCAATGTGCTGGGCAAGGGCTACACCGCCGGGGTCGGCATGTCCATTGGAACCGCCTTCGGCCGCATTGCCGGCTCTGAAGCTGCTCGCTCGGCGATGAGCCTCAAGGAGGGTCGGCATGTCGCCGCTTGATTCACTGGTGCAGGACGCCCGGTCACTCGCTTCCGGGGCGAACGCCTCATCGGCCTCGGTGGACGAGGTGACGCGGCAGATGGCCATCTGCAACGCCTGCCGCTACTGCGAAGGCTTCTGCGCGGTGTTCCCGGCCATGACCCGTCGGCTCGAATTCGGCCCAGCCGATATCCACTACCTGGCCAACCTGTGCCACAACTGCGGCGCCTGCCTGCACGCGTGTCAATACGCACCTCCCCACGAGTTCGCGGTCAATGTGCCGCAGGCCATGGCGAAGGTCCGGGGTGAGACCTATGTTGCCTATGCCTGGCCCCAGCCGCTGGGCGCGCTTTACGAGCGCAATGGCCTGACCATGTCACTCGCACTGGCCGTTGGACTGGCGCTGTTCCTGGTGCTGGCCCTGGCGCTGAACGGCACCGTGTGGGGAGGGGACCTGGGCGGAAACTTCTACAACCTGTTTCCGCATAACCTGCTGGTGTTGATGTTCGCGCCCGTGTTTCTCTGGGCTGTGCTGGCGCTGGGCATCGGCGTCACGCGCTTCCTGCGCGATGTGTCACCCGCGACGACGGGGCAAGCGGTGGCCGGTGGTGATGCGGTGCAGGCTGCGCGCGATGTGGCGACGCTCAAGTACCTGGACGGTGGTCACGGGGAAGGCTGTCACAACGAGGACGATGCCTACACCCTGTCGCGTCGACGCGACCACCACCTGACCTTCTACGGTTTCATGCTGTGTTTTGCCGCCACCAGCCTGGCCACGGTGTACCACTACGTGTTTGGCTGGGAAGCACCTTACGACCTGCCCAGCCTGCCCAAGATCCTGGGCGCTGTGGGCGGGGTGAGCCTGTTGCTCGGGACGGCCGGGCTGTTTCGCCTGAAATGGTCGCGGCACCCGCTGCACGGCGACGCTGCCCAGAAACCCATGGACTACGGCTTCATCGCACTCCTGTTCCTCACCAGCCTGACCGGGCTGTTGCTGTGGTGGCTGCGTGGCACCGATGCACTGGCCCTGATGCTGGCGCTGCACCTGGGTGTGGTGATGGCGCTGTTCGCCACCTTGCCTTATGGCAAGTTTGCCCACGGCATTTTCCGCAGTGCATCGTTGTTGCGCTACGCCGTGGAAAAGCGCCAGCCCAGTTCGCTGGCGCTGGGCGACGAATGAGGTGATGGCGTGAGCACCGGCCTGAATGGACGCGTGGACCCGGTGAGTTTGCGCCTGTTCGTGACGGTGTGTGATCAAGGGACCATCGCGGCGGCGGCCGAGCGGGAGTGCATCACGGCGTCGGCCATCAGCAAGCGCGTGGCCGAGATGGAGTATTGGGTCGGAACCCCGCTGCTGCATCGAGGGCAACGCGGCGTACAGCCCACGGCCGCCGGTATCGCGTTGTTGCGCCATGCGCGCCAGATCCTGCGCAGCATGCGCGAACTGCAGGCGGAGCTCTCCGACTACAGCGATGGCCTGCGCGGTCATGTGCGCCTGCTGGTCAACATGTCGTCGATGGCCGAATTCGTGCCGGAGGAAATCCAGACCTTTGTCCAGGCGAATCCCGACATCGCGATCAGTCTGGAAGAGCGGCGCAGCGCGGACGTGGTGCGTGGCATCGAAGACGGTGCCGCCGACATTGGCATCAGCCGGGCCTTTCTGGACCTGCAAGGCCTGGAATCCTTCCCCTACCGCTACGACCACTTCGCAGTCGCCATGGATCCTGGGCACCCGCTGGCCCGGTTTCCCGAGCTGTGGTTCGAGCAAACCCTGCAATACGACCGCATCGGCCTCACCTGCGACACACAACAGGGCGACTCCATGCAGGCCCTGATGCAGAAGAAGGCGGCTGCGCTGGGTTGCGATCCCACCTGCCGCATCCAGGTTGCAAGCTATTACGCGGCCCTGCGGTTGTTGAGCGGGTCTCACGCGGTGTCGATACTGCCCATCGAGGCGGCGCGAAACCATGCGCGTGAGCTGGGACTGCATCTGGTTCCCTTGAGCGATGCCTGGGCTCAGCAGCAGTTCGTGATTTGCGTTCGATCTGCTGAAACCTTGTCGCTGCCCGCGCGCAAGTTGCTGGCCCATCTGTTGGAGCGCACCTCGGCCATTCAAACGCCTCAGCAAGTGAGTTGCCTTCTTGAAAAGTGATGGAGTCCGTGCCGAATGATTGCTTTGCAGTCCCTGCATGCATGTCCAGAATCCAGCCGGGCAGCGGCTTTATCTCGGTAGCTGCTGCGCCATTTTTTGACCTTCATTTTTTTTGTTCCGGAGACATCGACACCATGAAAAAAACCACCCACTCCCTCGTCGCCATCACCGCGCTGGCCTGTGCTGGCGCAGCCAGTGCCCAATCCTCCGTGTCGCTCTACGGTGTGGCGGACATGGCGCTGGCGAAGGTCACTGGTCAGTCTTTGCGGCTGGCTGGTGCGTCCCCGTTGACCAACGGCAGTTCGCGCATCGGCTTTCGCGGGACCGAAGATCTGGGCGGCGGTCTGAAAGCCTCGTTCAATTTCGAGGCCCAGGTGAATCCCGAGACCGGCGCAGCAGCTGATCCGTTCTTCGGACGGGCAGCCAACCTGTCGCTCAGCGGTGGTTTTGGCTCGGTGTTGTTGGGACGGACTCTGAGTCCGAGCTTCCGAGCAGTCACCGCTTGGGAGTTGACCGGTGCAGCCAACTACAACCCTGTCAGCAGTCAGTTCTCTTACGTCGGTGTCAACTCCCGCAACAACAGCCAGATCACCTACACCACGCCCAGCTTCGGCGGCGTGACCGCGACCGTCGCGCATGTGCTCAAAGGCAACAACGCGGACGATGTTTCCAAGACCGAGTTCAACGTCATCTACCGGGGCGGTCCGCTTTCGGCCAGCCTGGCCTATAACAAGTTGAGCAACAAGGACGCCAACCACATGGTGGGAGCCGCCTACAGTTTTGGACAAGCCCGTGTCGCGGCGAGCTATCAGGACGCCACGGGTGCAGGGCGTGGCAAAGGGTTCACTTTGGGTGGTTCCATCCCGGCAGGCCCGGTCAGCCTCATCCTGGATGTGGCGCGGGACACCGAAAACAAGGATACCGACCTGTTGCTGGAAGCACGGTATCCCCTTTCCAAGCGCACCTTCTTGTATGCCGCACATGTGCGCAACGGCAAGGGCAAAGCCGAGACCGATGTCAACGCGACACTGATCGGCATGCGCCACAACTTCTGATCCATCAGCTGTTCCAAGGTTTCAGGCCGCCTTCGGGCGGCCATTTTTAGTTTTCGCGTTGCACTGACTTCGTTCCAAAAGTAGGGTGAGCCATGATGCTGTCCATTCCCTGTGTTCTCATGCGTGCAGGCACTTCGCGTGGCCCCTTCTTTCTGAGCGACTGGCTGCCGCAAGACGAGACCGACCGCAACCAGGCCCTGATCGGCGCCATCGGGGCCAGCGACCCGCTGCAGCTCGATGGGCTGGGCGGTGGCAGCACACTCAACAGCAAGGTGGCCATTGTTTCCAGGTCAACTCAGCCCGACTGCGATCTGGACTATCTGTTTGCCCAGGTCGGGGTGGGCCACCAGTCGGTCGACACCCGCCCCAACTGCGGCAACATGCTGGCCGGGGTGGCGCCGTTTGCGATCGACCAAGGACTGATTCCTGCGCAGGAGGGCACCACCACCGTGCGCATCCACAACGTCAACACCGGCGCCAAGATCGAGGCCACGGTCTGTACCCCGGGCGGCAAGCTGACCTTTGAGGGTGTGGCCCGTATCGACGGCGTGGCCGGCACCGCTGCGCCGGTTCTGCTGAATTTTCTGGATGCCTGGGGTGCGGTCACCGGTCAGCTGTTTCCCACAGGACAGCGCATCGACCTGATCCAGGGCGTGGAAGCCACCTGCATCGACGCGGCCATGCCGCTCATGGTGGTGCGCGCCAGCGACCTCGGCCTCAGCGGCAGGGAGCGACCGGCCGAGCTCGACGCCAACACCACTTTGCTGGCCCGCATCGAGGCGATGCGTCTCGAGGCTGGGCGCCGCATGGGCCTGGGCGACGTGAGCGGCAGCGTGGTGCCCAAGCCGGTGCTGGTGAGCGTCGGCGATTCGTCCAACAGCATCACCTCGCGTTACTTCACACCGCACAAATGCCATGCGTCGCACGCTGTGACCGGTGCCATCGGGGTGAGCACCGCCTTTGCCTTGCCCGGCACGGTGGCCAGTGGCGTGGCGCGCGAGCCGGGTGGGCATCCGCTGACGGTGCTGCATCCCGCCGGCCAGATCGATGTCGAGGTGCAACTGCAGGGCCAGGGCGAAGCCTGCGAGGTGGTAAGTGCCGCGCTGGTGCGCACCGCGCGCAAGATCATGCAAGGGGTGCTGCACCTGCCGGGCTACGTGTTCCCACCCAAGACGGTGGATGGCCGGGACGTGCCCAGCGCGGGCACTCCGATGGGCTCGGTGTTCCCGAACCGCGCGGTGACCATCATCGTGCCCACCAGCGCGGGCGGTGGCAACGACACCATGGCCAGGGCGCTGACCCGTCATCTCGGCCAGCGACTGGGCCAGCCGGTGGTGGTGGACAACCGTGCCGGCGCCAACGGCTCGGTCGCCTGCGAATACGTGGCGGCGGCCCGGCCCGACGGTCACAGTTTGCTGTTCGGCTACATCGCCACCCACGGCACCCACCCGGCTCTGCAGAAGCTGCGTTACGACCCCTTGGCCGATTTTTCGCCCATCGGAATGATCGGCAGTTCGCCCACCTTGCTGGTGGTACCGGCGGAGCTGCCGGTGAGCGATGTTGCCGGACTGGTGCGCTTGCTGCGGGAATCGATGCCGCGCCTGTCCTACGCATCAGCCGGCGAAGGCACGGTGCCTCATTTCGCCGCCGAACTGTTCCAGTTACAGACCGGCACCCGCCTCAGTCGCCTGGAGTTCTCCGGAGCGGCTCCCGCCATCGCCGAAGTGGCCCATGGGGTGGTGCAGCTCATGTTCCCCAGTGCCTTCACCGCCTTGCCTTACCTGCGTTCGGGCCGCCTCAAGGCGCTGGCGGTGGCCGGCCCGCAGCGCCTGTCTTTCCTCCCCGAAGTGCCGACCCTGGTGGAAGCCGGGGTGCCCGGTGTGGAAATGAGCCAGTGGTATGCCCTGTTTGCGCCGGCCAAGACACCCGCTGCGGTGGTTCGCCAGCTCAACGGCGCACTCAACGACGCGCTGCGTGACCCCGGGATTGCGGCCCGCATGGAGGCCGCCGGCACCCACATCCAGCCATCCACGCCGGGTGAACTGCACGACCTGCTGATGGCCGAGTCCGAGCGCTGGCAGGCGGTGGTGCTGCAGGCCGGCCTTCAGCCCGAAGCGGTGCCGGAGTGAGCGAGCGGGTCCACGACATGAGCAGCGCCCACAGCCGAATCATCGGTGACGATCCGTCCTGCACACCGCCCCGCAGTTTGAGAGAACTGTTCTGGGGCTTCAGCATGTTGTCGCTGCAGGGCTTTGGTGGCGTGATGGCGGTCACGCAGCGAGAGCTGATCGAGCGGCGGCGGTGGATGGCCAAAGAGGCCTTTCTGGAGGACTGGGCGGTGGCCCAGGTCCTGCCCGGGCCCAATGTCGCGAACCTGGGGGTCATCATTGGCGACCGCTGTTTCGGTACCCGGGGCGCCCTGGTGTGTTTGCTCGGCCTGTTTCTGTTTCCCCTGATCATTGTTGGATTGCTGGCGCTGGCCTTCACCAGCTTCCAGCACCTGCCGGTGGTGCAAGGAGCGCTCAAAGGCATGGGGCTGGTGGTCGTGGCGCTGATCCTGACGACCGCCATCAAGCTCATCCCGGCGCTGCGAGCCCACGTCGGTGGGGTGACGTTCTGTGCCCTTGCCGTTGTCTCGACCTTTGTGGCCATCGCAGTCATGCGCTTTCCCTTGGCCTGGGTGCTGTTGGTCATCGGTGGCCTATCGTGTGTGTGGACCTACCGCCGCATCGTCCGCAGCGGGATGGCAGAAAGGGGCGGCCCGTGATGACACTCTCCCCAACCGACTGGCTGAGTCTGTTGCTGCACTTCGGTGTGCTGTCTCTGCTCTCAGTGGGTGGGGGCATCAGCGTGGTGCCCGACATGCACCGCTACCTGGTTGTTGAACAAGGCTGGTTGACGCACCCGCAGTTCACCTCGTCGGTGGCTCTGGCACAGATCGCGCCCGGCCCCAACGTGTTGTTTGTGGCGCTGATGGGTTGGAACGTGGGCGTGAACGCGGGCAGTGTGGTTCTGGGCGTTCTGGGGGCCGCGCTGTGCCTGATGGGCTTGGTGATTCCCAGCTCCCTGCTCACGCTGCTGGCCACCCGCTGGGCCCATCGCAACCAGACTCGCCCCGGTGTTCGTGCCTTCAAGGCCGGCTTGACGCCGCTGGTGGTGGCACTCCTGGCATCCACCGCCTGGTTGTTGCTGGCGCCCAGCCTGACGGCCGGCAACGCCCTGGCCGCTGCCTTGCTGGTGCTGGGGGCCACCCTGGTGTTGTGGCGCACGTCCATCCACTTGCTCTGGATGCTGGCCGCCGGTGCGGTGGTCGGCGGGCTGGGCTGGATGTGACTGGGTGTCGGCGCCAGTTCCGTTCCCATCCCCACGCTTGTTCGCAGGAGATCCCACATGAACAACACCGTGCCTCCCCCGGTTTCGGGCCACTCCAGATGGCTGGACACCGGTCCATTCCTGCAGGACGGCGTTCTGCACTTCCCGGTGAGCCACATGCGGGGCGGCACGTCCACCGGTGTGCTCCTCTGGGGCGCGCACCTGGCACCGTTCGGTGAACTGCGAGAAGAGATCATCCGAAAAATCATGGGAGTGCCCGAGTCGGGCGAGTTCAAGGGCAACAAGCAGATCACCGGCTTGGGGCGCGGCCCGGCCACCAGCAACAAGGTGTTCATCATCGAGCCGGGCGACGGCGTACGCGCCGACTTCAACAGCACATTGGCCCAGCTGGCCGCAGAAAAATCCGCCATCGACTGGAGCGTCAACTGCGGCAACATGTCGGCGGCCATTCCGATGTTCCTGCTGCACAACGGCTTGCTCCGTGCGGGCGACCCGAGCACCGACGTCCGGATCTTCAACACCAACACCGCCGTGGTGACGGACTGCAAGGTGCGCACCCCGGGCGGTGTGCCGGTGGTTCCGGCCGACACCGAGATTCCGGGGGTCCATGGCCGGTTTCCGGGTGTTGAGCTGAGCCTGCGGGATCCAGTGGGTGCCAAGACCGGTCTGCTGCTGCCCACCGGTCGGGTGCGTGACGTGTTCGATGGCATCGAAGTCAGCTGCATCGACGTGGCCGTGCCGATGGTGATCCTGCGTGCCGACGCGGTGGGTCTGCGGGGTGACGAGTCGGTGGCCAGCCTGAATGCCAACGGGCCGCTCAGGTCGCGGTTGCGCGCGATCTGGGTGCAGGCCGGCCTGGCCATGCAACTCAAGAAGAAGGGTGTGGCCATGACCGCGGACGAGCTCGCCGCCAGTGAAACCGTGCCCAAGATATGTCTGGTGTCGCCACCCACCCAGGGTGGGCACATCTCGGCACGTTATTTCACGCCCCAGGAGTCGCACGCCTCGCTGGCCGTGACGGGCGGATGCTGCCTCGCCGCTGCCTGCCTGATCGCAGGCACCACCGCGAACGATATCGCCGAGGGCCTGGAGCCGCTGACAGCACACGCCGCCGAGCGCGCTGTGGCCATGGAAAATCCGGCGGGCATTCTGCGGGCGCGTGTGTTTGGTCGCCACGTGGCCGAGGGGGAACCTGCTTTTCCCTGGGTCGCCTACGAACGCAACGCGCAGCTCCTCATGGACGGCTTCTTTCGCATCCACCGACCTTCCGATGCGCTTGTGGACGCGGTGTGCGCGCTGGGCCAGCATGAATCACTGTGAAACCGTGCCCCATCCAACCAGCCGGAAACACCCTCGATGAAAATCGCCATCCTCGACGACTATCAGGACGCCGTGCGCAACCTGCCGTGTTTTGCCCTGCTCGACGGCCATGCGGTGGATGTGTTCACCGAATCCATGGGTGAGGATGATCTGGCGCAACGCCTGGTCGAACATGAAGCGGTGGTGCTGATCCGGGAAAGAAGCCACATGACCGCCACCCTGCTGGCGCGGCTGCCCAATTTGCGCCTCATTTCCCAGACCGGCAAGGTCAGCGGCAACGTGGACATGGAGGCGGCACAACGGCGTGGCGTCACCGTGATGGAAGGCGTGGGCGACCCCACCGCACCGGCCGAGCTGAGCTGGGCCTTGATGATGGCCGCTTACCGGCGCATTCCGCAGTATGTGGGGCACATGAAGGCCGGCCTCTGGCAGACGAGTTCGGCCGACCCTGCCCACAACGGCATCGGGCGGGCCGTCAAAGGCGATGTCCTCGGCATCTGGGGCTACGGGAAGATCGGCCAGCGCATGGCACGCTATGCCCGGGCATTCGACATGGATGTGCTCGTCTGGGGCCGGGAGGCCAGTCGCGACAAGGCGCTTGCCGACGGCTGTCGGGTGGCCGGGTCGCAACAGGCCCTGTTCGAGCAGGCCGACGTCCTCACCTTGCACCTGCGGCTCAACGAGGCCACCCGCGGTATCGTGAAAGCCAGCGACCTCGCGCTGATGAAACCGGCGGCGCTGCTGGTCAACACCAGCCGCTCGGAGCTGATCGAAGCGGGCGCCCTGTTGGTTGGCTTGCAGCAGGGCAGGCCTGGTTTTGCCGCCCTTGACGTGTTCGACCACGAACCCATCGACCCCCAGGACCCGCTGCTGGAGATGGACAACGTGCTGGCCACCCCGCACCTGGGCTATGTGGAGCAAAAAGGGTACGAGTTGTATTTCTCGGGCGCCTTGCGCAATGTGGTGGACTTTGCCGCTCAAGCCAATGATTCAATACAGAAGCCTGGCTGATGAAGCGCTGCAATGTCGTTAGACCCGCATCCGGCTCAAGAGGCACCGATTGGATGTCGTTGTTCATCATGGCCCGCTCAATGAATTCGGAGACCATGGACAGTGCGTGACCGTCATCGGCTTGTCCGTCGATCGTGGTTGCTCGGTGTGAATTGACAGAGGCTTGTGCGACGTCCCCAACCAGAGGTCAGCCCGGGGCGTAGGCGCGCCATCTGCGAAAGGAGTTTCTCAAACCTTAGCTGACGCGGGGGCGTCAAGAGACGTTTGGGACCAAGAAGCGATCCACTTCACCTCGTCGCCAGAACGGGCATCAAACGATCCCGGAGGTCGGCAACCACTTGGTCCAGTTGCTGAACAGGTCCCGTGAGGTCGCGCACAAATGCGTTCCATTGCCGCCTCTTCGCCGGGTCGTCTGCAAACGCATCGCTGAGTCCGTCGGGCACCTGGTTCGGGATCCCCGTGTTGCGGCGTACAAAGGTCGCTGCGAGGGCCTGTCGCATGCGCTCCGGGTCCAGGTCGAACGTGCTGGTCAGCATCCACACGTCGTAGTAGTCCTTCATGCGGCTGTTGGCTCGCCCCAAGGCCACCATCGCATGGACCTTCTCTGCGATCACGGTCTCTGGCGGATAGGCGCGCAGGTGGGGCGAAGGCATGTCCAGCAGCACAGGCAGGTTCACGTCCTGGGCTGCGGGTGCGATGGCGTCGCCGAAGCCGATGTCCACCGTGATCGGGATGCGTGCGCCCGCCAGCGCCGCCGTGGTGCGCAGGCGCGATCCGCCGTATTCGAGCCCTTCGCGAATCGCGTCGATGCGCAGGTTCGTCAGGTCAAAGTTGACGCCATCGTCGGCTTCGATCGACATGATCTCCCGGAAGGTGGTGAGCAGGGCGTCGTCTGCCGGGTCGCCGAAACCGAGCAGATCCACATCGCGCGTGGCGCGGTGGGGTTCGTCAAACCAGGTCACCAGCAGCATCGCGCCCTTCAGCACGAAGCGCTCACGGTGCGGTGACAGGCTCAGGCGGTGCAGCAGCCGCTCCAGCGCATAGCGGGTCAGCAGCAAGTCCATCGGTTGACCTCGCGCGTGCGCCAGGTTCAGCAGCCGCTGGCGCACGGAGGCGCCGATGTCGCGCTTGTGATCAGGCATCGTTCGTCAGCGCCATCAGATAGGGCTCCATCGTGGGCCAGATACCCCCGGCTTCCGCCTCGCGCGCCAGCTCTGCTGGCGTGGCCTTGCGCCGCCGCAGCGCGTTACGAAGGCCCTCGATGGCCAGGGCATCACCCACGGTGCGGCGGTACCGGAACAGGTCGGCCACGGTCTTGGCCACACCAAACACCGGCACCAGCGTGCCGGCGATGTGCTGCGACTCAACACCGCGTCCCAGCAGCTCTGCAGAGAAACGGACGACGTGGATGGGTGGATAGGTCAGGCGGGGACGCCAGTCTTTGCGACCGATGGCGATCCAGACCTTGGGCGGCATGTGGTCGGTGAGCCCGTGGAAGGCCAGGGCCGAGGCCAGACAGATCACGCCTTTGGGCACCAGTCGGGCCACTTCGGCCAGCGACTGCTGGGCATCGAGGGGCGCGTCGGGAAGCTGGTAGAGCCCCCGTGTGATGCGCACGATGTCGCCTGCCCGCTCCATGCGGCTGACCGTGGCGGCCGTGATGCCCGCCGCGTTGAACTCCGCCAGTCGCGCCATTCCCCGCCGCTGCAGCAGCGCCAGCGCCTGGCTGCGTTGTGTGGTCGGTTGGGCGGCAAGCATGTTGGTAAACCTCGGATAAAAATTAAATTTATCCGAGTATTTATATCACTTCGTGGCTGTGTGTAAAGCGGTCTTGGGTGTCTGGTCGCGTCTGAGCTTGTCCAGGTGATCGGCCCACGCCTGCATCATCCGCCGCCGTTCCGGCAGGTGTTCCGCGTGGTTGTAGGCGGCCTTCACGGTGTTGCGTTCGGCGTGCGAAAGCTGCCGCTCGACCACGCCGGACGGCCAGCCCAGCTCGTGCAACATGGTCGAGGCCATGCCCCGGAAACCGTGGGCGGTCATGACGGCACGGCTGTAGCCCAGGCGCCGCAGCGCCGCGTTGACGGTGTTTTCGCTCATGGGCTCGCCGTTGGTCCGGTTGCCCGGAAACACCCAGCCGTTCGGACCGGTCAGGGGCTCCAGTTCGCGCAGCACGGCCATCGCCTGTTTCGCCAGCGGCACGATGTGCATCACCCGTCCTTTCATCTTGGGCGCGGGTATGCGCCATTCGGCAGCGTCCAGATTGATTTCGCTCCATTCGGCGCGCCGCAGTTCGCCAGGCCGCACAAAGAGCAACGCCGAGAGCTGAAGAGCGCAGCGAGTGAGGAAGCCACCTTGGTAGGCGTCGATGTCCCGCAGCAGTGCGCCCACCTGGCGCGGATCGGTCAGAGCCGGGTAGTGCTCCGGGCGCCACGGGGGCAGGGCGCCTCGCAGGTCTCGGCTGGGGTCACTGTCGATCAGGCCAGTGGCCACGGCGTAGCGAAACACCTGGCCGCAGTTCTGTTGCACCCGGTGGGTCGTCTCGATGGCGCCGCGTCCTTCGACGCGCCGCAGCAGTTCCAGCAGGTCCTTGGGCGCAATGGAGGTGATCGGCCGCGAGCCTATCCACGGGAACACGTCTCGCTGCCCTTGACGAAGAGCAGCAGGTAGAGACCGCCCCCGTCGCTGAGGCGGCGGCGAAGGTCACCCGGTTTGATGGCCTTGAGGGTGGCGGCAGAGGAGATCAGGTGCAGGGCCATGCAGTAACCTTTGCGAGAAAATTGAGAAGATTCTCTGGTTACTGCACGAGTTCCTGCAATGTGATCTCGGATCGCATGGGACTTTCTGGGACCGTCTGGGCAAGAAAAAAGCCCCAATGCGTTGATTCCTAAGGGCTTTTTGAACTTTGTGGGACGTCTTGGGACTTCCCGAGAATTTCACATGGTGGAGACGAGGAGGATCGAACTCCCGACCTTCGCATTGCGAACGCGACGCTCTCCCAGCTGAGCTACGTCCCCATTGAGGATGGGATGTTATCAAAGCGCCATGCCCTTGGGCAAACCTTCTGCTCCGGCGGGGGACTGTGCCTTGGGGGTGTTGATCGTGAGTTCGACGGGGCGGCTGACGGTGTGACCAGGCAACCTCCACGGTGCGGCCATCGGGCGCGTGTCGGCGTCGCTGCTGGCCGGACGGCGGCCAGCTCGCCCTGGATCCAGAGGCGGGAGATGGCCACGGGTTCTTTGATGCCGCTGCGGGTATTGCACCACATGGCCGTTTCTTTCAGGTCATGCCGTTGCGCCGCGCGAGCTCGGCGAACAGGGCGGAATGGTCCATGTCCGCCAGACCGTGTTCGGCGGCCTGGGCGAACAACTGCTCGAACAGGCCGGTGATGGGGGCTTCGAAGCCCAGCTCGCTGGCGGTGGACAGGGCGTTGCGCATGTCCTTGAGCTGCACGGTGATGGCCGCGCGCTTGGCGAAGTCGCGCTCGACCATGCGCTGACCGTGCACCTGCAGGATGCGGCTGTCGGCAAAACCGCCACCGATGGCCTGGCGCACCTTGGCCATGTCGGCGCCGCCTTTTTCACACAGCAGCAACGCCTCGGCCACGGCGCCGATGGTGATGCCCACGATCATCTGGTTGGCCAGTTTGGCGAGCTGGCCCGCGCCGTGTGGGCCGACATGGGTGGCGCGCCCCAGCGCGCTGAAAACCCGGGCTGCGCGCTCGAAATCGGCCACCTCACCCCCCGCCATGATCGCCAGCGTGCCGGCCTCGGCACCCACCGTGCCGCCCGACACCGGCGCGTCGAGGTGCATCACCCCCAGCGCCGCCAGCCGCGCGGCGTGATCGCGGGCCTGACGCGGCAGGATGGAGGACATGTCCACCACCAGCGTGCCCGGGCGCACGGCGGTGGCCGCACCCTGGCGGAACAACACGTCTTCCACCACATCGCCGTTTTCCAGCAGGGTGATCACGAAGTCGACCTGCGCCACGGCCTGGGCTGGTGTGTCGCACACCCGGGCGCCGAAGGGCAACAGGCGTTCGGCCTTGGCCCGCGAGCGGTTCCAGGCCGTCACCTGGTGACCCGCCTCGCACAGCCGGCGCGCCATGGGGTAGCCCATCAGGCCGATGCCCAGCACGGCGATGGACAGCGGGATGACGGGGTCGGTGTGGGGTGTGGAGCCGGGCATGTTTCGGGTGTCCTCTGCGAGGGCAAAGGGAAAAATTGTAGGGGTTGGCGGTCTGCCGACGGAAAAAAAAGCGGTTCTCAGGACGGGCCTGAAAACCGCTGCAAATGGTTCAAAAGAACCATGGAGTTGTTCTAGGTGGCTGTCGCCAGGGTGTGTGGTGAGCGGCTCATGTGGTGGCCCAGATTGCGGCTGGCCAGGCCGCAGTGCTGGCGCATCAGGGTTTCGGCCAGCGCAGCATCGCCGTCCGCGACGGCGTGGGCGATGGCTTCGTGTTCGTCCCATACCGGCTCGTGCAGGCTGGCGGTCTGCAGCGTGACGCCCATGGCGCGGCGGATGTGGTGCCAGTGCAGCAGCGCGCTCTGTTCGATCAGCGGGTTGCCAGCGGCCTGGTAGAGCGCGCGGTGGAAAGCCAGGTCGGCATCGATCATGGCCTGAATGTCGGCGCGCCGCACGGCTTCGCGCCCGCGCTCCAGAACGGCCGGGTCGATGCGGGTGCGCCTTTCCGCGGCCCGCCGCGCGGCCAGCAGGTCCAGCGCGCCACGCACCTCGTAGACCTGGGCGATCCAGTCCGCGTCCAGCGGCGCCACCAGCAGGCCGCGGCTGCGTCCGCCAAGGCCGCTGGCCATCGGCGCATCGTGTACGAAGCCTTCTTTCTTCAGCAGCCGCAAGGCCTGCACGACTGGCTGGCGCGACACCGCGAGCTGTTCGGCCAGTTCTTCCTGGGTGATGCGCTGACCGGGCGCCAGCGAGCCGTCGCTGATGGCGTCAAGCAGGGCGCGGTAGACCTGATCGGTCAGGTCCGGCGTCGATTCGAGTTGAAGCAGTTGAGCTCTCATGCTGATTGTTTGAATTCTGGATTCAGAATACACGATTCGCTTGCGACTGTCACCGTCGCGCCTGCGTGACACAATGCGCGACCATGAAAATCGCCGCCCGCCCAGACCCCGCCTGGCTCGACAGCCAGTACAACAACCGCGCCCTCGTGCCCGAGCACAGCGTTCATTTCGAGCGCTGGACAACCGGTTCGCAGCGCGCACGCGAGCAGCTCGGCGGGCTGCTTGACGTGGCCTACGGTCACGGTGAGGGCGAAAAGCTCGACGTCTTTCCGGCGCAGCGCAAGCCCGGCGCGCCGCTGGCGCCGGTGCTCGTGTTCATCCACGGTGGCTACTGGCGCAGCCTGGACAAGGCGGACCACAGCTTCCTGGCGCCGGCGTTCGTGAAGCAGGGCGCCTGCGTGGTGGTGCCGAACTACGCGCTGTGCCCTGCGGTGACCATTCCCGACATCACCCTGCAGATGGTGCAGGCGCTGGCCTGGGTGTACCGCCACATCGGCGTGCACGGCGGGGATCGCCGGCGCATCACGGTGGTGGGCCATTCGGCGGGCGGGCACCTGGCCGCCATGCTGCTGGCCTGCCAGTGGTCGGCGGTGGCGGCCGATCTGCCGCCGGACCTGGTGAAGAACGCGCTCTCGATTTCAGGCGTGTTCGATCTGGAGCCGCTGCGCCACACGCCCTTCGTGGCCGACTCCTTGCGCCTGACACCGGCGCAGGTGAAAAAAGCCAGCCCGGCCCTGCTGCCCGCGCCACCGCTGCGCGAAGGGCGGGGTGCGCTGTTCAGCGTGGCCGGGGGCAACGAGAGCAGCGAGTTCCTGCGCCAGAACCAGCTCATCCAGCAAGCTTGGGGCAGGGATGTGGTGCCGGTGGCCGAAGCGCTGCCGGGCCTGAACCATTTCAGCGTGCTCGAAGCGCTGGTGCAGCCACGACACCGGCTGAACCAGCTGGCCAGGCAGCTGTTGAAGGTTTAGGCCCAACCCCGCCGCGCTGCGCGGCGGGGTTTACATGAAAAGGTGTTCCCCGGCGTTCTCGCCGCCGAGGATCACGTAGTTCACCTTTTTCAGGTCCAGCAGTTTGGTGCCGCCCGAATAGCTGATCGAACTCTGCACATCCTGTTCCATCTCGATCAGCGTGTCGGCCAGTGTGCCCTTGATCGGCTCCAGGATGCGCTTGCCTTCAACGTGCCGGTACTCGCCCTTGTTGAAGTCGCTCGCCGAGCCGTAGTACTCCTTGTAGAGCACACCGTCGACCTCCACCGTCTGGCCCGGCGATTCGACGTGGCCCGCGAACAGCGAGCCGATCATCACCATGGAGGCGCCGAAGCGGATGCTCTTGGCGATGTCGCCGTGGCTGCGGATGCCGCCGTCGGCAATGATGGGTTTGGTGGCCACGCGCGCGCACCACTTGAGCGCCGAGAGCTGCCAGCCGCCGGTACCGAAACCGGTCTTGAGCTTGGTGATGCAGACCTTGCCCGGGCCCACGCCCACCTTGGTGGCGTCGGCGCCCCAGTTCTCCAGATCGATCACGGCTTCGGGCGTGGCCACGTTGCCGGCGATCACGAAGCTGCTCGGGAGCCGCGCCTTGATGTAGCCGATCATGTCGCGCACGCTGTCGGCGTGGCCGTGGGCGATGTCGATGGTGATGTACTCGGGCACCAGGCCCTCGGCGGCCAGGGTGTCCACCGTGGCGCGGTCCGGGGCCTTCACGCCCAGCGAGATCGAGGCGTAGACCTTGGCCGCGTGCATGTCGCGCACGAACTGCACGTTGTCCAGGTCGAAGCGGTGCATGACGTAGAAGTAGCCGTTCTGCGCCAGCCAGAGGCAGATCTTTTCATCCACCACCGTCTTCATGTTGGCGGGTACCGCCGGCAGGCGGAATGTGCGGCCACCCAGCGACACGCTGGCGTCGCATTCCGAGCGGCTCTCCACGCGGCACTTGCGCGGCAGCAGCAGGATGTTGTCGTAGTCAAAAATTTCCATAAAACCAGGCTCCAGAAAACTGTTGTGGATGAACAGGGAGAGCGCTTGGCTTGGGTCCGGCTTTCTGCCTGGCGGAGAGTGATCCGGCCAAAAAGAAACCGGGCGCAAGAATCTTGGGCCCGGTGATTGATTCTAGGCGCTCTGGTGCCGCTCGCCCAGACCGCTGGCCGGTTGGTGGCTGTATGACGCTCATAGGGTTGCTCATATAGATCCATCGCCGGGCACCGGCTTCCTACAATCAACACCATGCTGTTTGAAGAACCCGTTGCCTCCTCCCCGCTGCTTGCGGGCCTCAATGCCGAACAGGGCGCGGCCGTCACCTTGCCGGCCGAACACGCGCTCATCCTCGCCGGCGCCGGCTCGGGCAAGACGCGGGTGCTCACCACCCGCATCGCCTGGCTGCTGCAGACCGGCCAGGTGACGCCCGGTGGCGTGCTGGCCGTGACCTTTACCAACAAGGCCGCCAAGGAGATGATGACGCGGCTATCGGCCATGCTGCCCATCAACGTGCGCGGCATGTGGATCGGCACCTTCCACGGCCTGTGCAACCGCTTCCTGCGCGCGCACCACAAACTGGCGAGCCTGCCGCAGACCTTCCAGATCCTCGACACGCAGGACCAGCTCTCGGCGATCAAGCGGCTGTGCAAACAGTTCAACGTGGACGACGAGCGTTATCCCCCGAAGCAGATCCAGTATTTCATCAGCGGCTGCAAGGAAGACGGCCAGCGGCCGATGGACGTCGTGGCGCGCGACGAAGAGACGCGCAAGAAGGTGGAGCTGTACGCGCTGTACGAAGAGCAGTGCCAGCGCGAAGGCGTGGTCGATTTTGGTGAGCTCATGCTGCGCAGCTACGAAGTGCTGCGCGACAACGACCCGGTGCGCGAGCACTACCAGCGGCGCTTCAAACACATCCTGATCGACGAGTTCCAGGACACCAACCGCCTGCAGTACGCGTGGATCAAGATGTTCAGCACGCCGCCGCTGGAAGGCCTGCCGGGTGCGGGCAACGCGGTGTTTGCGGTGGGCGACGACGACCAGAGCATCTACGCCTTCCGCGGCGCGCGCGTGGGCAACATGGCCGACTTCGTGCGCGAGTTCCGCGTCCAGCACCAGATCAAGCTGGAGCAGAACTACCGCAGCGTGAGCAACATCCTCGATTCGGCCAACCAGCTCATCAGCCACAACAGCAACCGCCTGGGCAAGAACCTGCGCACCGACGCGGGCGCGGGCGAGCCGGTGCGCGTGTTCGAGGCCACCAGCGATTTCGCCGAGGCGCAGTGGATGGTGGACGAGATGAAGCAGCTCGCGCGCGAAGACATACCCAAGAGCGAGATGGCCGTGCTCTACCGCAGCAACGCGCAGAGCCGCGTGGTCGAAACCGCGCTGTTCAACGCCGGCATGCCCTACCGCGTGTACGGCGGGCTGCGCTTCTTTGAGCGCGCCGAGATCAAGCACGCGCTGGCCTACCTGCGCCTGCTGGAAAACGCCAACGACGACACCAGTTTCCTGCGCGTGGTGAACTTCCCGCCGCGCGGCATCGGGGCGCGCAGCATCGAGCAGCTGCAGGACGTGGCGCGCAGCTCGGGCTGTTCGTTGCACGACGCGGTGAGCGCCGTCACCGGCAGGGCCGGCGCGGCCATCGGCGTTTTCGTGGCCAAGCTCGATGTGCTGCGCGAGCGCTCGGTGGGCATGACGCTGTCCGAGATCATCGAGCTGGTGCTGGAGCACAGTGGATTGATCGAGCACTACCGCGCCGAGCGCGAAGGGCAGGACCGGGTGGAGAACCTGGAGGAACTCGTCAGCGCCGCCAAGAGCTTTGTCGGCATCGAAGGCTTTGGCCGCGATATGGTGGCGCGCACGGTGGATGCGCAGGGGAAGCCGCTCACGCAGAGTCCGGTGAGCCAGGGGTTGGACCCGGCACTGCCGGTGGCGGACGAACCGCTGGCCCCCGACGCCGACACCGGCGAAACCATGAGCCCGCTCGCGGCCTTCCTCACGCACGCCGCGCTCGAATCCGGCGACAACCAGGCCCAGGCCGGGCAGGACGCGGTGCAGCTCATGACGGTGCACGCCGCCAAGGGCCTGGAGTTCGACTGTGTGTTCATCACCGGCATGGAAGAGGGCCTGTTCCCGCACGAAAACTCGATGAGCGACCGCGACGGGCTGGAAGAAGAACGCCGCCTGATGTATGTGGCGATCACGCGCGCGCGCAAGCGCCTGTACCTGAGCCATTCGCAGACGCGCATGCTGCACGGCCAGACGCGCTACAACCTCAAGAGCCGCTTCTTTGAAGAACTGCCCGAGGCCTGCCTGAAATGGCTCACGCCGCAGCAGCCGGCCTGGAACCCCAGCGCTGCAGGCGCGGGCGGTGGCGGGGGCTGGCAGGGCGGTCGCGGTGGCTACGGCGCGCGCGGTGCCGGTGCGCCCGCCGTGCTGCAACCCGCCTGGTCACCCGGCTGGGCCTCGGGCAGCGACCCCAAAGGCCTGGGCGGCAAGAGCAACCCCGAGCCCGACCGCGGCACCGACATCAAGACCGGCATGAAGGTGTTTCACAACAAGTTCGGCGAAGGCAAGGTGCTGGCGCTGGAAGGCGCGGGCGCCGAGGCGCGGGCGCAGGTCAGCTTCACGCGGCATGGCGTGAAGTGGCTGGCGCTGAGTGTGGCCAAGCTCACACCGGTCGACGACTGAGGGGGCTGCGGCGCCTGGGCCGCGAACGGGCGCAAAAAGGCCGCGACAGGCACAGCCTGTCGCGGCCAAAAAATCACGCGGTCTCTGATTGACTGATGTCTCCGCGCAACCTGGCAACTGCACCGGCGTGCGCGAGGCACGCCGTTTCAGGTCACATCAGAAGTCGTGGCGAATGCCCACGGCGTACAGGCGGTTTTCGCTGGTCTTCTTGCCGGCGCCGTCCTTGTTCTCGATGTCACGCAGGCCGGCGTACAGCTTGGTGCGCTTGGACATCTTGTAGGTGGCGCCCAGGCCCAGGCCGCTGGCCTTGGCGCTGGTGGCGTTGCCCTTTTCGGTCTTGCTCGTGGCGTAGCCCACCGAGAAGTCGAAGGCGCCCACGGGCACGTTCACACCCAGGGACAGCTCGGTGTCGTCGCCTTTGGCGTCCGTGCCCGAGCGGGTGTTGTAGCCGATCGACAGAGCGGCTGCGCCCAGGTCGTAGGCACCGGCCAGTTGCAGGTACTTGTCCTCGGTTTCCTTCTGGTTCTGGTAGCCCAGCGCGAAGTTCATCGGGCCGTTCTTGTAACCCAGCAGCAAGGCCGTGATCGTGCTGTCCACGTCGGTCTTCTGGTCGAAGGCGTAGGACAGGCCGCCGTAGACGCCGCCCATATTCGGCAGGTCGTAGCGGATCTGGCTGTTGGCGCGGCTCGCATAGTCGCCACCCGACTTGAACACGCCGTTGTTGGCAGCGGTGAACGACGAGTCAAACACATCGTTGCTGACGGACAAGGCACGGGCATCGTCATAGACGGTGTAGCCGCGACCCAGGGTCAGCTTGCCGAAACCACCCATCAGGCCCATGCTGGCTTCGCCCTTGAACGAAGGCGATTGCACTTCACCGGTGCTCAGGTCCAGGCGCTGCTCGAACTTGAAATGGGCCTTGAGGCCACCGCCGAGGTCTTCGGTGCCACGGATGCCCCAACGCGAGGTGGTCAGACCACCGTTGATCATCTTGGTGGTGCTGTCACCGTCGACTTTTTCGGAACCCACGCCCACGTCAGCGCGGCCGTAGAGGGTGACGGAAGATTGCGCCATGGCGGCGCCCGAAGCGGCCAGAACGGCCAGAGCGATGAGGCTCTTTTTCATTGAATTTTCTCCAGAGGTTTGTTGAATGGGAAGGCAGCGAGAGACCGCCGACTTCCGCACCCGTTGCCATTTGCAAGCAGGTGTGTGTATTTCATCGAAGGACCATAAAAGCTTTGTGACACAA
The DNA here is from genome assembly GCA_030653975.1 of Hydrogenophaga sp. Classification (GTDB taxonomy): domain Bacteria; phylum Pseudomonadota; class Gammaproteobacteria; order Burkholderiales; family Burkholderiaceae_C; genus Hydrogenophaga. Next base: position 30,112 of record JAURYH010000035.1, on the reverse strand, counting down.
GCCGGGTTTGCTCTCATTGTTGCAATGCAACAACAAGCCTCGTTCAGGGCTTGCCGGCGTTGAGCCAGCGTGTCCAGCCCGCGCCGTCGTTGTCGTTGACGACCCAGAGATCGCCCTTGAAGATCACCATGCCCTCGGCCTTTTCCTGCACGTAGTTGAAGTCCTTGCGCAGATCGCGTACCAGGGTCTTGGTGAGCACCGCGCCTTCGGTGACGTCGGCGGCTTTCACGCTGTAGATGCGCTTGACTTCGGCGTTGATCGCAAAGCCTTCGCCTCCGCCCTTGTCGCGCTCCAGCAGCAGCAGGCGGCCGTCGTCGGTGAGCTGGATTTCGGACAGACCCATCCAGTATTTCTTCGCGTCCCTGCTGTGCTGCTCCAGCGGATAGAGCGCCGTGGTCCAGGTGTTGGTGGGCAGATGGAGCTTGAGGATGGCGGCCTGTGGCTTGGCCAGATCGAAGCCGCGTTGCACGGCCATGTACAGCGTCTGGCCGTCGGCGCTGGCGGTCACGCCCTCGTAACCCGTGCTGATCTTTGGGTTGGCGAACCTGGCCTGGATACTGGCGGGCAGTTTCACGCGCTGCTGCACCACGCCGGCCATGTTCACCTTGATGAGCTCGTTGTCGGCGACGTTCTTGCCCTCCGAGGCGATCCAGAAGCCGTCGGCCACCCTGGCGATGCCTTCCGGGTCGACCTTCAGCGCTTGGCCGTCGGCCTCGGTGAGCAGGGTCACCTGGTCGAGGGTCAAACGACCCTGCGCCGCATCCGTCGGGTCGATGCGGAAGATGCGCGACTGGCCGAAGGCGTTGTCGGGCACGGCGTACAGGTGCGTGCCGTCGGTGCTCAGGCCGGAGAGGGCGCCCCAGGGAATGCTCGCGTCTTTGGCGACGAGCTGCAGGTCGTCGGCCTGCGCCGGCGCACCCTTCGCATGGAAGCGGAAGATGTTGAGCGAATGCTCCCGCTCGTTGGCGGTCACGAACAGCTGCTGGCCGTCGCGGCGCTGCGTCACGGTGGTCAGGCCTTCGGGCGACATGCCGGTCGGCAGGAGTTGCACGAAGCGCGGCTGTTTCGGGTCGTCCACACGGTAGACCTCGACGAAAGAACCACGCTCCGAACCGACCAGCAGGTAGGGCTTGCCGCCGAAGCGGCCGGCCGCCACGGATTCCATCTCCACGCCCTTGGACGCCGAGCGCCCGTCCGGATAGTGGCCATGCAAAAGCGCATTCACTTCGGTGCGTTCGCCGGTTTCGTAGACCACCTCGCCGCGGGTGTTCATCAGCGTGAAGCCGCGTGCACCCGGCAGCACGCCGTTCTTGTCCTTCTTGCCGTCGCCTTCATTGGCCGTGGCGAACACGCCTGGGGACACCCAGGCCACCGCGTCGGCCTCGCGGCGCGCGGTGAAGCTGTCCTTGAACGCGACTTCCTTGTCCTTCTTCAGGTCGGCGTTGCCGTTGCGGGTCACGGTGCCGGTGGAGAACACGCGCTCCAGGCGCGCACGCCGCGGGTCGCTCAAGTCGAGGATGGCAACCGCGTTGTTCTCCTGCAGCGAGACCACGGCTTTCTGGGCACGCGCGTCGATGGCCACGAACTCGGGCTGCGGGTCGTTCGGGTAGACGATACCGGGCGCGGCCTGCAGCGCCTGCACCAGTTCGATCGACTGCACGCCGCTGCTGGCGCCGCCATACAGGTCCTGCAGACCGACCACGTCGATGCGACCGGGGCGCTGGCCGTCCAGCGTGGCGTCGCCCTCGGCATCGGTCTCTTCGTCTTCGATCGCCACCACGGCGCGCAGCGTGCGGCCCTGGCCGGCCAGCGCCAGCGAATCGGGGCCGATGCCGACGGTGATGTCCTTCACGTGTTTCACGGCGGCGGGCTGGCGGATGTCGTACACGCGCACCAGGCCACGGCGGGCGTTGGCCACATCGTCGCCCAGGCGCACGGCCACCACGGCGTAGCGGCCATCGGGCGTGATCGCCACGGAAGTGGGCTCGCCCACGCCCATGAGTTGCACGTCCACACGCGGCAGCAACACAGGCTGCTCCGGCTTCGTGATGTCCACCAGGCCCAGCGTGCCCGTGTCGGCGCTGGTGTAGACCAGGGTCATGCCGTCGGGCGTGGCGGCCACGATCTCGGCCACGCCCTCCACCGGCAGGTGGTGGACCATGGCGAAGCGGCCGGTCGTTGCGGCCGGCGGCGCTGCCTGGGCGAGCGAGGTGAGGGCAAAGGAAGCGGCCAGCGCCGCGGTCAGGGAGCAGAGGCGAAGTGTGTTCATGCGAAGGGTGGAAGTCGTGGAAAAAACCCCACGAGCCTAGGGACCGCATGTGTCATGGCCATGACCGCCCGCCGACAAAAAAAACCCCTGCCCGCGAACACGGGCAGGGGCTTGGGGGTTGTGGCCCGTCCGGCGCAACCCGCCGGGGAGGGTCAGGCGGCCTGGGGCACCGCTTCCGTGGTTTGTTCCTGTTGCTGGCTCACCTGCATCGACAGGTCCAGCAGCACGGCCTTGCTGGTGTAGTAACGGTCCAGGCGCCACTCGGCCATGATCTCCATGGCGAGATGGAAGTCGTCGTAGTCGAGCCGGTACAGGTCCGACAGCTGGAACGGCACTTCCGATTCCAGCGCCAGCACCAGCCGGGACAGGATGTCTGCCTTCGGCTTGCCGGCGTGGTTCTCGATCAGCTTGCGGGCTTTTTTTAGGGCAATCATGGGACCTCGCTCTCTCTCAACGGTTTGTGAATCGGCTGGCATACCCAAGGCATCAGGGTATGCCCTTGTGGCCGAGCATACCGGCGGGGGCCCCGCGTTTGATGACAGAAATATGACGTTGTCGTGAAAACCCGTTTCATCAAGCGCCGCCAGGGGCGTGGACATGGCCGGAGATCTTCGTCATGCGGCGTGCTTCGCGAGGAACCTCCGCAGGTCGCAGAAATCGTCCATGCGCTCGGTCAGGGTGGCGTGGTCCCAGTCCCACCAGGCGGTGGATTCGATGGCGGCCGCGATCGAGGCCGGGAAGCGCTGGCGGATGACTTTGGCCGGTGCGCCGGCGACGATGGCGTAGGCCGGCACGTCCTTGGTGACCACGGTGTTGCTGCCGACCACCGCACCGTTGCCGATGCGCACGCCCGGCATGATCACCGCGCCGTGACCGATCCAGGTGTCGTGGCCGATGTGCACGCGCTGGCGGCGGCGCCATTCGAAAAACGTGGCGTCGTCCTCGGGCGCCATGCCGTATTTGAAGCGGCGGTAGGTGAAGTGGTGCAGGGTCGGGCGCTCCATGGGGTGAAAGCCCGGGTTGATGCGCACCATGGACGCGATGTTGCTGAACTTGCCGATGTCGGCCGACATGATGTCGCAGCCGCGGTCCAGGTACGAATAGTCGTCGAGCAGGCTGTCGGCCAGACGCGCATGGTCAGCCACATCGGTGTAGCGGCCGAAGCGGCAGTCCTGGATGACCGCGGTGGGGGCGATGCTGGGCGCCTCTGACAGCTTGCGGGGGGCCTCGACGTTGAAAGACGGTATGTGGGTATAGGTCATTGGAGAATCTCCGCCCTGTGGGCTGCGGTGCGAGTTTGCTTGGGAACGGCCCGGCGCTGCGCTCATGCTGGCCATCCGGGCAGGGTTTGAAGGTGGTGGCGCAGTTGGTGCCCTGCGTCGTCGAGCGCGCCATCGTTGAGAACCTGCAGGGCGTGTGGCAGCTGGAGGGTCTGCGTGCGCTGGATGCGCGCTTCGACCTCGGCCACGCTTTCGCGGCCCCGAGCCAGCAGGCGCTGGCGCAGGGTTTCCGGGCTGGCGGTGATGTGCACCACGGTCAGTCCCGGGAAACGGCTGCGGGTGGGGTCGAGGTGGGCGCGCGAACCGTTGACCAGCACCCAGCCTCCGTGTTCGATGGGCGCCAGCTCGCTGGCGCGCACGCCGTAGTGCAGGCCGTTGGCCTGCCAGGCAAGGGCAAAGGCGCCACGCTCGCGCAGCGCCAGGAACTGCGGCGGGTCCACCGCTTCGTGCACCTCGTCGCCGGCGCGGATAGGCCGCGTGATCGTGCGCCGCGCCCAGTGGATCGCCGGGCTGTGCGGCAGGTGCTGGCGCAGCCAGGCGAGCACGCTGTCCTTGCCAGCGCCCGACGGGCCGACCACGTAGACCAGGCGCCGGCTCACTGGAACACCTCCGCCCTTCGGGCTGCGGTGCGAACCGGCTTGGGAACGGCCCGGCGCAGGCTCATCCTTTAAACCCCATGCGTTCGAGCTGTACAAAATCCCCGCCCGGCACAGGCTCGGCGTACAGCGCCAGGCTGTCGAAGCGGCAGGGGGGCAGGCGCTCGAACGTGTCCCGCGCGGCGCGTTCGAACCGCTGCACGGTATCGAGCGCCACGCCGTTCAGGTCGCCGGTCAGCGAGAGGTGGAAACGGTAGCGGTCGAGCACGTAGGGGTAGCCCCAGCGCACCAGCAGCGCGTCTTCCTGGATCGACAGCGCGCCCTTGCGGCGACGGCGTGCCAGTTCGTCCGACGACAGTGGCGCCGCCAGCGTTTGCAGGCCGGTGACGCAGGTGCGGGCCACGGCGTTGATGGCCTCCGGGTTGCCGTCGGCGCACAGGGCCAGAAAGCCGCCCAGACGGCGCACACGCAGCGGGGGCAGATCGAAAGGGCTGAGCGTCGAGGCCAGCGCCTGCAGGGCGCTGCGCAGACCGTCCAGGCTCACACCCTCGTCGAGCGAAAAAGGCGCCTTCAGCGTCGCGTGCCAGCCGTAGCGCCGCGGATCGGCGGTCAGTTGCCGTTGTTGTTCGGGCGTGATGCCGTTGATCGCGGGCTGGGGCAGCACCTCGTTGGTGGCCGCACAACGGCCCAGCCAGCGGCTGCCCGCGTCCCACCAGGCCGAGTCTGTCGCGGGGGCAAAGTAGACCGCAAAGCGGTGGGCGTGGCTGAGGTCAACGGTCATCGTGGGTCACCGTGAGCTTGACGCGGTCGCCCGCGAACCAGGTGCTGGCGAACTCGATCGGCACGCCCGCGCTGTCGACGTTCACGCTGGTCACGAACAGCACCGGCCGGCTGGCCGGCTGCTTGAGCAAGGCCGCCACTTCCGGGCTGGGCAGTTGCGCCGTGATGCGGCTTTCCTTGCGGGTGTAGTCGGTCACGCCGTGGGCGGTGAACGCGTCGGTGATGGAACCGGTCTCGCGCAACACCGCCTCCAGCCGGTCGAAGCGGGGCAGGGGGAACACGCGGTCGCTCACGTGCAGCGGCTGGCCAGCGCCCACCCCCAGCACCTGCAGGCGCAGCACCGGGCTGCGCGCGGGCAGTTGCAGGGCCTGCGCCATCGCGGCGGTGGCGCGGGTGCGCTGGGCGTCCTGCACTTCGAAACGCCCTTGCAGACCGGCCTGCGCCATGTTCTGGCGGTGTCGCGTGCGCTTGCCGATGATCAGGTCGACCGCGAAGTCTTCGACGTAGGTGCCGCTGCCCTGCGTGATGCGCACCAGCCCCTTCTGGCACATGCTGGCGAGCGAGCGGCGGATGGTGTGGCGGTTGACGCCGTACTGCTCGGCGAGCACGTGCTCCGAGGGCAGGCGCTGGCCCGGCTCGTACACGCCGCGCGCGATGGCCTCGGCGAGTTCGTTGGCGATGCGGGCCCAGAAGCTCTGGCTTTCGCGGGGGGTGTCCGGGACGGAAGTGGCAAGGGTCAGAAGTTTTGTCATGAAAGGGACATTTGGTGGCTCTACGCTCGGGGCCTGGACTCAATTTGTCTAGACGTCTTAAAAGGTACCACGGACATGTTTCACGCATTTGACAATCCGGGCCCTGAGCGAACATTGAGTCGCCCGGGCTGGATGGCCCTGCTGGCCCGCGCCCCGCTGGAGGTGCTCGAAGCCGCCCTCGGCCCACACGATCAGGCCCCCCCGCGCTGGCTGCGCGCCCCCGAGACCGGCCTGATGATGGTGCAGGGCCGCGCGGGCGGCACCGGCGAGCGTTTCAACCTCGGCGAAGTCACCGTGACCCGCTGCGCCCTGCGCCTGCCCGGCGCCACGCCGCAGGCGCCGGTGGGCGTGGCCTATGTGATGGGCCGCTCGCACCGCCACGCACAGCTCGCTGCGCTGGCCGATGCGCTGTTGCAGGACCCGTCGCAACAGCCGGCATTGGAGGCGCAGCTGCTGCAGCCGGTGCGCGAACACCTGGCGCATGAGCAACTGCAGCGCCAGCAGCGAGTGCAGCGCACCAAGGTGGAGTTCTTCACCGTGGCGCGCGAGTCGGGCGGTGCCGACGACGAAGAGGAGGGCGCTTGATGAGCCACGATCTGTCTTCTGTGGGGGCCGGTTTTTCCCATGAGGCCTTCGGCAGCCAGGCGGTGTTCCGCTCGGCCTTGATGGCCCTGTCGCACCCCGGCCGCTGCATTCCGGTGGAACACGACGCCGAGCTGCCGGCCCACGGCAACGCCGCCGCGGTGGTGTTCCTGCTCGCCATGCTCGACGCCGACTGTGGCCTCTGGCTGTCGCCCTCGCTGCAGGGCAGCGACGCCGCCATGTGGCTGCGGTTCCACACCGGCTGCCAGCTGGTGGAGCACGCCGCGATGGCCCAGTTCGTCTGGGTGGGCGCTGGCGATCCGCTGCCCGCGCTGCAGAGCCTGCGCCAGGGCAGCGACGAATGCCCCGACCAGTCGGCCACCTGTGTGGTCGATGTGGGTTCCCTTTCCGCCGATGCCGAGGCACAGCACTGGACGCTCAGCGGTCCCGGCATCCGTGAGCAGGCGCTGCTCAGCGTGACCGGCCTGCCCGCTGACTTTGCCGCGCAATGGGCCAACAACCACGCGGGTTTTCCGCGCGGTGTCGACCTGTTCCTCGCCACCCGCGATGCGCTCGTGGGCCTGCCGCGCACCACGCGCATCCACACCCCCCACACCGCTCTGGAGGCCTGAGCATGTATGTTGCCGTCAAGGGCGGAGAAACCGCCATCCTCAACAGCTACCGCCTGCTGGCCGACCAGCGCCGGGGCGACCCGACCCAGCCCGAGCTGGGCGTGGCGCAGATCCGCGAGCAGCTCAAGCTGGCGGTGGACCGCGTCATGACCGAAGGCTCGGTGTACGACCCCGAGCTTGCCGCGCTGGCCATCAAGCAGGCTTCGGGCGATCTGGTCGAAGCCATCTTCCTGCTGCGTGCCTACCGCGCCACGCTGCCGCGCCTGGGCACCACCTGCGCGCTGGACACCGCGCACATGGCGCTGGAGCGCCGCATCTCGGCCACCTTCAAGGACCTGCCCGGTGGCCAGGTGCTCGGCCCCACCTACGACTACACCCAGCGCCTGCTCGATTTCACCTTGCTGGCCAGCGGCGCGCCTGTTGTTGCCGATGACATGGCCGGCGACGCCGCCGCTGCGGGCCGTGCCCAGCCCGAGGCCACGCCGCGGGTGGTGGACCTGCTCAACCAGGAAGGCCTGATCGAAACCCGCCCGGTACCGCCGGGCGACCCTGCACCGGTGGACCTGACGCGCGAACCACTGCGCTTTCCCGCCGACCGCGCCACACGGTTGCAAAACCTGGCGCGCGGCGATGAAGGCTTTCTGCTCGCCATGGCCTATTCGACCCAGCGCGGTTATGCGAATTCACACCCCTTTGTCGGCGAAATCCGCCTCGGGCAGGTGGCGGTCGAGATCGTGCCCGAAGAGCTGGGCTTTGCCATTTCCATCGGCGACATGGAGCTGACCGAGTGCGAGATGGTCAACCAGTTCGCGGGCAGCAAGACCGAGCCACCGCAGTTCACGCGCGGCTACGGCCTGGCCTTTGGCCACAGCGAACGCAAGGCCATGGCCATGAGCCTGGTGGACCGCGCCCTGCGCGCCGACGAACTCGGCGAGGCCGTGTTGTCGCCGGCGCAGATGCCCGAGTTCGTGCTCTCGCACAGCGACAGCCTGGAGGCCTCGGGCTTTGTGCAGCACCTGAAGCTGCCGCACTACGTGGACTTCCAGGCCGAGCTGGAGCTGGTGCGCAAGATGCGCGCCGTGGCAGCCACACAGCCCATCACCGAAGCAGAGGACGCCGCATGAACGCACCGTATGAAGCCGTGGCGCTGGAGCGCCTGCCCGAGCCAGCCGTCGAACGCGCGGCCGAGGTCAACTTTGCCTACCTCGACGAGCGCACCAAGCGCATGATCCGCCGCGCCATCCTCAAGGCCGTGGCCATCCCCGGCTACCAGGTGCCGTTCGGTTCGCGCGAGATGCCGCTGCCCTACGGCTGGGGCACCGGGGGCATCCAGGTCACCGCCTCGGTGATCGGGCCGGACGACACTTTGAAGGTCATCGACCAGGGCTCGGACGACACCGTCAACGCGGTCAACATCCGGCGCTTCTTCCAGCGCACCACCGGCGTGGCCACCACCACGCGCACCACCGAGGCGACGCTGATCCAGACGCGCCACCGCATCCCCGAGATCCCGCTGGTCGAAGGCCAGGTGCTGGTCTACCAGGTGCCGATGCCCGAGCCGATGCAGCGCCTGGAGCCGCGCGAGACCGAGACCCGCACCCTGCACGGCTTGGCCGAATACGGCCTCATGCACGTGAAGCTCTACGAAGACATTGCGCGCTACGGCCACATCGCCACCACCTACGACTACCCCGTGCTGGTCAACGGCCGCTACGTGATGGCGCCGTCGCCGATCCCGAAGTTCGACAACCCCAAGATGCACATGAACCCCGCCCTGCAGCTCTTCGGCGCCGGGCGCGAGAAGCGCATCTACGCCGTGCCGCCTTACACGTCGGTCGAAAGCCTGGGCTTCGAGGACCACCCGTTTGAAGTGCAGCGCTGGGACGCCGCCTGTGCCCTGTGCGGCGCCACGGATTCGTTCCTTGACGAGGTGATCACCGACGACGCCGGCGCGCGCATGCACGTGTGCTCGGACTCGGACTATTGCCAGTCGCGCCAGCCAGCTGCGGGGGCAGGGGCATGAGCCTGCTGATCCGCGAAGCCACCGAGGCCGATCTGCCCGGCGTGCTGGCGCTGTACGGGCAGTCTGGCCTGGACAACGACGCCGTGCTCACCGTGGCGCAGGCGCGCGAGGTGTTCCAGCAGTTTGCGCGCTACCCCAGCTACCGGCTCTTCGTCGCTTGCGAGCCCGCGTTTCCCGACAGCGTGATCGCCACCTACGCCTTGCTGGTGATGCACAACCTGGCGCACTGCGGTGCGCCCTCGGCCATCGCCGAAGACGTGGTTGTTCACCCGCAACGCCAGGGCCTGGGCATCGGTCGCCAGCTGATGGCGCATGCCATCGAACAGGCCCGCGAAGCCGGTTGCTACAAGCTGGCCCTGTCGTCAAACGCCAGACGCCAGGCCGCACACACCTTCTACGAGTCGCTGGGCTTCCAGCGTCACGGCCTGAGTTTTGTGATCGAGACTTGAAATGAACACCCCTTTGTCTTCTTCAACCCCCTTGCTGCGCGTGCGCGGCGTGGCCAAGCGCTACGGCGACCGCGTCGCGCTGCACGACGCGTCTTTCGATCTCTGGCCGGGTGAGGTGCTGGCCGTGGTGGGCGAGTCCGGCTCGGGCAAGACCACCCTGCTCAACGCCATCGCCGCGCGCACCACGCCCGACGCCGGCAGCGTTGAATTCCTCGGCCGTGACGGCCTGTTGCAGGACGTGCACGGCATGTCGCAGGCGCAGCAGCGCCTGCTGGCGCGCACCGACTGGGGCTTCGTGCACCAGAACGCCGCCGACGGTCTGCGCATGGACGTGTCGGCCGGCGCCAACGTGGGTGAGCGCCTGATGGGCCTGGGCGAACGCCACTACGGGCGGCTGCGCTGCACCGCCGAGGAATGGCTGCAGCGCGTCGAGATCGACCCGATCCGCATCGACGACGCGCCGCGCACCTTCTCCGGCGGCATGCGCCAGCGCCTGCAGATCGCGCGCAACCTGGTCACCCAGCCGCGCCTGATCTTCATGGACGAGCCCACCTCGGGGCTGGACGTGTCGGTGCAGGCCCGCCTGCTCGACCTGATGCGCCAGCTCACGCGCCAGATGCACCTGGCCGCGATCATCGTCACGCACGACCTGGCCGTGGCCCGCCTGCTGGCCCACCGCATGATGGTGATGCAGCGCGGCCGCGTGGTCGAAGCCGGCCTCACCGACCAGGTGCTCGACGACCCCCAGCACCCCTACACCCAGCTCCTCGTCTCTTCGGTACTGCAACCATGACCCCACCCCTGCTTCAGATGAAAGGGGTGGCCAAGCGCTTCACCCTGCACCACCAGAACGGCGCCGAACTCTCGGTGCTGCACAACGTCGATCTGGAGGTCCGGCCCGGCGAATGCCTGGTGCTCGACGGCCCCTCCGGCATGGGCAAGAGCACCCTGCTCAAGCTCATCTACGCCAACTACCGCGCCACCGAAGGCCGCATCACCGTGGCGCCCCCTGGCAGCGCGCCGGTGGAAGTGACCGAGGCCTCGCCGCGCGAGCTGGTGCGGCTGCGCCGCGAGAGCATCGGCTACGTGAGCCAGTTCCTGCGCGTGATTCCCCGCGTCTCGGCGCTCGACGTGGTGGCCGAAGCGCTGGTGGAAGACAGTGGCGACGACCCGGCGGCACTGGAGGCCGCGCGCGAGCAGGCACGCGCCTGGCTCACCCGGTTGCGCATTCCCGAGCGCCTGTGGGCCTTGCCGCCGGCCACGTTTTCCGGCGGCGAGCAGCAGCGCGTGAACATCGCTCGCAACATGATCAAACCCCGGCCGCTGATGCTGCTGGACGAGCCCACCGCCTCGCTGGACGCGGCCAACACCCAGACCGTGATCGAGCTGATCCAGGAAGCCGCTGCGCGCGGCGCCGCGCTGGTCGGCATCTTTCACGACGCCCATGTGGGCGACGCCGTGGCCACGCGGCGCATCAACGTCGGTGATTTCAGGAGCGCAGCATGAATCACTCAGTGAGCCCACCCATCGTGTTCAAGAACGCCCGTCTGGTCCTGCCCGACGAGGTGCAGACCGGCAGTCTGTCGGTCGAGGCCGGCCGCATTGCCGGGTTCGGCGCCAGCAACAGTTCGCTGCCGCAGGCCATCGACCTGGAAGGCGACTTCCTCATGCCCGGCTTCATCGAGGTGCACACCGACAACTTCGAGCGCCACCTGATGCCGCGCCCCAAGGTGCAGTGGGCCGAGATGCCCGCGCTGCTCGCGCACGACGCCGAGATCGCCGCCGCCGGCATCACCACCGTCTTTGACGCGCTGGGCGTGGGCGACGCCGACCACGAAAGCCTGCGCGGCACCGCATGGGACGCGGTGCTGCAGACGCTGGACGCCTGCACCGCCGAAAACGTGCTGCGCGCCGACCACCACCTGCACGTGCGCTGCGAGCTGCCGGCGCACAACACCATCGACCTGTTCCAGCCTTTCCACGGCCATCAGCGTCTTTCGCTGATCTCGCTGATGGACCACACGCCGGGCCAGCGCCAGTGGGAGAACCTGGAACACGCCCGTATCTACTACACCGGCAAGAAGGGCTGGAGCCAGGAAAAGTTCGAGCACCAGGTGGCGCACGCCGAACGCCTGCAGGCGTTGTACGCCGAGCCGCACCGCGACTACTTTGTGGACTACTGCCGCGAACACGGCATCGCGCTGGCCAGCCACGACGACACCACCGTCGCCCATGTGGAGCAGGCCCATGCCGAAGGTGCCAGCCTCTCGGAATTCCCCACCACGCTGGCGGCCGCCCAGGCGGCGCACGAGCGCGGCCTGCTGACGGTGATGGGCGGTCCCAACGTGGTGCGCGGCGGCTCGCATTCGGGCAATGTGGCCGCGGCCGACCTGGCGCGCCACGGCCTGCTCGACATCCTCTCCAGCGACTACGTGCCGGGCAGCCTGCTCAGCGCCGTGTTGCGGCTGGTGGCCGACGAGATCCTGAGCCTGCCCGAGGCCGTGGCCATCGTCAGCCGCAACCCGGCCCGCGCCACCGGCCTGCACGACCGCGGCGCCATTCAGCCCGGCCTGCGCGCCGACCTGGTGCAGGTGCGCGTGGTGAACATGCCCAACGGCGTTCGCCATGGCGTGGTGCGAGCGGTCTGGCGCGAGGGGCAAAGGGTGCTCTGACCTGAAATCTTCCGGCAACCGTCAAACGACTGTCACAGAGAAAAACCACACTCAGCGTGTCTAGACGACTTTGGAGCCACCCATGACAACCGCCCTGCGCATTCACAAGCTGAACAAACATTTCGCCAACGGCAAACACGCCCTGCGCGACATCAACCTGGACATCCGGCAGGGTGAGATGGTGGCGCTGATCGGCGCTTCCGGCTCCGGCAAGTCCACGCTGTTGCGCCATGTGGCGGGCTTGGTGGTGGCCGATGCGGGCGAAGGCTCGCTGATCGAGATCGGCGGCCAGTGTGTGCAGCAGGGTGGCCGTGTGCACCGCGACATCCGCAAGGTGCGCTCGCAGATCGGTTTCGTGTTCCAGCAGTTCAACCTGGTGGACCGCCTGCCGGTGATGGCCAACGTGCTGGTCGGTCGCCTGCACCGCATGCCGCTGTGGCGCAGCCTGACCCGCTGGTTCAACGCCCAGGAGCGGGCGATGGCCATTGAAGCGCTGGCCCGCGTGGGCATTGCCGACTGCCATGCGCAGCGCGCGTCCACGCTCTCGGGCGGCCAGCAGCAGCGCGCGGCGATCGCGCGCACGCTGGTGCAGGGCGCCAGGGTGGTGCTGGCCGACGAGCCCATCGCCTCGCTCGACCCCGAATCCTCGCGCAAGGTCATGGAAATCCTCACGCGCATCAACCGCGAAGACGGCTCCACCGTGGTGGTGTCGCTGCACCAGGTGGACATGGCCCTGAAATACTGCCCGCGCGTGATCGCGCTGCACCAGGGTCAGGTGGTGTTTGACGGCGCCGCGTCGGCGCTCACCCCGGCCCTGTTGCGCGAGCTCTATGGCATGCACGCCGACGAAATGCTGATGGGCGAGCCGCAGGCCCACGCACCTATTCCAGTGGCCCCGATGCCAGAGCGCCACTGGCCCGCGCCCCTGGCGCAAGCGGCCTGAGAGCCGCGTTCTTTCCCCAGTTCTCATCCCACCTTTCCCTGTTTCCCCACCCTTCCTGACGGAGTCTTTCATGCTCAAGAAAACCCTGGCCGGCCTCGCGCTCGGCCTCACCCTCACCGGCGCCTTCGCGCAGGACATCAACTTCGGCATCATCTCGACCGAGTCGTCGCAGAACCTCAAGGCCGACTGGCAGCCGCTGCTCGACGACATGGCCAAGCAGACCGGCTTCAAGGTCACGGCCTTCTTCGCGCCCGACTACGCCGGCGTGATCGAAGCCATGCGCTTCAACAAGGTGCACGTGGCCTGGTACGGCAACAAGTCGGCCATCGAGGCGGTGGACCGCGCCAGCGGCGAGGTGTTTGCCCAGATGGTCAACGCCGACGGCACCGAGGGCTACTACTCGCACCTCATCGTGCACAAGGACAGCCCGATCAAGTCGCTGGACGATGTGCTGAAGAACGGCAAGAGCTACAGCTTCGGCAACGGTGACCCGAACTCCACCTCCGGTTTTGTGGTGCCCAGCTTCTATGTGTTCGCCAAGAACAAGGTCGATGCGCGCACGCACTTCAAGATCGTGCGTTCCGCCAACCACGAAACCAACGCCCTGGCCGTGGCCAACCAGCAGGTCGATGTGGCCACCAACAACAGCGAGAACCTGGGCAAGATCGCCGAGAAGTTTCCCGAGAAGCGCAAGGACATCCGTGTGATCTGGACCTCGCCCCTGATCGCACTCGACCCGCTGGTCATGCGCAAGGATCTGCCTGAAGCCACCAAAGCCAAGATCAAGAACTTCCTCTTCAACTACGCCAAGACCGACCCGCGCGAAAAAGAGGTGGTGATGAAGATCTCCAAGCTCTCGGGTTTCAAGCCATCGTCCAACGCCCAGCTGCTGCCGATCCGCCAGCTGGACCTGTTCGGCAAGCGCAACAAGATCGAGTCCGACACCGCGCTGAGCGAAGCCGACAAGATGGCCAAGCTGGCAGAGATCGACAAGCTGCTGGCCGCGCTGAACTGATCGCTTTCTCTCAGCGTTCTTTCCCCGGTGTTTTCCACCCGGACCGTTCGCGGCACCCCGCCGCGGACGGTCTGCGCCTGAAGCGCGCTCCCGAATCCTCTTACCTCGCCCACGACCATGTCCACCACGCTCAATGTCCACCGCCTGACGCCGGCCGTGGTGCCCGCTCCCAAACGCAGCCTGACCTGGTACCTGTCGTGGGCCGCGCTCCTGCTGCTGCTGGCGGGCTCGTGGAACGGTGCCGACATGCGCCCGCTCGACCTGATCCGCGACTCGGGCAACATGGCCACCTACGCGGCCGATTTTTTTCCGCCCGATTTTTCGCAGTGGAAGCTGTACCTGAGCGAGATCATCATCACGCTGCAGATCGCGCTCTGGGGCACGGCGCTGGCCGTGCTCACCGCCATCCCGCTGGGCCTGCTGGCCTCCAGCAACATCACGCCCTGGTGGGTGCACCAGCCGGTGCGCCGCCTGATGGACGCGTTCCGCGCCATCAACGAAATGGTGTTCGCCATGCTGTTCGTGGTCGCGGTCGGCCTGGGGCCTTTTGCCGGTGTGCTGGCGCTGTGGATACACACCGCGGGCGTGCTCGCCAAGCTGTTCTCTGAAGCGGTGGAGGCGATCGATCCGCAGCCGGTGGAGGGCATCCGCTCGACCGGCGCGAGCGCGCTGCACGAGATCGTCTACGGCGTGATCCCGCAGGTCATGCCGCTGTGGATTTCCTACATGCTGTACCGCTTCGAGTCCAACGTGCGCTCGGCTTCGGTGGTGGGCATGGTGGGCGCGGGCGGCATCGGTGTCGTGCTGTGGGAGATCATCCGCGGTTTCCAGTACGCCGAGACCTGCGCCGTGATGCTGATGATCATCGTCACGGTGAGCGTGATCGACGTGATTTCCTCGCGTATCCGAAAAGTCCTCATTTGAGGCCTGTGACCGACGTAGAGTCGGCACCATGCTGATTTCACACCGAACTTCGGTGGTTGCCCGCCTGGGCACCGCGCAGACCCTGGCCTGGGCCTCGTCCTACTACCTGCCGGCCATGCTGGCCACGGCGATGGCCGCGGACCTGGGCGTGTCCGTGACAACAGTCTTTGCCGCCTTTTCGTTTGCCCTGATCGTCTCGGCGGTGTTCGGCCGCTGGGCGGGGCAGTTGATCGATCACCACGGTGGCCGTCCGGTGCTGATCGGCACCAACTTGCTGTTTGCCGCGGGGCTGGTGGCCCTGGCGTTGGCGCAGGGGCCGGTGCTGCTGTTTCTGGCCTGGGGCCTGATCGGCGTAGCGATGGCGGCGGGCCTTTACGACGCCGCCTTCGCGACACTGGTTCGCCTCTACGGCCATGACGCGCGCAGCGCCATCACCGGCATCACCCTGATCGCCGGTTTTGCCAGCACCGTGGGCTGGCCGCTCACGGCCTGGCTGGAGCTCGAATTCGGCTGGCGCGGCGCCTGTCTGTGCTGGGCGGGCCTGCACCTGCTGCTCGGACTGCCGCTCAACGCCTCTTTGCCACGCAGCGCGGCAGCACCCGGCGTGAGCCAGGTGGCGGCGGCGGTGTCACCCAGTGCCGCGCCAGAGGCGGTGACGGCGCCGGGTGCCACGTTCTGGCCCACCGTCCTGCTGTCGCTGGTCTTCGCCGTCACCTGGTTCACCAGCACCGCCATGGCGGCCCACCTGCCGAGTCTGCTGCAGGCCCACGGCTTGACGCTGGCCGCCGCGCTGGCCCTGGCGGCCCTGGTCGGGCCGGCCCAGGTGGCGGCCCGGCTGCTGGAGTTCGGCTTTCTGCGCAAGGTGCACCCGCTGCTGTCCGCCCAGATGGCGACGGCCGCACACCCGGTGGGCGCCGTGCTGCTGATGGTGCTGGGTGGTCCCGCTGCCCTGCTGTTCACGGTCTTGCACGGCGCGGGCAACGGCATCCTCACCATCGCCAAGGGCACGCTGCCGCTGGTGATCTTCGGGCCGCAGGGCTACGGGGCACGCCAGGGGCTGCTGATGGTGCCGGCGCGTGTGGCGCAGGCTTTTGCGCCGCTGGTCTTTGGCCTGGCGATCGACCAATTCGGCGGTGATGCACTGTGGGTGTCCACCGGGGTGGGGCTGGTTGGCCTGGCGGCGCTGGTGTGGCTGCAGCGCAGCGGTTCGGTGGTGCGGTAACGGGGTTGCGGCTCGTCGTTGTTGCACCTCGCGAGCCAAGGCGTGTGCGCTCAGGCCGCAGCGCTTCGGTGAGGCGGTCGGCGCTGCGCACCGACTGCCCTGCGATGCTCGCGACCGTGGCCCGTCGCACAACTCGCTTCCGTTCGCTGCGCTCTCTCCGCTCAGACAAGTGCGACAAGTCAGTTGACGAAGCGCGCTGCGCGCGGCCACGGCCACTGCGCTTCTCGGCGCCTCACAAGGCGCGCTGCAGCCTGAGCACACACGCCTTGGCGACAGAGGTCTGTGCACTCCAGCGGTGGAATACCCATTCGCTTCTTGCTGCGGCAGGCGCTGTCCGGTGGGGGCGATGTTCCGGGGTGGCTGTGTCCGCATGTCTGGGGCCGGGCGCGCAAGTGCGCGCTTCGTTGCCTGACTCGCGGCCCCTGTTTGAGCGGAGAGAGCGCAGCGAACGCAGCGAGTTTGGCCGCGCCGGCCCCAGACGGGCGGACACAGCGAAGTCGGCGCAAAGCGCCGACCACCCCGGATGAGCCCCCACCGGACAGCGCCTGCCGCAGCCGCGAGGTGCTGCCCCTTTTGGCAGGCAAACAGCCCACCATCCAAAGTTCAGAGCGTTTCCAGGGCAACGGCTGTTGATGGCACCTGAAGACGCGGAGCCCCCTTGGCCGCAAACGCCAGATGACCGCCGATGACGTGCGCCGCCACGCTCGGTGGCCGACCGGCCGGCGTGCGCACGAGCACGATGTCGGCCCGCAGACCCACGGCCAGACGGCCCCGATCAGACAGACCGGCGGCATCGGCGGCGTTGCTGGAAATCATGGCCCAGGCGGTGGGCAGATCGCACACACCGTCTTCGCTCAGGCGGAAGGCGGCCGGCAGCATGGCCGGGTAGTAGTAGTCGGACGTGAGCACGGTGCACAGGCCGGCGCGCGCCATGACCGAGGCCGACACCGCGTTGTTCAGGTGGCTGCCGCCGCGCACCACGTTGGGCGCGCCAAACACCACCGGGTTGCCATACACGCGGGCCAGTGTCGCGGTCTCGCGGGTCTTGGGGAACTCCGAGATGCTGCAGCCGAGCGCCTGGTAGTCCGTGCGCACCTCGGGCGAGGGGTCGTCGTGCGAGGCCATGGGCACACCGGCGGCCCGTGCGGCGGCGGCCAGGCGGCGGATGGAGGCCGGCACCTCGTCGTGCCGGGCCGCAACCCGCTCGGCCAGCGCCTGCAGGTCCGCGGCGTTCTGGCCGGTGCGCTGCAGCACCGTCATGGCGTCTTTCGGGTGCCCGAGCTTGCGCAGGATGTCGGGCGTGTGGTCGTTGAAGGCGAGCAGGGCGATACGGCCTTGTGCCAGCCAGGCCAGCACCTCGTCTTCGCCGTCCAGGTTGTAGGTCTCGTGGCGCAGGTGCAGGCGCGCGTCGCACGAGAGGTGGCCGGCCGCGGCGTCCATGGCGGCCATCAGGCGCACCAGCGTCTCGCGGCTGCGCAGGCCGGGTTCCCAGGAGAAGGTCACGCCGTGGAAGGCGGTGGAAATGCCGTTGGCCACCAGTTGCCGGTCGGTTTCTGCGAGGGCCAGCTGCAGGTCGAAATGCACGCCCGGCCGGGGCATGATCTGGCGCTCGAAGGCGTCGCCGTGCAGGTCGATGATGCCGGGCATCACGCGCAGGCCGCGGGCGTCCATCACGGGTGTGGCGTTGACCTCGCTGCCGATCTCCACGATGACGCCGTGGTCCACCGTGATGACCACGTCGTCCTGAAAGCCCGATGGCAGCAAGGCGCTGCCGCCCGCGATCGCAAACCGTTCCAATGTGTTCATGTCTGGTGTCCCAGGGTGACGAAAAGGTGTCCAGCGTGCCCCATTTGTGTGACAGCTGAACGACGAAATGGCCGTGTCATGCAAGTCATGAAAACTTCATGTCGTCTACACAACTTTGTCATCGCACGCAGTCACGCTCTCGAAGTTGTCTAAACCACTTGGAGCTGCCTCATGAACTGGACCAAACACCTCGCCACCGCCGTCACGGTGATCGGCCTCACCGCCACCGCCTTCTCGGTTCAGGCGCAAACCCTGCGCCTGGCCGTCACCGACATCGTGGGGCTGGAAAACCTGCAGCGCGAATACGCCGGCTTCCAGAAGATCCTGTCGGAAAAATCCGGCATGAAGGTCGAGCTGTTCCCCGTGCCCAACCGCACCGCCGCGGTGGAAGCGCTCAACGCGAAAAAGATCGACCTGGTGTTGACCGGCCCGGCCGAGTACGTGGTGTTCAAGAAGCGCACCGACGCCAAGCTGGTGGTGGGCTTCAGCCGCCCCGAGTACTACGGCTCGGTGGTCACGCTGGTGGGCTCGGGCATCGATGGCGTGGAAGACCTCAAGGGCAAGAAGGTGGCCCTGGGTGACGTCGGTTCCACCTCGCGCCACCTCTCGCCGATCCAGGTGCTCGCCGACCTGGGCCTCAAGCCCGGGCAGGACGTGCAGATCCTGCACATCAACCGCAACGTGGCGGTCGAGGCCATGAAGCGCGGCGACGTGTCCGCCATCGGCATCAACCGCACCGATCTGCCCGGCCTGTCCAAGAAGCACCCTGATGTGGTGTTCAAGGTGATCGCCCGCGGCCGCGACCTGCCCAACGACGTGTTGCTCGCCGGCACCCACGTGCCGGACGCTGTGGTCGCCAACATGAAGAAGGTCTTCAGCGAGAACTCCGAAGCGCTCATCGCCGCCGTGTTGCTCGGCCCGGACGAAAACCAGAAGTTCCAGGGCATGAAGTTCATCCCCAGCATCAGCGACGCCGACTACAACTACGTGCGCAAGATGTACGCCACCATCGGCCAGCCGCAGTACGCCGCCTTCGTGGGCGATTGATCCCGAGGCTGAAGAACCACCATGTTGAACACGTTCGCACCCACCGCCACGCTGGTGGGCGGCAGCCCCTTGTCCGGGGTCGATGCCCTGGATGCCATCGCGCCGCCGGCCGACCTCTGGGTACGCGGCCTGACCAAAAGCTTCGATGCCGCCACCCCCGTGCTCGACGGCGTGGCCTTCCAGGTGAAGGCGGGGCAGCGCGTGGCGCTGATCGGTGCCAACGGCGCCGGCAAGTCCACCCTGCTGCGCTGCTGCATGCACCTGATCCCGCCCGACGGCGGCGAGGTGCGGCTGTTCGGCACGCCGCTGGCGGGGCTGGACGCGCCAGCCCTGCGGCGGCTGCGTTCGCAGGTGGGCTTCGTGTTCCAGAAACACAACCTGGTGCCGCGCCTTTCGGCGCTGTCCAACGTGCTGCACGGCGCCTTGCCGCGTGCCCCGCTGGCGCAAGCCTGGTTCCAGGGGCTGGCGCCCGCCGCGTTGCGCAGTGAGGCCCTGGCTTGCCTGGACCGCGTGGGGCTGTCGCACATCGCGCTGCGCC
Organism: Hydrogenophaga sp.; assembly: GCA_030653975.1. Classification (GTDB taxonomy): domain Bacteria; phylum Pseudomonadota; class Gammaproteobacteria; order Burkholderiales; family Burkholderiaceae_C; genus Hydrogenophaga. The sequence goes on along the minus strand of JAURYH010000035.1, from coordinate 10,582 downwards.
GTGCCGACAAGCTCTCCGGCGGGCAGTCGCAGCGGGTGGCGGTGGCGCGCGCCCTGATGCAGCGGCCGCGCCTCATCGTGGCCGACGAGCCGGCGGCCAGCCTGGACCCGGTGGCCGGCGACGAGGTGATGGCGCTGTTCTCCGGACTCGTGAAGGACGAGGGCCTGACCATGGTCTTCACCTCGCACGACCTGGTGCACGCCGTGAAATACGCCGACCGCGTGATCGCGCTGCAGCGGGGCCGGATCGTCCTGGACGCGCTGAGCCACACCGTGAGCGTGGCCGAACTGAGGTCTTTGTATGAATAGCCATCCCCCGGCGCCGGCCGCGCGCGCCTTGCCCGACCGTTTCGAACGCACCAGCCCGACCAGCTTCATGCTCTGGCTGGTGGTGATCGGTTTCTTCGCCTGGTCGGTCAACAAGACCGGTGTCTCGTTCGGCGACCTCTGGGGCGGCATCCCGCAGATGACGCGCCTGGTGGGCGAGATGCTGCCGCCGTCCACCGCCCGGCTCGAAGCCGTGGGCTGGGCGCTGCTGGAGACCTTCCAGATGGCGTTCGTGGGCACGGTGGTCGGCGTGTTGCTGAGCGTGCCCATCGCCGTGCTGGCCACGCCGCACCTCTCGCCCCATCCGCTGGTCTACCACGCGGCGCGCAACCTGATCGCCTTCTTCCGCACCGTGCCCGATCTGGTGTGGGCGCTGCTGTTCGTGGTGTCGGTGGGGCTCGGGCCGTTCGCCGGCACGCTGGCCATCGTGATCGACAAGATCGGTTTCTGCGGCCGCTTCTTTGCCGAGGCGATGGAAGAGGTGGACCGGGGCCCGCAGGAGGCCCTGTCGGCCATGGGCACGGGCCGGCTGTCGCTGATCATGTGTTCGGTGTTCCCGGCCGCCATGCCCTCGTTCATCAACACCTCGCTGTTCAGCCTGGAGAAGGCGACCCGATCGTCCGTGGTGCTCGGGCTGGTCGGGGCGGGCGGCATCGGCATCGAGCTGAAGGTGGCGATGGACCTGTTCAACTACGACGAAGCCGCCACCATCATTCTGGCCATCTTCGCGCTGGTGGTGCTGGTGGAGCGGCTGAGCGCTGTGTTGCGCAAGAAGATTCTGTGATTCAGGTGCCTGTTCAGGCGCCCGGCGCGCTCTGCAGCCACCGCCGCACCTGATCCACCACCCAGCGTGGATCGTCCAGCGGCAGGTCGTGGCCCGCGGCCGGGTGCATCAGCAGCGGGCAGTGCCAGGCGCTGGCGATGGCCTGCGAGCAGCGGCTGTCCACCAGCTGGTCGTGCTCGCTGGCCAGCAGCAGCAGGGGTACGCCGGGTGCCTGCCGTGGCGCGCGGTAGCGGGCCGCCGCGATCAGCTGGCGAACGGTGTTGCCGGCGCTCACCGGGCGCTGTCGACGCACGGACGTCCAGTCCGGGATCACCTCGCGCAGTTGCCCCGGCTGGTTGCTGGTGAGCCGCAGCACCGTCTGTTCGATGGCTTCGGCCGAACCCCCGCCCAGGGCCAGGCGCAGCAGGGCCGGGTAGTTGGCGGGCCGCAGGCGGTGGTGCAGGGGGCTGAACGGCCGCATGCTGGTGTTGATCAGCACGCAGCCGTCCAGTTCGTCGGGCGCCACCCGCGCCCACTCGGCCGCCACCATGGCGCCGAGCGACATGGCGAGCAGGGATACCGGGGTCTCGATGCCGCGGCGCACGCATTCGTCGCGGCAGGCGGCCACCATGCCGGCCACCGAGAGCGGGCTGGTCTGGCGGTGGTGTTGACCATTGCCTGGCAGGTCCAGCGTGTGGATGCGGGCGCGGGGCAGGGCCTGCTGGAAGATGGCGGTGAAGCGGCCCCAGTGCGCGGCTTCGCGCGTCAGGCCCCTGAGGAAAATCCAGGTGTTCATGGGTTGCATCTCGCGGCTGCGGCAGGCGCTGTCCGGTGGGGGCTCATACTGGGGCGGTCGGCGCTTTGCGCCGACTTCGCTGCGCCCACCAGCCTGGGGCCGGCGCGGCCAAACTCGCTGCGTTCGCTGCGCTCTCTCCGCTCCGTTTCGGCGCCGGACCGCCCCAAGCCGAAACAGCCCCCACGGGGGGCAGCGACCCGTGCAGCGGTGGAGCGTGGGGGCTCAAGGCACTTTGGCCGCGAGTCAGTCAACGATGCGCGCACTTGCGCGCCCGGCCCCAGGCTGCTGTGCACAGCCACCCCAGAAATTGCCCCCACCGGACAGCGCCTGCCGCAGCATGAAGCGTTTGGGTGTTCCACCGTTGCCGTGCCAAGACCTTTGGTTGCCAAGGCGTGTGCGGGTAGGCCGCAGCGCGCCTGTGAGGCGCCGAGAAGCGCAGTGGCCGTGGCCGTGCGCGCAGCGCGCTTCGTCATCTGACTCGTCGCACCTGTCTGAGCGGAGAGAGCGCAGCGAACGCAGCGAGTTGTGCGACGGGCCACGGTCGCGAGCATCGCAGGGAAGTCGGTGCGCAGCACCGACCGCCTCACTGAAGCGCTGCGGCCTGTCCGCACACGCCTTGGCTCGCGAGCAGCAACGAAAGGGACAGGAAGTTCACAACAGAAGCGCATTGAGAAGGGTCGGTTTTCAATACCAGTCAGCCAGCGCATCCGCATGACGCTGACCGCGTTGATCGGCGCCAGGAGTCCACCGCGTGTGGCTGCTCGCGGCGCGCGAGAGAAAGTCCAGCAGCGCCAGGTGACGGCGCAGCACGCGCTGCTGGCGGTGGCCTATCAGCGGGTTGAAGATGCCCCGGCGCGAAAACAGCTGGCGCGGGTTCTTCTTGATCCACAGCCACGAGCCCATCTCCAGCGTCAGCGGCAAAAAGGTGCGCTCCGGGTGTGTGGTGCAGGCCTGCAGGTAGAGGTGGTCCCAGAGGTCGCCGTGGGTCAGGTACTGCGCGCTCTGCGGTTCGATGATGTAGGGGTGGTGGCTGTGGGCCTGCTCGAAGATGGCCTTGAGTGCGTGCACCTCGGCCAGGTGGTGGATGGGCTCGCGCGTGTGGGCAAAGGGGAACCACAGGCGGTCGCTGATGCCGAAGCCCGAGTGGCAGTCCAGCGAGATGCTGAACCGGCGGCTCAGCAGCTCGCGGTGCACCACGTCGCAGACCGCCTGGCTCTCCGCTTCCAGCGGGTCCCCGAGGCGCCCGCGGTACCAGGGCAGGCCCGCGCTCAGGCGCTGGCCACCGAGCATGTAAGGCACCTTTTCCCGCGCCTCGACCGGGGCGTTGCGCATCAGGTCGACGCCGCGTGGATTGGCCCGCGTCGCGGCCCACATGCCGCCGGGGTTGACGATGGGCATGAACACCAGGCGAACGCCTTCCAGCAGGCGGTGCAGCGAGCTGTCCCACGACAGCCGCGTGACGATGTTCTGCAGGAAGGCGATGACCACCTGGGCGCCGATGCGCTCCAGCCCGTGCACACCGCCGAAGTAGCCCATCGCAGGCACATCCAGGCTCGGGTTGCCCAGGCTGATGGCATGAACGGGAAAGCTGCGGCCCGACGGCAGCGTGATCCGGCACGGCTCCTGCACCTGAAGATGGGGCGCGCCCAGCTCCATGATCTTTTCCAGAGCCAGCAGCTCGGGCAGGGCGGTTTCAGGCACGGTGTGAAGCGACGGTTTGGGGTGGTGCAGGTGGTGGCTGGATCAGCGTCGAGCATAACGCCCGGGGGTGTGGATTGGTGTGCCGTCGGACGTCGTTGCGACAGCGGGAGGTTGACGCAAAACCGTCACATGAAAACGCTAAGGTGGCTCGCCGGCATCACGGGTCGGCCAGAAAGGCCTTTGCATGATGAAGAACTCCCAGCATCGCCGCAGACGGGATCCGCTACGCGCATTCAAGCTGTTCGGCGCGATCGGTTGCGGCGTCGTCGGTGGCGTGCTGGAGCTGCTGGCCCTGCAGCGTTTTCGTTTCAACGCCCGCCGGGAACGCAGCCAGTCGACCTGGAACCGCTGAGCCTGGAGGTACTTTCCTGCGAGCCCTGACTTTCGGCCTGGCCCTGCCGGGCCTGACCGCCATTTCTGCCAGGTCATCATCACCTGGACGCTGGAGCGTTCGGACCTCCTGGCCGATGGCAACAACGGCTTCTGTTACCGGGACTTTGATTCGGCGATCAAGACCGAGGACGACATGCTGCGCGTGCTCGACGTGCTGGCGCGTGACGTGAAGGTGATGGGTGTGTTCTCCGCCAGGACCCGGGCGAGGATGTCGGGGATCTCGAACAGCGCCCGGTTTTGAATCCGGCCCACACGGGCGCGAAATCCGTCGAGCCCGTCCAGCAACTGCGCCACCGCGCTGTCCACGCCGCGGAAACTGCCGAGCACGATGCCGAGCCGCTGCTCGCGGATCCAGTCGGCGTTGTAGCGCTCCTGCGGCATGGTCCAGGCGTTGTTCACCACGATCACCGGCAAACCCATCTGCACCGCTTCGCTCACGCTGCCGGGGCCGGGCTTGCCAATCAGGAAATCCGCCAGCCGCATCCAGGCGGGAATGTCGCTGCTGAACCCGACCACGACGTGCCGCGCGGTCGAGGGCTGGGCGCGCAGGCGCTCGGCGAGGGCCTGGTTGTGACCGCAGACCAGGATCAGCTGCGTGTCGCTCAGCCGCTCGGCGATGCCCAGCATGGCCCTGGAGCCGTGACCGCCGAACAGCACCAGCCCCGTCGGGCGCTGCGGGTCCAGCCCCAGGCGGCGCTGTTCCTCGGCCTGGTCGAGCGTGGCGGGCCGGTAGAACTCGGGGCGCAGGATCATGCCCGAGGTGGTGTGCACGTGGTCTTCGTTGTGACCCAGCGCGTGGGCCTGCTGCACCGCGCGCGGTGTGCCGCAGATGAAGTGCTGCGGCTGGTCGCGCTCGATCCAGAAATGCGGTGGCAGATCGGCGAGGTCGGTCAGCACGGTGACGTAGGGCACACCGGGCAGCGCGGCGGTCAGGCTGTGGTACAGGGCACGGTTGAAGTTCGGGATCAGCGAGACCACGAGGTCGGGGCGCGTGCGTTGCCAGTGGCGCCGCAGCTTGCGCACCAGGGTCGGGTGGGCGAGCCGGATCAGGCCCTGCAGGATCTTGAGTTCGTGCGCCATGCCCAGGGTCCAGCCCCGCGCGAGGCGCTGGTTGTACCAGTCCTCGGGTGCCTTGCCGGTGAGGCGCTTGAAGCGACCCGAGGGGTCGAGCACCTCGAACAGGTTGACCAGGCGCACGTCCCAGGGGCGCCCCTGTTCGCGCAGCACGGATTGCAGGGCGAGTGCGGAGGCGCGGTGGCCGCCACCGGCGTTGAAATAGATCAGGTCGACGGTGGTCATGGGGTGTTTCTGGTGTGGGAGGTGGTTTGCAGCAGGGCTTCGCCCATGCGGATGCGGTGGCCGTCGCGCAGCGAGGGGTCGAGTGCCAGGCCCGGCGGCGCCAGCACCAGGATGGTCGAGCCGTGTTCGAACCAGCCGAGCTCCTCGCCCTGCCGGTAGCGGGCCGAGCAGGGCAGCTGGTGGGGGCCGCGGTAACGCAGGTTGAGCGCTGCGTCCAGCGCACGCAGGCGCATGCTGGCCACCAGGATGGCCGCCACCGGCACGAGCACCAGCAGGCCGCCGCCGGGCCGGCGCAGCCGCAGCACGGCGCGTTCGTTGCGGCAGAACAGGCGCTCCACGCGCTGGAGCGCGATCGGGTTGACGTTCCAGGTGTCGCCGCTGATGTAGGTGACGTGTTCGAGCGTGGCGTCGCAGGGCGCGTGAAAGCGGTGGTACATGCTGGACGTGAGCCGCAGCGTGACGTAGCTGCCGCCCTGCAGTTGCCGCGCCAGATCGCGCCCTGGCACGTCGTCGCCCAGCAGGTCGAGCAGCCGGTAGGGGAAGCCCTTGGCCTGGAACAGCTGGGCGTCGGTGCCGTACTGCAAGGCCTCGATGCGGCCGCAGGCGCCGACGATGCCGTCGCTCGGGCTGGTCAGCACACCGGGCCGGCCATCGAGCGGGCGCAGGCCGGGCTTGAGTTCGCGGGTGAAGCAGTCGTGCAGGCTGTCGAAGTGGGATTGTTTGGCCTCGCTCAGGTCGAGGTCGGAAAAGGTCTTCCAGACCGCCATCGACGCATCGCGCACCCACGGGTTTCGGATGCGGCTCCACCAGCCCATGAAGCGCGTGAGCGCGATGCGCGGCACGCGGTTGGTCAGCAGGAAATTCAGGTCCTCGTTCAGCGCCAGGCGCTGCGCGACGGCTCGCAGGTTCATACGGGTGTCATAGGGGTGAAATAGAAACGCGGGATTGCATTCACGGAGTCGTCATCGCCATGACCTTTTTCGAATACGCCCTCCCGGCCGCCGCGCTCGCGCTGGGCCTGCCCGCGCTCAAGCGCCGCCTCGACCTCTCGCGCGCCAAGCACCGTTCGCTCGCGGGACACTCGCGCATGGCCAAACGGCTGGCGCGGCTGCTGCCGGGCTACGCCTACGACGAGGCGCAGTTTTTCAACTGCGACGGTGTGTCCGACGAGGTCGCGCAGCAGCGCCGCGCCGCCTTCGAGACGCTGTGCGCCGGTTTCGCCCAGCGCTACGCCAGGACCCTGGCGCTCACCGCGCAGGCGCGCGAGGGCCTGGCCGACCTGCAGTTCACCGGCCAATACCGCGTGCCCTTCCAGTTCAGCCCCATCGTGAGCGCGCGGCTGAAGGTGGGCGCCTTCGTGCAGTCGGCCGAAGGCGTGAGCCTGACCGACCTGGACGGCAACCGCTTCATCGACCTGACGGGTTCCTACGGTGTCAACGTGTTCGGCGTGGACTTCTACAAAGCCACCATGGCCGAGGGCGCGGCGATGGCGCAGGATCTCGGACCGGTGCTCGGCGCCTACCACCCCTGCGTGGCCGACAACATCGAGCGGTTGCGTGCCATCTCGGGGCTGGACGCCGTCTCGTTCCACATGTCGGGCACCGAGGCGGTGATGCAGGCCGTGCGCCTGGCGCGTTACCACACGCGGCGCCAACACCTGGTGCGCTTCTGCGGCGCCTACCACGGCTGGTGGGAAGACGTGCAGCCCGGCCCGGGCAACCCGCTGCCCCCGCGCGAAACCCACACCCTGGCCGACATGAGCGAGCGCAGCCTGCAGGTCTTGCGCACGCGCAAGGACATCGCCTGCGTGCTCGTCAACCCGCTGCAGGCCCTGCACCCCAACCGCAACGCCCCAGCCGATTCGGCGCTGGTCGACAGCAGCCGCCAGGCGGGCTACGACAAAGCCGCCTACACCGCCTGGCTGCAGCGCCTGCGCCAGGTCTGCACCGAGCGCGGCATCGTGCTGATCTTCGACGAGGTGTTCCTCGGTTTCCGGCTCGCGCCGGGCGGCGCGCAGGCCTATTTCGGTGTGAAGTCCGACATGGTCACCTACGGCAAGACCCTGGCCGGCGGTTACCCGGTGGGCGTGGTCTGCGGCCGCCACGACCTGATGCAGCGCTACCGCCCCGAGCGCCCGGCCGACCTGTGTTTCGCGCGCGGCACCTTCAACGCCCACCCGTATGTGATGGGCGGCATGAACGCCTTCCTGCGCCGTCTGGACACGCCCGAGGTGCGGGCCATCTACGAAGGGCAGGAGGACCGCTGGAACGCGCGCGCGCTGCGCTTCAATCAAACCATGGCTGCCGAGGGCCTGCCCATGCGCGCGGCGAACCTGCACAGTATCTGGAGCATCGGCTACACCGAGCCCTCGCGCTACAACTGGCTGCTGCAGTATTACCTGCGCTGGCACGGTCTGGCCCTGAGCTGGGTGGGCACGGGGCGCCTGATCTTCAGCCTGAACTTCAGCGATGCCGACTTCGAGCAGGTGCTGCAGCGCTTCGTGCTCGCCGGCCGCGACATGCGGGCGCAGGGCTGGTGGGTACCGGTTAAAGGACAGAGCAACCGCGGCATCCGCCGCGGCATATTGCGCGAGGTGATCGCCACGCTGCTGGGGCGCCGGATCGCGGGCTGAATGGGTCAAGTTGAACGGTGCCGGTTCAGCCGCGGCGACCGTGATAGGCCGGGTCGATCAGCTCGCCGCGCAGCAACTGCAGCGGGGCCCTGTGGTACAGCGCGATGTCGTGGAAGGGGTCGGTCAGGATCTTGGTCATCCACACCAGGCCGGTCTGCACGTCCTTGATGAAGAACAGGTGCACGGTGCGGAACAGCAGGCCACCGACCCCGATCACCAGCCAGGCCGCGCCGACGTCGCGCACGTAACCGGTCCAGTCGGTGTGCGGCTCGATCAGGCCCAGCAGGTCGGGCGAGGCCAGCAGCGCCACCGGTGCGGCGGCCCACAAGGCCATCAGCACGATCTTGCGCTGCAGGTTGTAGCCCACCTTGATGGCTTCCTTGTGTTCGTGCGAGGCCTGGTTGATGTGGTCGTAGCCCTTGGGTTCAAAGAAGAAGTGACCGGCCTGGCGCGTCGCCATGGAGACCAGCCAGGCGATCAGGGCCGAGACCACCGGGTCCACCAGCAGCCACGCGTAGGCCACCAGGAAACTGATCGCGCTGACGAAATGCAGCGCCTGGTTGATGCGGTGGTGGTGGTAGTAGCGGTGGTCGTCCTGGCGCTGGATATCGAGGGCTTGGCGGAAAGTCGTCACGCGGGTCTCCTGGGGGTGGGGAATGGGCACGGTGTGGCGACATGATCCGCAGACTCGATGAAAGGCCGGTGACAGGAGCGCACTGTCACCGCGCGGGCACGGGGCCGTCATGCAGCCACGCTGGTTTGTCACATGCCTGTTGTGCAAGCTGCGGAAGATGGCGGCATGAACCACCTCGCCTCACAGCACATCCTCGTGCAGGAATTCCCGGCCGCCCGGCCCTCGCTGCGCCTGGCCGTGGTCACCGAGACCTGGCCACCCGAAGTCAACGGCGTGGCGCTGACGCTGGCGCGGCTGGTGCAGGGCCTGTGTGAACGCAACCACCAGGTGCAGCTCGTGCGCCCGCGCCAGACCCGGGCCGACCTGGGCGCACACGACGCCGGGTTCGAAGAGGTGCTGATGCGCGGCATGCCGATCCCGCGCTACCCGCAGCTCAAGCTCGGCCTGCCGGGCAAGAAGGCCCTGATCTCGTCCTGGGCGCTGCAGCGGCCGGACCTGGTGCACATCGCCACCGAAGGGCCGCTGGGCTGGTCGGCGCTGCAGGCGGCGCGCCACCTGCGTCTGCCCGTGACCTCCGACTTCCGCACCAATTTCCACAGCTACAGCCAGCACTACGGCCTGGGCTGGCTGAAGAAACCCATCGTCGCCTACCTGCGCAAGTTCCACAACCTCACGCAGTGCACCATGGTGCCCACGCGCGCGCTGTGCGCCGAGCTGATCTCCAGCGGGTTCGAGAACACGCGCGTGGTCGCGCGCGGCGTGGACACGTTGCTGTTCCGGCCCGAGTGCCGCAGCAGCGAACTGCGCGCCCAGTGGGGCGCCGACGAAGCCAGCCTGGTGCTGCTGGTGGTGGGCCGGCTGGCCGCCGAGAAGAACCTGGAGATTGCGATCCGCGCTTTCGAGGCGATGGCTGCGGTGCACCGCGATGTGCGGCTCGTGTTCGTGGGCGACGGCCCGCAGCGCGAGACCCTGCAGCAGCGCTGCCCGTCGGCGGTGTTTGTGGGGCAGCTGCGGCAGGACGCACTGGCCGCGTGTTACGCCTCGGCCGACCTGTGCCTGTTTCCCAGCCTGACCGAGACCTTTGGCAACGTGACGCTGGAGGCGTTGTCCAGCGGGCTGCCGGTGCTGGCCTTCGACACAGCCGCCGCCGCCGAGTGGCTGGAACCCTGCGTCACCGGCTGGATGGCGCCGGCGGGCGATGCCTCAGCGTATGTCGCACTGGCCCGCGAACTGGCCGCCCAGCCCCAGCACATCACCCTGGCCAGCACCCGGGCGCGGCAGCGGGTCGTCCAGCTGGACTGGCAGCAGATCGCCGCCCAGGTCGAGGCCGTGTTCACGGGCGTGATGGCGCAGCACGTCGGACGCACCATGCCGTCTGCGCCGCCGCTGCCCGCGCACTGAAACGCTCCGTTCATCGGCATTCAGCGCAGCGACACACGCGCTGTCGTCGCTTTGGGATGTGCTGCTGTGTACAGCCATACCGCCATTTCTCCCCGCTCGCTGGCGGCTCACCCCAGGCTCTCGTTGAACCTGTCGTGGATGGTCTCCGATTTGCGAAACACGATTTCGCCTGTCGGTACGTGGACGACCCGAATCTCCCGACCCGGCGGGATCGTCTGGCTCTTGGCCGCGACCACAACCGCGAGTTCCCCATCATCCAGCAGGCAGCTCTTTCCCATGGCCACGTGCAGGAGGGCGCTCACGATGGGGCGTTCACTTTCGATGCGGTAGATGCCGTTTGGCATGATGGCTCCTTGGTGTACATCACAAATCGCATGGGGGACAGCGAGATCATGGGTTTCAGCATAGCGCGGCGACGGGCGCACGGCCAGTCACCAGGTGCTGCTGTTGTTACCAGGTGTCGGCCTCACAGCGGGCAAGAAAAAACCCGGCCGAATGAACTGACCCCAAGAAGTTGGACAGTTGAAGGTTAGGAGCTCAAGGCCTGCGTCCGGTACTGAACTGGGCTCAGGCCTTTTAGTTTGAGTTTGATTCGGTGGTGGTTGTAGTAGTGGATGTAGCGATGCAGGCCCTGCTG
>JAURYH010000034.1 GCA_030653975.1 Hydrogenophaga sp. | reverse complement strand
TGATGCCGAGCGCGTCTTCCACCGCTCGCACCGAGGTGAGTGCGTGGCAGCCGGTGCAGACGCCGCAGATGCGCTCCACAAAGGCCCAGGCATCGCGCGGGTCGCGGCCTTTCAGAATCACTTCCAGACCGCGCCACATGGTGCCGGTGGACACCGCGTTGCGGATGACGTTGTTGCTGTCGAGGTTGACCTCGCAGCGCATGTGGCCCTCGATGCGCGTGACCGGGTCGACGACGATGCGCCGGCCGGTGTTGTCCATCTTGAAGCCTTGAGTTTCGTAAGCACCCATGGTGTGTGTCCTCGTTGTTCTTTACGTGTTGCTGGGTGAGGCTTTTTTCTCGGCGGCCTTGTCTTTGGCACGCTTGGCCACCGAAATGGCCGCGTGCGCGGCCACGGCCGCACCGACCACGGCAGCGGCGGTGCCCCCAATCTGGTCGGCATTGGCCTCAATGCCGAAGGCGTGGATGTCGGTCAGGCGGTCGTAGAACGAACCCTTGTCCCAGAAGCCGTCTTCACTGCAGCCGATGCAGCCGTGGCCGGCCTTGATCGGGAAGCTGGTGCCCTCGTTCCACATCACGGTGGAGCAGGCGTTGTAGGTGGTCGGGCCCTTGCAGCCGACCTTGTAGAGGCAGTAGCCCTTGCGCGCGGACTCGTCGTCCCAGGTCTCGACGAACTGGCCGGCGTCGAAGTGCGGGCGGCGGTAGCACTTGTCGTGGATGCGCTGGCTGTAGAACATCTTCGGCCGGCCCTGGCGGTCCAGCTCGGGGATCTTGTCGAAGGTCAGCATGTAGGTGATCACGCCCGTCATCACCTCGGGGATGGGCGGGCAGCCCGGCACCTTGATGATGGGTTTGTCGGTGATCACCTTGTGGATCGGCGTGGCCTGAGTCGGGTTGGGCTTGGCGGCCTGCACGCAGCCCCAGCTGGCGCACGAGCCCCAGGCGATGATGGCCTTGGCGTCTTTGGCCACGTGCTTGAGCTTCTCGATGAACGGCTTGCCCGACTGGATGCAGAACATGCCGTCTTCGTTCAGCGGCGGGTTGCCTTCCACGGCCAGGATGTACTGGCCCTTGTACTTGGTCATGATCTCTTCGAGGATGGCCTCGGCCTGGTGGCCGGCGGCGGCCATCAGGGTGTCGTCGTAGTCGAGCGAGATCATGGAGAGCACCACGTCCTTGGCCAGCGGGTGCGCCGAGCGGATGAACGATTCGGTGCAGCAGGTGCATTCCAGGCCGTGCAGCCAGAGCACCGGCGTGCGCGGCTTGGTTTCCATGGCGTGCGCGATCATCGGCACGAACGAGGGCGCCAGCCCGAGCGAGGTGGCGGTGAGCGAGCAGTACTTGAGAAAGCTGCGGCGCGAGATGCCCTTGCGGCGCATCACCTCGTAAAAGGTTTCCATCATGGTTGTGTCTCCGTGGGCTGGTGTGGGGCGGAACCGGGCCCCGCCAATGCAGGCAGGTGTGTAACCGTTCGCAATCGCCGGGCCACGATGGGCCAACCAAGGGAAAACACCGATCAACGCTCTTAAATCATTGATTTACATCAACTTTTTCTGGCGAGTTATGTCGATTTCAAAAACAAGTACCAACGTGATGGACGGATAACTTCCATTCGTATCAACAAAACGGAAACAAAAAAGACACTCTCGGAAATTCACCCGTCGCCCACGCAGGCAAAAAAAAGCCGACCCTTGCGGGGTCGGCCTGTGATCTCTGGCATCTCTTGGGGACGCTGAAGCAATATTTTCTGGTTGGACTGGGTTGTCTCCTCGGTCCCCCGCGGCCACCAGCGGCTTGCGCTGTGTGCGAGTGGAGACACTGTAATGCGTTGCACCAGCGCTGTGCATCCGGGGTTTCCCTTGGTTCCTTGCAGGGGTGGCACAGGATGTGCTCAGTGCCGGGGGTCGTTGGAAAGGGTAACAAAATGCACCAAAACCGTAGATTTCCTGGATCCGTGGCGGCCGGGCTGGCCCTCGCCATCCCCTCGCTCGCTTGTGCGCAGACCGCACCCCTCGCGGCCACCAGCCCCGCAGCCGACGCCGCGGCCACGCTGCCCGGCCCGGCGCTCGCCGCCATCAGCACCATCAGCGGGGCCGACACCGCCTGGCTCATGGTGTCCACCGCGCTGGTGCTGCTCATGACGCTGCCCGGCATCGCGCTCTTTTATGGCGGCATGGTGCGCCGCCTCAACGTGATCAACACCATGGCCAGCGTGGTCGGCATCGCCGCCGTGGTCAGCGTGTTGTGGTTTGCGCTGGCGTATTCGCTGGCGTTCACGCCCGGCGAAGGCGCGCTGGCGGGCTGGATCGGCGGCGCCCAGCGCATGGGCTTTGCCGGGCTGGACTACCTGGGCGCCAGCGGCCAGGTGGCGGTGAGCCACATCGCGCCGCACGTGCCCGAGTCGGTGTTCGCCATGTTCCAGCTGACCTTCGCCATCATCACCTGCGCCCTGGTGGTGGGCGCGCTGGTGGAGCGCATGCGCTTCGGCGCCCTGCTGCTGTTCGCCGGCCTGTGGCTGTTGCTGGTGTACGCACCCGTGGCCCACTGGGTCTGGGAGCCGGGCGGCTGGCTGGCCCAGCTCGGTGCGCTGGACTTTGCCGGCGGCGCCGTGGTGCACATCAACGCCGGCGCGGCCGCGCTGGTCTGCGCCTACGCGCTCGGCCCGCGCCAGGGCTACGGACGCGAACCCTTCATCCCCTTCAACCTGGGCCTGACCATGGCCGGCACCGGCCTGCTCTGGGTCGGCTGGTTCGGCTTCAACGCCGGCTCGGCGCTCGCCGCCGACGGGCGCGCCGGGCTGGCGCTGGCCGTGACCCACATCGCCGCCGCTGCGGGCGCGCTCTCGTGGATGGCCGCCGAGTGGCTGGCCCGCCGGCGCGCTTCGCTGCTGGGCCTGTGCTCCGGCGTGGTGGCCGGGCTGGTTGCCATCACGCCGGCCGCGGGCTTCGTCACGCTGCGCAGCGCGCTGATCATCGGGCTGGTGGCGGGCGCGGTCTGCTACTGGGGCGCCACCGGTCTGAAGCGCCGGCTGCGCGCCGACGACTCGCTCGACGTGTTCGGCGTGCACGGCGTCGGCGGTCTGGTGGGCGCACTGCTCACCGGCCTGCTGGCCGACCCGGCCATCGCAGGCGTCGAGGGCAGCGTGCTGACACAGCTGATCGCCTGCGCGGCGGTGCTGGCCTACAGCCTGGTCATGACCAGCGTCGTGCTGTGGATCACCTCGCGCGTGGCGCGCCTGCGCGTGCACGAGGTTGACGAACGCGCCGGGCTCGACCTGTCGCTGCACAACGAACAGCTCGGGCATTGACAGGCCGAGGCTCGCCGTGAACCGCCCGAACGACATGCCTTCGCACCACACTGGGGAGTGACGCCATGACATCCACCGAAATCTTTGCCACCGCCGCCCATCTGCATGTGTTGCTGCGCCGCAAGACCGGGCGCGTGACCGACACCGAGTGGATGGCCACCAACGCCGACTACGCGCGTGCCATCGTGCGTTACGCCCGTGAAAAGGCGGTCAGCGAAGGGCTGGACGAATTGCTGCCCTGGGCCGCCAAGCTGGAAACCGCGAGCACCGGCATGGGCGCACCCGAGCGCAAACCCCTGCTGCAGAGTGCTGCCGAAGCCCTGCGCGCCGCGCAGACGCCAGCGCCCCAGGCCAGCCACCCCAGCGGTTTCGCCGACTCGGTGCCGGCGAGCGGGTTCCGCGAGTCGACGCTGCCCTCGGGCTTTGGCGGCGGCAAACGAACCGATGCCGACGGGCCGGACACCCGTTACGTGGGCGGGATCCGGTAGCTCCCGCTACGCGCCGCGCGCGATCCAGCGCGCCGCCTTCTCCGCGATCATCAGTGTCGGGCTGTTGGTGTTGCCGCTGGTGATGGTGGGCATCACGCCCGCATCCACCACGCGCAGACCCGCCACGCCGCGCACGCGCAGGTGGCTGTCGACCACGGCCATCGGGTCGTCGGCGCTGCCCATCCTGGTCGTGCCCACCGGGTGGAAGATGGTGCTGGCGATGTCACCGGCCAGGCGCGCGAGTTCGTCGTCGGTCTGGTATTGCACGCCGGGCTTGAACTCCTCGGGTTTGTATTTCGCCATCGCCGGTTGCGCCACGATGTGCCGCGTCACGCGCAGGCTGTCGGCCGCCACCTGGCGGTCTTCGGCCGTGCTCAGGTAATTGGGCGCGATGGCGGGCGCGTCTTCGCCGCGCGCGCTGCGGATGCGCACATGACCGCGGCTGCCCGGGTTGAGGTTGCAGACGCTGGCGGTGAAGGCCGGGAAGCTGTGCAGCGGCTCGCCAAAGGCGTCGAGGCTGAGCGGCTGCACGTGGTATTCGAGGTTGGCGTAGGGCTGGGCAGGGTCGCTTTTGGTGAAGGCACCGAGCTGGCTGGGCGACATGCTCATGGGGCCGCTGCGCTTGAGCGCATATTCGAGGCCGATGGCGGCCTTGCCCCAGAGCGAGCTGGCCAGGGTGTTGAGCGTTTTGGCGCCCTGCACCTTGTAGACCGAGCGGATCTGCAAATGGTCTTGCAGGTTCTCGCCCACGCCGGGCAGCTCGTGCATCACCTCGACGCCCGCGGCCCGCAGCACCGGCGCCGGGCCGATGCCCGAGAGCTGCAGGATCTGCACCGAACCGATGCTGCCCGCGCTCAGCACCACCTCGCGCGCGGCCGCCACGCTCACGCGCTGGCCACCGCGCCGCAGCTCGGCGCCGCTGCAGCGCAGTGCGCCCGCCGCATCGCGCTCCAGCCGCAGGCGCTCGACCTGGGTCTCGGTCCACACGGTCAGGTTGGGCCGGTTCATCACCGGGCGCAGAAAGGCCTTGCTCGCGTTCCAGCGCCAGCCGGCTTTCTGGTTCACCTCGAAATAGCCCACGCCCTCGTTGTCGCCGGTGTTGAAGTCGTCCGTGGCCGGGATGCCGGCCTGCTGCGCGGCCAACGCGAAAGCGTCGAGCACGTCCCAGCGCAGGCGCTGCTTTTCGATGCGCCATTCGCCGGTGCTGCCCACCGCCCTGTTGCCGTGCAACAGCGTGAAGGCGGGGTTGCTCTGGCTCTCGTTCGCGGCGTCGAGGCGGTAGTGGTCTTCGTGCGCCTTGAAGTCGGACAGGCTGTTCTGCCAGCACCATTCGGTGTCGCCGGTGAGCTGCGCCCACTGGTCGTAGTCGCGCGCCTGGCCGCGCATGTAGATCATGCCGTTGATGCTGGAGCAGCCGCCCAGACCCTTGCCGCGCGGGTAGCGCAGCCGGCGGCCGTTGAGGCCCGGGTCGGCCTCGGTCTGGTAGAGCCAGTCGGTGCGCGGGTTGCCGATGCAATACAGGTATCCCACGGGGATGTGGATCCAGTGGTAGTCGTCCTTGCGGCCGGCTTCGACCAGCAGCACGGTCTTGCTCGCGTCGGCGCTGAGCCGGTTGGCCAGCAGGCAGCCGGCCGTGCCGGCGCCGATGACGATGTAATCAAAGGTGGTTGGGCTCATGGTGGGTTCACTCGGGGGGCAAAGCGTCGTCGGGCAGGCTGAAGTCGCCGCGGTGGAAGGCTTCCACCACCGCCTCGGCCTCGGCGAAGCGGTGCTCGGGCACCAGCACGCGCACCTGGATCGCGCCGGCCAGCAGGGTGTGGGCCTGCACCAGGTGGGCGTCGGCCACCACCGCGGGCACCCCGGCCGACTGCAGGCAGCCGCGCAACAGGTAGGCCTCGGTCGGGCTGAAGAAGGTGGCCAGCGTCTGCCAGTCGCCTTCGCTCGGGTCGTAGGGGCTGTCGCCGTGCATGGTCAGGGACGCCGGTGAAGGCGCTGGGTATTTGCGGTGCTCATGGTCTGCTCACGGGAATGGCGCGAGTTTGTAGATCGGCCGCGCAAAAGTCCAATGAAATCGCCCGAGGCTTGGTATAAGTCTGGCAAATAAAGCGAGCACCCATGCCCCCACCCACTCCCCCCACCGCCGCGCCGGGCCGCCTGCCCAGCGTGGACCCGCAGACCCTGCGCGCCTTCGTGGCCGTGGCGCGCGAGGGCAATGTGTCGCGCGCCGCGTTGCGCCTGCACCTGAGCCAGCCGGCGGTGAGCCTGCAGCTGAAAACCCTGGCCGAGGCCACCGGGCTGGCGCTGTTCACCCGCACGCCCCAGGGCATGGCGCTCACGCACGACGGCGCCGCCCTGCTGCCCGTGGCCGAGCGCGCGCTCGCCACCCTGGCCGACTTCGGCCAGGCCGCCGCCGCACTGCACACCACCGTGCGCGGCACGCTGCGCATCGGCACCATCCTCGACCCCGAGTTCACCCGCCTCGGCGCGTTCCTGAAACAGCTCGTCGAGTCCAGCCCGCAGGTGGGCACCGAGCTGCGCCAGGGCATGAGCGGCGACGTGCTGGCGCAGATCGCGCGCGGCGCGCTCGACGTGGGCTTCTTCCTCAACCTGCCCGACGACCCGGTGGGCGCGCCCTACCGGCTGCGCGCGCTGACCCGCTTCACCTACCGCGTGCTCGCGCCCGCCGGCTGGGGCCCGCAGGTGCGCGGCAAAGACTGGAAAGCCCTGGCCGCCCTGCCCTGGCTCGCCACCCCACCGGCCAGCGCCCACCACCGGCTGCAGCGCCGCGTGTTCGGCCCCGGCTCGCTCACCGGCCTGGAGCCCCGGCGCGTGGCCCTGGTGGACCAGGAAGCGTCGATGCTCGACCTGGTGAAAAGCGGCGTCGGCCTGAGCCTCGTGCGCGACGCCATCGCCATGCGCGAAGCCCAGGCCCGCGGCCTGGTGGTGGCCGACCAGGTGGCACTGGAATGCGACCTGAGTTTTGTTTGTCTGGCCGAACGGGCGGGGGAGCCGGTGATCGCGGGTGCCTGGGGGGCGTTGGAGGCGGTTTGGGGGTGAGGAGGTGCTCATACGTCGTATTTCGTCCCGAAGCGAAATCGAGTTGCAAGAAACAAAACAGCCATTACACGCAAGTTTGCTTGGTACGTGGGCTATAGTGTTTGCAACAGCGGAACGCCATCAACAGCCGCTGAAGTCCAACGTTAAATCTCACAGAGTCGTACATCGATATGGACAAAAGATTCCAGGTTTTCATTAGCTCCACCTTCACCGATCTAAAGGATGAGCGCCAAGCAGTACTCAAAGCTATTCTCGAGCTGGACCATATGCCCGCCGGAATGGAACTTTTCCCGGCTACAGATTCGTCTGCGTGGCAGTTGATCAAAGACGTGATTGACAGCTCCGACTACTACGTACTCATCGTCGGCGGTAGGTATGGCTCGCTAGACGAAGCAGGGATCGGATTCACCGAGAAGGAGTACGACTACGCCCTGGCTACAAAGAAGCCAGTAATACCGCTACTCCATGAAAATCCAGACAACTTGCCACGTGGAAAAACAGAGACGGGGGGACCTGCATGGAAGAAGCTTGCCGCCTTTCGTGCAAAAGTTGAGAAGGGCCACACATGTGTCTACTGGAAGAATGCTGACGATCTCAAGGCAAGAGTAATCGTCGGTTTAACTTCAGTAATAAAACGACAACCTGGAGTGGGTTGGGTGCGTGCAGATTGCCTCCCTACTGGGGCGACTTTGATGGAGGTTCTTACATTAAAAAATCGCATCGTTGAGCTGGAGCAAGTTTCCGCTGCAAGAGATTCTGGGCCACCACCTGGAACGGACGCCCTAGCACAAGGGAATGATCGACAAGAATTAAACTTGGCGTTTACCTCTCGCCCGCACAATTCAATATACCCACACAGCAAAGATGTCAGATTCAGAGGTTCAATAAATCCAACATGGAATCAGATCTTTGGAGCGGTCGCACCAACCATGACGAATGAGGCAACGGACCATGTACTCAAAAACGCGTTGAAATCATTCCTCACACAAGAAGCGGCAAAGGTCTATCGAGAAAACAATCAGTTCAAGGATAAGCAGCTCATTGATTTCTCGCACACCGCAAGCGAAATCGACACATGCATCATTCAGTTGCGGGCCCTTGGGTTGATAAAGGTGAACGACAAGAAGCGCAGCGTGAAAGACACCGGCACGTATTGGACTCTCACACCTTATGGCGATGCACTCATGGTTCAACTCCGCGCAGTGCATCGGGACCCGATTGACGAAGACGTCCTTCCTGGCGAGGTCGAGGAAGAGGAAGATGAAGATGAAGATCGTGAGGTCTAACTGATCGGCTTTACAAGCCCGTCGAAAGCCTTGCTCCAGCAAGTCTGATCAACTCTCTCTTGTCAAATTTTGAGGTTGTGTAAAAACCTTTCGAACCAAAAGTAAATCACGATAAAAAATAGATCCCTTAGATCGAGCAATATTATGTGATCGCAGCATGGTCAAGGGTTTCATAGCCTGTTGAAGTTCTTTGTCGATTTTCAAATTTAACTCTTCGCGCAACTTCGCAATTAATCGAAAGGAGACCCTTTAATGTCTATGCCGATAGTTAAGCCGAAAAGCGTTTTTTATAAAGCGTTTAAACGCGACGAATTCAAATGTGTCTATTGCGGCCGGGATCTCTTAGAGAATTTAGATACCTTTGCTTCGTGCCATCTTGATCACCTGCGACCGAAGAAATTCGGCGGACAAGACAATGAAGAATTCAATCGCGTCGCCGCATGTGGTGTTTGCAATAGCATTAAAGGCTCCTTCGATCCGTTGCCTGGAGAGGCTGTTACCGCTGAATCGTTCAGCCGTGCGGTTCAAGCGGCGCGTGAGTACATAAAGCAAAAACGCTGCGACGAAGAGCGTTGCAGCTATGTACGCGACTATAAATATTGGCTAGAAGAAGCAGGCCGCAATCGCTAACAGCCTGGCAGTGGACGCCCCGTCCGCGAACTCCTGGGGTACCTCACCCTTTGCTTCAGTGCCACGGACCTCATTTTTGAGGGGCGCGCTCCTGTTAGCCGCCATCGTCTGCCCGTGGCCAACTCCTTCAAGCCGCTGACTTAACGTTTCGGCCAAACCTCATCTCCCCAACCGCACCGCCCCAAACCGCGGCGCCACGTTGGTCAGCTAGCCGGCGTCGTCCACCGCGACCATGGCGGACAAGGGGCGTTTTGGATCAACGCGGTTTTATTCCTTGAAAGTCAGCTTGGCATCCTTGACGATTCGCCGATAAATCGCCATGTCCTGCTGGACGGCGTTCGCCAGGGCCGACGGTGGCCCGCTGGCTGGTGTGATGCCCATGTCTTCCATCTGCTTGACCAGGCTGGGGTCGGCCAGTGCAGCGTTAACGGCCTTGTTGAGCCTTTCCACCACCGGCGCCGGCGTGCCAACCGGGGCGAACAAGCCCAGCCACGAACCCAAGACGAAGTCCTTCAGGCCGCTCTCTGCCGCAGTGGGCACGTTGGGCAGGCGAGGGTCATGGTGATCTCCTGTGACGCCGAGGATCTTCACCTTGCCAGCGTCGGCATTTGACTTTGCAGCGACGTCGAAGGTCAAGTCCAGCACGCCGCCGGACCACCGAGCCGGTCAGCGAATAGCCCCAAACCGCTGCTCCATCTCCCGGCGCATGGCTTTGCGCACCTCGGCTGCGGCGTAGCGGCGGCGTTCGTCGGGGGTGAAGGGGCGCAGGGGGGCCACGGGGGTGGGTTTGCCGGTGTCGTCCACGGCGACCATGGTGAAGAAGCAGCTGTTGACGTGGCGGTTTTCCTGGGTGCGGATGTTTTCCGCGATCACCTTGATGCCCACTTCCATGGACGAGCTGCCGGTGTGGTTGACCGAGGCGAGGAAGGTGACGAGTTCGCCCACGTGGATGGCCTGGCGGAACATGACCTGGTCGACGCTGAGGGTGACGACGTAGCTGGCGGCGTAGCGGCTGGCGCAGGCGTAAGCCACCTGGTCGAGCAGCTTGAGGATGGTGCCGCCGTGCACGTTGCCGGAGAAGTTGGCGGTGTCGGGGGTCATCAGCACCGACATGCTGAGCTGGTGGGCGGGCAGTTCCATGGGGGGTCTTCGCGGGGGGTGGGTTGAACGGGGATTCGGCCGGGCGCGGGCACGCGCAGCCGCGATGTTGCCACGCGGCGCAAACAAAACGAATGTGGGGGCGGTCCTGCGCCACGGTGTTCCGCGCGCAAAATGGCGCCAACGCCACCGAAGGCACCCACCACCCGCCCCCGACTGCACCGTGAACGCCCCTCACCGCCCACCCTACCGTGTCCTTTTCCTCTGCATGGGCAACATCTGCCGCAGCCCGACGGCGCACGGCGTTTTCGAAGCCCGGGTCCAGGCCGCCGGCCTGGGCGACCGGGTGCAGGTTGACTCCGCCGGCACGCACAGTTACCACGTCGGCGCCCCGCCCGATGCGCGCAGCCAGGCGCACGCGCTCCAGCGCGGCTACGACCTCTCGACCCAGCGCGCCCGGCAGCTCCAGGTCAGCGACTTCGAACATTTCGACCTGATCCTCGCCATGGACTGGGACAACCTCGCGCTGGCCCAGGAACGCTGCCCGCCCCCACAGGCCCGCAAGCTGCGGCGCTTTGCCGAGTTCTTCCAGCACCACGACAGCGCGGTGGTGCCCGACCCCTACCAGGGCGGCGCGCGCGGGTTTGAAGAGGTGCTGGACCTGGTGGAAGACGGCTGCGAAGGGCTGATGCAACACGTGCGCCGGGCGCTCGACGGCGCGAGTTGAACGGTCGCCCGGCGGGGCGTTCCGGGGTACGCTCAATGGGCCTGTCCTCCGGAAATCTATGCACATCCTCTGGAAATACCTCCGTCCCCAGCGCCGGCTCGTCGCGCTCGCCTTGCTGCTGGCCGCCGTGAGCCAGATTCTGGCGCTGGTGGACCCCATCATCTTCGGCTGGCTGATCGATGGCTACGCCACGCAGCGCCACACCAAGAGCGACGAAGAGCTGGTGCGCGGTGCGCTGCTGCTGCTGGCCCTGGCGGTGGTCGTGGCGCTGGCCTCGCGGGCGACCAAGGCGGTGCAGGAATACGTGACCCGGCTGGTGGTGCAGCGGTTTGGCACGCAGATCTTCAACGACGGCCTGCGCCAGACCATGCGCCTGGAAATCCAGGAGTTCGAGGAGCGGCGCAGCGGCGAAACCCTGTCGTTGCTGATGCGCGTGCGCGCCGACACCGAGCGTTTTCTCAACGCCTTCATCAATGTGCTGTTTGCCGCGGTCATCGGCATGAGCTTTCTGGTCTGGTACGCCGTCACGAAGAGCTGGGCGCTGGTGCCGGTGTTCCTGATCGGCCTGCTGGTGCTGGGCGGCCTGAGTGGCTTGCTCAGCCGGCAGATCCGCGGCCAGCAGCGCTCGATCAACCGCGAAACCACGCGCAACGCCGGCTTCATCACGGAGTCGCTGCGCAACGTGGCGCTGATCAAGAGCCTGGGCCTGACCTTTCGCGAGATCCGCCGCCTGGAAGCCAAGACCGAAGCCGTCTTCGCGCTCGAAATGGCCAAGGTGCGCCACATCCGGTGGCTGACGTTCTGGCAGGGCTCCACGCTCAGCCTGCTCAAGCTGTCGGTGCTGTTCACGCTGCTGTGGCTGATTTTTCGCGACGTGCTGAGCACCGGTGAGCTGATCGCGATGCAGTTCATTGCCGTGGCGATCCTGGCGCCGCTGCAGGAGCTGGGCACCGTCATCCTGGCGTGGCGCGAAGCCAGTGCGTCGATGAGCAACTTCGCCGAACTGATGGCCCGGCCGGTGGACCGCCGTCCGCCGCAGGCGCTGCCGATCGGTCCGATCGAGTCGCTGCGCTTTGACAACGTGGTGTTCCGCCACCGCGGCGCCTTGGGCAATGCGATCGACGGCGTGTCCTTCAAGGCGGTGCGCGGCGACACCATCGCCTTTGTCGGCCCCTCGGGCTCGGGCAAATCAACGCTGGTCAAGCTGCTGCTGGGCCTGTACCGGCCTGCCGAAGGCGAGGTCTATTACAACGAAGTGGGCAGCCGCAACCTGCGCTACAACGAGGCGCGCCGCCAGGTCGGTTATGTGACGCAGGAGACCAGCCTGTTTGCCGGCACCGTGCGCGAGAACCTGTTGTTTGTGCGCCCCGACGCGAGCGACGAGCAGATCCTGCACGCGCTGGCGCAGGCTTCCTGCACCGGCCTGCTGGCGCGCATGCCACAGGGGCTGGACACGCTGATCGGCGAGTCGGGCACCAAACTGTCCGGGGGCGAGCGCCAGCGGCTGTCGATTGCCCGGGCGCTGCTGCGCGAACCGCGCCTGCTGATTTTTGACGAAGCCACGTCGGCGCTGGACTCGATCACCGAGCAGAAAATCACCGAGACCATGCGCGCGGTGTCGAGCGCGCGCACCCAGATCACGCTGCTGATCGCCCACCGCCTGTCCACCGTGCTGCACGCGGACACCATCTACGTGCTGGAAAAAGGGCGCATCACCGAAAGCGGCAGTCACGCCGATCTGGTGGAGCAAAGAGGGCTGTACTACGCCATGTGGCGTCAGCAGATCGGGGAGCGGGACCAGGCGGTCGAGATCGAGCCGGATTGAGCCAAGGGGTCACCCATCCCCGCGTCGCCCAAGAAAAAAGGCCTCGAAACCGGAGTTCCGAAGCCTTTTGTGCTGTGCTCAGCGCAAGGCTGAGACGGCTGGACTGCAGGGCTTAGTAGCCGCCGCGGCCACCGCCGCCGCCGCCGTAGCCGCCACCGCCGGAGCGATCGCCGCCACCACCGTAGCCGCCACCGCCGCCGCCGTAGCCGCCGCCACCCGAACGATCACCACCACCGCCGTAGCCGCCGGTGCGGGGAGGACGTGCCTCCATCGGACGGGCTTCGTTCACGGTGATGCTGCGGCCGCCGAGCGACTGGCCGTTCATGCCGGAAATGGCGGCTTGCGCTTCGGCATCGCTGCCCATTTCGACGAAACCAAAACCTTTGGAGCGACCGGTGTCGCGTTCCATCATGACCTTGGCGCTGGAAACAGTGCCGAATTCGCTGAAAGACTGTTGCAGGTCTTCGTCGCGGACGGTGTACGGCAGGTTGCCGACGTAAAGTTTATTGCCCATGGGGACTCCTCAAAATACATAAAACAAAAGCGATGGGGGTCCCGAAAGCACAACAAACTGGAAAAGTACCGAGGTAGCGCGCGAAACTGACCGATCACCTGACTTGTGCGAGTTTTTCGACTCGCACTCGCGCATTATGCGCCTTGCCCGGTGAATTAACCGAATCGGCCAGCCAACACCCCTGGGCCGACACGCCACAGGCCTCCCGCACCGACAAAGAAAAAGCCCGCAACTTCTTCAAGTTGCGGGCTTTCTGTCTGGTGCGGCTGGCAGGAATTGAACCCACGACCCCTTGGTTCGTAGCCAAGTACTCTATCCAGCTGAGCTACAGCCGCGAAGCCTGCGATTCTACACACCCATGGGTGAGTCGAAGTCCAGGCGTGGCGCTAGGCGGCCGGCTGCGCCAGGAAGAAACGCAGCATTTCGGCCGAGGCGTCCGGGCCTTTCTGGTCGGTGTACGAGCCCGCGGCGTTGCCGCCCGACCAGGCATGACCTGCGCCGTGCAGGGCCCAGGCCTCGACGAGGCAGCGCCCGTCCGCGCCCAGGTGCCGGGTGCGGGTGTAGCGCTGCCCGGCGTCGGTGGTGCCTTCTTCGCTGGATGCCTTGAAACCGTTGTTGCCGGCCTGGCTCGTGAACGCCGCGAGCGCCTGGCTCACGATCTGCTCACCATTGCTCTGCAGCACCGTGTGGTCACGGTCGCCGTGGAACACGATCATGGGCACGGCCTGGGTGGCGGGGCGCCGCGGGTCTTCGGGCGTGCCGGGAAAATGCGCACGGCCCATGACGACGCGGCCTTTCATGGCGGCCATGGCGGAGGGGATGTCGTGCGCGGCCGCATAGGGCAGGCCCGAGTGGGCACCCACCGCGGCGAACAGCTCGGGGTGGGTCTGCCCCAGGATCACGGCCATGGCCGCGCCGGCCGACAGGCCCGCAACAAAGATGCGACGCGGGTCCACCGGCTGTTCGGCCGCCACCGCTTCGACCATGCCGGCAATCAGCGCCGGCTCGCCGCCTTCACGCACCTGGTCGTGCGGGCTGAACCAGTTCCAGCAGCGCGAGGGATTGGCGCTCGCGGCCTGCTCGGGGTAGAGCACCAGAAAGCCGTGTTGATCGGCCAGGCGGTTCATCTGCGTGCCGGCGGCAAAGTCGTCGGCCGACTGGGTGCAGCCGTGCAGCATCACGACCATCGGCAGGGTTTTGGTTTTGACCTGGGCCTGCGCGGCCTGCGGCGGCAGGTACAGCTTGTAGGCCCGGGTGCCGGCTGCGGCGCTGAAGCTGCGCGCGAGGAACTGACCCTCTGCCGTTTCAGCGGGTGGGAGCGGTTCGGCGGCGGGCTGCCTGGCCGACGGGGCGCGTGCGGCCGGTGCCTTGGCCTCTGGCGGCGCTTCCACCTCGCGCGCCACCACGTCGATGGTGTCGCCCTGGCCGGGCGCGTGCGGCGCGGGCGCAGCTTTGGGTGGCGCCACCCCGCCGCCCAGCCCGGCCGATGACAGGGCCTTGCGGATCGTTTCGGTCACGCCGCGCATGGGCCCACTCTCGGTGTTCAGACCGGCGGCCTTGAGCGCCCGTTCAATGGTGTCTTGGATGTTCATGGCAGTGGCTCTCGGGACGGACAAGGGAAGGGCAGGTGGTGGGAAGCGGTGTTTCAAATCGGGGGGTTCTGTTGGCCGGCGGTGGCGGGTGTGCGCCCGCTGCCATGTTGAAGGGGGTTGATGTCAGGCGAAGTGTCAAACCATGCGTCCGGCCAGTGCCTGGCGCACCGCCGGGCTGGCCTGAAAGACCCCCAGCACCGACACGGACTCGATCGCGGCCAGCGCCAGCTCGGGGGACACGTCGTCGGCGATGCGCGCCAGACCGACCACCTGGATGTTCAGCCGCTGGCCGGCGGCCACCGCGCGCTCCAGATCGGTGCGGCTCAGGTGCTGCAGGCCCAGCATGAGCATGCGCCGTGCCACCGTCTGGCGCAGCGTGTCTGCGTGCGTGGCCAGCAGGTTGCGCACGGCGGTGCGGATCAGGTCGGAGCGGTTGGAATAAAAGCCTTCCTGCACCAGCAGGTCCACCTGACCCAGATCCACCACGCCCAGGTTGATCGTCATCTTTTCGGTTTCGCCGATCCGGGTTCTGGGGTCGGCCAGTTTGGTGTTCGTCATCCTAATACCATCCATATGGAATCTATATGGATGGCATTTGAACACGTTTTCGCCCAGACTGCCGGCCGGCGCGATCTGCGGTGCCCGCCACCACTGACTGGTCCGGACCACACCGCCAAGGCCTTTGGTGCCCCGGCGGTCTGGTCGACGCGCCACGTCCCGTCCACAGCTGTTCAGCGCGAGGTGGCCCGCCTATCATCCGCCTGCTTCGGCACTTTTTATCCACCACCAAGGAGCGGACATGGCAGGCAGCTACGAACTGGGTTCGAACGACAAGGGTCAGTTTTCGTTTGTCCTGAAAGCGGGCAACGGCGAAGTGATCCTGCGCAGCGAGCAGTACGACACCAAGGCGTCGGCGGAGAACGGCATCCAGTCCGTCCAGACCAACTGCGGCAACGACGCGCGCTACGAGCGCAAGGACGCGTCCGACGGGCGCTGCTACTTCAACCTCAAGGCCGCCAACCACCAAGTGATCGGCACCAGCCAGATGTACAAGGCGGCGGCGGGCCGCGACGCGGGCATCGAGTCGGTGAAGATCAACGG
Organism: Hydrogenophaga sp.; assembly: GCA_030653975.1. GTDB lineage: Bacteria > Pseudomonadota > Gammaproteobacteria > Burkholderiales > Burkholderiaceae_C > Hydrogenophaga. Next base: position 31,358 of record JAURYH010000034.1, on the reverse strand, counting down.
CACGAGCACGGCGGTCAAGGCCGTCTGAGACATCCGCCGTTCAGGACACTCCTGCATCGAGCAGTTTCTGCACCAGCGGATGCTGCACCTTGCGTGCGGTGCCGATGGCGTAGTAATGCTCCTGAACGCCCTCGCAGGAAGCGAACCACTGCAGGCCATAACCCTGCGAGAGCTTGGCGCGCATGCGCTCGGAGGCGGGGAACACGCCCATGCCCGACGACCCGAAGGTGGCAAGCAGCGCGCTGTCTTCGAACTCGCCCACCAGATGGGGCACCACCCCTTGCTGCTCGAACCACTGGTCGAGGCGCAGGCGCACCGAGGCGTGTGAACTCGGCAGCAGCACCGGCACCCCGGCCAGGCTGTGCGGGAAGTTGTGGCTGGCCCGGGCCAGCCAGGCCTCGGGGGCGTACCAGCCCAGCGGCGAGGACCCCATGGCGTGGCTGTAGAGCTTGAGGTTGGGGTTGGCGGGTGCCGGCCGGTCGGACAGCACCACGTCAAGCCGGTGCAGGGCGAGGTCGGCCAGCAGGTCGTCGAAATCGTCTTCGTGGCACACCAGGCGCAGGCGCGGCTCTTCGAGCGCCGGGGCCAGCAGTTCGCGCACGGCGAGCTTGGCCAGGCCATCGGAGATGCCGACCACCAGGCGCACGCTGCTATGGCTGGTGGCGTCGCGCACCGCGCTGGGCAGCTGCTCGCCGAGCAGGAAGATCTGCTCGGCCACCTGCAGGGCCGCCTGCCCGGCCTCGGTCAGCGCCAGGCCGCGCCCGGCGGGCTTGAACAGCGCGTGGCCCAGCGACTGCTCCAGCAGGCGCACCTGGGCGCTGATGGTCTGCACCGCCATGCCCAGCCGTTCGGCAGCGTGGGACATGCCGCCTTCCTTGGCCGTGACCCAGAAGTAATACAGGTGCTTGTAGTTGAGGTCCTGGCTCATGCTTCGTTCTTAGCTGAATGATTGTTCGTTATTGTCTGCTTTTTAAGGATCATGTACAGCCCTATCTTCGAGGCTCCCTGTTCACCTCTGGAGAAGCTGCATGGATCGCATCGCCCGTCAACCGTCTCTGTCCGCCCGCCCGTCGCTCGCCCTGGACCGCCCGCAGGTGGCGCGGGTGCTGCGCAACACCTACGCCCTGCTCTCGCTCACGCTGCTGTTCAGCGCCGGGGTCGCCGCGCTGGCCGTGGCCGGCAGCTGGCCCGCGCCCGGACTGGTGATCACGCTGGTCGGCTTCTTCGGCCTGTTGTTCGCAGTGCACAAGCTGCAGAACAGCGGCTGGGCGCTGCCCGCGGTGTTCGCGCTCACCGGCTTCATGGGCTACACACTCGGCCCGCTGCTGACGCACACGCTGGCCCTGCCCGGCGGCGCCGGCACCATCGTGGCCGCGCTCGGCGCCACCGGTGCCACGTTCGTCGCGCTGTCGGCCTATGTGCTGACGACACGGCGCGACTTCAGCTTCATGGGCGGCTTCCTGTTCGCCGGCCTGGTGATCGCGCTGGTGCTGGCGGTGAGCGCCTACTTCTTCCAGATGCCGGCGCTGGCGATGGCGGTGTCGGGCCTGGTGGCGCTGCTGTCGGTGGGCCTGATCCTGTTCGAGACCAGCCGCATCGTGAACGGCGGCGAGACCAACTACGTGCTGGCCACCGTGGGTCTGTTCGTCTCGGCCTTCAACCTGTTCACCAGCCTGCTGAGCCTCATGGGCATCGGCGGAAACGACTGAGTCCATCCCTTCACAGCCAGGAAATGCACATGCAATCCCTCCCCGTCAACAGCCCGCAAGCCGCCGCCCGGGTGCTGGCCATGGCCCTGGTGGCCGATGGCCACTACTCGATGACCGAGCTCCGCGCGCTCGACCGCCTCGACGCGCCGGCCCGCCTGGGGCTGAGCCCGGAAGCCTTCAAGGACGTGCTCGACCGGTTCTGCCAGGACCTGCTCGCCATCGGGAACGGCCGCTGGACCGGGATGGTCGATGGCGACACACGCCAGCAACTCATGGCAGAAATCACCCGGCCCGACTTGCAGGACCTGATCGCGCAGCAATGTGAGGCCCTGACGCTGGCCGACGGACACCTGGCCGACGGCGAGGTGGATCTGCTGGATGCGCTGGGGGTCGCATGGCGCCGGCCGGTGGGTGCCCGACCATGAAGACACGGATCTGGCGCCTCACGGCCCTGCTGGCCGCCGTGTGGACCGGGCTGGTGGCCCTGACCCAGAGCAGCTCGCCGGCTGGCTGCCGGGCGCCGTGGATGCCGGTTCGCTTCAGTTCTTCCAGAAGAACAGGGCGCTCATCACCAGCCCGGTGACGATCACGCCCCGGCGCACCCAGGCCGCGGGCAGGCGCCTGGACCAGCGGGCGCCGAAAAAACCGCCTGCGGTGGCCGCCACCATCATCAGCAGCCCGGCTTTCCAGGCGATCGCGCCAGCGATCACGAAAGCCGCCACCGACAACCACGACAGCACCAGCGAATTCAGGTTCTTCAGCGCGTTGACGGTGTTCAGCCGCGATTCACCGGCCACGGTGTAGAGCGCCATGAGCAGGATGCCCAGGCCGCCGTTGAAATAACCCCCGTAAACCGCGACCACGGCCAGCGCCGGCTCGCGCCAGCGGGCCAGGCCATGGCCTTCGGCAGAGGCCGCCTGCGCACGCCGGGCGATCGCCGGACCGGTGGCGAACAGCGCGGTGGCAAACAGCAGCAGCCAGGGCACGATGCCCGAAAACACCTTCGCCGGCGTGACCAGCAGCAACAGGGCGCCGGCCACGCCGCCGACGGCGCTGATGAACATCTCGCGTTTCAAACGCCGCACAGGCAGTTCACGCAGCTCGGTTCTAAAGCCGAGCGTGCTGCCCAGGTAACCGGGACTCACCGCGAGCGCACTGGTGGCATTGGCCACGATGGGCGGCACACCGGTAAACACCAGAGCGGGAAAGGTGAGGAAACTGCCGCCGCCGGCGATGGCGTTGAGCACGCCGGCGGCGAACGCGGCAGCGGCGAGCAAGGGCGAAGCGGTGAGAAAGTCCATGCGCCGATTATTCCGGGCGACCCGCGTTGGATTGCCTTCATGGCGGACAAAACTGTCCGGCGGGAACCGTGCTCCCGCACCATGCGAAGTGGACGGCCTCCGGCGAGAAATGCCCAACCCAGGATGCGGCGGAACCGGCTTTGCCGGGCCACTCGCATCGCCCCCCTTAAAGAGGACACGCGCCGTGCGACCGGCGCGCGCGATCTCCGGAGCGCCGTGCCTTAACCCAGAACGCGGCGGAACTGGCTTTGCCAGGCCGCATCGCGTTGCCCCCTGGGGGGTCGCGCGCAGCGCGGCGGGGGTGGGTCGACTACCGGGAACGACCGAGCCGGGCCTGCAGGCGATCAAGCACGTCGCTGATCGCCTTGGCGTCGGCGGTGTCGCCCGCCGGATGGGCCAGCTCGTGCTCGGCCACGGACAGGTTCAGACGCACGTAGGTGCTGTCGAGCGCGTGGCGCGTGGCCAGCAGCTGCTGGGCGATCTTGGTGCAGTCGGCGCCGTCTTCCAGCAGCTTCTGCAGGCCGCGCACCTGGCCCTCGGCGCGGCGCAGGCGGTGCATGAGCTCGGCCTTGCGATCAGCGGTCAGCGGCTGGCGCGGGGCGGCGGCGTCGGTCATGGTCGAACGGCTTCAGGCCGACGCGGGGATGATGTTGGCCACCGGCTCGGGCGCCAGCAGCGAGCCTTCGCGCAGGCCGCGCACGGTGGCGAAGCTGAGCCAGAGCACGATCATGGTGGTGGACGCGAGCAGCAGCACGCCGGCGGTCTGCAGCACGCCGTGCCAGGCGCTGTCGGGCTGCAGCTCGGCCAGGCGCAGGGTGAGCGTGGTGAAGGCGGCGAACGGGAACGACAACGCCCAGAACGGCACGCCAAAGGGCTGGCTGGCGATGCGGCGCACGACCGGCAGCAGCCACAACACGAAGAACAGCGCCACACCCCAGAGCGCCTGCACCGCCGCCACCGGCGCCTGCATCTGGATCAGCACCAGGCCGATCACGGCGGGCGGCGCGATGGTGATGAACCAGGCCGGCAACACGCGTTCGGGCAGCGGGCTGTGGGCCAGGCGCCGCACCAGCACCAGCGTCAGCACCACCGGCCAGAAGAACACGCCGATGCCCATCTGCGCAGCCGACCAGCCGTCGATGCCGAGCGGCAACCCCGCCAGCGGCGCGACCACGTTGCCCACCACCGGGATCAGCAGCACCGGCGTGACCGACGGCCACAGGCCGGTGTTGCCAGGGCCCTGGCCGGGCTGGGCCGCAGCGGCCGGCGAGATCCAGCGGCTCAGCACCCACAGCGTGGCCCAGAGCTGGGTAAGGCTGCCCGTCCACCAGAGCACGCGCCAGAGCGGGGCCAGGCCGCCCTCGGCGCCGCCCAGCGCCACGCCCACGGTGGCCAGCAGCAGCAGCGACACCGGCAGCGCGGCCACGAAGGCGTGGCGCACCGGGTGCTTGAGGTCGTCGGCCAGCGCGGCGGGGTAGCGCGCGATGCGCAGCACCGAAGCCACCAGCAGCGCCAGGAACACCAGCAGCGCGAGCGCACCGATCACCAGCGCAATGCCGCTGGCCATGTCGCCCAGCACGCTGTGCGCACGGTGCCAGGCCAGGCTCAGGCCGCACAGGCCCATGACCAGCGCGAACCAGCCGGGCATGAGGAATTTCAGGGGGGTCGGTGAGGTCATGGTGCTATCCGTGCGAAGGCGAAGACGTTGCGAGCGAGGCTCTCCGGAGCGCGTGCCCCGGCCCAGCACACGCCGCGGATCCGGCCCTGCCGGTCCAAGGGCGTGGTTCCCCTGGGGGGCCGAGGGCCGCGGCTCCAAGCCTGCAAGGCGCGCGCAGCGGGAAGCTTACTTCGAGCGGCAGGCACTGCCGCCCTCGGGCACACCCAGCTTCTTGAACAGGATGGCGGGCGGGCAGAAGCCGGTGATGCCGGACTGGAACAGGTTGAAGCCGGCGAAGGCGGTCAGCGCGAGAAACCACTCGCTGACAAAAATCGGGCTGCCCGCGTAGCCCAGGGCCAGCGACAGCATGACAACAAAACCGGCCATGATGCGGATGTAACGTTCGACGGTCATTTCAGACTCCTAAGAAAAACAGGTTGGAAAAAATCAGGTGGCAGCGGCCGCCAGCGCTTCGTATTTGCGGCGGTACACCGCGTAATACAAGACGGGGATCACAACGAGCGTGAGCAAGGTCGACACCGCGATGCCGAAGATCAGCGACACGGCCAGGCCGTTGAAGATCGGGTCGTCGAGGATGAAGAAGGCACCCATCATGGCGGCCAGGCCGGTCAGCGCGATCGGCTGGGCGCGCACCGCGGCGGACTGCACCACGGCTTCGGCAAAGGGCACGCCGCGCTTCGTTTCCAGCTCGATGAAATCGACCAGCAGGATGGAGTTGCGCACGATGATGCCGGCCAGCGCGATCATGCCGATCATCGACGTCGCGGTGTACTGCGCATTGAGCAGCGCGTGGCCCGGCATCACGCCGATGATGGTGAGCGGGATCGGCGCCATAATGATCAGCGGCGTGAGGTAGCTCTTGAACTGCGCCACCACCAGCAGGTAGATCAGGATCAGGCCGACGCCGTAGGCAGCGCCCATGTCGCGGAAGGTTTCAAAGGTGATCTGCCACTCGCCGTCCCACTTGATGGCGTACTGGCGGTACGGGTCCTTGGGCTGGCTGATCCAGTACTCGCCGAGTTCGCCGGTGTTGGGCAGCGCGGCCTGGTCCATCGACGAGCGGATGCCGAACAGGCCATACAGCGGCGAATCGAGCGTTCCCGCCATGTCGCCGAACACGTAGGTCACGGGCAGCATGTCCTTGGTGTAGCGCGGCTGGTCGATCACGCCGCGCTCCACCGTCACCAGCTCGGACAGCGGCACCATGGCGCCGTTGGCCGCCTTCATGGGCAGGGCCAGCAGTGCGTCCAGACCGACCTGCTGGTCCAGCGGCAGCTGCAGGCGCACCGGCACCGCGAACTTGGCGTGGCCGTCGTGCAGGTAGGCGGCGTCCGAACCCGACAGCGCGGCGTAGACGGTCTGCGCGATCACCTGCACCGGAATGCCCAGCGACTCGGCGCGCTGGCGCTGGATGCGCAGGAAGGCACGCGGTGCGTGTTCTTTCAGCGAGGTGTCGACGCCCACGATGTCGGGCGTGGCCTTGTAGGCTTCGGCCACCCGCAGGGCGAGTTCGGCGCGACCCGCCTGATCGGGGCCATAGACCTCGGCGACGATGGGCGACATCACCGGCGGGCCGGGCGGCACTTCCACCACTTTGATCCGCGCGCCATGGCTGGCCGCGATCTTTTCCAGTTCGGGGCGGTGGCGCTGCGCGATGGCGTGGCTCTGTTCGCTGCGGTCGTGGGCGTCGATCAGGTTGACCTGCAGGTCGCCGCCTTCGGCTTCGGCGCGCAGGTAGTACTGGCGCACCAGGCCGTTGAAGGTGATGGGACTGGCGGTGCCGGCGTAGCCCTGCACGTTGGCCACTTCGGGCTGCGCGGCGAGGTAGGCCGTCATGTCCTGCAGCGCGGCGGTGGTGTCCTCGAGCGGCGTGCCAGCAGGCATGTCCACCACCACCTGGTACTCGCTCTTGTTGTCAAACGGCAGCATCTTCAGCACCACGCCCACGAAGGAGTTGGGCACCAGCGCCAGGCTCACCGACAGCAGCAGCGCGCCGGCAATGCCGGCCGCCAGCAGCCAGCGCTTCTTCGAACTTTCCAGCAGCGGCGTGAGCGTGCGGGTGAAGAAATTTTGCAGTGTGCGCGTGATCTTGCCCGGGCCGTGGGCGGCATGACCGGCACCGGTCTTGGTGAGCTTGAGCGCGAGCCAGGGCGTGACGGTGAAGGCGATGGCCAGCGAGATCGCCATGCCCATGCTGGCGTTGATCGGGATCGGGCTCATGTACGGGCCCATCAGGCCGGACACAAAGGCCATGGGCAGCAGCGCCGCGATGACGGTGAAGGTGGCGAGGATGGTGGGGCCGCCCACTTCGTCGACCGCGCGCGGGATGATCACCGACAGCGGCACGTCGGGCGTGAGCATGCGGTGGCGGTGGATGTTTTCCACCACCACGATGGCGTCGTCCACCAGGATGCCGATGGAGAAGATCAGCGCGAACAGCGAGACGCGGTTGAGCGTGAAGCCCCAGGCCCAGCTGGCGAACAGCGTGGCCGTGAGCGTGAGGATCACCGCCGCGCCGACGATCACCGCCTCGCGCCGGCCCAGCGCCAGGCCCACCAGGATGATCACGCTGCCGGTGGCGAAGATGAGCTTCTGAATCAGCTTGTTGGCCTTGGCGGCGGCGGTTTCGCCGTAGTCGCGCGTGATGGCGACTTCCACGTCGTCCGGGATCACGGTGTTCTTCAGGTTGTCCAGCCGCTCGCGCACGCCGCGCGCCACGTCCACCGCGTTTTCGCCCGGCTTCTTGGTCACGGTGATGGTCACGGCCGGGTGGTTCTGGCCTTGTTGCCCGGGGTGTGCGGCGTCGGCAACGCCGGGGGTGAACCACACATAACGCTGCGGCAGCTGCGCGCCGGCTTCCACGCGCGCCACCTCGCGCAGGTAGATCGGACGGCCGTTCGACACGCCGACCACGATGTCGCCCACGTCCTGGGCGTTCTGCAGGAACTCGCCGGTTTCCACCGACAGCATGCCGGGCTCGCCCGCGGCGGGGCTGGGGTTGATCACCGAGCCCGAAGGCATGGCCTGGTTGGCCGAGGCGATGGCGCCCTGCAGCGCCTGCACGCTCACGCCGCGCTCGCGCAGCCGGGCCGGCTCCAGCCACACATGCACCGCACGGCCGGGGCCGCCGATGGTGACCACCTCGCGCGTGCCGGGCACGCGCTTGAGTTCGGTTTCCACCGCGTGCGCCACGCGCTCCAGATCGAGTGCGCTCTGTGCGTCCTTCGTCCACAGCGTGGCGGCGAGCACCGGCACGTCGTCGATGCCCTTGGGCTTGACGATGGGGGTGAGCACGCCCAGGCCCTGTGGCAGCCAGTCCTGGTTGGCGTTGAGCACGTCGTACAGGCGCACCAGCGCCTCGGTGCGCGGCACGCCCACCTTGAACTGCACCGTCAGCACGGCCACGCCGGGGCGCGCCACCGAGTAGCTGTGTTCGATGCCCTGGATCTGCGAGAGCACGTGTTCGGCCGGTGCGGCGACCATCTTCTCCACGTCGGCGCTGGACGCGCCGGGGAAGGGGATGATCACGTTGGCCATGGTCACGTTGATCTGCGGCTCTTCCTCGCGCGGCGTGACCAGCACGGCGAACAGGCCCAGCAGCAGCGCGACGAGCGCCAGCAAGGGCGTGATGGCGTTGGACTGGAAAGCCCGCGCCACGGAACCCGAGAAGCCGAGCTTCTCCAGCGTAGAGGGATCGTTGGGGTGGCTCATGCTGGCCCCTTACTTCACAACGGGCTGTGCACCCGACAGACCGGCGCGCACGGGATCGAGCGCGATGCGGTCACCGGCTTTCAGGCCGGCCAGGACCTCGACACCGGCCGCCCCGTGCGAAGCGCCGGTGCGCACCGCACGCAACGCAAAGCCGTCGGGCTGGCCTTCGCCGCGGGTGGCCACCACGTACACCCCGGTGAGTTCACCGCGGCGCAGCAGCGCCGACTCGGGCACGACCAGGCGCTGGTTGTCGGGTTGCGCCGTGCCGCCCACAAAGCGCACGCGCACCTGGCGACCGGGCACCTGGCTGGCGCCGTCGGCCGCGCTCAGGTCGAGCCGCCATTCCACCGTCTGCGAAACCGGGTCCGCCGCGGGCAGGCTGGTCTTGCTCGCGGGAGCCACCCATTGGCTGGTCCCCGGCAGCTGCACCTCGACGCGCTGCGCCTGCTGGGCCAGCGTCTGCAGCGAAGCCGGCACGTGCACCACGGCACGGATCGGCTGCGGCGCGTAGACCGTCAGCACCGGGGTGCCGGGCATGGCCAGCCCACCGGCTTCGGCGTGCGTCTGCAGCACCCAGCCGTCGTACGGTGCGGTCAGGCGCGTGAAGCCCTGGGCCACGCTGGCCTGCGTCTGGCCGGCGCGGGCGGCGGCGGCACCGGCCTGCGCCGCCTTGTACTGGGCCTGCGCCGTGTCCAGCGCGGCCTGGGCCAGGAAGCCCTGGGCACGCAGGTCGCGCGAGCGCTCGTAGGCGGCCTTGGCGTTGGCGAGGTTGGCATCGGCCTGGGCAAAGCCCGCCTGCGCCTGCGCCACGCCCGCCTGCGTGGCGCGGTCGTCGATCACGGCCAGCACCTGACCCGCCTGGACGCGATCGCCGGCCTTGACCGACAGCGTGGCGATGCGGCCCGAGGCCTGGGCCGAGAGCACGCTCTGGCGCACCGCCTGCAGGCTGCCGTCCAGCTCCAGACCGGCGCCCACGGCCTGCGCGCCCAGCGTCATCACCGGCACCCGGGGCACGGCGACGGGCGTGGCCTCATCAGCCGCCCTCACCGACCCCGCCATCAGCACCGCAGCACCGGCGATGAGGCCGAGAGACAGGGCACCGAGCACGAGTCGGCGCTGGGCAGGCTGCCACGGTGCCAGCGCTTGGGCGGTGGTGGTGAGGGGCTTTGAAACGGATCGGGTGAAACGGGCGGGCATGGCTTTCTCCTATACGGGACGTAGTATACACATATACCCCCAGGGGTACAATAGCAACCCAATCCCAAAACTGGGATATTGCGCCTTCTCCTGGACCGCCCTGCCCCTCAGGGGCTGAGAGCCTCAGCCTCTCAGCCGGCCGCGCCGATCACAGCGGCGGCGAAAACGGCACCCGCGGCGCCACCGCGCACAGCAGCTCGTAAGCGATCGTGCCCGCCGAAGCCGCCACCTCGTCCGCCGCCAGCACCGCCCCCGAAGCCGAGCGGCCCCACAGCACCACCTCGGTCCCGACCCCGGCCGGCACGCCCGCCGTGTCGAGCGGAGACAGGTCCACCGCGAGCATGTCCATGCTGACGCGGCCCAGCACCCGGGTGCGCACGCCCGCCACCAGCACCGGCGTGCCCGTGGGCGCGTGGCGCGGGTAGCCGTCGGCGTAGCCGCAGGCCACCACACCCACCCGCATGGGGGCTTGGGCGGCAAAGGCCGAGCCGTAGCCGACCGTGTCGCCCGGCTGCAGCTGCTGCACGCCAATGAGCTTGCTGGCGAGGGTCATGGTGGGCTGCAGGTCCCAGCCCGCGGCGGTGTGTTCCGGGTAGTCGGGTGCGCAGCCATACAGGGCGATGCCTTCGCGAACCCAGTCGGCGGCCAGCGTCGTCACGCCGTTGCCGCGCAAGGGGGTCCGGGCATGGCGCAGGATGGCCGCGCTGTTGCACAGCGTGCGCTCGCCCGGCAGGTCGGCGGTGGTGGCCTCGAACACCGCCACCTGGTGGGCGATGCCGCGCGGACCGTCGGCGTCGCTGAAGTGCGTCATGAGCGAGATCTCTTCCACCTGGGGCAGCGCATTCAGGCGCGCCCAGGCGGCGCGGAAGGCGGTGGGCGTGAAGCCGAGGCGGTTCATGCCGCTGTTGAGCTTGAGGAACACGCGCTGCGGCACCTGCGTCTTGTGGGCCGCGAGCCAGTCGATCTGTTCAATACAGTGCACCGCGTGCCACAGGTGCAGGCGCGAACACAGCTCCAGATCGCGCGGTTCGAACACGCCTTCGAGCAGCAGGATGGGGCCGCGCCAGTCCAGCGCGCGCAGGCGTTCGGCCTCGGCCAGATCGAGCAGGGCAAAGCCGTCGGCCGAACGCAGCGCGTCAAAGCAGCGCTCGATGCCGTGGCCATAGGCATTGGCCTTGACCACCGCCCAGACCCGGGCATCGGGCGCGCGCTCGCGGGCCTGGTTCAGGTTGTGGCGCAGGGCCTCGGGGTGGACGGTGGCAAGGATGGGGCGGGGCATGGCGATTCGCTCAAAAAACAGACTGTCGCACAAACCACCCTCCCAGCCGGCCGTCTTCACCGCGATTCATGACGCTGCAGCGTCCCTTCTACTGCGACCGCAACCAGGCCGTCCGAAGCGCGTGCCTTGTCCAGCACACACCGAGGATCCGGCTCTGCCGGGCCAAAGGTGGGGTCCCCCGGGGGGGGGGGGAAGCCACACAGCGGCGCAGGGGGGCTACATAGATTCCAGGCTCACGTACACCAGGGTCTGGTTGAGCAGCTGGTAGGCGATCTCGCCGAAGGTCATGGGCCCGGTGAGCGGGCCGGTGCGCTGCCCTTCCAGGTTCGCGTGCAGGTAGTTGAGGATGCAGTTGCAGCTCCAGCCAGCGGCGCGTGCGTCGGCCGGCAGGCCCTGGCCGAAGGCCCGCCCGGCGTCGGGCACGGGCTGGGCCAGCCGGTACTCCACGTCGTCGAACACCGGCGCGTAGAAGTCCACCTGCCCCAGGGCCGCGTCCACGCCCTTGAAGGACACGTTGACGAGGGCACCCGAGTAGTCGGCCACCAGGGGCAGACGGGTGTCGATGGCCTGCTCGCCCAGGTACTGGGCAAAGTCGCGCAGCTGGCCGTTGACATAGGCCTCGCGGGCCGAAAAGCCGGTGGAGGGGAATCGGATCGTGTCGCCCGACCCGGGCTGGAACAGGTTGACGATGTCGATGCGCGGGTACACGTTCTCGGGCAGCGGCAGGTGCAGGGCCAGCGCCTGGTCGCTGCGGAACTCCAGCGTCTGGCCATTGGCCACCACGGGCGCGGCGTGGCCCAGGTCGTCGAGGTGCACGCCGGCGACCCAGCCCACGAGGGGCTTGAGGTACATGTCTTCGTAGGTCGGCGCCTGGCGCGCGTACAACGAATGCACGCCGGAGAACGCCGGGATGATCAGCACGCTCAGGCCGTGCGCGGGCGCGTCCAGCGCGATCCGCTCCAGGTTGCGCTCGTCGTACCAGCGCAGCGTGGGCGCGGCGTCCAGCGCGGGCAGCTCGCTCACGAACAGCTTCTGGCGCGTGGTCTCGCCGCCGTCCTGCCCCATGAAATAGGGAATGCTGCCGGCGATCCAGTTGCCGCGCGGCAGCTGGCGCAACAGGGCCTCGTCGGCGGCCAGGCACAGGAAAGCGCCGCTGCGGATCGCCTGCGTGGCCTGTTCCAGGTTCATCAATACGCCGCTGCCGACCGGCACGGCGCTGGAAGATAGGGGAGTCGTCATGGGGTGGCCTCAGCCTTGGCGCAGCTGCGCGAGTTCGTGGGTGAGCACGCGTTCGTTCTTCACGAAATAGCGGTGCAGTTCGCGCAGCTTGAGCAGGCGGACTTCCTCGTCGTTGATGAGTTCGAGCTGGGAGCGCACGCGCGTGAGCATGAGCTTGAGGCTGAGCACCTTGATGTCCAGCCCCAGGTCGGCGTTGAGCAGGCGCAGCCAGACCGGATCAGTGAGGTCGGGCACGTTCGGGTGCCCGGGCTCGTCGGCCCAGGGCGCACGGGGCGTCGCCAGCACCGGCGCGGGCATCGGTGCCTCGGCGACACCGCTGGGCTTGCCGCTGTCAATGGCGTAGCGGTAGCGCCAGACGTCCTGCAGGCTCAGGTCCATCAGCGCGCACACCGAGGGCAGCGACACGCCCTGGTTGAACATGGCGAACACGCGCTGCGACAGCGCGCGCGTGAAGGGCATGCCCGGCTCGCCCAGCCACTCCAGGCCGGGGTGCTCCTGCCCCTGCACCAACGCGACGTGCAAATGGCAATGGATCGACCCCATGGACAAGTGGCGCCAGGAGCAGGTCTGCGCGGGAAGGGCCGGCTTGCGCTCACGCCCGAACCAGCCGCGCTCCACCTCCGGCGCCACCCAGACATCGCAGCGCCGCTTGCGCGCGTCGAACCGGTATTCCCGAACCTCCCAGGGGCGGTCGATCAACAGCAGTTGCCGCAGCAGCGCCTTGTCGATACTGATCATGGTGTTTGTCTCCTCGTTTGTTTGAGTGGGGCAGAGGCCATCCGGGTGTGACACAAACACCCCGGACGCCGCCTGGACCGCAATTGCCGTTCCACGCCCGCCGTCGGGCCGCCGCGGCAGCCTGGAACGGCGGCCCACCGTGACATGGTTCACGCCCGGCCCGCAAAGCCTGAGTGCCACCGGGTCGGTGCGGACCCAGGTGTGGTTCGGCCGGGTGCCGCGTACCACGGCCGACCACCCGAACCGGGCGAACACTTGCGCCAAACTGACACAAGCGAACAGTCGCAGCGGGCACACCGCGGTGCCCAAACGAGCCGCACGCGCCAGCCCATGGCATATGCACTTCGTATTACAAGCTGTCACATTTGGCGTGCTATAACCAACGCCTCGTTGGAGAACAGAGGTCGCTCGCTCAACCTTCACCACGGCCCCAGCCTGGGCCGTCACGCCGCTCAAGACCCCAAAGATCCATGAAGCGCGGCTTCTACACCATCATGACGGCGCAGTTTTTCAGCTCTCTGGCTGACAACGCGCTGTTTGTGGCCGCCATCGAGTTGCTGCGCACGCGAGGCGCACCCGAATGGCAGAGCGCGGCCCTGGTACCGCTGTTTGCCTTGTTTTACGTGGTTTTGGCGCCTTTTGTGGGGGCGTTTGCCGACGCAAAGCCCAAAGGCCAGGTGATGTTCATCAGCAACGCCATCAAGGTGGTGGGCTGTCTGCTGATGCTGGTCGGTGTGCACCCCCTGCTGGCCTACACCTTGGTGGGTCTGGGCGCCGCTGCGTACTCCCCCGCCAAATACGGCATCCTCACCGAGCTGCTGCCGCCTTCGCAACTGGTCAAGGCCAACGGCTGGATCGAGGGCCTGACCATCGCTTCCATCATCCTGGGCGTGCTGCTGGGCGGGCAACTGGTGGCGCCCTGGATATCTGACCGCTTGCTGGCGATCGATCTGCCGCTGCTGCAGACCGGCATCACGCACCCGGCCGAAGCGGCGATCGGTGCGCTGGTGCTCGTCTATGCCATCGCGGCCTGGTTCAACACCCGCATCCCGCTGACCGGCGTGACACCCCGCCACATGCCCAAGAACCCGCTGGCCCTGCTGCCCGACTTCTGGCGCTGCAACAGCCGGCTCTGGCGCGACCACCTGGGCCAGATCTCGCTCTCGACCACCACCCTGTTCTGGGGCGTCTCGGGCAACCTGCGCTACATCGTGCTGGCCTGGGCCGGCGCGGCGCTGGGCTACAGCACCACGCAGGCTTCGTCGCTGGTGGGCGTGGTCGCGCTGGGCACCGCCGTGGGCGCCGTGGTGGCTTCGCTGCGCATGCGGCTGGACCAGGCCACCCGCGTGATGCCGCTGGGCATCGCCATGGGCGTGCTGGTGATCGCCATGAACTTCATCGACAACGTCTGGATCGCCGCGCCGTTTCTGGTGCTGCTGGGCGGGCTGGGTGGTTTTCTGGTGGTGCCGATGAACGCCCTGCTGCAGCACCGGGGCCACAACCTGATGGGCGCCGGCCGCTCCATCGCCGTACAGAACTTCAACGAACAGGCCTGCATTCTCGTGCTGGGAGCCGCCTACAGCTTCTCCACCGCGGCCGGCCTCTCGGCCTTCGCCGCCATCACCGCGTTTGGTCTCGTGGTCGCGGGCTTCATGTGGCTGATCATGAAATGGCACCAGCACAATCAGCGCAACCACCCGCACGAACTCGAACGCCTGATGGAGATCGCCCGCCGCGACGATCTGCACGGGTAGGCAGGCTCCCCCCGCGCCGCCTGCGGCGTCACCCCCCCCCAGGGGGCGATGCGAGTGGCCCGGCAAAGCCGGTTCCACCGCATCCTGGGTCAGGGCACGCACTCCGAAGACGTACGGGGTGATGCGAGGGGTCGTGCATCCCAGGGCACCGCGGCACTGGCTTTGCCAGGCCGCCAGTGCCGCCCCCTGGGGGGGTGACGCGCAGCAGGCGCGGCGCGGGGGAGCGTCAATAACTGATATTGGTCTGCTCAAAGCCGTCCAGGTTGACCCGGCGGTGCTGCGCCAGCAACCTGTAACGCTCGGCCTGACCTCGGGCACGGACGACCTGGTGTGTTCGGCCGCCGCGCGTGTGGAGCGCAAGGACGAACGCGCGCCTCACGGCGGCATTCCATGCGCTGTGTGGCCGCGAAACCGCGATCGGCGCCCTGACGGGATGACACCGGTGGCTGGCCATTCCGCATCGCGCACGAGATGCAGCGCCTGGGTGTTGTCGGCGTTGACGATCAGGATCTGGGCATCCATCACCTCGCCCTGCACGGTGTCAGCGGGTGGCCGGCGGGCGGCCAGCTGGAAAAACGACTCGAAGGTCGCCGACTCGTTCTGTGCGAAACCCACCAGGGCCACCGCATAGGCAGCTGCCATTCAAACGTCTCCACTGAAGACAAAGGAACTACCCGCCTGGAGCGGTATGCCCGCCCTGGTGCATCCCCGGGCAAGCCGGCACACGATCGGCTCATCGCCGCGATCCCGTTCCCCTCCCGCGCACAAGGCCACCACGATCTGCCATAGTGAACCCTGGTTTACAGGAGCCTCCATGCACACCATCTACGACTTCGAAGCCCAGTCCATCGACGGCAAGCCGGTCGCTCTTGAGCAGTTTCGCGGCCGTCCGATGCTCATTGTCAACACCGCCAGCGCCTGCGGTTTCACGCCGCAGTTCGGTGGCCTGGAGCAACTGCACCAGACCTACGGCGCGCGCGGCCTGGTCGTGCTCGGCTTCCCGTGCAACCAGTTTGGCAACCAGGACCCCGGCAGCAATGAGGAAATCGCCACCTTTTGCCAGCGCGATTTCGGCGTCAGCTTCCCCATGATGAGCAAGATCGACGTCAACGGCCCCGAGGCCCACCCGCTCTACCAGTGGCTCAGCGCCGAGGCCCCCGGTCTGCTCGGCAGCAAGGCCGTCAAATGGAACTTCACCAAGTTCCTGGTGGGCAGGGACGGGACGGTGATCAAGCGCTACGCGCCGCAGGACGCACCCGAGAAGCTGGCGAAAGACATTGAAGCCGCGTTGGGATAGACCTCGAGCGGGGGGAGCCTATATCCAGTTCAGCAGCCAGCCCGCCACCAGCGGCAAGGCCACCGCGCTGAACAGCGCCGTGAGCCCCATCGCCAGGCCGGCGAAGGCGCCCATCTCTTCGCTCACCAGAAACGCCCGCGCGGTGCCGATGCCGTGTGCCGCGGTGCCAAGCGCGAAGCCGCGCACCGTCGGGTCCTGGATGCGCAGCGCGTCCAGCACATAGCGCGCACTCGCCGCACCGAGGATGCCGGTGCACACCACGAGCACGGCGGTGAGCGTGGGCAGGCCGCCGATCTTTTCGGCAATGCCCATGGCCACCGGCGCCGTGACCGACTTGGGCGCGAGCGAGGCGATGGTGGCCTTGGACGCGCCGAGCGCCCAGCCCACGCCGATGGCGGTGACGGTGGCGGCCAGCGTGCCCACCACCAGCGCGCCCGCCATGGGCAGCCACAGGCGCTTGACGCGCGCGAGCTGCTGGAACAGCGGCACAGCCAGCGCCACGGTGGCCGGACCGAGCAGGAAGTGCACGAACTGCGCGCCTTCGAAGTAGGTGGCGTAGGGCGTGCCCGTGGCCCAGAGCAGCGCGCCGAGCACGATGACCGACAGGGCGACCGGGTTGGCCAGCGGATGGAAGCCGCTGCGGCGGTAGGCCACGAAAGCGCCGTGATAAACCAGCAGCGTGACCGTGAGCCCCAGCAGCGGCGAGGCGGAGAGGTAAACCCAGACATCGGTCAGGCGGCCGACGGCCACACCAGCGGTGGGCAGACCTTCGTTCATGCCTTGTCGTGATCAGAGGGTGGCGACACGCGCTGCATCAACCACGCCATGGTGAGCGCGGCGCTGGCCAGGCCCACCAGCGTGCTGAGCACCAGCGCCACGCCGATGGCCAGCGCCTCGTCGCCCAGGCGCTGCAGGTGCAGCATGACGCCCACGCCCGCGGGCACGAAGAGCAGCGAGAGGTGTTGCAGCAGGGTCTGCGCCGTGGGCTTGATGGCGCCGAGCAGCGCAGGCCGCAGCACCAGCGCGAGCAGCAGCAGCGCCATGCCCACCACCGGGCCCGGCACCGGCGCCGCCAGCGCGCGCACCAGCGCCTCGCCGACGAGCTGGAACACGAGCAGGGTGGCGAGCGCCGGAATCATCCGGAAATCAGAGCAGCTCTTTCGGGATGTTGCCGCCATTGGCCGCGATGTGGCCCAGCACATTTTTGTGCAGCCACATGTTCATCTGGGCGGAATCGGCCATCTTGTCGTCGGGGCAGTAGAGCTCCTTGGCCAGTTCCTTGCGCGCGGCCAGGCTGCTGTCCAGGCCCAGCAGCTTGAGCAGGTCGACGATGGAGGTCTTCCAGTTGAGCTTCTCCGGGTGCTTGGCGGCCTTCTCGGTCAGCAGCGCAACCACGTCCACCATGGCGATGGGGTTGACCACCGGGGCTGCGGCGACCGGAGCGGGTGCAGCCGCGGGGGGCGGTGTGATGACGGGCGCAGCAGCGGCCTCTTTCATGCCCAACTTTTCCAGGATGTTGCTGAAGAAACCCATGATCAATCCTTAGATGGCGTCGTGAACTAAAAAGCGCGGCACCGGACGCCGACGGCACTGCGCACCCCCAGCTTACAGCCTGCGCATCCCATCGGCGTGACACATGGGTGGGTTTTCCGGCACCACGTCGGCGCCGAAACGTGCACAAATGCCCGCCGGTGTCAGGCCAGCGCCTCATCCAGCAGCTCGACCCAGTGCCGCACCGGCGTGGCCGTGCCGCTCTGCAGGTGGGTGATGCAGCCGATGTTGGCGCTGGTGATCACGTCGGGCTGCAGCTCGCTCAGGTGGCCGAGCTTGCGGTCGCGCAGCTGGTACGAGAGCGTGGGGTTGAGCACCGAATAGGTGCCGGCCGAGCCGCAGCACAGGTGCGCCTCGTTCTTCGCCACCATCACCGTGAAGCCCATCGCCGACAGGTGCTGCTCCACACCGCCCTTCAGCTTTTGACCGTGCTGCAAGGTGCAGGGCGGGTGAAAGCCGATCACTTTCTTCGCGTCGGGCTGCCTCGCCAGCTGGGGCTTCAGCACCGGCACCAGCGCGGGCAGCAGCTCGCTCAGGTCCTGGGTCAGATCGCTGATGCGCGCGGCCTTGGCCGCGTAGGCCACGTCGTGCTGCAGGATGTGGCCGTATTCCTTGACCGTCACGCCGCAGCCCGAAGCGTTCATCACGATGGCTTCCACGCCAGCTTCGATGTGTGGCCACCAGGCATCGATGTTGGCGCGCATCTCCGCCATGCCGCCGTCCTGGTCGTTCAGGTGGAACTTCACCGCGCCGCAACAACCCGCCCCGGGTGCGATCACGGTCTGGATGCCGGCCGCGTCGAGCACGCGCGCGGTCGCGGTGTTGATGTTGGGCATCATCGCCGGTTGCACGCAGCCCGCGAGCATGAGCACCTTGCGCGCATGGGTCTGCGTCGGCCAGCGCCCGGCGTCCTGCCGGGCGGGCACCTTGTTCTTGAGTCCGGCAGGCATCAACGGGCGCACCAGCTGGCCCAGCTTCATGGCCGGGCCGAACAGCGGCGAGGGCAGGCCTTCCTTGAGCAGCCAGCGCACCGCCTTTTCGCCCGCCGGGCGCGGCACCTTTTCATCCACGATCTTGCGGCCGATGTCGATCAGGTGGCCGTAGTCCACGCCGCTGGGGCAGGTGCTTTCGCAATTGCGGCAGGTGAGGCAGCGGTCCAGGTGCAGCTGGGTCTTGCGCGTCGGCGCGGCGCCTTCGAGCACCTGCTTCATCAGGTAGATGCGGCCACGCGGGCCGTCGAGCTCGTCGCCCAGCAGCTGGTAGGTGGGGCAGGTGGCGGTGCAGAAGCCGCAGTGCACGCACTTGCGCAGGATGGCTTCGGCGGCGCGGCCATCGGCGCGCGCCTGGTATTCGGGGGAGAGGTTGGTTTGCATGTGAGATCAGCCCTTTGAAACTTGGCGCCGGGCCGCCCCAGGCCGGGTTTGCACCCCCTTGGGGGGCCGCGACCCGCTCGGCGGCGGAGCGAGGGGGCTCATGTTCTGCCGGGGTTGAAGATGCCTGCCGAGTCGAACTCGGCGCGCAGGCGTTGTGTGATGGTGTCGATCACCGCGGTCTGGCGGTGAAAGCGCGGCACGCCGGGCGCGCCATCGGCGCCGGCACGGAACAGCGTGGCGTGGCCGTTCACCGCCGCGGCGGCGCTGCGGATTTCGGTAGCCGCCGATGCCGGCGCCCAGAGCCAGCGTTGCGCACCGTGCCATTCGATCAGTTGCGCAAAAGGCAACGCAATGACCGGTGCGGTCTGCGGCACGGAGAGGCGCCACAGGCACAGATCGGGCGCGGGCGCGTTGAAGAACGGCAGCGTCTGGTCGCGGCAGGCGGCCCAGTCGGGGCCGGTCTCGGCGTTGTCCATGCGCTGGCCACCGGCCTCGCGCGACAACCGCTCGCAGGCGGCTTCCACCGCCGCCACGGCACCACGCAGGCGCACGAACAGCAGCTCGGGTGCGTCGGGCTGGGTCTGGTCCTTCACCCAGCAGCTGGCATTCAAAGGCAGCGGCTGGCCGCCCCAGCGGTGCAGTTGTTCCAGTGCGTCGTGCTGCGCGAGAGCGAACACGAGCGTGGCTTCGGCCGGTGCCACCGGCAGCACCTTGAGCGAGATGTCGGTGAGGATGCCGAGCGTGCCCATGGACCCGGCCAGCACGCGGCTGACGTCGTAACCAGCCACGTTTTTCATCACCTGGCCACCGAAGGTGAGCCACTCGCCGCGGCCGTCGATGAACTGCACGCCGAGCACGTAGTCGCGCACACCGCCGGCACTGGCGCGCGCCGGGCCGGCCAGCCCGGCCGCGACCGCGCCGCCGATGGTGGACGCGGCGCCGAAGCGCGGGGGCTCAAACGGCAGGCACTGGCCCTGTTCGGCCAGCGCGGCTTCCAGTTCGACCAGCGGGGTGCCGGCCCGCACCGTCACCACCAGCTCGCTCGGCTCGTGGCTCATGATGCCGGCCCACCCGGTGGTGGACAGGGTCTCGCCGTCGGTGGGCTGACCGTAAAAGGCCTTGGTGTCGCCACCGGTGATGCGCAAGGGCTGGCGCGCGGACGCGGCCGCGCGCACCTGCTCGATCAACTGGCGGGGGGATTCGGTGGGGCTGGAACTCATGGCGGCCATGGTAGCGGCCACACCGAAGCGGGTTTTGAATTTTTTGCACGCGGCGCTGCAAATGCAGCGCAAGGGTCGCGAAGGCTACCGTGTGTGCCCGAGGCACATGCCCGCGTTGGGGCGGCCCTTGCATTCGCGTTTGAGGCGTTTTTCCCGTGCAGCGGGTGTCTCGCTGGAGGGTGCATCGACGAACGTGACCTTGCTGGGCGCCTTCTGGCCACCCAGATTCCCTTGGGCCTGGCCCGTCGCGGCGATCGCGATGGGCGTGATCGCCGTCAATGCAAAAACGAGCGATCCGGTCGCGATCCGACCGGTCCACCCGCGTGACAGTGCCTGGGACATGGCTTCCTCCTGATGTTGTGGTGTCCTGCAAGGATGATACGGAGCAAAACGAAAAAAACCCCGCGTGCCTTGCGGCAGCACGGGGTCAACATCCAAAGGAGACTCTGGGTTACAACGCGGTGGGACGGTCTGTGAACCTGTCGCGCACCGCGCTGGAACCGTTCAGCGGTTGTAGGCGGTTTCGCCGTGGGACGTGATGTCCAGACCTTCGCGTTCGGCTTCTTCCGAGACGCGCAGACCCATGATCAGGTCAACAATCTTGTAGGCGATGAAGGCCACGACGGAGGACCACACGATGGTGATGACCACGCCTTCGGCCTGGATCAGCAGCTGGCTGGCGATGGAGTAGTCGTCGCCCTTGACGCCGCCGAGCGAGCCGGCCGAGAACACGCCGGTCAGCAGGGCACCGACGATGCCGCCGACGCCGTGCACACCGAACACGTCGAGCGAGTCGTCCGCGCCGAGCATCTTCTTGAGGCCCGAGACGCCCCACAGGCACAGGAAGCCAGCGACCAGGCCAATGATGATGGCACCCATGGGGCCCACGGTTCCGCAAGCCGGGGTGATGGCCACGAGACCCGCGACCGCACCGGACGCAGCGCCCAGCATGGAAGCTTTGCCCTTGCCCAGCGTCTCACCCACGCACCAGGCCAGCACGGCGGCGGCGGTGGCAAACAGGGTGTTGATGAAGGCGAGCGTGGTGCCGCCGTTGGCTTCCAGGTTGGAGCCGGCGTTGAAGCCGAACCAGCCCACCCACAGCAGCGAGGCACCGACCATGGTCAGCGTCAGGCTGTGGGGCGCCATCGATTCCTTGCCGTAACCGATGCGCTTGCCCAGCACGTAGGCACCGACCAGACCGGCCATGGCGGCGTTGATGTGCACCACGGTGCCGCCAGCGAAGTCCAGCGCGCCCTTGTCGAACAGGTAGCCGCCCGTGCCCCAGACCATGTGGGCGATCGGGATGTAGCTGAAGGTGAACCAGATGGCGCAGAACAGCAGCACGGAGCCAAACTTGATGCGCTCGGCAAACGAGCCCACGATCAGCGCGCAGGTGATGCCGGCGAAGGTGCACTGGAAGGCGATGAAGATGAACTCGGGGATCATCACGCCAGCGGTGAACGTGGCGGCCAGCGAATCCGGTGTCACGCCCTTCAGGAACACCTTGTCGAGGTTGCCGAAGATCAGGCCTTCGCCACCAAACGCCAGGCTGTAACCGTAGACGGCCCACAGCACGGAAATCAGCGAGAAGACGACCATCACCTGCATCAGCACCGACAGCATGTTCTTGCTGCGGACCAGGCCGCCGTAGAACAGGGCCAGGCCGGGCACAGCCATCATGACGACCAGGATGGTGGCGAGCATCATCCAGGTGACATCGCCCTTGTCGACGGTTTCCTTGACGGCTTCTTCAGCGGGCGCGGCTTCAGCAGCGGCCGGGGCTTCAACAGCCACGGCCTCGGCAGCGGGCGCTGCATCGGCAGCCGGTGCTGCGACAGCGGCCGGCGCTTCGGTCGTGGTCTGGGCCACGGCGTTCAGGCCACCAAAAGCCAGTCCAACGCCCAACAACAGGGTTGCAAGTAGTTTTTTCATGTTGATGATCTTTCTTGTGCAGGGCGTTGATCAGAGCGCTTCTTTGCCGGTTTCGCCGGTGCGGATGCGAACCACCTGTTCGAGGTCGGTGACGAAAATCTTGCCGTCGCCGATCTTGCCGGTGCGCGCGGCGCCTTCGATGGCTTCGATCACGCGATCCACGAGGCCGTCGTCCACGGCGGCCTCGATCTTCACCTTGGGCAGAAAATCAACCACGTACTCGGCGCCGCGGTACAGCTCGGTGTGGCCCTTCTGGCGTCCGAAGCCTTTGACTTCGGTGACGGTGATGCCTTGCACGCCCATACTGGACAGCGCTTCGCGCACCTCGTCCAGCTTGAACGGCTTGATGATGGCTGAAACCATTTTCATGCTGTGATTCCTCTTCTAGTACGTGGTGATCACGCCGTGAGGCATGCACCGGGGCTGACACGTTCGGTGCTGGCCGGGAAGGCCGACACCACCTTGGATGCGGACTGGTTCATGGCAGCGCCATGGTCTTGATTCAATCGCTTACACCCCCAAGCACGGTCCGTGCCAACCGCGATCCGGTCTGATCGTGCTGCGGCGCCCCGCGCTGTCGCCCAAACACCGCGCAACGCCACGACGGTGGCCGGCGGATCGGCGACCTGTGCCATGATGAACGCTCGTGCCCAGCGGGATTTCTGTCACTTCAAAATCCGGGCACCAAATGTGTGCATTGAGTGTCCAGCGCCCGGAGAGGTGCTTCGCGGCAGTCATGCACCAAAACAGGGAGGAAATGCAAATGAGTCTGTCATTGGTGCACAGCCGTGCGCTGCTGGGCCTGGAAGCGCGTCCGGTGCAGGTGGAAGTCCATCTCGCCAACGGCCTGCCCAGCTTCACGCTGGTGGGTCTGGCCGACACGGAGGTCAAGGAAGCGCGCGAGCGCGTGCGTTCGGCCATCGCCAACGCCGGCCTCGAATTCCCCAGCAACAAGCGCATCACGGTCAACCTCGCTCCGGCCGATCTGCCCAAGGTGTGATCGAAATCGCTAAATGAGAAACTTCATCACTTGATAGGAAACTCACCCCGATAAACAGGAACCTCCCCTGATAGCATCCCTCCGGCTAAAAACGAAGGGAATGGGGATGAAACCACGGCTGCGCATCGGCCAAAGTGTTCCAGCGATTGCCTCTGGGCAGTGGCAACTGCATTGGTACGGTCAGATGGCAAGCGCCCCACAAGCGGCGATTACGCCCTTCGTCTATGCATTCTTCCATCGGGTGGAGCGGCTCGCATCTGGCGGGCTGCGTCACCACAAGGACAGTCGCCGAGTCCTCTTACCAATCACGGACACACCAGCCTTTCCGATTGGGACGGTGGTGTGTGACGGCTACGTCAACGAAGCGGAGGCACTAAGCCCCCACTTCACATGGGATGACATCACGATCAACTTTTCGCGGGACAACATCCAAGTGTTCTCGCGCCTTGGACTGGAAAGTCATGGCAACAGGGGGTTGCTTGATGAGCCCTTTCTCATGCATCCGGGTCGCAATACTGTCGCAACGGATCGGCGCTACAACTCACTGCTCTTGAAGGTTGGAGGTTGCGACGGCGACGGAAGTCTCCCCTACGTGTTCCCATGCTGGGCTATTTTTCGGTTCTTCTGGGCCCCGACCAGCAAGTGGGCTCAGCTGATGGTTGATGGGCGGTTCGCCGACTCGGAACACTATCTCTTCAACCTGGCGAGATCGAGACTCAGTGCCGACGGGCACAGCGCAATGCTATGGCTGCGGCAGTGGATGAAGGACGAGGACGTCCCCTTTTTGGCGTCCATCGCGTTTGATAGCTATGCGATGAATCGAGGTGCCGACATCTACCGCTACCTGGCACAAGGCAGTAGAGCACGCGGGCCCCACTTCGTTCGCGCGCTCCCACCGTTTGAAGGCCAAATGCCACTGAATGTGCTCCGGCGCCGGGTGCAAACTGACACATCAGACTTCTGGCTCGTTCAACTCATCAGATCTTGCGGATATCAATCTTCAATTCAGGAAATTTCATTCGACAGGGATAACGATGGAAGGACGCTGGACGAAGCTCTCGCAGGCACCGACCCCGAAAAGCGCCCGATGGAGCGCCGAAAACTGCACTCAGTACCACCCGCGAGCGTTATCGAAATCTCTCACTTGCCTCGCCGTTCATCTTCAGGAGATACTGATGTGGACGTTGATCAGAAGGGGACTCGATTTCCGAATCTGAATGCAATTCCCTGCGACAAGCTCCCCCAAACTGACACGGTGTACAAGTCGGTGGCGCAAGCGGTGCAACGTCTCAACATGTGGGAGCGACAGGTTTCTTCATTAGGTGACTCAGCTTCGGCACGTGAACTCGCCGCTGGAGCCAACCTGCAAACGCAACGACACCAAGAGCACCTCAATACCGATTCGGGTAGACAAACTCTGGGCGATGTATCTTTAATCGCCAGTGCCCTACTCGGCGCCAGCGGTGACACGATTGAAATTGGGGGCGAAAAGTACCTTGTAGAAATCGAAGCTCTGTTTCCTGGGGAACAAGAGGGTGACTACTTTTTGGTGCCACTTGAACCAAGTGGCGGTCGCCAGCCGGCATGGCGCTACGTCGATAAAGAGAGACGCCAGAGAAAGCGTGGTTTGTGTTTGCGCATCGTATTCAAAGTCGAGGGCGACGAAAGGGCTGTTCGGTACCTGTTTGACTTTGAGCCTCGAAATGACAAACAGAACAGCATACTGTTGCTATGGAGACCTGATGAACGGGCCCTGCACGATGAGCAAGAAACGCTTTCCCTGCTTGCTTGGAATATTTGCCGGAATGAGTCCACCGCCCTGCCAGCAGATCAGCTTTTTGGGCTTTGCTCTCGAACACGGAAACACACCAGTAGTGAGGCGACCTTGCTGCTGAGCGATATCTACTCGGCTGTAGATCGGTTCGAATAGATGACCGAACCAATCGCAAACCGCGACGATTTGTTCTCGCCTGGAGCGTTGGTTCGACCCATGTCAAATTCACCAGTTAAAATCTGGCCATGCTGACAGATCGACCATGTCTTGGGGCCTGGCCCCTTGTTCATGGGCCTTCTTTGAAACAGCGCGCTCGAAGTCCTTGTAGGCTTGGGAAAATGGCGAAATCTCGTCCAGCAGCCTTGGAAGTCGTCGAAAACGGGCTTTTCCCTGAGTCGCACCAAACACAAATTCCCGCGCCTGCTGGCTCACAAACTCCAGAAGAAACTGATCCGTGAACAGGTTGAAATTCGCAAGCCAGCGCATGCACATCGCGCCCACCGCAGGGTCAAACTCACATAAGGCCTGTTCAGTACATGCTTCCAACGCGAATAGTTGGGACTGTATGCGGCGATCAGTGGGCATATAGGCACAGGCGGACCGGAGCATACCCAACTGCACAAGGAAAATTGGCCAAAGAATGTTGACAGCGGAGTAGCCGGAATAGGCTGGCGCAACTGAGGGCCAGGTGTCGCGCTGCCCTTCGTATGCTTTGCGCAGATCGTAAGCTAAGCCGAGAGCGAACTCATAGTGATGGCCCGACAAAGGCCCCGTATCGGATGCCAAGTGATGAACAGTCTCGTGAAGACTCGTGAGGTCGAGGTAATCACCGCCGAGTGTGATGCCGGCGCCGTATTTGGTTGGACGAGAAAGAATCATGGGCTAAACCTGTCATCTCGTTGGAAACCTATCTGCTCAGCGCCTCATGGACAGCTGCTGCGACTTGGCCGTCATCGAGGTATCCGCTGATACCGTGGTGGTTAGAGGTGTGGTTATTCACACCTGAGAAGTTGACAATGGCCGGATTCACGTTCCACGTGGATTTGTCCAGGGGGTGCAGTGATACGACGTCGGCCGGGTCAAATGCGTTGATCCATGATCTTACGCCTGTCGGCGTTTCAAGCGGCGGGGGAGTGATGAGGTTTCGAATAGTGTTCAATCCTAAAGGCGAACCCAATGTGATGAACCTTTCCACATTGGCGGCCCGACCCATTTCTCTGAGTATTCGGAAGGCGACAACCGATCCCAGCGAGTGACCGACAACAACGCAGTGCTCTGTGCCTATCGCTGGCTGGACGATTTCATCGATTTTTTGCGTCACTCGCGCATGGGTTAGGTATGCAGACACGTCCTTCACGAAACGAGCCAATACATGTGCACCAAAAGGCGTCCTGTCAGCGGCGCGCGCAAGCGCAAGTGCCGCTGCGGTGTTCTGAAAACCCTTCGTTGTGACGGTCTGGCGGTTTTCGGCACTGGCCAATTGAGTTGCAAGGATTTCTTGCAACATCTCAGCTTCGGTTCTATCGAATTGAGGGGCCGCCTCTACCCCTTTAGTTTGCAACTGGATGGACCCAGAAGCCTCCAGTAGCGCTGTGAGTTCCGCTAGCTTGTCGCCGTAGAAAGGAAGAATCACCTCATACTGATTTATTGAGGCAAGACCTGCCTTGGCAAGGCCGACATCCAGAGCTTCGAGCCATACCCGCTTCAGTTCGCTTGCATCCTTTCCCTGCTGGGCGATACCGTGGACGAGGACAAGTCGCATGGCTAGTCTTTCGTCTGAATGTAGCGTTCAAGGATCGACATCCCATCCGGGCTGAACGTGGCCCACAGGGACGGCAAAAGGAATTGGCGAGCCTGGCTCAGCGGCTTGGGCAGCACTGCCTCATGCCCACCGAACATCAGCCACCCCTGCGTCAGCATTGGCATCCCCGGAGAATCGCTCGGGAAGGCACCACCGGTGCCTTGGGCAGCCAGCATTGCCACATCAAAGGGGACGGGTTGGCTGCACTTTGTGAGCATTTCGCTGACCTCATGGATGACCGCAAACTTCCCGGCACGGGCGTGCGCGTAGCTCAAGTAGATGCTCAGTGTCGGATCTACGGCTTCGCCTATTCGGACGAACCCGGTAGCATCCTCGAGCCCTGGGCTTTCCAGCGAAAAGGTCCCGCGTTGTGCTGCTATGGCAACCTGGGTGCGCCGCACTTCGATCTCGGCTGAGCGTGAGGCGAATTCCTGGAAACTTGCCGATCCGAGCGTGGGGGTGTAGTTCACCGTCGCGATCTGATCCCCATCGAACACCACCGTGCCAACGTAGCCCGCGAAAACGGCCAAGACAATGCCGCGCCCGTTCGAAAATCGCAGGGCTACCCGTTCGATGGAGGCGACGCGTGGTGTGCCCGTTGAGGTTCCTGCATCGTCCAGCTCAATCCATGAATGGTGGGTGTCACTTGAGACCTTGATCGCCCCTCGCTCGCCCATCGCGTATTCAATCATTCCCCCTTGGCTCACAAACCCTGTACGGACGTATTGGGCGGGGTTAGCCGCTTGGAACACCCTCGCAATGCTGTCGCGCTGCGAAGCCTTGCCGTTGGCAAAAGCGCGCGTGGAGGTCACCACGGTGACCGATTGGCCGAACCGCGGTCGGGGGCCTCGCACAGGTTCTCTGGGTGCTACCAATCTGCGAACTTTGCCAGCGCTCTGATGCATGACATGGGCAGTGCTACAGGTCGGCGCCGTTGCCACAGAAGAAGGAAAGAGTTTCGTCGCTCCTGCACCCTCCTGGAGCTTGGACAGGTACTTTGGCATGTCCGATTCAATGCGCACATCAGGATGCTGCTGCAATTTGAACGAAATGTCGGAAGCTGCCAGGGGCAACTCAGATGTGAGCCATGCCTTCAAGGGACGTGATGGCACGATCTGCCCTGCTACGCCATTCACGTCAGTCGACTTGATGACCTGGGGCACTTTGCCCTCCAAGGCCGCCAGCAAGCATTGGGTCAATAGCCCGCGGTCACGCGCGACAGTCGGGTCAGGCGGCAATTCCAGCGCGATGTCTCCTGGCAACGTGGCATAGAAGACATCCACCTCTGGAAGCGGAGGTCGCCAGGCGATGTAAGGGAAAACTTCCTGCCCGGAGTTGAGGGCTGCCCCCTTCATATCCGTGGGCAATGATCGGCAGGCATCAGAGATAAGCACCACATGCTCGATACCGCAGGAGCGCGCATTAATGATCGAACCCTGCACATTGATCACTTCGTTGCCGTTGCGGGGTGCGCCCGACATCAACCACAGTTCGCAATCTGGTGCCTTCAAGATCCCATGTCCTGAAAAGTACACGATGATCTGGCTGTAGGTGTTTTGCCTCACGTAGCCGTCGATCGCTTCGTAGACATCGGCAACCCGGACTTTCCTTCGATCATCAACGAGTAACGTGCAGTCAAACCCCTGGGACTTGCCCCACGCGTGGAAGTCCCGGGCATCTTTGACCGCTCCCTTCAACTTGGGGAAGCTGCCATCGGTGGTGCCCACGCCGATCGCAATCAGAGCCTTTGACATCATTACTCCATAAGGTGGTTCAGCACTCTCTAGCCAACCAAATCATTGATGGCGGGGAAAGCGGTCGCACGAGCATCAGTGAAGAAGGCATCGAAGTGCGCCAGGAATGTCTCGATCAGATGACCGTGGTAGTACGCGTAGGCGACCGTAGAGATCGCCTGATTGACCGGCTTGACTATGTTGAAAGTCAGAGTCGACGGACCTACGACGGGTCTGAACCAGGCCTTGCGTGCCCAGTCATTAGC
This sequence comes from Hydrogenophaga sp., assembly GCA_030653975.1. GTDB lineage: Bacteria > Pseudomonadota > Gammaproteobacteria > Burkholderiales > Burkholderiaceae_C > Hydrogenophaga. The sequence goes on along the minus strand of JAURYH010000034.1, from coordinate 2,805 downwards.
CCGATGGGTGTAGAAGCGCCCATCATCGCTCCTGACCCAAGTAGTGATGCTGTCCTTGGGCTCGGTTTGTTCTATTCGGGACTGGAAAGCATCCAGAAGTGCTTGCGGTTCCTCGCAGGTGAAAAAAACGGCCATGGGTAACTCCGAAACGCTGACGACAGCAGATGGACTCTGGTGCGGCAAAGGCTGTTCAAGCCCTTGGTGCTGTGGTTGTCCAGCAGCGCGAAGCACCGTGCAAGCATCTTAGGGCTCTTATGTCAAAAAACGGGAAATTTTATCAAAAAGTATAGATTTTACTTTCTGATTTCGGGATTTCAATGCAAAATGTGGACCAACTGTCAATAGGGTGAGTCATATGGAGCATTTTCCGATCGTTCATGCGATCTGCCGGATGGCGTTGGTGTCACCTAGTGAGGCGCTGACCCATCAGGTGGAGCGCTTGTCCGAAGCGCTGGCGGAGCAAGGAGATGCAAAGTCCGCGCAGCAACTCACGCTGCTGTTGCGCAGCGCAGCACGCTCAAAAGAGATGGCTCCGCGCAGGTTGGTGCCCTCCAAGGTTGAGCAGAGTCTGCCGGGGGAGACTCTGCTGCCCACTACCATCTTGCCAACAGACCGGGAGTCAGGAGCGCGCCTAGTCGAGACAGTGTTTCCCGGTGGATCGGACGTCCAACGGCCTTTTTTCCCTTTGCACCTTGAGCGTGCAATCCAGATGTTGCTTGATGAGTGGAGGCATGCACCAGCACTGTTGGCGGTGGGTGAGGCGCCCACAATGACTAGTCTTCTGACCGGAGCACCGGGTACCGGTAAGACGACTCTGGCTTTGTGGCTTGCACATGAAATCGGCTTGCCCGTCCTGGTGGCGCGCGTCGACGCCATGATGTCCTCGTTTCTCGGGACGACCTCGCGCAACATCGGTCAGGTTTTTGCGTTTGCGAACCGCTTTCGCTGTGTACTGCTGCTGGATGAACTCGATTCCCTGGCAAAAGTACGTGACGACCCCAATGAGGTGGGAGAGATCAAGCGGGTGGTGAACGCCTTGCTGCAGAACATGGATGCACGCAGCGGCATCACACTTGGAATCACGAACCATCCCCAACTCCTTGATCCTGCTGTCTGGCGCCGGTTCGCAGTGCAGATCGAGGTTCCCCTGCCTACGCACGAGGCCCGGGAGTTGATCGTGCGCCGCACGCTCGCGCCCCTAGATATCCCCAATGCCGTGATCGTGTTGATCGCCGCGGTGTTGGAAGGCAGTGCAGGGTCTGAGGTTCGATCGATCTCCACGCTGTTCAAGAAGCGCTCGGTGATGAATGCACAGTCGGTGCCTGCCGTCGAGGTGCTACGTGAGATCGCAACGCTCAACAGTGGCAGGCTGTCTGCCGAGGTCAAGGCGATTCTCAAGCGCGACGATGCCGAGCTGGCTCGCTGGATCCGAAAGACGCTGGGCGGCCGGATCAACCTTGTTGAACTGGGCGGGCTTTTTGACAAGAGCAAGTCGACCGTGGGACGGTGGCTCGACGAACAAGATTAAAGGGGGTTGCGATGGCGCAAGACTATGGTCCCATTCAGGTGGTGCTCGATATCCGTCGTTTCCAGGACGAGCGGATTCGTAAGGGCTTCTTGAGCGCGAAGGAGTTCTTTGACGGCGAGGATGAAGCGTTTATAGCGCACAAGAAGAAAATCCAGCATTCGCTTGCTTCGGTCGGAAAGTCGCTCACCTCAAGCAGTGGTGGATCCATCGGCTTTGTTCGAGTGCGAATGCGGGAGGCTGCCTTGGCCAAATCGCATCGCCCCGTCGCAAACCTGTTCCATCCTACGCTCACACCAACACTCGGCTCCAGCAATATCGGCGAGTTGATCGTTCAGGTCACGCCCTACACGATCGCCAGGGCGCTTGAAGAGACTCGAAAGGCAGAAGAGGTTCTGCAGTACAAGCCGCACAAGACGAAGCCGGGCGTCATGGAGCCGGCGCCAAGCCGTATCCGCTCCGAAGTCGGTGCCATCGAATCGATCAGCCTGTGGTCGTCGGCAGACCGGCGTGCTTTTGACACTGCCGAAGCTATTCAGTGGTTCAGCACCCGCGCCGTTCCGCGCGCGTACCGCGTCGATCTGTTCGATAGCCAACCTCCAGGACAACGGCACGCCGAGGCTGACTACTACCAAGCAGGTGACATCTCCACGAACCTGAAGGAGGTGCTCGATGAGGAACTCGCGTGCGGGTATGTGGCCACGGTGTTCAAGCCTGATCAGAAGTCGATGAGTCGAATGTACATATGGCTTTTTGACGATCCATCGACCCGATTCATTGTTGGCCCGCCACATCTGCGCAAGGTGCTCGACGGCGCCAAGGAGCCCACGCTGGATGCGAAAGCGCATCGCACCCTACTTGCACTGCTTGAGAACCACCCTGCAGTCCGGCGTATCAGTCTGCCCACCAATCTGCAGCCGGAAGCGGCGGCAACGCGAACAGCCCTGCAGCCGCCCCCACCCCTCGCAATGCGACAACCTGCCAAGAAGCACAAATTCAGTGCTCCTCTGGACGACGCCACCTACCCTGTAGTCGGGATCATCGATGGTGGAGTCGGGCACTTGCCATCCGAGTGGATCATCCACAAGACTAGCTATGTGGCTCCCGCGCATGCGAATGCTTCACACGGTTCTGAAATCCCCTGATGGCCACCCAAATTCCCCCGTCTATGGCCACCTCAAACTCCCCCACCTGAACTGATCGGGGATAGGGGTTAAACGCCGGCGCCGTCGGCACCTGTTGGCAGGACATTGATCCGGTCTTCCCTGAGGGAAGGCCAA
>JAURYH010000033.1 GCA_030653975.1 Hydrogenophaga sp. | reverse complement strand
AAGTGGTCGTCCAGGTGCACGGTGAGCGCCTGGCCGGTGCTGATGCAGGTGCCCACGCCGCAGGTGCCCGCGTGCTGCTCGCTCCAGTCGGCGCCGAGGTAGAGGCCCGCCTTGCGCAGGCTGGGCTCGAACACCAGGTCGCCCAGAAAGTCCACCGTCACGCCGCGCGCGTCCGTCAGCAGCACCACATAACCCAGCCCCGCCACCTTGCTGTAGAGCGCTTCCAGCCCGTGGCGCGCGATCTGCAGCAGCGCCTCCATCTGGTCCTGGTGCTCGCGCAGCCGCGCCTGCGGCAGGATGACCGCCTCCTGCATGCGCGTCGGGTCCAGCCGGTGCTCGTGCACACAGCGGTGCCACGAATCGCGGATCACCTGCTCATGCCCCGCCGCCGCCCGCGCCCCCGCGCCGTCGGCGGCCACCTGCATCACGGTGGCGATGTGCTGGTGCGGGGTGGTGGGCATGGCGCGACTCCGGGTGAAAGGCTGGCGGGCGGGCCTTGCACCTTCGGGGGAGCGCGGGGTGGTGTCAATGGGGGGATTACCCGGGGAGGGGTGGACTGACCTCTGTCGACCATGACCTGCCGGTCGCGGCAGACCGCTCTCCGGTAGTCCGAACGCCGGCTGGAGAGCAGCTTGTTGTGGGCGTTTGGCGAGGCGGTCACACTGCTGCGCCACTCAAAAGGATCCACAGACTACGGGGTACCCCGCATCGCTCACATCCTGCGCGACTGGCGCTCGTTCCTGGGCCGATGTGGAAACGCGAAGCGACGAAGTTTCCAGGCGCAATGCTTACCGGACTTGGGACGCATCCGGTTACAGTCGAACAAGCCCACGCCGGGAGCGAGCAACCACGCCGCACCATGGCCAAGACTGCCCGCGTCTACAAGACTGAAATGCGCGAGTATGTGGGCGGCCAGGCGGTACTTCAGATAGTCCGGGTCGCGCTTCAGCGTGGCCAGGATATCTCCAGCTCGTCGTCGCGCCACGGGGTCTTGAGCTTGAGCACCACCTGCCCGGCGGCGTTGGTCTGCACGCGCTCGTTGGCCAGAGCGGGGCGGGTGATGTAGCGGCACAACTGCTCCAGCGCCTGCCGGTCGTCGGCGCCGCAGTGCACGGCGGCGTGCAGGCTGAACCCGTCGATGGGAGTTCTTCGAAACCACGGACGTGCTCACGCTGCACATGCGGCTGGTGAAGGAAACCCGCGGCATCGTCACCAAGGCCGACCTCATGCGGATGAAACCGAGCGCCCTGCTCGTCAACACCAGCCGCGCCCCTCTCATCGAGCCGGACGCGCTGGTCGAAGCGTTGCGCGCCGCCCGCCCGGGCATGGCGGCGGTGGACGTCTACGAGGAAGAGCCGCTCACAGACCCGAAGCACCCCTTGCTTAACCTGCCGAACGTCGTCTGCACCCCGCACATCGGTTACGTGACCAGAGACGAGTACGAGATCCAGTTCTCCGACATCTTCGACCAGGTCGTCGCCAATACCAATGGCACCCCGATCAACGTGGTGAACCCCCAGGCCCTGCCGGCCCGTCAGGGAGGGCCCTAGGCCATCCTTGCAATCATGGAGCGCAAGTCCATAATTGCACGGATGATCCCCCGCCGGCCCCTCCCGACGCTCAGTTCCTCCCCGGGCGCGGCCGTCGAGATCGACGGCATTGCCTGCAGACCCCAGGAAGGATCAAGCCGATGACCACCGACCGCGAAATCGCCGCGCACTACACCCGCGGCAACCTGCTGGTCCGCCTCAACGCCGCGCTGCTGGAGGACGGAGTCGATCCCGCCGAGCCGACCGTCGAGACGCTGGCGCCCTACGACCAGTTCCACGGGCGCGGCCTGGAAGCTACGCTGGAAATGGCCGCGCTCATGCCGGCCGGGCCGGGCATCCACGTGCTCGACATCGGCAGCGGCATCGGCGGCCCCGCGCGCTACTTCGCGGACCGCTTCGGCTGCAAGGTCACCGGCATCGACCTGACGTCCGAATTCTGCGACGTCGCCGCGCATCTCACGCGCCTGCTCGGCATGGAAGACCAGGTCGAGTTCAAACTCGGCGACGCCCTCGCGATGCCGTTCGCCGACGAGAGCTTCGACGGCGCTTACTCGATGAACGTGTCGATGAACATCGCCGACAAGAGTGCCTTTTACAAAGAGATCCGCCGCGTGCTCAAGCCCGGCGGCTGGCTGGTGCTCTCCGAAATCGCCAAAGGCGAAGGCGCCGAGCCGGACTATCCGACGCCCTGGGCCGCCAGCGCGCAGACGAGTTTCCTCTCGGCGCCCGAGGAGACGCGGCGCGGCCTGACCGAAGCGGGGTTCGAGGTCCTCCGGCTGCAGAGCACCCTCGAGCAGGCGCGCGCGTTCGGCGCGCGCTCGCGCGCGATGGCCGAGCGCGGCGAGAAGCCGCCGTTCCGCGCGATCATGCTGATCCACGAGGAGATGGCCAAGCAGATGATGGCGAACATGTCTCGAAGCCTGTCGGAAGCCCGCATCAATCCGATCGAAGTCCTGAGCCGGAAGCGCTGACACTTGCCGACCACGAAGATCCCGATGCTCCAGCTCCGCCCCTCCTGCGAATGCTGCAACGCCGACCTCCCGCCCGACACGACGGAGGCCTTCATCTGCACCTTCGAGTGCACCTTCTGCCGCGAACTGCGGCGGCGAGCTTTTGCAGAGACCGAGAAGGCCGAAGGAGAAGCTGGCGAAGTACCCGGCTTACGAGGATAGGTTTTTCAAACGCCCTTTTCCTGCCCGACGGCACCCCCGAGCACGTCAGAACAGGGAGAACAGCGAGACAGAGGAGTGGACAGGAGCGCCATCCGGCGCCCGCTGGGGCTGCCGGCCAGCGGCTTACACGCAAGGCTCCCAAAGTGGTGAGCCCGCACGGTCTCAAGCCTTACGCTCTGCCTCAATCGCCCTGTGTGCTGCCCTCCGACGTGCGCCCTCCACTGCGGGGCCTCCAACACGTGCCTGTGTGCCGGTCCGACCGGCAGCTTCGGGGCGCCGAGATCAGCACAGCGAGTGTCTCTTCAGGGTCGAAAAGAGGCAGCTGACGCCAAGCCTTCTCACGCATGACAACGCTTCCGCCCAACTGCTCCTTCAGGTAGCGGCCCAACATCAGCACCCGAAACCCGCACCAGACGATCAACCGGCCCACGGTCCGGATGCAGAAGCCTCAGGCCATCCAACAGCGCGCGGAGCACAAGGCTCTTCAGTGCGTCCAAAGCGTCGGCCGGGTCGATTCAATCGGGTTTCCCGGCGTGCGCGGTCCGCTCCAGCCGCGTAAGGTCGAAGCCCTTTTCGCGCAGGCGGTTCAACAAAGCCTGATACGCCCCCGCCTCCACCGTCGGCGTGCGCGACAGAACCCACAGGTATTCGCGGCTCGGTTCGCTCACGGCGACCAGCTGGTAGCCCGGGTCGAGGTCGATGACCCAGTAGTTGCCCCAGACCATGGGCAGCCACGACAGCCAGGCGGGAGCGAAGCGCACTTTCAGCTTGGGCGAATCGGCGGGGCCGTCCTGGCGCGCGCGGCCCACGGCTTCGACCACTTGACCGTTGGCCTGGCGGCAGCGGTTGATGACGTCGAGCTGGCCGTCGTCACGCAGCCGGTACAACGCACTCGTGTCGGCCACGCACTGGCGCTGGAAGCGGTTGGGGTATTTCGCGATTTCGTACCAGGTGCCCAGGTAACGGCCGACGTCGAGCCGGGCGATGGTCTGGAGCGGCTCGGGTGGCGCGGCAGTCTGCGCCGTCTGCGCCGATGCGGCGACTGGCGACAGCAGGGCCAGCGCGAAGGCCAGCTGCCGCAGCGTGGGCGATGAATTGAACGAAGAGGCGGTGGTGGGTGGGGTCATGGCGTCGGGTGGGTTGGGCTCAGTGTGCCCGGTTCCCACACGGCGCGATGTCTTCCACCGCACCCAGGCCGCCTCAGCTTTTCTTCGCCAGCCCCAGCCGCTCGATCGTCGCCTTCTCGACCCTGAAGGTGCGTTCGCCGTAGGCGGTGTAGTCGGCGGTGCTCATGTAGACCGTGGGCATGAAGAACTTGTCCAGGGTTTCCTGCACCTTGGCGTCTTCCAGCGTCTTCTTGAACGCGTCGTGCAGCACCTTGACCACGGCCGGGTCCATGCCCCTGGGTCCACCGATGCCGAAGGGCGATTCGGTGATGGTGTCCCAGCCGCTTTCCTTGACCGTGGGCACGTCGGGAAAGGCCTTGTTGCGGTTGCTGCCGAGCGTGGCGAGCAGGCGCAGTTTGCCGCTCTGCACATGCGGCGCGAATTCGGTGGTGCCGCTCATGACGCGGATGTGGCCGCCCAGGATCGCCTGCATGATTTCGGCCGAACCCTTGAACGGTATCGGGTTGAGCTGGATGCCGGCTTTCTCGCTGAACTCTTCGATGGCGAGGTGCGGCGTGGTGCCCGTTCCCGTGTGACCGTATTCCAGTTTGCCGGGGTTGGCCTTGGCGTAGGCCACCATCTCCTTGAGCGTCTTGAACGGTGCATCCGCGGTGCAGGCGATGCCGAAGGTGTAGCCGGTGAGGCAGACGATGTGGCTGATGTCCTTGACCGGGTCGAAGCTCATGGCCTGCATGTGCGGCAGGCGGTAAATGCCCAGCGGCAACTGCGTGAGGGTGTAGCCGTCGGGCTTGGCGTTGACCATGGCGGCCGCGCCCATGGTACCGCCCGCGCCGGGCTTGTTTTCGATCACCACCGGCACGCCCAGTGTCTTGCCCGCGCTTTCGGCGAAGGCACGCATCACGCCGTCGCTGCTGCCACCGGCGGGCCAGGGCGCGATGAGGGTGATGGGGCGCGAGGGAAATTTGTCCTGCGCGAACGCGTGGCTGGGCAACAGGGCTGGTGCGGCGAGCGCGGCGGCGGACGTCAGGACCTGGCGGCGGTTGAAGGTGGTGGTGTGGCGGGTGCTCATGGGTGTCTCCTGCGGGTTGGTATGGCCGACCCGCAACATAGCCCGGCACGCGTCAGCTGAGAACCGGGGCAGCCCCATGACCTCCCCGTTTTCGGTCACCCGCGCGACCCTGCCGGGGGCCGTCACTTCAGCCCGTCGCACGCGCCTGGTGCGCTGCCGCAAAGGCCACATACCAGTCCAGACAGCCCGGGTTGGCCATGGCTTCCTTGTTGATCACCTTCTCCAGCGGCTGGCCAAGCAGCAGCTTCTTGATCGGCAGTTCCTGCTTCTTGCCCGAAAGCGTGCGCGGGATTTCGGCCACCTGAAAGATGGCGTTGGGCAGGAAGCGCGGCGACAGCGCGGTGCGGATGGCGCCGTTGATCTTCGCGGTCATCGGATCATCCAGCGTGAGGCCCGGGCGCAGCACCACGAACAGCGGCATGTAGCTTTCGCGGCCGAGGTATTCGAGGTCCACGACCATCGAGTCCAGCACCTCGGGCAGCGCCTCGACCGCGCTGTAGAGCTCGCTGGTGCCCATGCGCAGGCCGTGGCGGTTGATGGTGGCGTCGGAGCGACCGTAGATGACGCAGGAACCGTCGGGATGGATGCGCAGCCAGTCGCCGTGGCGCCAGACGGCGCCGGCGTCTTTGTCCAGATCACCGCCACCGGGCTTGCGGCCGTGGCCGGGCGGGTACATGTCGAAGTAGCTGCCGAGCAGGCGGCGGTTGTCGGTATCGCCGACGAAGTACAGCGGCATGGACGGGATCGGTTGTGCGCAGACCAGTTCGCCCACTTCGTCGATGACGGGCTGGCCCTGCTCGTTCCACGACTCGACCGCGCAGCCCATCAGGCGGCACTGCATGCGGCCGGGCGTTTGAGGCAGTTCGCGGTTGCCGCCGATGAAAGCGCCGGCGAAGTCGGTGCCGCCGGAAATGTTGCACCACCAGATGTCGCCCCCACGCTCCCCCACTTCGTGTGGGTCGCTGCCCCCCGAGGGGGCTGATTCACCTTGGGGCGGCCCGGCGGTGAATCGGTCGCTCTGAACCGCTTTTCGCAGCTGGCGGAACTGCGCCGTGCCCCAGTTCTGCGCCTCCTCGGACAGCGGCGACCCGGTCGTGCCCAGTGCCCGCACCTGCGACAGATCGCCGCAGGTCGACAGGTCCACACCCGCCTTCAGGCAGTTGGCGAAAAACGCCGCACCGGCGCCGAAGAAGGTCACGCCGAGTTCGGACGCGAAGCGCCACAGCGTGGTCCAGTCAGGCTGGTCTTTGGGGCCACCGGGGTTGCCGTCGTAGAGCACGCAGGTGGTGCCGTTGAGCAGGCCGCTGGTCTGCGCGTTCCACATCACCCAGCCGGTGGAGCTGTACCAGTGGTAACGCTCGCCCCAGCTGTTGGGCGCGTAGCTGCAGCCGACGTCGTTGTGCAGGATCTTCAGCGCCATGGCCACGATGACCGTGCCGCCGTGGCCGTGCACGATGGGCTTGGGCAGGCCGGTGGTGCCGCTGCTGTAGACGATCCACAGCGGGTGGTCGAAAGGCAGCCACAGCGGTTCAAAACCGGCGGTGGCCGCGTCGTAGCGCGCGGTGGCGGTGCTGAAGGCGGTGCAGGGTTGGGCGGCTTCGAGCGCACGGTCCACCGCGGCCGGGTCGTCGGCCAGGTTGGTGTGCAGGATCACATGGCGCACCGTCGGCAGCGCCGCGCGCAGTTCGGCCACCACGCCGAGCCGGTCGAAGTCCTTGCCGCCGTAGGTGACACCGTCGCAGGCGATCAGCACCACCGGTTCGATCTGCCTGAAACGGTCGAGCACGGCGTTCGTGCCCATGTCGGGCGCGCACACGCTCCACACCGCGCCGATGCTCACCACCGCGAGGAACGCGACCATGGTCTCGGGGATGTTGGGCAGGTAGGCGGCCACCCGGTCGCCTGGCTTCACGCCCTGGGCCTGCAGGTGCAGCGCGAGCGATGCCACCTGGCGGCGCAGCTCGGGCCAGCTCAGTTCGACGTGACGGCCCTTTTCATTGCGGCTGACGACGGCGCTGAAGCCGGCCGCGTGCGCCGGCATCACGTGGCGGAACACCTGCTGCGCGTAGTTGAACTGCGCGCCCGGGAACCACTTCGCACCGGGCATCACGTTGCGCTCCAGCACCGCCGTGTGCGGCGTGGGCGAGCGCAGATCGAAGTAGTCCCAGATGCTTTGCCAGAAGGCGTCGAGCTCGGTGGTGGACCAGCGCCAGAGCGCGTCGTAGTCGTCAAAGCGCAGGCCGCGGTGTTCCGCGAGCCACTGCTGGTAGAGGCGGATCTGGGGAATGTGGGGCGCAGGGGTGCCCGGCGTGGTGCTCATGGTGGCTCGCTCTTGGTTTGGGCCCCGGGGGCCGTTGTCTCCGTCTCTCGCGAGGGTAGCAGCGCACCCCTGACCGCGCCACTGCCCAGGTGACAGGGCCCCCTGCGGTATAACCCGCGCATGCCGCTGCCCACCCCCACGCTCGAACCCGCCCTGGACCTCACGGTCTTCGTCGCTGCCCCCATCGAAGCGGGTGCCATCACGGGGCTTAACAGCCGCGGCAAGCGTCGCATCATCCCCATCACCGGCGGCACGGTGCGTGGCCAGATCAACGGCACCGTGCTGCCCGGCGGCGCCGACTTCCAGCTCGTGGTGAGCGACACCTGCGCCGACCTCGACGCGCGCTACCTGCTGCGCCTGGACGACGCGGGCTGGCCCGGTGCCCATGTGTTCGTGCAGAACCGCGCGCTGCGCCGCGGCTCGCCGGAAGACATCGCGAAGCTGGTGCGCGGCGAGCCGGTGGACCCGGCCGCCATCTACTTCCGCTGCGCCCCCACCTTCGAGGTCTCGCACCCGGCGCTGGAATGGATGACGCAGAGCCTGTTCATCGGCACCGGTGCGCGCTTCCCCGATCGCGTGGAAATGCGTTTCTTCCGCGTCGCCTGACGCGGATCAAGGCCCACACACCGGCATCAGCACCAAGATCGCAGCGGCGCTGTCTCGCCCGCGTCGCGCCTGTTGCAACGCAGCGTGCGCGCCCCCAGACCACCCGGCAGAATCGCCGCCACCCAACACCCGCTTTCCACAACCACAACAAGGAGTTTTCATGGGCATGTTCAGCTGGAACGAAAAATCATCGGCCACGCTCGCCGGCGGCGGCGTCATCGGCCCCGACGAGCGCCTGCCCTGGCCGCAGACCGCCGTGATGGGCGTGCAACACCTGATCGCCATGTTCGGCGCCACCGTTCTCGCGCCCATCCTGATGGGCTTCGACCCCAACGTCGCCATCCTCATGAGCGGCATCGGCACCCTGATCTTCTTTGTCATGACCGGCGGCAAGGTGCCGAGCTACCTCGGCTCCAGCTTCGCGTTCATCGGTGTGGTGATCGCGGCCAGCGGCTACGCTGGCCCGGGGCCCAACGCCAACATCGGCGTGGCGCTCGGCGGCATCGTCGCCTGCGGCATCGTCTACACGCTGATCGGCGCGCTGGTGCAGGCCATTGGTACCGGCTGGATCGAACGCCTGATGCCCCCGGTGGTCACTGGTTCGGTGGTCGCCGTGATCGGCCTGAACCTGGCCGGCATCCCGATCAAGAACATGGCGCCGACGAATTTCGACGCCTGGATGCAGGGCGTGACCTTCGTCTGCGTGGCGCTGGTGGCGGTGTTCAGCAGCGGCATGCTGCAGCGCCTGCTGATTCTCATGGGCCTGATCATCGCCAGCGTGATCTACGCCGTGCTCACCAACGGCTTCGGGCTGGGCAAGCCGCTGGACCTGAGCGGCATCGCCAGCGCCGCCTGGTTCGGCCTGCCCAGCTTCAGCGCGCCGGTCTTTCAGGCCAACGCCATGCTGCTGATCGCGCCCGTGGCCATCATCCTGGTGGCGGAGAACCTGGGCCACATCAAGGCCGTGACGGCCATGACCGGCAAGAACCTGGACAAGTACATGGGCCGCGCCTTCATGGGCGACGGCGTGGCCACCATCGTGGCCGGCAGCGCGGGCGGCACCGGCGTGACCACGTATGCCGAGAACATCGGCGTCATGGCTGCGACCAAGATCTACTCCACCGCCATCTTCTTCGTCGCCGGCATCATGGCCATCCTGCTCGGTTTCAGCCCCAAGTTCGGCGCGCTGATCCAGGCGATTCCGCTGGCCGTGATGGGCGGCGTGTCCATCGTGGTGTTCGGCCTGATCGCCGTGGCCGGCGCCAAGATCTGGGTCGACAACAAGGTCGATTTCTCGAACAACAAGAACCTGCTCGTGGCCGCCATCACCCTGGTGCTGGGCACCGGCGACTACACGCTGCGCTTCGGCGAATTCGCGCTCGGCGGCATCGGTACCGCCACCTTCGGTGCGATCGGGCTCTACGCCCTGCTCAACCGCAAGGGCTGAGCGGCAGAGCCTGGAGCACCACCGGCCGGCTTTACCGGACGACAAGTGCCGCCCCCTGAAGGGCGACGCGCGCAACGTGCGGGAGGCAATCCCCGTCCCGGCGCGAAATGTCCGGGCCGGGAACGCGGCGGAACTGGCTTTGCCAGGCCGCACCGCGTTGCCCCAAGGGAGTCGCGCGAAGCGCGGCGGGGGTGCCTCTCTCCCATCAATCGATTTTCACGTACTCGTAGTCCACCGGCTGCTGGTTGATGCCCATGCGCGGCGGGGCGATCCAGCTGGCGTATTCACCCGGTGCGTGGTGGGGCTTCATCAGCGAGTTGATGAAATCCATGTCAGATTCATTGGGCAGCCAGTCGCCCTTCTGTGCGGCAAAGGCCTCGGCGCTCAGCAGCTCGCCGGCCGGGCTGATGTGGTGGCCGGCGAACTCGCCGATCTTGCGGTGGAAGCCCTTGTGCGGCTGGGTGATCCTGAAGTTGATGCCGGCCTTTTCGATGGTCTTGTTCCAGCGGTCGATGCCGCCCTGGCAATCGGCGATGTAGTCGTCAAGCAGGCGGCAGTTGATGGCGCGCAGCGCGGGCACCGGCTCCACCACCAGTTGGCCGTCCACCACGCGGGTGACGTCGTAGGTGGCGTCCTGCAGTTCGTGGTCGTCACCGGTGAGCTTGGCCTCGTTGAAGCGGCCCTTCAGGCCCGACGAGAACGATTCGGCGGCGTTGCTGGAGATCTCGGAGCCGAACAGATCGCGCGTCACGCTCATGTGGAAGTTGGCCTTGCGCTGCAGCAGCGGCAGGTCCACCACGCCGAGTGCGCGGATGCGCTCCACGTCGTACGGATCGGTGATGCCGGCCTTGTTCATGGCGGCGCAGGTGGCTTCGATGGTACGGCCCACGCCGGTCTCGCCGACGAACAGGTGGTGCGCTTCCTCGGTGAGCATGAAGCGGCAGCTGCGGCTCAGCGGATCAAAGCCGCTCTCGGCCAGCGCGGCGAGCTGCATCTTGCCGTCGCGGTCGGTGAAATAGGTGAACATGAAGAAGCTCAGCCAGTCGGGCGTGCGCTCGTTGAAGGCGCCCAGGATGCGCGGGTTGTCCTGCTGGCCGCTGCGCCGTTCCAGCAGGGCCTGTGCTTCCTCTCGGCCGTCCTTGCCGAAGTACTTGACCAGCAGGTAGACCATGGCCCAGAGGTGGCGGCCCTCTTCCACGTTGACCTGGAACAGGTTGCGCATGTCGTACAGGCTGGGCGCGGTGGCGCCGAGGTAGCGCTGCTGCTCCACGCTGGCGGGCTCGGTGTCGCCCTGCACCACGATCAGGCGGCGCAACAGCGAGCGGTATTCGCCCGGCACTTCCTGCCACACCGGCTCGCCCTTGTGGCGGCCGCAAGGAATGGTGCGGCCCTCCACCTGAGGCGCCAGCAGGATGCCCCAGCGGTAGTCGGGCATCTTCACGTAGCCGAACTTGGCCCAGCCCGCGGGGTCCACGCCCACGGCCGTGCGCAGATAAACCTCGGCGTTCTGGAAACCGTCCGGGCCCATGTCCTTCCACCAGTCGATGTAGTTCGGGTGCCAGCTCTCCAGCGCGCGCAGCAGCTGGCGGTCGCTGGAGAGGTCCACGTTGTTGGGGATGGCGTCGTCGTAGTTCACTTCGACAAAACGGTCGTTGCGCACGGATTCCGGGGCTTCGACGAGGGTGTCTTCCTGGCTCATGGCGTGTCTCCTGAATGGGGGTTTATGCACTTTAATGCATGCTGTTGCGGACAGCGAAGTGCAGTATCTTGCTTATTTGGACCGGGAGGTTGCGCTAGATCAAAAGGCGTTCAGATCACCGCCGGGCCCACCAGCACCGATCAGGGCAAACCCCCATGCCTGCAGCAGCGGGCTGTTACCCCGGCCACCGAGCGCGCTCCAACAATCGTCTCCACACCCCCCACCACCAGGAGATACGCATGGGCAAGAAGCTGTTGATGATCTGTGGCGATTACTGCGAAGACTACGAAACCATGGTGCCGTTCCAGGCGCTGCAGGCGGTCGGCCACACGGTGCACGCCGTCGCGCCCGACAAGAAAGCCGGCGACTTCATCCACACCGCCATCCACGACTTTGAGGGTGCGCAGACCTACAGCGAAAAGCCCGGCCACCGCTTCACGCTCAATGCCACTTTCGCCGACGTGAAGCCCGAGGGCTACGACGGCCTGGTGATTCCCGGCGGGCGCGGCCCCGAGTACCTGCGCATGCACGCCAGCGTGATGGCGCTGGTCAAACACTTCACCAGCAGCGGCAAGCCGGTGGCCGCTGTCTGCCACGGCGCGCAGCTGCTGGCGGCCACGGGCGACATCAAGGGCCGCACCATCTCGGCCTACCCGGCCTGCCAGGTGGAGGTGGAGCTCGCGGGCGCCACCTACGCCAACATCGCGGTGGACGAAGCCGTGACCGACGGCCCCTTCGTCACCGCGCCCGCCTGGCCGGCGCACCCGGCGTGGATCGCACAGTTCCTCGTGGTGCTGGGCACGAAGATCACGCACTGACCGACGTGCACCACACGCGCCTGAAGCCGCCGACAATGCGGCTTCGTCCGCGAAATCGTCCACCGATGCAGGAGTGCTGCCATGTGTGAAGTCTTCATCAGCGCCGACCCCGAGAGCTACGCCAGCCGCACCCGCTCGGTGCGGCTGCACGGTGTGGTGACCAGCATCCGGCTGGAGAACCTCTACTGGGACGTGCTGACCGAGATCGGCGAACGCGACGGCATGGCGGTGGTCGCGCTGATCGAAAAGCTCTACGACGAGCTGGTGGCCGCGCGCGGCGAGGTCGGCAACTTCGCGTCCTTCCTGCGCGTGAGCGCGCTGCGCTACATGGCGCTGCAGGCCCACGACCGCATCCCCATGGACAACGCGGTGCCGATCCGCTCGCTCGACGCGCGCGCCGTGCTGCACGCGCTGCCCTCGCACTGGGCGCTGCCGACGCCCGCGGCGTCGGGCACGGTGGTGGCGCTGCGCCGCAAGGGTTGACGCGCCTGCGGCGCGGGCGCAGGTGACACCCGGCGCTGTGCGCGCGGGCGGGAGGCCGCTACAGTGTGGCGATTCGTCCACCCCAACCCGCCGCCTGTTCCGCCCCATGACCCTCTGGAAAAAACCCCTCTCCGTCGAAGAACTCACCGCGATCCACGTCGGCACGGCCGTGCAGCACCTGGGCATCGAATTCCTGGAGGTCGGCGACGACTTCATCCGCGCGCGGGTGCCGGTGGACACCCGCACCCAACAGCCCTACGGCCTGCTGCACGGCGGCGTGAGCGTGGTGCTGGCCGAGACGCTGGGCAGCTGCGGCGCGGCCTACAGCTGCCCCGAAGGCCACCGCGCCGTGGGCCTGGACATCAACGCCAACCACCTCAAGGGCGCCACCAGCGGCTGGGTCACCGGTGTCACGCGGCCGGTGCACATCGGCCGCACCACCCAGGTCTGGCAGATCGACCTCACGAACGAGGCTGGCGAGCTGACCTGCGTCTCGCGCATCACCATGGCGGTGCTGGCGCCACGCTAGGGGGATTGCAGGGGTTGACGTTTTTGCCAGAAGAACCGATAAGCAAGGCGTACAGTCCGGTTCACAACTCTGGCAACTCCATGGACTCCGCCCTGCCCTCCAACGACGACGATCTCGGTCACTACCTGTCGCTGATGGTCGCGCACGGCGCGTCCGACCTCTTTCTCTCCAGCGGCAGCTCGGCCGCGCTCAAGGTGCAGGGCGTGGTGCGGCGTTTGTCGGAACCGCCGCTGGACCCGTCGCGCACGCAGCGCCTGGCCTATTCGGTGATGCGCGAGTCGCAGATCCGCAGTTTTGAAGCCACGCTCGAATGCGACCTGGCCATCGCCCTGCCCGGTCTGGGGCGCTTCCGCGTCAACGTTTACCGCCAGCGCGGCGACGTGGCCGTGGTGGTGCGCCACATCAACGCCAAGATTCCCTCGCTGGACGGGCTGAAGCTGCCGCCGGTGCTGAAAAAACTGGCCCAGCTCAAGCGCGGTCTGGTGCTGGTGGTGGGCGCAGCGGGTTCGGGCAAGTCGACCACGCTGGCGGCCATGCTGGACCACCGCAACAGCAACCTGAGCGGCCACATCCTCACCGTCGAAGACCCGATGGAGTTCGAGCACAGCCACGGCCTGTCCATCGTGGACCAGCGCGAAGTGGGCCTGGACACCCAGTCGTTCGACGAGGCCCTGCGCCACGCCATGCGCGAAGCGCCCGACGTGATCATGATCGGCGAGATCCGCGACCGCGAGACCATGCAGCACGCCATGGCCTACGCCGAAACCGGCCACCTGTGCGTCTCGACCTTGCACGCCAACAACGCCAACCAGGCGATCCAGCGCATCCTGAACTTCTTCCCCGAAACCGCGCACAAGCAGATCCTGATGGACCTGTCGCTCAACCTCAAGGGTGTGGTGGGCCAGCGGCTGATCCGTGGCGCGGGGGGCAAGCTGGTGCCAGCGGTGGAGGTGATGCTGCTTTCGCCCTACATCGCCGACCTGATCCAGAAGGGCCAGACAGACGACATCAAGGAGGTGATGGCCAAGAGCAATGATCTGGGCATGGCCACGTTTGACCAGTCGCTCTACGAGCTCTACGAGCGTGGTGAACTCACGGCCGAGCAGGCGGTGGACAACGCCGACTCGCGCACCGACCTCTCGCTGCGCATCCGGCTGCACCACGGGCAACGGCCGCAAGCCGGCGGCCTGCACATCGCCCCGAATTGAAGCACCCGGCCCCGGCGCTCAACCGGTTGACGCGGCGCCAGCGGCGGGCCTGGGCCGGCCGCGTTCGCAGCGCCCGTGTGCACTGGCCACACCACGGAAATCGCTGCTCCAGGACTGGGCAGCGGTATTGATCTGAATGCGCTCGTTGTCCAGCGACGTGAGGATCACCGTGCCACGGATCGCAAAGGTGTACACCGGCACACCATCGATCAGCACAGAGCGCACACGCTGCTGGTCGTATTCAATCGCGACCGTGCGCGTCCAGACGGTGCGGGCGGGCAGGTAGGCGGCCTCGCACACCAGCACCACCTGGCTGGTTGCCGGCGTGGATGTCTGGCTGTGCGCGGCCGCGCTGAGCGCCAGCGCCGCGGCCATCAGCACAGGATTCATTCGGCGCCGCCCTGTGCCATGCGTTCGCTCTTCCAGTAGACGTCGTCACCGCCGTTCATGCGGTTGAGCACGCGCGCGAGCACGAACATCAGGTCCGAGAGGCGGTTGAGGTACTGGCGCGGGGCCTCCTTGATCGCTTCTTCATTGCCCAGCGCCACCACGACGCGCTCGGCGCGGCGCGCCACCGTGCGGCACACGTGCGCCTGGGCCGCGGCGCGCGTGCCCGCGGGCAGGATGAATTCCTGCAGGCGTGGCAGCTGTGCGTTGTAGGTCGCGAGCGCTTCGTCGAGCGCGAGCACGGCCTCGGGCTTGAGCAGCTCGAAACCCGGGATGGACAGCTCGCCGCCCAGGTTGAACAGCTGGTGCTGGATCTCCACCAGCAGCGTGCGCAGGTCGGGCGCCATGTCTTCGCACAGCAGCACGCCGATGTGCGAGTTGAGTTCGTCCACGTCGCCCATGGCGTGCACGCGCAGGCTGTTCTTGGAGACGCGGGTGTTGTCGCCGAGGCCGGTGGTGCCGGCGTCGCCGGTGCGGGTGGCGATCTGGGTGAGTCGGTTGCCCATGGGAATTCCTTGGTGGCCGCTGAGCGGGAAAGCTTGCATTGTCCGGGATTCGCTGCCCGTTACACCGGGCAGGGAAATGTGTCTGCGGCAAGCGGAATGTCATGCAGGCAACAGCCGGCAAAAGCATTGGCTTTGCTGGGTTTGCTGCTATGAAATGCAGATACCCCGCGCTTCAGGGCTCGGGGTTTTGTTCAATCTCAAGGAGTCAAGAACCATGTTTGATCGACAACACCACACCCTGTTTGAAGTTCGCAGCGTCCTGCTGTTCGCCGCCCTGACCATGGGCTCGACCAGTGCCCTGATGGCACAGAGCAGCACCATGCCCGCGGCGGCTTCGAGCGACCAGCAAATCAGCGCCGCGTTCGCCAACGCCGACAAGGACGCCAACGGCTCGCTCAGCCGCGAAGAGGCCCGCAGCCTGCCCGCCGTGGCGGAAAGCTTCGCGCAGATCGACGCCAACGGCGACGGCGCCATTTCGCTGGCGGAGTTCACGGCGGCCATGAAGGATCCCAAGTCCTGATCGCCTGAACAAAGCGTGAGCCCGACAGGGGCATTGCGCAGCGCTTCTCCCGGCGGGGGGCTGGCAGTAAACTGGGCCGTTTTTTCGTCCGGCCCGGTTTTGGAGACTGCCATGAACGCCCCCGCCCAACTCGCCCACCTGGTGCCCGACATCCAGCAGCGCCCCGTGCCTGAGGAACTGATGGCGGCGCTGCAATCCCGTTTTGGCGCACAGTGTTCCACCGCGCTGGCGGTGCGCG
The DNA here is from genome assembly GCA_030653975.1 of Hydrogenophaga sp. Classification (GTDB taxonomy): domain Bacteria; phylum Pseudomonadota; class Gammaproteobacteria; order Burkholderiales; family Burkholderiaceae_C; genus Hydrogenophaga. The sequence continues at coordinate 12,087 of JAURYH010000033.1, read as the reverse complement.
AGCAACACGGTCGCGACGAGTCGGTGTATGACGTGCCGCCGCCCGCCGCGGTGGTGTTTGCCCAGAGCACGCAGGACGTGGCCGACGCCGTGAAACTGGCCGCGGCACACCGCATGCCGGTGATCCCGTTCGGCGTCGGCTCCTCGCTCGAAGGCCACTTGCTCGCGGTGCAGGGCGGCATCAGCATCGACGTGAGCCGCATGGACCGGGTGCTGTCCACCAACGCCGAAGACCTGACCGTGACGGTGCAGCCCGGCGTGACGCGCAAGGCCGTGAACGAAGCGGTGAAAAGCGAGGGCCTGTTCTTCCCCATCGACCCCGGCGCCGACGCCTCCATCGGCGGCATGGCCGCCACACGCGCCAGCGGCACCAACGCCGTGCGCTACGGCACCATGCGCGAGAACGTGCTGGCGCTGGAAGTGGTCACGGCCAGCGGCGAGGTGATCCGCACCGGCACCCGCGCCAAGAAGAGCAGCGCCGGTTACGACCTCACGCGCCTGATGGTGGGCAGCGAGGGCACGCTGGGCGTGATCACCGAAGTCACGCTCAAGCTCTACCCGCTGCCCGAAGCGATCTCGGCCGCCACCTGCTCATTCCCCACCATTGAAGCCGCCGTGCGCACCGTGATCCAGGTGATCCAGCTCGGCGTGCCGATCGCGCGATGCGAGCTGATCGACGCCAACACCGTTCGCATGGTCAACGCGCACAGCAAGCTCGGTCTGCGCGAAGAACACATGCTGCTGATGGAGTTCCACGGCTCCCCCGCGAGCGTGAAGGAACAGGCCGAGACGGTGCAGGAGATTGCCAGCGAGTTCGAGGGCAACGCCTTCCAGTGGGCGACCACGCCCGAAGAGCGCACGCGCCTGTGGACCGCGCGGCACAACGCCTACTTCGCCGCCATCCAGAGCAAGCCGGGCTGCCGCGCCATCAGCACCGACACCTGCGTGCCCATCAGCCGCCTGGCCGACTGCCTGCTCGACTCGGTGGCCGAGGCCGACGCCAGCGGCATCCCCTATTTCCTGGTCGGCCACGTGGGCGACGGCAACTTCCACTTCGGTTACCTGATCGATCCGGCCATCCCCGAGGAACGCGAGCGCGCCGAGCAGCTGAACAACCAGCTGGTGGCGCGCGCGCTGCGCCTGGAAGGCACCTGCACCGGCGAACACGGCGTGGGCCTGCACAAGATGGGCTTCCTGCTCACCGAAGCCGGCAGCGGCGCGGTGGACATGATGCGCAGCATCAAGCGCGCGCTCGACCCCGACAACATCCTGAACCCCGGCAAGATCTTCGCACTCTGAGCCACCGCCTGGTGGTGCGCGGTCAAAGTCCTGCCCTGCACCAGTCTCCCCAAAAAGAGGGACGACTGGCGACCCAAGCTGCGCGGTAGCGACCGCTGTGTGTGACCGAGTGCCGTTGAAGATGTAGACTTTAGGACTCAGAATTTCCCGGTCGTGGAGGTGTCACATGAAAAGACTGCTGCTCCCCCTGCTGTTGGCGTCGTCCGCCGTGTTCGCACAGGACGCCGTGCCCACCGTCCGCATCTGCGACAGCAGCGGGTGCTCGGACCGCCCACGCGACAGTGCCACCTTCCAGCCCGAAGCCACCGACCCGGTGGCCGAGCAACGCCTGCTGCAGCTGACCGAAATCGCCCGCGACGACCCCCGTGCCGCCTACGACCTGGGCCTGCGCTACTTCCGTGGCGACGGGGTTCCCAAAGACAGCTACCTGGCGATCAAGTGGATGCGCGAAGCCGGCGAACGCGGCGTGGTGCCTGCCCAGCTGGCACTCGGGCGCTTCTACCTGATGGGTCTGGAGGAAATGGGACCCGATCCCGCCGAGGCCGAAAGCTGGCTGTCCATGGCGGCCGCCAAGGGCAACAAGGAAGCTCAAAAATTGCTGCCCCAGGCCCGGGCCGCGAAGAAGGACGAAAAGCGCGCCTACGAATGGCGCGAGGCCCAGCACAAGACCTGGTATGGCGGGTGGAATGGTGCCTATCCTTATTACGGGTACTGGGGTCCGAACGGCTGGAAATACCGTTGAGCACCCCCAGCCGTTCTTTTTTTCTGATCACTTTTTTTCTTACACCAACAGAGAGTTCATCCATGAGCAAAACCACTTCCTCCCTCCGCTGGGCCGCCTTGGCTGCCTCCCTCGCTCTGGCCGGCTGCGGCGGCGGTGGCGGCGGCCTCATCACCACCGGCACCAGCAACACCGCCACCACCGGTGCGGCCGCTGGTGGCACCAGCGTGAACGCCAACAGCGGCCTGCAGCGCTGCGATTCGCCGCTGGGCACACTGGCCGTGGACGATGGCCGCGGCAAGGAGTGGTACGCCAGCTTCGGACGCGAAACCCAGGTCACCACCATCGAACCGCTGATCCGCCTGGCGGTGCAGCAGTCCAACTGTTTTGTCATCACCGCGATCGGCAACACCCGCACCGAAAGCAAGATTTCCGCGATCACCGACAAGCAGCGCAACTCGGGCGAGTTCCGTGCCGGCTCCAACCAGCAAAAGGGCCAGCGCGTCGCTGCCGACTACTACCTGGAACCGGCCGTGATCATCGACAACGAATCCACCGGCCAGATCGCCGGCGCGCTCGGCGGCCTGCTGGGCGGGCGCAACCGCAACCTGGGCGTGCTGGCCGGCTCGCTGGAAAGCAAGGCCTCCGTGGTCACGATGACCCTGCTGGACATCCGCTCGGGCGTGCAGATCGCCATCTCCGAAGGCAACGCCACGGCCACCAACTACGGTGCCGCGCTTGGTGCCTTCGGCCCCAGCGCCGGCGGTGCGCTCAGCGGCTTCTCGCGCACCCCGGCCGGCAAAGCCACCGTGGCTGCGTTCACCGACGCCTACAACAACATGGTCATCTCGCTGCGCAACTACAAGGCGCAGGAAGTCAAGGGCGGCCTGGGCCGCGGTGGTCAGCTCAAAGTCGGGAACTGAGAGCCCCCACGCTCCGCCGCTGCGCGGGTCGCTGCCCCCCGAGGGGGCTGATCCGCCTTGGGGCGGCCCGGCGGCGGATCGTCGCCCCCCACGCTCCGCCGCTGCGCGGGTCGCTGCCCCCCGAGGGGGCTGATCCGCCTTGGGGCGGCCCGGCGGCGGATCGTCGCCCCCCTGCGCCGCTGCGCGGCTTCCCCCAAGGGGGACGATGCCTTTGGGCCGGCGAAGCCGGACCTTCGGCATCTGCTGGTGGGGCTTCCCCTCCTTTTGACGAGGCCCCCATCGGGAGGCCTTTTTTCGGGTCTGCGCCCTGAACGGACTTGGCCCGGAGACAAGATTCGGAACGATGCTGGAAACGCTGTCCGGCGCGCCAGTTCCCAACCCAGGGGCGCCGACGACCCGGCTCCGCCGGTCAAAGGGCGCCGTCCCCCTGGGGGGGAAGCCGCGCAGCGGCGCAGGGGGGAGTCAGCCCCTCCTCAACTTGTCGATCAGGCCATTCAGTTCGTCCAGCGAGCCGAACTGGATCGCCAGCTCGCCCAGCTCTTCCACCCGGCCATGGCGCTTCACGCGCTTTTTCACCCGGACCTCCACCTCGGCGGTCAGCAGGTCCGACAGCTCTTCTTCGACGCGCTTGATATCGCGCGACTTTTCCTTTTTCAGCTTCTGCGGCGCCAGCGCGAACTCCGCCGTCAGTTTTTTCACCAGACTCTCGGCCTCGCGCACCGACATCTTTTTGGCCGCGATCTGGTTGCCGGCCGTGATCTGGGTCGCCTTGTCCAGGGTCAGCAGCGCACGCGCGTGGCCCATGTCCAGGTCGCCCGCCATCAACATGGTCTGCACCGGCTCGGCCAGCTGCAACAAACGCAGCAGGTTGCTGGCCGCGCTTCGCGAGCGGCCCACCGCCTGCGCCGCCTGTTCGTGAGTGAGTCCAAACTCCTTCACCAGGCGTTGCAAACCCTGGGCTTCTTCCAGTGGGTTCAGGTCCTCGCGCTGGATGTTCTCGATCAGCGCCATGGCCGCGGCGGCCTCGTTCGGCACATCGCGCACCAGCACCGGCACGCTGTCCAGACCCGCCAGCCGGGAGGCGCGGAAACGCCGCTCGCCCGCGATGATCTCGTACTTGCCGGCGTTGGGGCCATCGGCGAGCTTGCGCACCAGGATCGGCTGCATGATGCCCTGCGCCTTGATCGACTCGGCCAGCTCGTAGAGCGCGCCCTCGTCCATGCGCGTGCGCGGCTGGTAGACACCCGGCACCAGCTCGGTCAGCGGCAGGCTGCTCGGCGTCTGGTTGCGTTCGTTTTCCTGCGCGTCGGGTGAAGCGGCTTCCGCCACTTTGGGGCCCAGCAGGGCTTCGAGTCCGCGGCCCAGGCCTTTGGGTTTTTTGGTGACCATGGATCAGACCTCGTTGTCGTTGTAGCCAGCTTCACGCTGGTGGCGAATGCCCAGCACGATCACGCGCTGGCGGTGGGTATCAAACACGTAACGGGCCAGGTAGCCGCCGCGGCCGCGACTGATGATGAGCTCGCGATGACCGTGTGACAAAGGGCGGCCCACGGCGGGCTGGTGGGTCAGCACGAAAAGCCCGTCGAGCAAAAAGGCCAGCAGGTCCGAAGCCAGCGGGTCCTGGCTCTGCCAGAGGAATTCTTCCAGGCGGACCAGATCGGCATGGGCTTGCAGCGTGAAGAAGACATCGGCCATCGGGTGTCAGAGCAGCTTGCGCGGCGCCAGCGGCGCCGGGCGCTCAGCCCGTCCCGCGCGAAATTCGGCCATCTGTGCAAAGTAGGCCTGCACATCTTCCAGCGTATGGCCCATGCCGGTGGCCAGCATGTCCTGCTCGGCCGCCAGTGCGTCCTGCGTGAACTGCTCGCGCAGCCGTGCCCGTTCGGACGCATCGGCCAGGGTCCGCACCATGTAGGCGTGGCTGGAGAGGCCTTGCTTGCGCGCGTCTTCATCGATGGTCGCCTTGAGTTCGGCGGGCAGTTTGAGGCTGGTGGCGATGGTGGGGGGCATGGCGAATCTCCTGCAAGTAGTCAGGTTTGACTACTTGTGCAGTCTAGCAGCAGCTGATGCCCTTCGGGCCAGTCGCCCAGACCCGATTCGGCGTTGATGTGGCCGCGTTCGCCGAGGTCGATGAAGCGAGAACCCCAGCTCTCGGCCAGGCCCTGCGCGCGCTCGAAGCTGCAATACGGATCGTTGCGGCTGCCAACCAGCATGCTGGGAAACGGCAGGCGCTGGCGAGCAATGGGTGACCAGCTGGGCAAGACCGGGCGCATCTCTTCGCGCTCGGCGTCACCCGGTGCGACCAGCAGCGCGCCCTGCACGCGGCCGGTGCTGCGCGAGGCTTGTGCCCAGGCAGCGGCGAGGATGCAGCCCAGGCTGTGGGCGACGAGAACGACCGGTCCCTCACAACCCAGGATGACGTCCTCCAGCCGCGCGATCCAGTCGCCACGGCGGGGCGTCATCCAGTCATGCTGGTCCACGCGGCGGTAGCCGTACACAGCTTCCCAGCGGCTTTGCCAGTGGTCCGGCCCGCTGTTCTGCCAGCCGGGCAGGATGAGCACGTTGTCAGGTTTCACGTGAAACAGTCCCCCTCTCATGGCATCTTGTCGATGCGCGTCACCATTTCGGTGGCGAAGGTGACAAAGGCCTGGCTGCCCTTGGCCAATGGATCGAACACCACACCCGGCAGGCCGTAGCTGGGCGCTTCGGCCAGGCGCACGTTGCGCGGGATCACGGTGTCGAACACCTTGTCGCCAAAGTGCGCCTTGAGCTGGTCGCTCACCTGCTGTTGCAGCGTGATGCGCGGGTCGAACATGACACGCAGCAGGCCGATGATCTGCAGGTCCTTGTTGAGGTTGGCGTGCACCTGCTTGATGGTGTTGACCAGATCGGTCAGGCCCTCGAGCGCGAAGTACTCGCACTGCATGGGCACGATCACGCCGTGCGCCGCGCACAGGCCGTTGAGCGTGAGCATGGAAAGGCTGGGCGGGCAGTCGATCAGCACGAAGTCGTAGTCGGCCTCCGCCGCGGCCAGCGCGGTCTTGAGGCGCTTTTCACGCCTCTCCAAGTCCACCAGCTCCACCTCGGCCCCGGCCAGTTCCCGGTTGGCGCCGAGCACGTGGTAACCGCACTTCTCCGAAAAGAGGGCGGCTTCCTGGACGGTGGCCGACTCCAGCAGCACGTCGTAGACGGACAGTTCCATGCTGCGCTTGTCCACGCCCGAGCCCATGGTGGCGTTGCCCTGCGGATCCAGGTCGACCATGAGCACCCGCTGCCCCACCTTGGCCAGGCCGGCGGCGAGGTTGACGGTGGTGGTGGTCTTGCCGACACCGCCCTTCTGGTTGGCCACGCAAAAAATCTTCGCCATCTCAGCATTCCAGGATGTTGTACGCCAACCGCTTTGTAGAAAACAAGTGCGGCGCGAATACGGGGGCGCCTGCAGAACCGGCTTTGCCGGGCTGCTGGGTGCGCCCCCTTGAGGGGGAGGCGCCTAAGGCGCTTCGGGGGGGCGTCATTTCATCACCAGCTTGATGCCGAAGCCGATGAGGAAGACACCCGCGAGCTTTTCCAGCGTGCGGGCAATGACCGGGTTGGCGCGCATGCGCTCGGCCAGAAAGTGCGTGAGCAGCACGGCGGTCAGGCCATAGAGGAAAGTCAGCACCGCGACGGTGGCGGCCATGGCGCCGAAGGTGACCAGGCCCTGGTGCCTCGCGGGGTCCACGAACAGCGGGAAGAAGGCCATGTAGAAGACGATGGCCTTGGGATTGAGCAGGGTGATGGTGAGTGCCTGCTGGAAATACTGGCGCGGGCGGATGTTGAGCACGGGTTTGGCGCCGGGCTTGGCGGTGAGCATCTTCCAGCCCAGCCAGGCGAGGTAGGCAGCACCCAGCCATTGCACCGCGACGAAGGCCGCCGGGTAGGCGGCGAGCAGCGCAGCCACCCCGGCCACGGCCATCCACATCAGCACCTGGTCGCCTGCGATCACGCCGAGGGTGGCGGCCAGTCCGCCGCGCACGCCCCCCTTGCTGGTCGAGGTGATCAGCGCGAGGTTGCCCGGGCCTGGGATGGCCAGAAACAGGACGATGGCGGCGACGAACGCGCCGTAATCAGCGATGCCGAACATGTGAAAACCCCGGGAGTTGAGGGGCTGAGTTTACGTGACAGCCCTGCTCTTCTTTTTGTTCTTTTGGTTGGGGTTGCTTTGTTCTCTGGGAGCGTGTGGGCAGAGTTCTCTCGAAGCGTTTGGGTAGAGGCGGTTGGTCCGGGTGGGATTTCTCCGGCCCACGCTCGCGGGCGGAGGCTTTTGGCGCTCGACCGGGCTGGCGTCAACACCGCACTGGCGCCCCCGCTCCGTGGCAACCGCGAATGGGGCCTGCGCCCTCCCACCCAAACCAACCACCTCCAGCAGCCGAAGGGCAATCCCAAAAGGGCCCACGTCCGCCACTCACAGGATGGTGGTGGCGTGCGCGGGCGCAGGCCCCATTCGCGGTGGCCACAAAAGGAGGCCTGCCAGCCCGGTGTTGACGACGTGAAGCGGGCAAACAGGTGAGTAGACCCGCGAGCGTGGGCCGGAGAACGGGCATGACGCCACCGTCCTGCGCGAGGTCTCTGAGCGAGACACAGGGAAGAAAAGACTCAGGCCAAAGAAGCCGGACGAAGCCACACAATGCAACGCTCCGCATCCAGCCCCGGCACCACCAACTGTTCCACGTGAAACACCGACACCGAAACCGGAAGAGCAGCGATCTCCTCAGTAGGATGTTTGCCCTTCATCGCCATCCACACCGCGCCCGGCTTCAAGGCCGATGCAGACCAGGCCGTGAAGTCCACCAGCGAGGCAAAGGCCCGCGAACAGACCACATCGAAGCCACCGCCCTCTTCCGCTTTCAGCGACTCCACCCGCGCGTGCACGCCCCGCAGGTTCGGCAACTTCAGCGAGGCGGCCGCTTGCTGGATGAAAGCCGCCTTCTTGCCCACCGTGTCCACACAAGTCACGTTGATTTGCGGACAGGTGATGGCGATCACCACGCCCGGCAACCCGCCACCCGAGCCGACGTCCAGCAGCTTGACCTGCTGGCCGCCGGTCTGGCGCAGCAGCGGGCCGATGGCGGCCAGGCTGTCCAGCAGGTGGTGCGTCACCATCTCCGCCGGGTCACGCACGGCGGTCAGGTTGTAGACCTTGTTCCACTTCTGCAGCAGGGCCAGGTAGTCCAGCAGGTGATCGACCTGCTCGTCGGACAGACCCAGGCCAAGCGCCTGCAAGCCTTCGGTCAGCACGGCGCGGCTCATGCGGCGGCGTCGCTTTCCACCGCCACGGTGGCAAAACCCTTGAAGCCACCCTTCTTCAGGTGGATCAGCAACAGCGAGATGCTGGCCGGCGTGATGCCCGAGATGCGCGAAGCCTGGCCGAGCGTTTCAGGCCGGTGCTTGGCCAGCTTCTGCCGCGCCTCGAACGAGAGCGCGGCCACCTGCAGGTAGTCCAGATCGGCCGGCAGCTTCAGGCCTTCGTAGTGCGAAGCGCGCTCCACCTCGCCTTTCTGACGGTCGATGTAGCCCGAGTATTTGGCGGCGATCTCCACCTGCTCCACCACCGGCTCCAGCAAATCACCCAGCGTTTCACGTGAAACATCGGGGTTCACATACTTGCCCGCGTCCATGCCCACCAGATCGGCATAGCCCACGGCCGGCCGGCGCAGCAGGTCGAACAGGTTGTGTTCGTGTTCGATGGCCTTGCCCAGCACGCGCTCGCTTTCGGTCGGCGGCAGGTTGCGCGGGTTCACCCAGGTGGATTTGAGGCGCTCGGTTTCCCGCGCCACCGCGTCGCGTTTGCGGCTGAAGGCGTCCCAGCGAGCGTCGTCCACCAGGCCCAGCTGGCGCCCGGCTTCGGTCAGGCGCATGTCGGCGTTGTCCTCGCGCAGCTGCAGGCGGAACTCGGCGCGGCTGGTGAACATGCGGTAGGGCTCGGTCACACCCTGGGTCACGAGGTCGTCGACCAGCACACCGAGGTAGGCCTCGTCGCGGCGTGGCAACCAGGCATCCTTGCCCTGGCACTGCAGCGCGGCGTTGAGCCCGGCGAACAGGCCCTGGGCCGCCGCCTCTTCGTAGCCGGTGGTGCCGTTGATCTGGCCAGCGAAAAACAGGCCCTGGATCTGCTTGGTTTCGAAGCTGTTCTTGAGCGAGCGCGGGTCGAAATAGTCGTATTCGATGGCGTAGCCCGGGCGCAGGATGTGGGCGTTTTCCAGCCCCGGCATGCTGCGCACCAGCGCGTACTGGATGTCGAAGGGCAGGCTGGTGCTGATGCCGTTGGGGTAGACCTCGTTCGTGGTCAGGCCCTCGGGTTCCAGGAAGATCTGGTGGCTGTCCTTGTCGGCAAAGCGGTTGATCTTGTCTTCCACGCTCGGGCAGTAGCGCGGCCCGACGCCCTCGATCTTGCCGGTGAACATGGGGCTGCGGTCGAAGCCGGAGCGGATGATCTCGTGCGTGCGCAGGTTGGTGTGGGTGATCCAGCACGGCACCTGTTTCGGGTGTGGCACCGATTGCCCCATGAAGCTGAACACGGGTACCGGGCGATCGGCGTTCATGCCGCCGGGCACGCCGTCGCCGGGCTGCTCCTGGCACTTGGAATAGTCGATGGTCCGACCGTCCAGGCGCGGCGGGGTGCCGGTTTTCAGGCGCGCCTGCGGCAGCTTCAGCTCTTTCAGCCGCGCCGAGAGTGACACGGCCGGCGGATCGCCCGCGCGGCCGGCGGCGTAGTTGTTCAGGCCGACGTGGATCTTGCCGTCGAGGAAGGTGCCTGCGGTCAGCACCACGGTGCGGCTGCGGAAGCGGATGCCCACCTGCGTGACGGCGCCCACCACGCGGTCGCCATCCACCATCAGATCGTCCACCGCCTGCTGGAACAGCCACAGGTTGGGCTGGTTCTCCAGCATGCGGCGGATGGCGGCCTTGTAGAGAATGCGGTCGGCCTGGGCGCGGGTGGCGCGAACGGCCGGGCCCTTGCTGCTGTTGAGGATGCGGAACTGGATGCCGCCCTCGTCGGTGGCCAAGGCCATGGCGCCGCCCAGCGCGTCCACCTCTTTCACCAGGTGCCCCTTGCCGATGCCGCCGATGCTGGGGTTGCAACTCATCTGGCCCAGCGTCTCGATGTTGTGGGTGAGCAGCAGCGTGGCGCAGCCCATGCGCGCGGCGGCCAGCGCAGCCTCGGTGCCGGCGTGGCCACCGCCAACGACGATGACATCAAATTCTTGCGGGTACAACATGGTGAAAGCTCCAGGGCACGGCGGCTGGCGCGCTGCCCGACAATGCGGATGCGGTGTGTTTCACGTGAAACACCCGCCGCCCGGCCGGCGTTTGGCTCGGGCAACCCTCAATTGTCCCATCAATGCCCATTCGCCGCCCACCCCTGCGCAGCACCACCCCTCGCCCGACCGGTGAACCGGCGCTGGCCACCCTGCCCGGCCTCGGCCCGAAGTCACAGGCCATGCTGGCGGCGGCGGGCATTCCCGATCTGGGCACGCTGCGGCGCCTGGGATCGGTGGCCGCCTACGCCCGGGTGAAACACAGCGACCCGCGCGCCAGCCTCAACCTGCTCTGGGGGCTCGAAGCGGCGCTCACCGGCCTGCCCTGGCAGACCGTGGCACGCGAACACCGCACCAGCCTGCTGCTGGCGCTGGACGCGCTGGAAGAGATTGACGCGCGGAGGCTCCCACGCCGTTGAGCGGCTGAGCGGCGGCCGCTCCAGCCCTCGCGCCAAGCCCGAAAGCCCCCAGTCGCCGGGGCTGGCACCGCCAGCCCCACAATCGGCACACCCATGCAGCCCAGGTCAGCCATCGATGGCCCGAACCGTGGCGCGCACCACCAAGCCCCTCACATGACCACCCCCACCGCCACACCGATCCCCCTCCTCGTTTTCGCCGGCAGCAGCCGCGCCCAGTCCTGGAACCGCAAGCTGGCCCAGGCCGCGGCCGACGCCGCCAGCGCCGCCGGTGCCCAGGTCACCCACCTGGAACTCGCGGACTTCGACCTGCCGCTCTACAACGGCGACCTGGAAACGCGCGGCATCCCGCACGACGTGATCCGCCTGAAGGAGATCTTTCACGCCCACCCGGCCTGGCTGGTGGTCTCGCCCGAGTACAACGGCAGCTACACCGGCCTGCTGAAAAACACCATCGACTGGGTCTCGCGACCGGTCGCCGGCGACCCGCTGTGGGCCACCGGCGGCAAACCGTTCGCCGGCAAGGTGGTGGGCATGCTCTCGGCCTCGCCCGGTGCGCTTGGCGGCCTGCGCAGCCTGAGCCACCTGGCGCCGCTGCTGATGAACCTGCAGTGCTGGGTCTCGCCCAAGCAGTTCGCACTGTCCAGGGCCGCCGAAGCCTTTGATGCGGATGGCGGCCTCACCACCGACGCCAGCCGCGCCGGCGTGCAGGCGGTGATCGACCAGGTGCTCTGGGCCGCCGGCAAATTCCAGGCATGAACTGCCGCCCCGGCTGCGCCGCCTGCTGCATCGCACCGTCCATCTCCAGCCCGATGCCGGGCCTGCCCCACGGCAAGCCGGCGGGCCTGCCCTGCCCGCACCTGGACGAGGCCCTGCGCTGCCGGTTGTTTGGTCTGCCGGAACGACCCGCCGTGTGCGGCTCGCTGCCGCCGAGCGCCGAGATGTGCGGCGACTCGCGCGAACACGCGCTGCATTTTTTAGAGCGACTGGAGCAGGCTACCCAACCTGCGGCGAGCCCATGAACGCTGCCACCTGAGCGCCGACCGGAGCGGCCAGGGCCTCCGGCAGCAGTTGGCCCATGTCCAGCACGGACAACCGCGCACCGGGGATGCGGCGCGCAAGCGCCTGCCCGTGTGGCAAGGGCAGACACGGATCTTCGGCACCGTGCAGCACCAGGGTGGGCACCTTGAGGGAAGACAACCAGTCGGTTCGCGGTGGTGCGAGATCCACGGCCAGGCCATGGCGCATCGCGGCCAGTGGCTGGTGGCCAGACGCCAGCGCCGCCCGCACCTTGGAGCCTGCGCGGCAGAAGGCATCGAAGCGAAACGCGTGGGAAAAGAGCCCAATTTGGCTCCGCTTTTGAGGACTGTGGCCGTAGCTACAGCCGGAAAAACGGGGACGAAGTGGGACTTTTCTCCACGCGTTGCAGCCGAT
>JAURYH010000032.1 GCA_030653975.1 Hydrogenophaga sp. | reverse complement strand
ATCGGCTGCAACGCGTGGAGAAAAGTCCCACTTCGTCCCCGTTTTTCCGGCTGTAGCTACGGCCACAGTCCTCAAAAGCGGAGCCAAATTGGGCTCTTTTCCCACGCGTTTCGCTTCGATGCCTTCTGCCGCGCAGGCTCCTAGCGGGCGATCGGTCGGCTGCTCAGGGTTCCCACCGTCGGGGACCCTCATGTGCGATAGTGCACGGACGCCAGCGCCAAACGCGCGCAGCCTTGCAGCCACATGCCCGCGCCGTCCACACCCGAACCCAACGCCTCTCAGTCACCGGCCGCGCTTGCGCCAGGCCCGGACGGGGTCTGGGCGCTGCATGGCCACTGGACGCTGCAGGGCCTGGGGCCGCTGCTGAAAGCCCAGGCCCTGCCGGTCGCCGCCACGCCACCGCTCACGCTGGACGGCTCGGCGCTGCAAGACATCGACTCGGCCGGTGCCTGGGTGCTGCAACGCTGGCTGCCGGCCGGCAGCGCGGCACCGGCTCTGCGCGCCTGGCCGCCGCGTGCAGCGGCGCTGATGCAGCAGGTGCTGGCGGGCGCGGACCAGCCCCTGCCGCAGGAGCCGCGGTACGGCCTGCTGCACCACACCGGCCAGCGCGCGGTGGCCGCAGCCCAACAGGCCCTGGCATTTCTGCATTTCATCGGCGAGACCGCCATCGCGGCGATGCGGGTGCTGCGCCATCCCGGCCAGTGGCGGCTGCGCGCGATCTGGCACGAGGTGCAGATCGGCGGCTTCGATGCCCTGCCCATCATTGGCCTGACGTCCTTCCTGCTGGGCATCGTGGTGGCCTACCAGGGCGCCGACCAGCTGCGCCACTACGGCGCCAACGTCTTCGTGGTGGAACTCGTCGGCTACGCCATGCTGCGCGAATTTGCGCCCCTGATCAGCGCCATCATCATCGCCGGGCGCTCCGGCTCGGCCTACGCGGCGCAGATCGGCACCATGGTGGTGGCCGAAGAAGTCGACGCCTTGCGCACCATCGGCATCGACCCCTTGCAGCGCCTGGTGCTGCCCAAGATCATCGCCCTGGCCATCGCCCTGCCCCTGCTGACGGTGTTCGCCGACATCGCCGGCGTCTTCGGCGGCATGGTGATGGCGCGCTCGCAACTGGACATCGGCTTTGCCGAGTTCATCGACCGCTTCGGCCGCGTGATGCAGGGCTCGGCGCTGCTGATCGGCATCGGCAAGTCGCTGGTCTTCGCGTTCATCATCGCCACCGTCGGCTGCTTCCAGGGCCTGCGCACCTCGGGCAGCGCCGACAGCGTGGGCCGGCAGACGACGCTGAGCGTGGTGCAGTCGATCTTCACGATCATCGTCGCCGACGCGCTGTTCTCGGTCGCCTTCAACATGCTGGGGCTGTGAGATGGACGCCGCCAACGACCCCGTGATCGATCTGCAGCAGATCTGCACCCGCTTTGGCAGCCACACCGTGCACGAGGGGCTGGACCTGAGCGTCAGGCGCGGCGAGATCCTGGGCCTGGCCGGGGGCAGCGGCTCGGGCAAGTCGGTGTTGCTGCGCGAGATGATCGGGCTGCAGCAACCCAGCTCGGGCCAGGTGCGCGTGCTGGGTGAAGACCTCACCGCGCTGGCCGCCGCCCCTGGCCTGGCGCTGCGCAAACGCTGGGGCGTGATGTTCCAGCGCGGTGGCCTGTTCGGTGCGCTGACGGTGCGGCAAAACGTCGGCCTGCCCTTGCGCGAACACAGCGCGCTGGACGACACGCTGATCGACCGCATCGCGGAGTGGAAGCTGGCCCTGACCGGCCTGCCGCCCGAAGCCGGGCTGAAGCGCCCCAGCGAACTGAGCGGCGGCATGCTCAAGCGCGCGGCGCTGGCGCGCGCCATCGCGCTGGACCCCGAGCTGCTGTTCCTGGACGAACCGACTTCGGGCCTGGACCCGGCCAGTTCCCGCGGCGTGGACGACCTGATCCTGGCCACCCGGGCACTGTTCCAACCGACGATCGTGATCGTCAGCCACGACCTGGCGCTGTTGTGGCGGGTCTGCGACCGCGTCGCCGTGCTGGGCGAAGGCCGCGTGATCGCGCTGGACACGATGGACGCGCTGTCGCACCACCCGCATCCCACGGTCGCGGCCTACTTCACCCAGCCACGCGAGAGCCACCAGACGGCGGCCCCCGCGCTGGCCTGACAAAAGGACCACCGACCATGGACGACAAGGTCAACTACACACTGGTCGGCGGCTTTGTGCTCGTGCTCGGCGCCTTGCTGGTGGCCGGCGTGCTGTGGCTGGCCGCCGGGCTGGGCGGTCGCCAGGCGATGGACGCCTACCAGGCCGTGATTCAGGAATCGGTGGCCGGGCTGAGCATCGACGCGCCCGTGAAATACCTGGGCGTGGATGTGGGCAAGGTGGCTCGCATCGAGATCGACCCGCAGAACTCGGAGCAGGTTCGCCTGCATTTCCTGGTGAAGCGCGGCACGCCGATCAAGCGCGACAGCGTGGCCGTGCTGAAGGCTCAGGGTCTCACAGGCATCGCCTACATCGAACTCAGCGGTGGCAGCGCCGGTTCGCCACCGCTGCTGGCCGGCGCCGACGGCGAGATCCCGACGATCCCCACCAAACCCTCGCTGAGCGCGCGGCTGGAGAACGTGCTGAGCAATGTGCTGGCCAATGTGGACCGCGTCTCGAACAACCTCAACGCCGTCTTGGGTCCCGACAACCAGGCGGCGCTGAAGTCGACCCTGGCCGACATCGCCACGCTGGCACGTACCCTGGCCGGCCAGCAGGCGGCTATCAGCGCCGGCCTGGCCGATGCCGCCAAGGCCGCTCGACTGACCGCGCGCGCGGGCGAGCAGTTCGAGCCGACGCTGGCGCGCATCGCCAGCAGCGCGCAGGCCGTCGAACGCATGGCCGAGGTGGCCGGGAAGGCCAGCACCCGCGCCGGTGCGGCCGCCGACGCCGCCGCCACCAGCGCGCAACAACTGGGCAGCGAGACCCTGCCCGAGCTGGCGCGGCTGATGGCCGAACTGAACCAGCTCTCGGCCTCGCTGCGCCAGCTGAGCGAACAGACCACGGTCAACCCCAACAGCCTGTTGCTGGGCAAGCCAGCGCCTCAGCCCGGCCCCGGAGAAAGCCTGCCATGAAATGCCATCACCCCGCGCACAGCACCCTGCCCCCAATGCCCTCGGGTCGTGCAAGCGGCCTCGTCCGCCGGCTGCTGCTCACCGCGGTGGTGCCGCTGCTGTTGACGGCCTGTGCCGGCACCTTGTTGCCCAAGCCGACACCACCCCCCGCGCGCTTCACGCTGGACGCCGGCACCGCGGCGCCAACACCCACCGCGCAGGTGACCACGGCGGACGCACCCGCCCTCACGGTGGACCTGCCGCGTGCCGCGCCGGGTTACGACAGCCGGCGCATGGTCTACCAGCGGCGGCCGCAGCAACTGGAGGCCTTCGCCTTCCACGAATGGGTGGAACCACCGGCCCAGATGCTGGCCCCGTTGCTGGTGCGCGCGCTGCAGGACGGTGGCGGCTTTCGCGCCGTGCTGCGGGCGCCTTCGGCTGCGGCGGGCGGCTGGCGGCTGGAAACCGAGTTGCTGCGCCTGCACCAGGACTTCAGCCAGCGGCCCAGCCAGGTGCGCCTGAGCGTGCGCGCCGTGCTGCTGAACAGCAGCACGCGCCAGGCGGTGGCCTGGCGCGAATTTGATGTCAGCGTGGCCGCGGCCAGCGAAGACCCGGTGGCCGGCGCCGCGGCGGCACAAGTGGCCGCGCAACAGCTGCTGACCGAAGTGGCCGCGTTCTGCGCCGAGCAGGTGCGGGCAGCGGCAGCGGCCCGCACGCCAGTCCGTCCACGTTGAACCGTCGCTGCGGGGCGCCAAATTCTCCGTGGCTGAACCTGCGCACCTCGTTCAAGGGCCCAACATCCGCTCCGTGATCCAGCGCCAGTGCGCCTCGCTCACCGGCGTGATGGACAGCCGGTTGCCCCGCTTGAGCAGCAGCATGTCGGCCAGTTCCGGCGTCGCGCGCAATTCGGGCAAGCCGATCCGCCGGGTCTTCTTCAGCGCCTGCACATCCAGCAGCAGCCAGCGCGGCGCCTCTGGCTTTGACTTGGCGTCGAAATAAGGCGAATCGGGGTCGAACTGCGTCGGGTCGGGCCGAGTGCCCGAGGCCACGCGCGCGATGCCGACGATGCCCGGCTCGGCGCAGCTGGAGTGGTAGAACAGCACACCGTCGCCCACCTGCATGGCGTCGCGCATGAAGTTGCGCGCCTGGTAGTTGCGCACGCCGGTCCAGGGCACGGTGGCCTGCGGGGCGGCCAGGGCGTCGTCGATGGAGCACTCGTCGGGCTCGGACTTCATCAGCCAGTAGGGGGTCATGGCGGCATCTTAGCGAGACATCGGGGCTGGTGCAGGCGCTACAGTGGCCCAGCCTGCAACACGCGCTGGCGCTCCACCATGCCCACGATCAACACCGCCCTCCTCTCCCTTTGCAGCCGCGCCACCCTGTGGCTGCTCATGACCTGGGTGCTGGGTCTGCAGGTGGGCTGCGCGTTGCCGCGCCCTGCGAAGGTGCCGATGGATGCGCTGTGGCTGCCGGCATCGTCGAACGGCCCGGGCCACACGCTGATCGTGTTCATGCCGGGGTCGCAGGAGGTGCCGCAGGACATCGTGCGTGAAGGCTTCGTGGACCAGGCGCGCGCGCGCCACCCGGGCGTGGATGTGGTGGTGGCGGATGCGCACATGGGCTACTTCCGCAACGGCAGTTTTGAGGCCCGCTTGCGCGCCGATGTGATCGAGCCGGCGCGCGCCCGGGGCTACCGGTCGATCTGGCTGGCCGGCATTTCTCTCGGCGGGATGGGGTCACTGCTGTACGCCAAGAGCGCGCCCGGCGAGATCGATGGCCTCATCGCCCTGGCCCCGTTCATCGGCTCGCCCGGCGTGCTGGGCGAGGTGGCCGAGGCGGGCGGACTCGCACGCTGGCAACCCGGTTTGCCGCTGCAGCCCGGCGACTTCCAGCGCGATCTGCTGCGGTGGCTGAAGGGGTACGGCGACCCGACGCAGGCGCGCCCGCTGCTCTACATCGGCTACGGCAACCGCGACCGTCTGGCGCCGTTCCCCGGCCTGTTCAACGGCCTGCTGCCGGCCGACCGCCTGCTCAGCGCGCCCGGCGGCCACGACTGGGCACCCTGGAAGGCGATGTGGGTCGATGCGCTGGAGCGTGCGCCCCTGCAACCTTGAGCCCGCGACAGCGGCTTCGACGGATTCCGGGTAGCCTTCCGCCTTCGCTCAGGTCTGCGCCATCACCAAGCGGCATCGCCGCAACGGGCAGCCCTCCGCCAGGCCGCACCCCCTGTTTTCCACCGCCACCCGCGCGGCGCCGACCACGGCTTCCGCCCTTTCATGACTGCTCCACCACCCCGGCCCGCCCCCCACGGCCTGCTCATCGCCAACCTGCTCGCCCAGCTCGCTTTCGGCCTGCTGGCCATGACCATCTGCCTGCCCTCGATGCAGGAATGGGGCGCCATTTTCGGCACCGGCCAGGCGGCGGTGCAACTCACGTTCAGCGGTTACGTGTTGGCCTATGGCTTGCTGCAGCTGCTGTACGGCCCGCTGTCGGACCGGCTGGGTCGCAAGAAAATATTGCTGTTCGGCCTGGCGGTCGGTTGCCTGGGTTCGGTGCTGGCGGCGCTCGCGCCCAACCTGCCGCTGCTGGTGGCCGCGCGCGTGCTGCAGGGCGCGGGTGCCGCGGCCGGCATGGTGGTGGGTCGCGCCATGGTGCAGGATTTGTTTCAGGGACCCGAGCGCACGCGCGTGATGGCCTACGTGGGCATGGCCATGGGCCTGTGCCCGCCGCTGGCCACCATCATCGGTGGGCAGCTGCATGTGCGCCTGGGCTGGCAGGCCAATTTCGTGGTGATGGCGGTGCTGGCGGCTGTGCTGTTCGTGGCGGCGTGGCGCGGTCTGCCCGACCACCAGAAAACCACCACCGTGCAGCCGCACTGGCTGCGCGCCATGTTGTCGTCGTACGCGCGACTGGCCCGCGAGCGCGCGTTCATCCTCTACGTGGCCCTGCTCTCCATGACCACCGCCACCTTCTACGCCTTCCTGGGCGGCGCGCCCATCGTGCTCGGCAGCTACGGGGTAGGTCCCGACGGCATCGGCTTCTACATCATGTGCGTGCCGGGCGCCTACATCGTGGGCAACTACCTCGCCTCGCACATGGCGCACCGCACCGGCGAGCGGGTCATGATGCGGATCGGGCAAGGCAACACGCTGGCCGGCATCGCGCTGGTGGTGGTGCTGGCGCTGGCCGGCGTGAACACGCCGCTCGCGTTTGCCTTGCCACTGATGCTGGTGGGCATCGGCCACGGCCTGCTGGTGCCGCCAGCGCTGGGGGGCACGATCGGGCTGGTGCCCGCGCTGGCGGGCTCGGCCGCAGCGGTGGCCGGCCTGATGCAGCAGATGATGGGTGCCGTGGGCGGCTTTGCCGTCGGCCTGTTCCGGCACGAGGGCGCGCTCAATCTCGGGCTGCTGATGCTGGGCTTCGCCCTGTGCGGCGCCATCGCCCAGTGGCTGCTGCACCGGCGCCTAGCGCGGCCGCACTGAGCGACATCAAACGCCGCCGTGCGGGTGCGTCGGATCCACCCACAGCACCTGCTCGGGTTTTTCCACCGGCTCGATGTCCAGGTTGACCGCCACCGCCTGGCCGTCGCTGCGGCAGAGCACACACTCCAATGTTTCGGTCGGGCTGGCGTTGATCTCCTGGTGTGGCACATAGGGCGGCACGTAGATGAAATCGCCCGGTCCGGCCTCGGCGGTGAATTCCAGCTGCTCGCCCCAGCGCATGCGCGCCCGGCCTTTCACGACGTAGATCACGCTCTCCAGCGGGCCGTGGTGGTGGGCGCCGGTCTTGGCGTTGGCGTGGATGGTGACGGTGCCAGCCCAGAGTTTCTGAGCGCCCACGCGCGCGAAGTTGATCGCGGCCTTGCGGTCCATGCCCGGTGTGCTGGGCACGTTGCCGTCGAGCTGGTTGCCCGGCACCACGCGCACGCCGTCGTGCTTCCAGGCCGGTTCGTGGGGGTGTTCGCGCTCGTGGGCATGCGAGTGTTCGTGCTCGTGTGACATGGCGGGTCTCCTGCGAGGGGAGCGCCCAGTGTGCCAGCCTGTCCGCTGCCTGTGCAGCCCTTGGGGGGATCAACCCGCCTTCAGGCCGAAGTGACGCGGTCGGTGCCGCGACCCACCCGCGCCGCTCAGGCGTCCGGCTCGCCGAGATCCACCCGCGCCGGGTCCAGCTCGCGGATGCGCCGGTCTTCGTAGTAGCCACCGTATTCGGTGTAGCGCAGGAAGGGTTTGCCGCACGCCCGGCAGCTCCAGACCTGGCTGCGGTTGCAGGGATGGAAATGCAGGGCGATCGGCGCCTCGGCCGACCACTGGTCCACCCCGGGTGGGCGTCGCTCCTCCAGCGTCGGCTCCTCGTCGCCGGGCAGCCACAGCGCGCCCAGCAGCTGCAGGACTTCGTCGCTGGCCGTGCCGGGGAACGAGTCCCAGCCGGGGCTGGCAAAAGGGGCGCAGGCGGTGCAGGCCTTGCGCCACTGGCGCCGGGCAAGGTCAAACACCTCCTGTGCTTGCAGTCGTGTCGAAGCGGTCATCGCGGATCGGGATGGAAAGAATGGGTGGGTGATGGTGCAGTATCCACGCACTTCATGGCTGTGAAGGTCTTCCGGGCCGCCCGGGACAGCGGGGCGTCCATCTGGGAAAATCGGCACTCCGTCACTTGTTCGCCGAGGTCCCGTTTTGCCACTGCCCACGCCCCATCCCCGCAAGCCCATGCACACCCGGAAAGTCGAATACCGGGGATTCGAACGCGACGATGGTCTGTGGGACATCGAAGGCGAGCTGCAAGACACCAAACCCCACGCCTTCGTGATCGAAGGCGAGGGCGAGTGGGCACCCCACGAACCCATCCACCACATGCACATCCGCGTCACGCTGGACAACACCATGGTGATCCGCGACATCGCGGTGGCCATGGACGCACACCCGCACGCGCCCTGCCCGCAGGCCATGCCGCCCATGCAAGGCCTGATCGGCGAGACGCTGGGCCGCGGCTGGCGCAAGACCATCGAACGCCACCTCGGTGGCATCCAGGGCTGCACCCACCTGCGCGAGCTGCTGTTCAACCTGGCCACCGCGGCGTTCCAGACGCGCTCGGCCTCGTTCGCGCCGACGGCCGACGGCCGCCCGCCGATGCACCTGGGCCAGTGCAAGGCCTGGGCATTCGACGGCCCGGTGGTGGAGAAGGTCTACCCGATGTTCTTCCGCTGGCAGCCGCCCGAGCGGCCCCAGGCCCGGCACGGCGAAGTCGAACCCCAGCGCGCTGGGTAGCGGCGATGGCGCCGCACGCTCACACCATCTCGGCGATCAGCTCGATCTCGATGCACGCGCCGTGCGGGATCTGGGCCACACCAAACGCACTGCGCGCGTGTTCGCCCTTGGGACCAAACACCTGGGCGATCAGGGCGCTGGCGCCGTTGCTCACCAGGTGGTGTTCGGTGAAGTCGGGGGCCGAATTCACCAGCGAGGTCAGCTTGACGATGCGGGCGACGCGGTTGAGGTCGCCCACCGCACCCTGCAGTGTGCCGAGCAGATCGATGGCCACCGACCGGGCCGCCGCCTGCCCCTCCTCGGTGGTCAGGGAAACGCCGAGTTTCCCGACCCAGGGCTGGCCGTTTTTCCGGGCGGTGTGCCCGCTCAGAAAAACCAGTTTGCCGGCGATCGCATAGGGCACGTAAGCCGCTGCGGGCTGGCGGACGCCCGGCAGGCGGATCTGGAGTGCTTCCAGGGTTTGATAGACGCTCATGGGAATCAGGCCGCGCGGTAGACGATCTTGGTCTGTGTGAAGAACTCCATGCCGACGCGGCCGGACTCGCGGAAAGTCGAGGTGGAGGAGTTCTTCACGCCGCCAAAGGGCGCGTTGACCAGGTTGCCGGTGGTGGTGCGGTTGATCTTGACCGTGCCCGACTGGATGTTCTGCGCGAAGTCGTGCATGTACTTCGGGTTGCGCGTGGCGATCGCCGCGGACAGGCCGTACTCG
>JAURYH010000024.1 GCA_030653975.1 Hydrogenophaga sp. | reverse complement strand
GCGCGGTAGGCACGCACCTGCTCCATGCATTTGTCCATCTGCTCTCGATCCATCATCACCTCGTCTCGTTCGTTGTTTGTCGAGACTTGAGGTTCGCAGCTTCAGCTTCCTGCAGATAGATGGGTTCGCGGAACGCTTACGCGGAACCCGCTCAACCAGGCCGCACAAGCCGCTTCTTGGGGTTGTGCTGAAGACGGCGCGGTGGGTTATGTCTTTTCCGCCGATTCGAGCGTGTTTACCATCAACATCGTGATGGTCATCGGACCAACGCCACCGGGCACCGGGGTGATGTAGCCCGCCACCTCTTTCACGCCCGCAAAGTCCACGTCGCCGCACAGTTTGCCTTCGTCGTTGCGGTTCATGCCCACGTCAATCACAACCGCACCGGGCTTGACCATGTCGGCGGTCAATACATTACGCTTGCCCACGGCGGCCACGACCAAGTCGGCCTGCAGTGTCATGGCTTTGAGATCCTTCGTGCCACTGTGGCAAATGGTGACCGTGGCGTTGTTCTGCAGCAGCATGAGGGCCATGGGTTTGCCCACGATGTTGCTGCGACCAATCACCACAGCGTGCTTGCCCTTCAGGTCGTAGCCAATGGATTCGAGCATCTTCATGCAGCCATAAGGCGTGCAGGGCCAGAAGCCGGGCAGGCCGGTCATGAGCGCGCCGGCGCTGGCGATGTGGAAGCCGTCCACATCCTTGGCCGGATCAATCGCTTCGATCACCTTTTGCGCATCGATGTGGGCTGGCAGCGGCAACTGAACAAGAACGCCATGAATGGACGCGTCTTGGTTCAACGTGTTCACTCGGCCGAGCAACTCGGCTTCGGTCATGCTCGCCGGCCAACTCTCGAGCACCGAGTGCATGCCCGTGTCTTCGCAGGCTTTGACCTTGTTGCGCACGTACACGTGCGAAGCGGGGTTGTCGCCCACCAGGATGACAGCCAGACCGGGCGTGATGCCCTTGGCTTTGAGCGCAGTAACGCGCGCGGCGACGTTGGCGCGCAGTTGGCGGGAGAGGGCGTTGCCGTCGATCAGTTGGGCGGTCATGGCGCGTTCGGTGCGGTGGTTGAAACGGAAACGCCCGCCGGGGTGGGCGGGCGTCGGGCAGTTGTGTGTGGCGTCAGACTTTGGCAGGCGTCTGACCGAGTGCGATCTTGAGCAGATCGGCCACGGTATTGGCGCCCAGCTTTTCCATGATGTTGGCGCGGTGCGCCTCGACCGTCTTGATGCTGATGCCCAAGTCGTCGGCGATCTGTTTGTTCAGGCGGCCGGCCACGATCCGCTCCAGTACCTGTGCTTCGCGGCTGGTGAGTTTGGAGAGCAGGGCGTCGCGGCTGGCGGCTTGCTGGTAGGTCGAAAACGCGTCTTTGGCGTGCTCCAGCATGCGCTCGACCAGCGCCACCAACTGATCTTCCTTGAAGGGTTTCTGGATGAAGTCCAGAGCGCCTTTTTTCATCGATTCCACCGCCATGGGCACGTCGCCATGGCCGGTGATGAAAACGATGGGAAGCGGGGACTGGCGCTCAATGAGGCGGTCCTGCAGTTCCATGCCCGTCATGCCACCCATGCGGATATCGGCAATCAGGCAGGCCACTTCGCGTGCGTCGTAGCGGCTCAGAAAAGCTTCCGCTGACTCAAAGCAGCGTACCCGGTAGTCTTTGCCTTCCAGCAGCCATTGCAGCGAATCGCGCACGGCTTCGTCGTCGTCGACCACATAGACAGTGCCTTTTTTGGGAATCAAACTCATCTCGCTCTTTCTATGTCTGTCGACGACTGTGCGGAGGGGCTGTCGATAGAACCCTCTGGGCGCAGTCTTGATACCACGGGAATCCAGAAGCTGAAGCAGCAGCCCACCACTTCGGCGCCATTGTAGATGTTCTGAACTTGGATTCTGCCGTGATGCGATTCCACGATGCTGCGACACAGCTTTAGGCCAATGCCCATGCCTTCGCTCTTGGTGCTGTAGAAAGCTTCATAGATGCGTTCGATCATTTCGTCCGGCACGCCACTGCCAGAGTCTCGCACCGCGAACTCCACCACGTCCTGGTTGTCATGGCGCTTGGGGCCCACACGCAACTCCACATGGCGCTCCCCGGACGGGCGGCCCGCTTGCGCGATGGCTTCTCCCGCATTCTTCAGCAGGTTGATCAGCACCTGTTCGATCAGGATCGGGTCCACCAGCAAGCTGGGCAATCGGGCCGCCACATAGGGGGTCAGGCGCACCTGTTGGCGGCGCAATTCGATGTCGGCCAGTTCAATCGCGTTGCTCACCATGAGCGACACGTCTGACGGTGTGGGGTTGGGCTCGCTGCGCTTCACAAACGCGCGGATGCGCTGAATGATCTGGCCGGCGCGCTGGGCCTGGCGGGCGGTTTTTTCCAGCGCACCGAGCAGTTCGTCCTGCGTGATGCGATCCTCCTGCACGCGAGAAATCATGCCGTTGCAGTAGTTGCTGATGGCGGTTAGCGGCTGGTTGAGTTCGTGTGCCACGCTGGACGCCATTTCGCCCATGGTGATGAGGCGGCTAGCGGTCTGTGCGCGCTCGGCTTGGCGTGCAGCCTGCTCCTCAGCATTGCGTCGTGGCGTGATGTCACTGGCAATCACCATTTGGGCCAGTCGACCGTCCACCCAGGTCAGGTAGCGGGTGCGCACCTCCAGCCAGCGGTCGAGTTCCTTCACGAAAACCTCGGCGTTTTCTGCGCCGGCCTCGGTCAGGGTGTCGGTGGGCATTCCGGCAAACGCATCCACAGCATCGCCATTGTCGGGACTGGGTGTGGGCTGCGTGCCGGCCAGATCGACCAGATGGCGGTGGCCTTGACCCCGGAGTCCAAACCACAGGCGGTACATCTTGTTGGCAAACAGCATTTCGTCGCTGCCCAAGGGTGCCACTGAGACCGCGGAGTCCAAGCTTTCCAGCACGGTGGTGAATCGTTCGTAGGACGCAGAGAGCTCCTCGCGAATGCGCTTGGGCTCGGTGATATCGGTCATGGAGGTCATCCATCCGGTCTGGTGCCCCTTGGGGTCGATCAAAGGCGACACATACATGCGTGCGTCAAAGATGCTGCCGTCACGGCGTTGCACCCTCACTTCAAATCCCCCTGACGTCGTGCGCCCGTGCAGTTCGTCTTCCAGCCGCGCGTTGAGCTGATCGTGGTCGTCCTCTGGCCAGTAGGGAAAGGGTGCGGTGCGCCCCACCAGTTCGCCTTCGCTCCAGCCCGTCATGGAACAAAATGCGGGGTTCACGTAGGTGATCCGGCCCTGCATGTCCAGCGCGCGCATGCCGGTGAGCATGGAGTTTTCCATGGCGCGACGAAAATTGGTTTCGGCCACCAGTGCCTGCTGTGCCTGCACGCGCCGGCGCGTGTGGCGCCAGGTGCCAAGCAGCATCCAGACGGTGAGCGCACTCAACGCACCAATGACCCAGAAGAAGCCGCTGCCCACAATGTCTTTTGACGTGCGATAGCCCTGGGCTTTCAAGATCAGTCCGTTGCCGACGGGCGATACGGCCACCTCGTGTTCCAACGGCTGATCGGACCAAGGCAGCTGGCGCAGCACATCGTTGGGCGCTTGCAGGCTTCCCGCCAGCACCTGGCCACGGTCGTCGAGCAAGGCCACGGCGTAACGGGCCATGACCTCGGGGGGGATGCCAAAGCGCATCAGGCCATCCACGGAATACTCCCCCATGACTGTGCCAGCGAAACGGCCCTGCTCGGACAAGGGAACCTGCAGCATGAGCGTGGCGTTGCGCGGTTCTTCGCCCAACGGTCGCGAATAGATCGGCTGGCGCAGGTCGCGCGCCAGGTCAAACGACCCATCTGTTTCGTTGGGGGCCAGTGTGCTGCCAGGCAGCCGTACCAGGTGGGGTGGTGCGCTGGGCGAGGCGTAGCTGGCCACCACGGTGCGTCGGGCATCCACCCAGCTGATGGCCAGTAGTTCGGGGAACTGGCTGATCAGGGACTCGACCTGAAACTCAAACTCTTCGTTTGAAATCTCTTTGTTGTCCACATCCCGGGCGAGTCGCATGAGCTGTTCCTGGCGTTCGAGCAAGCGAAGGCGCAGGCGCTGCTGTGCGTATTCCACGTCGCGCGTCACAGCCTCCTGCTCGCGTTCAATTTCTTCGAAGCGCAGATAGGTGATGGCCACCACGATGGCGGAGAGAAACAGCAGCACCGACAGCAGCGGTGCGAGGGTGGCAAAGCGGTCCTGCCGTGAAGGAGGCAGTTTGCGCCACCAGCGTTTCCACCAGTTGGTGGGTGCCAGAGGGGCGGGTTGATCAGGTCGGGGGCTTGGCAAGGGAATCATCTTTTGTTAAGTCTACGTGAGGCCTTTGCGCGCAGGAGCCTGTGGTGAACAAATGCGTTCGCTTGATTCGTTGTTTCATGTCGACCTAAATTTCATAATATAGAAAATAAAAGCACATATTGAAATTTGAAAAAAGCTGTGGGAAAATTCGTGACACAGCGGAAGGCCCGCCGTAAGCTTTGTTTAAACCAACAGGAGACAGACATATGTCAGCGACCGACGCTCTCAATGGCCTTGGTGCCAAGGATGTGGATCACCAGGAAACCCGTGAATGGATGGATGCGCTCGCCGCCGTGATTGAGCGGGAGGGGCCCGAGCGCGCCCACTTCCTGCTGGAACAGTTGCTTGAAGAGGCCCGCCAAAACAGCATCGATCTGCCGTTTTCAGCCAACACCGGTTACGTCAACACGATCGAACCCAACGAAGAAGAACGCTGCCCTGGCAACATCGAAATTGAAGAGCGCCTGCGTGCCTACATGCGCTGGAACGCCATGGCCATGGTGGTCAAGGCCAACCGCCACAACCCCGAAGATGGGGGGGATCTGGGTGGTCACATCGGCTCATTTGCTTCGCTGGCCCATATGTTTGGTGCCGGATTCAACCATTTCTGGCACGCTGAAAGCGAGAACCACGGCGGCGACTGCCTGTACATCCAGGGCCACGTGTCGCCCGGCGTGTATGCCCGCGCCTACCTGGAAGGTCGCCTGACCGAAGAACAATTGCTCAACTTCCGACAGGAAGTTGACGGCAAGGGCTTGTCGAGCTACCCGCACCCCAAGCTGATGCCCGAGTTTTGGCAGTTCCCCACGGTGTCCATGGGCCTGGGCCCACTGATGGCGATCTACCAGGCGCGGTTTTTGAAGTACCTGCATGCCCGTGGCATTGCCAACACCGAAAACCGCAAGGTCTGGGTGTTCTGTGGCGACGGTGAAATGGACGAGGTCGAGTCGCTGGGCGCGATCAGCCTGGCCGCACGCGAAAACCTGGACAACCTGATCTTCGTGGTGAACTGCAACCTGCAGCGCCTGGACGGCCCGGTGCGCGGCAACGGCAAGATCGTCCAGGAACTTGAAGGTGAGTTCCGGGGCTCAGGCTGGAACGTGATCAAGCTGCTGTGGGGCAGCGGCTGGGACCCGCTGCTGGCGCGCGACAAGGATGGTGCGCTGCGCAAGATCATGATGGAAACGCTGGACGGCGATTACCAGTCGTTCAAGGCGAACGACGGCGCTTACGTGCGCAAGCATTTCTTCGGCCGTGATCCGAAAGCGCTGGAGATGGTGGCGCACATGAGCGATGACGACATCTGGAACCTGAAGCGCGGTGGTCACGACCCGCAAAAGGTGTATGCCGCTTACCACAAGGCGGTGAACCACAAGGGCCAGCCCACCGTGTTGCTGATCAAGACCGTGAAGGGTTTTGGCATGGGCAAGTCGGGCGAGGGCAAGAACAACGTACACCAGACCAAGAAGCTGACCGATGAAGACATCAAGATCTTCCGCGATCGCTTCAACCTGCCGATTCCGGACAGCGAGTTGCCCAAGCTGCCGTTCTACAAGCCGGCTGACGACACGCCAGAAATGCAGTACCTGCATGCGCGGCGCAAGGCCCTGGGTGGCTACCTGCCGCACCGCCGCACCAAGGCCGATGAGAGCTTCACCGTGCCTTCGATCGACACCTTCAAGAGCGTGATGGAGCCGACCGCCGAAGGCCGCGAAATCAGCACCACCCAAGCCTACGTGCGCTTCTTGACCCAGTTGCTGCGGGACCAGGCTCTGGGCCCGCGCGTGGTGCCTATTCTGGTGGACGAGGCCCGCACGTTTGGTATGGAAGGCCTGTTCCGTCAGATCGGCATTTACAACCCAGCGGGTCAGCAATACACCCCGGTCGACAAAGACCAGGTCATGTATTACAAGGAAGACAAAGCCGGCCAGATTTTGCAAGAAGGCATCAACGAGGCTGGCGGCATGAGCAGCTGGATCGCAGCCGCCACCAGCTACAGCACCAGCAACCGCATCATGGTGCCGTTCTACGTGTACTACTCGATGTTTGGCTTCCAGCGCATTGGCGACCTGGCCTGGGCCGCCGGCGACATGCAGGCGCGCGGTTTCCTGCTCGGCGGCACCTCGGGCCGCACCACGCTCAACGGTGAAGGCCTGCAGCACGAAGACGGCCACAGCCACATTCTGGCCGGCACCATTCCGAACTGCATCAGCTACGACCCGACATTTGCGCACGAAGTCGGCGTGATCCTGCACCACGGCCTGAAGCGCATGGTGGAGAAGCAGGACAACGTTTTCTATTACCTGACGCTGCTGAACGAAAACTACGCCATGCCCGGCCTCACGCCTGGGACCGAAGAGCAGATCATCAAGGGCATGTACCTCTGCAAACCCGGCGCAGCTGGCGACACGCGTGTGCAACTGCTGGGTTCGGGCACCATCCTGCGCGAGTCCATGGCTGCCCAGGAATTGCTGGCGCACGACTGGGGTGTGCAGGCCGACGTGTGGAGTTGCCCGAGCTTCAACGAACTGACCCGCGACGGCCAGGACGTCGAGCGTTTCAATCTGCTGCACCCCACCGAAGCACCGCGCGTGCCCTTTGTCACGCAGCAACTGCAGCCGCACGCTGGCCCGGTGGTGGCCTCCACCGACTACATGAAGAACTACGCCGAGCAGATTCGCTCGTTCATTCCCAAGGGCCGCACCTACAAAGTTCTGGGTACCGACGGTTTTGGCCGCAGCGACTTCCGCAGCAAGCTGCGCGAGCACTTCGAGATCAACCGCCATTACATCGTTGTTGCGGCGCTCAAGGCGCTGAGCGAAGAGGGCACCGTGCCTGTGGCCAAGGTGGCTGAAGCGATTGCCAAGTACGGCATCAAGACCGACAAAGTGAATCCCCTTTACGCATGAAGCCTGTTCACCCCTAAAGCGTCCGTGGCGCTGCCCCTGTCTAGGGGTGACACCAGCCGGTTGGCAACAGCCCGGCGGTTTTACGGGGTGATGGCATCGCGCTCGGCGCATTGAACATCTGATTGGAGACAGATATGGCATTGGTAGAAGTACAAGTCCCGGACATCGGCGACTTTGATGAGGTGGTGGTCATTGAACTGATGGTCAACGTGGGCGACACGGTCAAGGCCGAGCAGTCCCTGATCACGGTCGAGTCCGACAAAGCCTCGATGGAAATTCCCTGCTCGACGGCGGGTGTGGTCAAAGAACTGCGCGTTGCCATTGGCGACAAGGTCAAGCAAGGTTCGGTGGTGCTGGTGGTGGATGCTGCCGGTGACGCAGCCGCCCCGGCGCCTGTGCCCGCGGCTGCCGCGCCCGCACCGGTGGCTGCGCCTGCCGCAGAACCGAATGCCGCCGTGGCGGCTCTTGCAGCCTCCGGCCCGGTGCAAGTCTTCGTGCCCGATATTGGCGACTTCAAGGATGTCGCCGTCATTGAGGTGATGGTCAAGCCGGGCGACACCATCAAGCTGGAGCAAAGCCTGATCACGGTCGAGTCCGACAAGGCTTCGATGGAGATTCCGTCGTCGCACGCCGGCGTGTTGAAGGAGCTCAAGGTCAAGGTGGGTGACACCGTCAACATTGGCGACTTGCTGGCGATTCTGGAAGGCGCCGCTGGCGCAGCGTCTCCGGTTGCTGCCGCAGTTGCGGCAGCGCCTGCGCCTGCGGTTGCTGCCATGGCCGCTCCTGCTGTAGCCACCGCGTCCGCGGTTGCTGCACCGGCGCACAACCCCACGGCCACCCCGGCGCTGGGCCTGCCGCACGCCTCGCCCTCGGTGCGCAAGTTCGCCCGCGAGCTCGGCGTGCCACTGGCCGAAGTGCCTGGCAAAGGCCCCAAAGGCCGCATCACGCTGGACGATGTGCAGGGCTTCACCAAGTCGGTCATGGCCGGCGCGGTGCAGACCGCTGCACAGAAGGCCAAAGCCCCGGCTTCCACCGGCGGTGGCGGTTCCGAGCTGGGCCTGATCCCCTGGCCCAAGGTGGATTTCGCCAAGTTCGGCCCCATCGAGCGCAAGGAAATGGGTCGCATCAAGAAGATCAGCGGCGCCAACCTGCTGCGCAACGCGGTCATGATACCGGCGGTCACCAACTTTGATGACGCCGACATCACCGATCTCGAAGCCTTCCGCGTGTCCACCAACAAGGAAAACGAGAAGAGCGGCGTGAAGGTCACCATGCTCGCGTTCCTGATCAAGGCCTGCGTGGCTGCGCTGAAGAAATTCCCCGAGTTCAACAGCTCGATCGACGGCGACGCGCTGGTCTACAAGCAGTACTGGCACATCGGCTTTGCGGCCGACACGCCCAACGGCCTGATGGTGCCGGTGATCAAGGACGCCGATAAGAAAGGCGTGCTGCAGATCAGCCTGGAAATGGGCGAACTCGCCAAAAAGGCGCGCGACGGCAAGCTGAGCCCCGCTGACATGAGCGGCGCCTGCTTCACCATCTCCAGCCTGGGCGGCATCGGTGGCCGGTACTTCACGCCCATCATCAACGCACCCGAAGTGGCCATCCTCGGCGTCTGCAAGA
Source organism: Hydrogenophaga sp. (assembly GCA_030653975.1). Classification (GTDB taxonomy): domain Bacteria; phylum Pseudomonadota; class Gammaproteobacteria; order Burkholderiales; family Burkholderiaceae_C; genus Hydrogenophaga. Next base: position 20,447 of record JAURYH010000024.1, on the reverse strand, counting down.
GCAACATGGAACCGGTGTGGGACGGCAAGGCCTTCCAGCCGCGCCTGATGCTGCCTTTGAGCCTGACCTGGGACCACCGCGTGATCGACGGCGCCGCTGCGGCCCGCTTCAACGCCTACCTCGGCCAAATTCTCGGCGACTTCCGCCGGGTGCTGCTGTAAGGAGCCGACGATGGCAATCATTGACATTCAGGTTCCCGACATTGGCGACTTCGACGAAGTTGCGGTCATCGAGTTGCTGGTCAAACCCGGCGACACCGTCAAGGCCGAGCAAAGCCTGATCACCGTGGAGTCCGACAAAGCGTCGATGGAAATCCCTTCGTCGCACGCTGGCGTGGTGAAGGAACTCAAGGTTCAACTGGGCGACAAGGTCAGGCAAGGCTCGGTGGTGCTGCTGCTGGAAGGCGAAGGCGCTGCCAGCGCTCCCGCTGCGCCAGCTGCAACGCCTGTGGCTGCACCGGCACCCGTTTCGGCCGCCGCTTCCGTGGTGGCGCCTGCCGCCGCCAGCTTCGGCGGCAGCGCTGACATTGTGTGCGACCTGCTCGTGCTTGGCGCTGGTCCCGGCGGTTACTCGGCCGCCTTCCGCGCCGCCGATCTCGGCCTCAAGGTCGTGCTGGTCGAGCGCTACGCCCAGCTCGGTGGCGTGTGCCTGAACGTGGGCTGCATCCCGTCCAAGGCGCTGCTGCACGTGGCGGCGGTGATGGACGAGGTCAGCCACATGACCGACCTCGGCGTGGACTTCGGCGCTCCGGTGGTCAACATCGACAAGCTGCGCGGGCACAAGGAAAAGGTGATCAACAAACTCACCGGCGGCCTGGCCGCCATGGCCAAAATGCGCAAGGTCACCACCGTGCGCGGTTACGGCGCGTTTGTGGGTGCGAACCATGTGGAGGTGGAAGAAACCACCGGCACGTCGCAAGAGAAGACCGGCAAGAAGCAGGTGATCGGGTTCAAGAAATGCATCATCGCCGCTGGCTCGCAGGCGGTGCGCCTGCCCTTCATGCCCGACGATCCGCGCGTGGTGGACAGCACTGGCGCACTGGCGCTCAAGGAAGTCCCCAAGCGCATGCTGATCCTGGGTGGCGGCATCATTGGCTTGGAAATGGGCACCGTCTACAGCACACTGGGCGCAAGGCTTGACGTGGTGGAAATGACGGACGGCCTGATGCAGGGCGCTGATCGCGACCTCGTCAAGATCTGGCAGAAGATGAACGCCAAGCGTTTCGACAACATCATGCTCAAGACCAAGACGGTGGGGGCCAAGGCCACGCCTGAAGGCATTGAAGTGACGTTTGAGAGCGCCGAACCCGGCGGCACGGCGCCCGCGCCTCAGGTCTACGACCTGGTGCTGCAGGCCGTGGGCCGCACGCCCAACGGCAAGAAGATCGCCGCCGACAAGGCCGGCGTGGCGGTGACCGACCGTGGCTTCATCAACGTCGACATCCAGATGCGCACCAACGTGCCGCACATCTTCGCCATCGGCGACATCGTGGGCCAGCCCATGCTGGCGCACAAGGCGGTGCACGAAGCGCACGTGGCGGCCGAAGTGATCGCTGGCGAACTGCAGGGCAACAAGGAACTGGCAGCGGCCGCCTTCAACGCCCGTGTGATCCCCAGCGTGGCCTACACCGACCCCGAGGTGGCCTGGGTGGGCCTCACCGAAGACCAGGCCAAGGCGCAAGGCATCAAGGTCAAGAAGGGCCTGTTCCCCTGGACGGCTTCAGGCCGTGCCATTGCCAACGGCCGCGACGAAGGCGTGACCAAGCTGCTGTTCGACGACAGCCCGGAAGCCCATGGCCACGGCAAGATCCTGGGCGGTGGCATGGTCGGCACGCACGCCGGCGACATGATCGGTGAGATCGCTCTGGCCATCGAGATGGGCGCCGACGCGGTGGATATCGGCAAGACCATCCACCCGCACCCCACGCTGGGCGAGAGCATTGGCATGGCGGCGGAAGTGGCGCACGGGTCCTGTACCGATCTGCCGCCGGGCAAGAAGTAAGCGGTTTCAGCGCTTCATCAAAAAGGAGGGCCCGAACCGGCAACGGTTCGGGCCCTCCTTGTTTGCACGCCATGGTGCAGCGGTATCTGCTCCAGCCGTTCGGGCAACTTCGGCGCGTGTCGGCGTGTTGTGCCGGCTCAGGCCTCAGCCTGCACCGGGCCATCGAGCTTGATCTTCCCCTCCTTCACGAAGCGTCGGAAGTCGCCAATGGGCATGGCCGCCGAGCCGTGCACATCGTCCTCGACCCAGCTCAAGGTGGCGTCGGTATTCGAGAGCGATACCTCCACCGGGCCTTCGCGAATCTCCACGGCAGGGCCATCGCCTCCCCGGTATTCAACCTTGCCCACAATGCGTGCGGTTTGAGCCATGTGTGTCCTTTTCAGCAAAGCGCGAGCTTGGCACGCCCACCTTCGCGGGTCGGTTCGTCAACGCACGGAAGTGCCTGCGCCGTACGCAAAGCCTGGCCATGAACCAGGACTCCCCCACCCCCCACCATGGACCAACCGCTGGCCTGAGCGTGTTGGTGCTGCTCATGCCGAGCGGCTCGCCACCGCCAGCGAACCGGATTCGATCCGCGGCAGACGCATCGGCACTTCCTGCCTCGGCAACGCGCCCGGTCGATACGGCGGTACTGGTCGGTTCGGCCCTGGGCGATCACTCGGTGCCAGGCACAGGGAAATTGCCCGCGCAGCGAGGTGGCTTGCGCGGGCTCATGGCGACTCACGTTGGCAGCGAGACGGCGGGCATGTTTGAAAGGCTCAGTTGCCGCGTGGTTCCACGTACGGCCGGGTCCCGTAGAAGTCGTGAACGCCCTTTTCCCAGGCCGTGTCGGCCATGTCGGGCCAGTCGTTCTTGTCGAAGCCGGGTGCGCTCTCCAGGCGGTCCATGCTCGCGTCGAGCACGAAGCGCTTGTTGACCGTGTCCAGCTTCAGCGCGGTCCATGGCACGGCAAACAGTTTTTCGCCCAGGCCCAGGAACCCGCCAAACGACAGCACCGCGTAGCTCACCTGTCCGGTGCGCATGTCGAGCATGATTTCCTTGATGTCGCCCAGGTCCTCGTCCTTGGTATTGACGACGTCGTTGCCCAGCAGGGTGTCGGCGCCCATCAGGTACGGGCCAGGGCCGCGGTTGCGCTGCGGGACGGTGTCGTCCATGGCGGTGGCGGCGGCGTAGATGCCGAAGGAATCGCGTTCTTCGTAGTTCATGTGGTGTCTCCCAAAAGAAGAGGGGGTGCATGGAGGGGAGAGGTCTGCGTTCGCCAGCGTGGCATTGGGACGCCTGGCAATTGCAGGGGTGAACGGGTCGCGTGTCGGGCCGTACGACACCGCGGGCGCGACCACGCAAAGTTCAGGCGGTCATCAGCAAAGGCTGGCGTTGGCGGTGCACCACCAGGGTGGCCAGCCCGAGGTCGGAAACCCCTGACGACCGGCGAGGCGCGGCGTGGGCGCACGACAAGCGGTCGTAAGCCTGTCGCACCACGCCGTAACACTCGCAACTGCGCGCTTCCAGGCCGCTGCGGTCGATGATGGAAATGTGTCCGCGGCGGTAGTCGATCAGCCCGGCCTTCTGCAGCTTGAGTGCACCGCCGGTGACACCCTCGCGGCGCACGCCCAGCAGGCAGGCAATGCGCTCCTGCGTGATCTGCATGTCGGTGCCTTCCTGGCGGTCCAGGTGCAGCAACAGCCAGCGGCACAGCTGCTGGTCCAGCGCGTGGTGGCGGTTGCAGGCCGAACACATGCGCCATGTGGGTGAACAAGGCCTGGGTGTAGCCCAGCAACTTCTGCATGAAATCGGGCGAGCGGCGCGTGTGGTGCAGCACGGCCGCCGTGCTCATGCGCCAGGCCTGGCCCGGCCGCTGCACCACGGCGTCGCTCAAGGGGTTGGCGCCGCCCATGAAGGCGCAGACGCCGACCATGCCCTCGCTGCCCACCACGGCCACTTCGGCCGAGGCGCCGTCGGCCATCGAGGACACGAGGGAGACGGTGGCGCTGGCCGGAAAGTGCACATGGTGCAGTGCCTTGCCGCTGGAATGCAGGACGGTGCCGGCCTCCAGATCGACCCAATCCAGATCGGGCTCGAGATGCTGCCATTCGGCGCTGGAAAGGGCGGCAAGCAGTTGGTTCTTGTTGAACCGTGATGCGGTGGCTGTCATGCGGCCTCCTTGGGCATGTCGTTCCATCGGAGTCCCGGCCGTTGAAGGCCATGAGACTGTCGATGTCCCTGCTGGCCTGGAAGGCGGGAAGCAGGGTTGAACGCAATGTAGGTGGCGGGTCAGCCTTTCGTTATGTACAAAGACATGAATGCACACCCAGGTGTTACGGGTTGTCAGCGACCACTGGGTGTATTGCAGGTCCGTGGAACGGTCACACCAGAGGGCGCACGGGGGGGCGGCCATCTCCGTACAGGTCGGCCAGGCGCGCGAGCGCCTTTACGTCCCGCATATACAGCCGACCTTCGCCAATGTGGTGCAGGCCGCGGCGCTCCAGTTTGCGCAGCGTCTTGTTGGTGTGCACCAGTGAGAGCCCGAGCGCATCGGCGACATGTTGTTGCGTCAACGGAAACGGCACACCGCTCGTGCCGCCATCGGCCTGCAGCGCAGCGGCGCGCTTGAACAGCAGGATCAGCAGCATGGCAATGCGCTCTTCGGCGCTGCGCCGCCCCACGGAGAGCAGCGTGTCGTCCACCAGCGATTCTTCGTGCGCGGTGAGCCAGGTCACGTTGAAGCCCATGCTGGGCGAACGGCGGTGGATCTCCCACAGCGAGTCGCGCTGGAACACACAGAACACCGCATCGGTCAGCGTCTCGACGCCGTGGGCCGCGGCATCGCCCATCTTCTGCTGCACGCCGATGAAGTCGCCCGCGAGCAGGAAATTCAGGATCTGCCGGCGCCCGTCGCTCAGCGTCTTGAAGCGAAACGCCCAGCCCTTTTGCAGCGTGTAGAGCGGCGCGTCGACCTGACCTTCCTGGATCAGTGTGCTGCCCACCGGCAGGTGCATGTCCTTGCGCTTGAGCGACTGCACGAGTTCCAGTTCGGCGGCTTCGTGTGTCTGGAACAGGGCCAGTTTTCGCAAGGGGCACTGGGTGCAGGCCAGCGCGGCGACGGGTGCACGTTCAATGGGTGTTGTGGCGGCGGCATCGGAAGTCATGCGCGATTGTGGCGCAAGGCCACAGGGACCTGCATGCTGGACATGCCAGCCAAGCAGCAGGCGGCTTCAGCGTTCACCAAAACAGAAACCAGGACCTTTGTGGGTCCGGGTTGTTTGTCGTCTGGCTGGTGGATACGGGCGCACGCCAAGGGAGATTCCCCACGGCACAAGGTGCAGCCCGGAATGGTCTTTGGAGATGACTGAAAAATGCTGATACCTGTATCCGTATATGTTTTACAGGCGGCCGTCAACCCGAAGCTTCCCGTCTCCCCAGAAAATACCCGTGCCAGTAGTCTTCGGGTTCCATCAATCCTTTGGCTCCAGGAGTCCACACGCATGCCACACGCTCGTCGCTTCGTACACCGCCCCACCCGCACCGCCATCGCGGCGGCCGTGATTGCGCTGGTGGCCCTGCCCGCCGCCGCCACCAACGGCATGAATCTGGAAGCCTACGGCGCCAAGGCCGGCGGCATGGGCGGCGCCTCGTTTGCCCATGAAAACGGCAACTCAGCCCTGATGAACAACCCGGCCACGCTGGGTCTGCGCCAGGAAGGCAGCAACCTGGGCCTGGGCCTGACGGTGTTGATGCCGGACGTGAACACCCGCATGAACCACCCGCAGGCCGGCACCATGAACGCGAAGTCGGGCGGCGATGCCTATTACATGCCTTCGCTCTCCCTTGTCCGCAAGTCCGGCAAGTTCACCTACGGCGCCGGCATGCTGGCCCAGGGTGGTATGGGTACCGAGTACGGCAGCAACTCTTTCCTGTCCGGTGGCACCGGCCTGCCCATGCGCTCCGAAGTGGGCTTCGGCCGGCTGATGTTCCCACTGGTCTACAACGTCAACGACAGCTTCACCGTGGCCGGCCAGATCGACTATGTGTGGGCCAGCATGGACGTGCAGATGCTCATGCCCGACGGCTCGGGCCACGCCAGCTTCAGCGACAAGAACGACTTCACCGGCGAAGCTTCCGGCAATGGCTGGGCCGTAAAGCTGGGCGCCCACTACAAGGTCTCCAATGCCCTGGCCTTTGGTGCCACCTACCACAGCAAGACCGACATCGGCGACCTGCAAGGCAGCGGCACCTTCACCATGTTGCCGGGGGGCATGCAGATCCCCACGCAGTTCAAGGTGGTGGACTTCCAGTGGCCGGAAACCTATGGCGTCGGCGTGGCCTGGCAGGCCACACCCGCCTTCATGCTGGCGGCCGACATCAAGCACCTGGCCTGGTCGAACAGCATGAAGGATTTCCGCCTGGGCATGAACATGGGCGGGGGTTGGATGGTGGGAGCGATGCCGCAGAACTGGAAAGACCAGACTGTCCTCATGATCGGCGGCCAGTACATGCTGGCGCCGGGCCTGGCCCTGCGCGCTGGCTACAACCACGCCAGCAATCCCGTGCCCGACAGCACGCTCAACCCGCTGTTCCCGGCCACGATCGAGTCCCACTACACCCTTGGTTTGGGATGGAACATCGGTGGCGGCCACTCGGTGGCCGGCTCACTGGCCATTGCGCCCAAGGTGACCCGCACCAACCCGAACATGTTCGGCCCGGGCATGGCGGGTACGGTGTCGCACAGCCAGAAGACGCTGCGCATCAATTACAACTACAGCTTCTGATCGCGGCTTCTGCGCGCAGGGACACTCGGTAACAAACGCAGACCATTGCTGCTTGCGGTGCGAGGGTCTGCGCACTATGCTGGACTGTGGAAATTGCCACAGTCCAGCAAGATCATGAAAAGTCCATCACTCAGTCGCAGGAAAACACGCATGCCCGACCGCAGGTTTGCCTTGGAGCAGTACCGCTTGCGGGCCGGCGTGTACGACAACGAACTCGCGATGTTCGAGCCACTGCGCCGGGAGGCTGTGGCGAGTCTGCAACTGCGCCCCGGTGCGTCCGTGCTGGATGTCGGCTGTGGCACCGGTCTGAGTTTTCCTCTGCTCGCCGACGCCGTGGGCCCGCACGGCCGGATCGTGGGGATCGAACAATGCCCGGAGATGATGGTCAAGGCGCGTGAGCGTCTCGCGGCTGTCGAGCCCTGCGAGGTATCGCTGATCAATGCGCCGGTCGAATCAGCGCGCTGGACGGGGCATGCCGATGCCGCGCTGTTTCACTTCACGCACGACGTGTTGCGTCGCCCTGAGGCGATTGCCAATGTGCTGCAGCACCTCAAGCCGGGTGCGCGTGTGGTGGCAACCGGGTTGCAGTGGGCCGACCCTTGGGCCTGGCCGGTCAATCTCTTTGTCTGGGGAGCGGCACTGCGTTCCGTCAGTACGCTGGATGGCCTTGTTCAACCCTGGAGCGGTCTGGCGGCTCACGTGCCGGGGCTGGACGTCCGCTCCACCTGGATGGGTGGCATCTACATCGCCAGCGGAACCTGGCCGGGCCATCAGGCCACCGGTAACCCGTCGTAGCGCGGCCATCTGGCGGCGGTTGGACCGATCAACACGCCTGGGCTGACCGCCGTCCAGCGGCCATGCGTACCCGGGAGCGAGGCGGCGAAGCTGTTGTGCTGCAGCCACTGTTCCTGCGCTTTTGTGGTGTCTGGGTTGGTGATGAGCATGCGGTGAGCGCGCTGCAAGACCCCTGGCGCGTTTCATTTTCCGATATAAATATAAGTTAATCGTTATTGACTTGTATCAATCGGTGGCCCGGATCGAGTGACCAGAATGCCTCTGACTTTCACGGACAGGAGACATGATGGACAACAACGTCAAGGTGGTCACCACAGGCCGCACACCCAAGCGGGTCAGCTGGTTGCGGAGATTCCGTGCACTGCTTGCAACCTCGCTGCTGGGCTCGCTGGCCTGGTCGGCAAATGCACAGACTTTGGACGTCGACCTCGCTGCCGGAGCCCGCTTCGCCGCAGAACACTGCGGCTCCTGTCACGGGGCCACCGGACAGAGCGCGGCGCCCAATTTCCCGCGCCTGGCGGGACAGAACGAAACCTACCTGGTCAAGCAGTTGAAGGACTTCGCCTCGGGGGACCGCAAGAGTCCCCTGATGAAAGAAAAGGTGGCCATGATGGACGATCGCATGATCCGTTCGCTCGCCGCGCACTATGCGAGCCAGAAAGCCGCCAGCACCCCGTCCGATGACCCGCAGCTCATGGCGGTGGGGCAATTCGTCTACGAGCGGGGCAATGTGTATGCGGGGTTGCCCGCGTGCCTGTCCTGCCACGGCACCCATGGCCGTGGCAGCGCCAACATGCCGCGCCTGGCCGGTCAGCACCCCAGCTACCTCGAGGCGCAACTGCTCCATTTCAACCAGCGCGAACGCAGCAACGACAGCGCGATCATGACCGTGATCTCTGCGCGCATGAGCCAGCTGGAAACCAGGGCCGTTGCCGAATACCTGGGAGCCCTGAAATGAAGCACGGGCCTTTTGCATCCGCCTGGCGCCGTTTCGGTCGAGCGGTTGCCATCTTCAACGCAGCGACGCTGTTGCTCGCAGGTCAGGCCATGGCCATCGACGCGGACAAGGTCCCCGCCGCCAAACGATCAGCCTCCGGCCTGCACCTCACGGCCGTCGAAGCGGCCGAGATGAAGCAGGGCGCGCCGGGCAAGGTGCTGTTCATCGACATCCGCACACGGGCTGAAGCCATGTACGTGGGCATGGCCACCTCGGTGGACTACCTGGTGCCGTTCCTTGAGTTTCCTGAAGTCTGGGAGTGGAGCGATGCCAGCAACGAATTTGTGCAGCTGTCCAACACCCATTTCGTTCAGGATGTGGAAAGTCGGCTGGCCCGGGTCGGTCTGAGCAAAGACGATGCCGTGGTCCTGATCTGTCGCTCGGGCATTCGCAGCAACCATGCCGCCGGACTGCTCGCGCAATACGGTTTCAAAAGGGCCTACACCGTGATCGACGGATTCGAGGGCGATACCGCCAAAGACGGCGAGCGCAAAGGGCAGCGGGTGGTCAATGGATGGAAAAATGCCAACCAGCCCTGGAGTTACAAGCTCTTGAAAGACAAGATGTACCTGGATGACCTCTGAAGACCTTGCCCATCAGCCCAAAAAAAACCGGGTCAAGCCCGGTTTTTTGAGGTTGCGGCTGGTTCAGCGCACCGCCGCATTGATCGATGACGGCATGGGCACGCGCCGGGCGCCGTTGAACCGGTTGCTCCAGTACGCGACGCGCATGTCTTCCAGCCGGACGGAGGCGCCTGAGCGTGGGGCATGGATGAACTTCCCTTCACCGACATAGATGCCCACGTGGCTGAACGCCCGCTTCATGGTGTTGAAGAAAACCAGGTCTCCGGGCTTGAGTTCGCTGCGATCGATAGCCTCTGTCGCGGCGGCCTGGTCCACCGCTCGACGTGGCAGCACCTTGCCCACCGATTGCTCAAAAACCGTGCGAACCAGACCACTGCAGTCGACACCGGTTTCAGCACTGTTGCCGCCGTAGCTGTAAGGGACGCCCAGGAACCCCATGGCGTTGATCACGAGGGTGGAGGCCGAAGCTCCCACGTTGTTGCGTACCTGCTGTATTTGCTCGCTCAGTCGTGAGATGACGCCTTTTTCTTGCAGCAGCACGTCCATGTCTTCATAAACGACTTCGCCGGGAACGGCATGCGCCAAAGGCATGCCAGCCAGCAACAGAACAGGGATCCAACGCTTCATGGTGTCAGGTTAAGGGTGAAGCTTTGTGAAGTCAAGCGAGGAAAGACATGCAATGCGTTGATTTATTTGAATATTGATCTATTGTGCCATCCGACCGGACCGGGAGGCATGCGCCTTTGTCACAATGCTGGGCACGACCGGCTTCATCGCCAACTGGCCGGTTTGTTCCAACCTACCAAAGAGACTGTCCGATGCTGCTTGATGCCGCCGATTCCCAACTGGTGCTGGTCGACTACCAAACCCGCTTGTTGCCCGCGATCCACGAGGCGCCGCTGGTGCTGGCCAATGCGGTGCGCCTGGCCCGCATGGCGCAACTGCTTCGGGTGCCGGTTTTTGGCACCGAACAGAACCCCGACAAACTCGGCGGCAACGATGCGGAATTGCGGGGCTTGTGCCAAAAGACCCTGAGCAAGATGAGCTTCAGCGCTGTTGACGCCGGTTTGCTGGACTGGCTGCGACCCGCGGTGCGTCCCGCCGCAGGCAACGCCCGCAGCCTGCCCAAACACCTGCAAAAGGCCGCCCCGAGCCAGGCGCCCGAGCGCAACACGGTGGTGATCGCCGGTTGCGAGGCCCATGTCTGCTTGCTGCAGACCGTGCTGGGGCTGATCGAACAGGAGATCGACGTCTGGGTCGTGACCGACGCCTGCGGCTCGCGCACCGAGCGCAACCGCGATGCGGCCTTTGACCGCCTGGCGGGGGCTGGCGCTGAACTGCTCACGACGGAAATGGTGGCCTTCGAGTGGCTGCGCACGGCTGAACATCCGGCGTTCCGCGAGGTTCATGCGCTGATCAAGTAGGGGTACGGATTCGCTCGATGGCGCGTCGGTTGTCCAGTGCCGCAGCAAACGGGCTTCCCGCGAAAGCGGGTTGGGTGGTGCGAGGGTCTTGTCAGACTGTCGCAAGTCTGAACGCCATAATTATGAATTCAGTTTTTCTCGACCACGCCGGAAGTCCCTGGGGCCCGGCGCGGTCGTTGTCGTATCTCAACCGACCACCACGCAGGAGACTCACATGAGCAACGTTCAGGGCTACGCCGATTTCCACCGCCGTTCGATTGAAGATCGCGACGTCTTCTGGGCCGAGCAGGCCAAGCTGGTGGACTGGCACAAACCCTTTGACCGCGTCTGCAACTACGACAACCCGCCGTTCGCCCGCTGGTTTGAAGGGGGTCTGACCAACCTGTGCCACAACGCGGTGGACCGGCACCTGAAAGACCGCGCGGACCAGAACGCGCTGATTTTTGTCTCGACCGAGACCAACGTCGAACGGATCTACGGCTTCCGCGAACTGCATGCCGAAGTGCAGCGCATGGCCGCCATCCTGCAGGCCCAGGGTGTGACGAAGGGCGACCGTGTCCTGATCTACATGCCCATGATCCCGGAGGCTGCGTTTGCCATGCTGGCCTGTGTGCGCATTGGCGCCATCCATTCGGTGGTGTTTGGCGGTTTCGCCAGCCACGCGCTGGCCAGCCGCATCGAAGACGCTTCGCCCGTGGCCATCGTGAGCGCCGATGCCGGTTCACGCGGCGGCAAGGTGGTGGAATACAAGCCGCTGCTGGACGAAGCCATCAAGCTCTCGGCCCACAAGCCGCAAAAGGTGGTGATGGTCAACCGCGGCCTGGCGGCTTTCAACACGGTGGAAGGCCGGGATGTGGACTACAGCGCCGAGCGTGAGCGCCACATGGAGGCCGTGGTGCCCTGCGAGTGGGTCGATGCGACCCATCCGAGCTACACGCTCTACACCAGTGGCACCACCGGCAAGCCCAAGGGCGTGCAGCGCGACACCGGCGGCTACACCGTCGCGCTGGCGGCGTCCATGAAGCACATCTACATGGGCGAGCCGGGCGAGACCTATTTCTCCACCAGCGACATCGGCTGGGTCGTGGGGCACAGCTACATCATCTACGGCCCGCTGATCGGCGGCATGGCGACCATCATGTACGAAGGCCTGCCGATCCGGCCCGATGCCGGCATCTGGTGGCAACTGGTCGAAAAGTACAAGGTCAGTGTCATGTTCAGCGCCCCCACGGCGGTGCGCGTGCTCAAGAAATACGATTCGTCCTTCATCAAGAAATACGACCTCTCCAGCCTGAAGGCGCTGTTTCTTGCCGGCGAGCCGCTGGACGAAACCACCGCGAAGTGGATCTCCGACGAACTGGGCAAGCCCATCGTGGACAACTACTGGCAGACCGAAACCGGCTGGCCCATTCTGGCGATCTGCAACGGCGTGGAGAAGGCCGACAGCAAATTCGGCTCGCCAGGCAAGGCGGTCTATGGCTACAACGTCAAGCTGCTGGACGACCAGACCGGCGAAGAGCTGCATGGCGGCAACCAGAAGGGTGTCGTGGCCGTTGAGGGCCCGCTGCCGCCCGGTTGCATGCAGACCATCTGGGGCGACAACGATCGCTTCGTCAAGACCTACTGGTCCAGCGTGCCGGGCCGCATGGTCTACAGCACCTTTGACTGGGGCATCCGTGACGAGGACGGCTACTACTTCATCCTGGGTCGCACAGACGACGTGATCAACGTCGCTGGCCACCGACTGGGCACGCGCGAAATCGAAGAGAGCATTTCCAGCCACCCTAAGATCGCCGAGGTGGCGGTGGTGGGCGTGGCGGACCAGCTCAAAGGACAGGTCGCCATGGCGTTCGCCGTGGTGAAGGACGCTTCCGTCCTGACTGACGATGCTGCGCGCCTGAAGCTGGAGGGCGAAGTGATGAAGCTGGTGGACGAGCAACTGGGTGCCGTGGCGCGTCCGGCGAGGGTGCGCTTTGTCAACGTCTTGCCCAAGACGCGCTCAGGCAAGTTGCTGCGCCGCGCCATCCAGGCGGTCTGCGAAGGCCGCGACCCGGGCGATCTGACCACCATGGACGACCCCGCCGCGCTGCAGCAGATCAAGGATCTGCAGGCCTGAGATTCACCGCTGGTTTGCCGCCAGCATGCCGTTGAAACCCGGTGGCGTCGCCAGACGCACCGGGTTTCTTTTTGGGGTCGTCAAACTGGGGTCAATCCCGACAAAAACGCATGGTCAAAGTCCTGTTTTGTAAGTATGATCCATGCTTATATTGACAAAAGTGTGGTCTGCCATGGAACAAATGATCGAGTCCGATGCCAATGTCGAGAAGGTGCGCGTGTTCGAAATGGCCGCCGAGCTGTTTGGCGTGCTGGCCACGCCCATGCGGTTGCGCATCCTCAGCGCGCTGTGCGACAAGGAAAAATCGGTGTCCCAGCTGCTGCAGGAAATCAACACCACCCAGCCCAACCTGTCCCAGCATCTGAACCTGCTGTACCGGGCTGGTGTGCTGGCCAAGCGCAAGGAAGGCACCCAGGTCATCTACCGGGTGCAGAGCGAAAAGGCGGTCACGCTGTGCCGCACGGTCTGCACGCAAATCGCGATCGAAATGGACGAACCCAGCGCTGTGCCGGCTTCCGAGCGCCTTTCGCCACGCGTGGTTTCCTGATTCCATATCGTTCAGCCTGACACGGCGCTGTCGCTTCGCGCCGCTGCAACAACGCCGGGGTGATTCCGAACCCCGGGGTATGCCCCACTGCAATCTTTTTCCCTGAGCCTGCGCTCAGGTGGCACAATCGCGGGCTGCAGTCAGGTCCTTCCACAGTCACTGTCGCATCCGCCAATCGGTTAAGCCGTGTCGCGGGAGGTTTCTTTAACCAGCTAATGTTTCCCAGAGGGAAGCGGAGGTCAGCGAATCTATGAGCAATTCCCCATCGAATGGGGGCAACGTCTATGTTGCCTACCAGAACAATTCCTATCTCTTCGGCGGCAACGCGCCGTACGTGGAAGAGATGTATGAAAACTACCTGGAAAATCCAGGCAGTGTGCCGGACAACTGGCGCGGTTACTTCGACGCCCTTCAGCACGTTCCAGCGGGCGACGGTTCCGACACCCGCGACGTCCCCCACCAGCCGGTCATCAATGCTTTTGCCGAGCGCGCCAAGCAGGGCGGAACCAAGGTCGTTGTGGCCGCTGGTGCCGACTCCGATCTGGGCCGCAAGCGCGTCGCTGTCCAGCAACTGATCGCTGCCTACCGCAATGTCGGCTCCCGCTGGGCGGACCTCGACCCCCTCAAGCGCACCGAGCGCGACCACATTCCCGAACTCGATCCCGCGTTCTACGGTTTTGCCGACGCCGATTTCGAGACCGTCTTCAACACCAGCAACACCTTCTTCGGTAAAGAAGTCATGTCGCTGCGTGACCTGCTCAACGCGCTGCGCGAAACGTATTGCGCCAGCGTCGGTGCCGAGTACATGTACATCAGCGATCAGACGCAAAAGCGCTGGTGGCAGGAAAAGCTGGAATCGATCCGCAGCAAGCCGGCGTTCAATGTCGACAAGAAGAAAGCCATTCTCGATCGCCTGACCGCGGCCGAAGGCCTGGAGCGTTTCCTGCACACCAAATACGTGGGCCAGAAGCGCTTCTCACTCGAAGGTGGCGAGAGCTTCATCGCCGCCATGGACGAAGTGATCCAGCAGGCAGGTGCACAGGGCGTGCAGGAAATCGTGATCGGCATGGCCCACCGTGGCCGCCTGAACGTGCTGGTCAACATCCTGGGCAAGATGCCCAAGGACCTGTTCGCCGAGTTCGACCACACCGCGCCCGAAGACCTGCCCGCAGGTGACGTGAAATACCACCAGGGTTTCAGCTCGGACGTCACCACCCCCGGTGGACCGGTCCACCTGTCGCTGGCCTTCAACCCTTCGCACCTGGAAATCGTGAACCCGGTGGTGGAGGGTTCGGTGCGCGCCCGCATGGACCGCCGCGGTGATCCCCAGGGCAAGCAGGTCCTGCCGGTGCTGGTGCACGGCGACGCCGCCTTCGCTGGCCAGGGCGTGAACCAGGAAACCCTGGCACTGGCCGCGACCCGCGGCTACACCACGGGCGGCACGGTGCACCTGATCATCAACAACCAGATCGGTTTCACCACCTCCGACCCGCGCGACCTGCGATCCACGCTGTACTGCACCGACATCGTCAAGGGCGTCGAAGCCCCGGTGCTGCACGTCAACGGTGACGATCCCGAAGCCGTGGTGCTGTGCATGCAGCTCGCGCTGGAGTACCGCATGACCTTCCGCAAGGACGTGGTCGTGGACATCATCTGCTTCCGCAAGCTGGGCCACAACGAGCAGGACACGCCGAGCCTGACCCAGCCGCTGATGTACAAGAAGATCAGTGCCCACCCCGGCACCCGCAAGCTCTACGCCGACAAGCTGGCCGCGCAGGGTCTGGGCGAAACGCTGGGCGACGACATGGCCAAGGCCTACCGCGCCGCGCTCGATGCCGGCCGCCATACGGTGGATCCGGTGCTGACCAACTTCAAGAGCAAGTTTGCGGTCGACTGGTCGCCCTTCCTCGGCAAGAAATGGACCGACGCGGGCGACACCGCGATCCCGATGGCGGAGTGGAAGCGTCTGGCCGATCGCCTGACCACCATCCCGGACAGCGTGAGCCCGCACCAGCTGGTGAAGAAGGTCTACGCCGACCGTGCGGCCATGGGCCGTGGCGATATCCCGGTGGACTGGGGCATGGGCGAACACATGGCGTTTGCCTCGCTGGTGGCCAGCGGTTTCCCGGTGCGTCTGTCGGGCGAAGACTGCGGTCGTGGCACGTTCACGCACCGCCACGCCGTCATCCACGACCAGAACCGCGAGAAGTGGGACACCGGCACCTACACGCCGCTGCAGAACGTGGGCGACAACCAGGCGCCGTTTGTGGTCATCGACTCCATCCTGTCCGAAGAGGCGGTGCTGGGCTTTGAATACGGCTACGCGTCCAACGACCCGAACACGCTCGTGATCTGGGAAGCCCAGTTCGGCGATTTCGCCAACGGCGCCCAGGTGGTGATCGACCAGTTCATCGCTTCTGGCGAAGTGAAGTGGGGCCGTGTCAACGGCATCACGCTGATGCTGCCGCACGGCTACGAAGGCCAGGGCCCCGAGCACAGCTCGGCGCGTCTGGAGCGCTTCATGCAGCTGGCCGCCGACACCAACATGCAGATCGTGCAGCCGACCACGGCGAGCCAGATCTTCCACATCCTGCGCCGCCAGGTGATCCGCAACCTGCGCAAGCCGCTGGTGATCTTCACGCCCAAGTCGCTGCTGCGCAACAAGGACGCCACGTCACCGCTGTCCGAGTTCACCAAGGGCAGCTTCCAGACCGTGATTCCCGAGAACAACGCCGCCGTGGTCAAAAACGCGGACAAGGTCAAGCGCCTCATCTGCTGCTCGGGCAAGGTGTATTACGACCTGGTCAAGAAGCGCGAGGAGCGTGGCGACGACGACGTGGTCATCCTGCGTGTGGAGCAGCTCTACCCGTTCCCGCACAAGGTGTTCGGTGCCGAGATCAAGAAGTACCCCAACGCCACCGACATCGTGTGGTGCCAGGACGAGCCGCAGAACCAGGGCGCCTGGTTCTTCGTGCAGCATTACATCCACGAGAACATGCTCGATGGCCAGAAGCTGGGTTATGCCGGCCGGGCCGCTTCGGCCTCGCCCGCAGTGGGATACGCGCACCTGCACCAGGAACAGCAGAAGACCCTGATCGAAGCCGCTTTCGGCAAGCTCAAGGGCTTCATCCTCACCAAGTAATCCGGACCTGCGCCAGCCTGGTGCCTCCGTCAAGGGGCGCGAAGATGGCTGGCGCGAATCGCAAAAAATCAAGGTAGAAGACACATGGCAATCGTAGAAGTCAAAGTACCGCAGCTCTCCGAGTCCGTGGCCGAGGCCACCCTGCTGCAATGGAAAAAGAAGGTCGGTGACGCCGTCACCGCCGACGAGACTCTGATCGAGATCGAGACCGACAAGGTGGTGCTGGAATGCCCGGCGCCGTCCTCCGGCGTGCTGGTGGAAATCCTGCAAGGTGATGGCGCCACCGTGGCCGCCGAGCAACTGATCGCCCGCATCGACACCGCGGCCGTGGCCGGTGCCGCTGCGCCGGTCGCCGCCGCTGCACCTGCGGCAGCCGCACCGGCGCCTGTGGCCGCTGCGGCTGCCGCAGCCTCCACGAGCAAGGCCGGCGTGGCCATGCCCGCCGCTGCCAAGCTGATGGCCGACGGCGGCATGGCGCCAGGCTCCGTGGCCGGCACCGGCAAAGACGGCCGCGTGACCAAGGGTGACGTGCTCGCCGCCGCGGCGGCGCCCAAGGCCGCCGTGGCCGCGCCCGTGGCGATCCCGACCGGCGCGCCGACCAAGGTGCTGCCGCAGGTGGCGACCGTGGCGCCCGACCTGGGCGACCGCCCTGAAGAGCGCGTGCCCATGACCCGCCTGCGCGCCCGCGTGGCAGAGCGCCTGCTGCAGTCGCAGTCGACCAACGCCATCCTGACCACGTTCAACGAAATCAACATGGCCCCGGTCATGGACATGCGCAAGCGCATGCAGGAGCGCTTCGAGAAGGAACACGGCGTGAAGCTCGGCTTCATGAGCTTCTTCGTCAAGGCCGCCGTGCACGCGTTGAAGAAGTTCCCGGTGCTCAACGCCTCGGTGGACGGCAACGACATCGTCTACCACGGCTATTTCGACATCGGTATCGCGGTGGGTTCGCCCCGCGGTCTGGTGGTGCCCATCTTGCGCAACGCCGACCAGATGAGCTTTGCCGAGATCGAGAAGAAGATCGCCGAATTTGGCCAGAAGGCCAAGGACGGCAAGCTGGGCATGGACGACATGACCGGTGGCACCTTCTCCATCTCCAACGGCGGCACCTTCGGCTCGATGATGTCCACCCCCATCATCAACCCACCCCAGTCGGCCATCCTCGGCGTGCATGCCACCAAGGACCGCGCCATGGTCGAAAACGGCCAGGTGGTGGTGCGCCCGATGAACTACTTCGCCATGTCCTATGACCACCGCATCATCGACGGCCGCGAAGCCGTGCTGGGTCTGGTGGCGATGAAGGAAGCGCTGGAAGATCCGGCTCGCCTCTTGTTCGATATCTGATCGACACGCGAAATTGCAGACGCCCCTTCGGGGGCGTTTGTCCAACCTCATTCAGGAACAAACATGTCTCAAGCATTTGACGTCGTCGTGATCGGCGCCGGCCCCGGCGGCTATATCGCTGCCATCCGCGCTGCCCAGCTGGGCTTCAAGGTCGCGTGTATCGACGAGTGGAAAAACGCCACTGGCGGCCCGGCCCCGGGTGGCACCTGCACCAACGTCGGTTGCATTCCGTCCAAGGCCCTGCTGCAGTCCAGCGAGCACTTCGAGCACGCCAGCCACCATTTCGCCGAGCACGGCATCAGCACCGGCAAGGTGACGATGGACGTGGCCAAGATGGTGGGCCGCAAGGACACCGTCGTGAAGCAGAACAACGACGGCATCCTCTACCTGTTCAAGAAGAACAAGATCACGTTCTTCCACGGCCGTGGCTCGTTCGTGAAGGCCGCAGAGGGCGGCTACGAAGTCCAGGTGTCGGGTGCCAAGGAAGAGGTTCTCACCGGCAAGCAGATCGTCATCGCCACCGGCTCCAACGCCCGCGCACTGCCCGGCACGCCGTTCGACGAGGTCAACGTGCTGTCCAACGACGGCGCACTGCGCATCGGCGCCGTGCCGAAGAAGCTGGTGCTGATCGGCTCCGGGGTGATCGGCCTGGAAATGGGCTCGGTCTGGCGCCGCCTGGGGTCTGAGGTCACCATCCTCGAAGGTCTGCCGACCTTCCTGGGCGCGGTGGACGAGCAGATCGCCAAGGAAGCCAAGAAGGCCTTCGACAAGCAGGGCCTGAAGATCGAACTCGGCGTGACCGTTGGCGAGATCAAGACCGGCAAGAAGGGCGTGAGCGTGGCCTACACCAACGCCAAGGGCGAAGCCCTGACGCTGGACGCCGACAAACTGATCGTCTCGATCGGTCGTGTGCCCAACACCATCGGCCTGAACGCCGAAGCCGTGGGCCTGGCGCTCGACGAGCGTGGCGCCATCATGGTGGACGACGAATGCAAGACCAACCTGCCGGGCGTCTGGGCGGTGGGTGACGTGGTGCGCGGCCCCATGCTGGCCCACAAGGCAGAAGAGGAGGGCGTTGCCGTGGCCGAACGCATCGCCGGCCAGCACGGGCATGTCAACTTCAACACCATCCCCTGGGTCATCTACACCAGCCCCGAGATCGCCTGGGTCGGCCGCACCGAGCAGCAGCTCAAGGCGGACGGCGTGGCGTACAAGGCGGGCACCTTCCCGTTCCTCGCCAACGGCCGCGCCCGCGCGCTGGGCGACACCACCGGCATGGTCAAGTTCCTGGCCGACGCGACGACGGACGAAATCCTGGGCGTGCACATCGTGGGACCGATGGCCTCCGAACTGATCTCCGAGGCTGTGGTGGCCATGGAATTCAAGGCCAGCGCAGAAGACATCGCGCGCATCTGCCATGCGCACCCGTCGCTGTCGGAAGCCACGAAGGAAGCCGCACTCGCGGTGGACAAGCGCACCTTGAACTTCTGATCCGGGTTCGCTCTTGTCGGTCCGCAGCACCTACGAAGCCGCGCTCGTCGAGCGCGGCTACACCACCGACCCCGCCCAGCAGCGGGCCATAGCCGCGCTGGAGCGGTGTGCGTCCGAGTGGGCGACGTACAAGCAGCGCCGCTCCAACGCGCTGAAGAAGATGTTTGTCAAGCCGGAGATTCCGCGCGGGGTCTATATGTTCGGCGGTGTGGGGCGGGGCAAGAGCTTCCTGATGGACTGCTTCTACAACGCGGTGCCACTGCGCCGCAAGACACGGCTGCATTTTCACGAGTTCATGCGCGAGGTGCACCGTGAACTGCGCGATCTGCAGGGCACCGTGAACCCACTGGACGAACTGGGCGCGCGCATCGCCAAGCGCTACAAACTGATCTGTTTTGACGAATTCCATGTGGCGGACGTGACCGACGCCATGATCCTGCACCGGTTGCTGGACGCGCTGTTCAAGGCCGGCGTGGGTTTCGTCACCACCTCCAACTTCCACCCCGACGGCCTGTACCCGGACGGTCTGCACCGCGACCGCATCCTGCCGGCCATCGAGCTGCTGAAATCGCGTCTGGAGGTGCTCAGCGTGGACAACGGCACCGACTACCGCCAGCGCACGCTCACGCACATCCAGCTGTACCACTGCCCGCTGGGACCGACGGCCGACGCGGCCATGGAAAAGACCTTTGGCGAACTGGCCGAGATGGCCGACCAGGACCCGGTGATGCACATCGAGTCGCGCGAAATCCGCTCGCTGCGTCGCGCTGGTGGTGTGATCTGGTTCGATTTCCGCAC
The DNA here is from genome assembly GCA_030653975.1 of Hydrogenophaga sp. GTDB lineage: Bacteria > Pseudomonadota > Gammaproteobacteria > Burkholderiales > Burkholderiaceae_C > Hydrogenophaga. The sequence continues at coordinate 442 of JAURYH010000024.1, read as the reverse complement.
GCTCTGTGGCGGGCCGCGCTCGCAGAACGACTACCTGGAAATCGCATCGCAGTTCCACACGCTGCTGCTTTCCAACGTGCCGCAGATGGCGGTGCGCCAGGCGTCCGAGGCGCGCCGGTTCACCTGGCTGATCGATGTGCTGTACGACCGGCGTGTCAAGCTGGTGATGTCGGCCGCCGTGCCGCCGGAGCAGTTGTATCTGGAAGGACCGATGTCGCACGAGTTTCCGCGCACGGTGTCGCGCCTGGGCGAGATGCAGTCGGCCGAATACCTGAAGCTGGAACACCGGCAGGTGGACACCGGTCTTACCTGACGGCTTAGCCCCCACGCTCCGCCGCTGCGCGGGTCGCTGCCCCCCGAGGGGGCTGTTTCGCCTTGGGGCGGCCCGGCGGCGAAACCTGGCCCCCACGCACCGCCGCTGCGCGGGTCGCTGCCCCCCGAG
>JAURYH010000022.1 GCA_030653975.1 Hydrogenophaga sp. | reverse complement strand
GGCTCGATCGCCTGACGCCTCTTGAGCAGCTTTCGCTCCTGCTCACTGATCCGTTTGCTCTTACCCCGGTGCACGATGTGCACATCGGGGTTGTCTGCATCCACACCCCGGTAGCCCAGATCGACGAATGCTGTGGCGGGCTTGGCCGCGCTGTCCTGCATCAGGATCGCGGCCTGCTCCAGTTGCTCGTTGAGGGTGTGCCCGTCGTACGGGTTGCCATGGAAGGCCCGGGTCCCCACGATCAGGTTGCCCTGCAGCGTGCTGGCGATGCCAACCTTCACCCCGAACTCGTAGGGCGTTCTGGCCTTGCCTTTGCTGATGCAGTCCACCTCGGGTGCGTGCCAGGCGTAGAGCTTGGGCTGTCCGTCCGCCGCCTTGCGCTGAGCACTCTGAGCGTTGATGCGCGCAGCCTTGCTCAAGGCATCGCCCAGCGCTTGCCGCACTGCTGCACCGATGGCGCTGGCCTTGCGCTCGATCTCACGCTGCAGGCGGCCAACGATGGTGCGCTGGCGTTTGATGGCGCGCTTCATGCGCTTGAACTGGCGGGCGTGGGCATAACGCCCGGCCTTGCGCTCCAGCTCTTTGCCCTCCTTGGCGAAGGTCTGCTTCAGATCGACTCCGGCGTCCTTGGCCGCCTCCACCAGCTTGGCACGCGCGGTCTCCAGCAGGCGGCTGTCGGTGGGGTGGGCAATGGCCTTGTGCTGCACCGTGCTGTCGACGATCACGCGGGTGAGCTCCTGCGGCTTGATCAGCTTGAGCTCGACAGCCACGTTGATGGTCTGCGCCAGCAGTTCTTCCACACCTTCTTCGCCCAGCAACTGCCGGAACTTGATCAGGGTGGTGGCGTCGCAGGGTTGGCGGTCTTCGTAGTAAGCGCAGCCCGAGAAGAACTGCCAGCGGGGCGTGTCGGCCCAGCGCTCGACGACACCCTCATCGGACTCGTTGAAGGCGTGCTTGAGGTACAGCAGCGCAATCATGATGCGCAGCGGCACACGGGGGCGTCCTGCATTGCTGGGCACAACAGTGCGCTGCACCTGTTCACCAAAGAGGTCCAGGTCGGGCATGGCCACACCGGCACGGCCTTTGCGGGAGAACACCTGGGCCACCCGCGCTTCGATCTCCTGCCAGGGCATGCGCGAGGCCAGCACGGCCAGCGGATGGCGCATGTCGATCATGTGGTCGATGCGCGAGCGAAAGAAATCGTCGGTGGCAGGGCAGGCAAACAGCACGGCAGAACTCCCAGAAAACTGCCCCTATTGGAAATCAAACTGGGAGTTCGAGCTATCCGAAATCACCCCAAAGGCCAGTGTTTATGCGGGCTCTGGGGGTTCTTCAGGGGCGACTACCTACAACCCTGAATTGGAGTCTTTTTATGGAACTGATCGTTCGAGCCGTGGATGTTGGCTACGGCAACACCAAGTACGTCACCGGCGTGTCCGGCGACGAAATCCGCTGCGCCAGCTTCCCGTCGCTGGCCTATCCCTTCCCACGCGACCCGTCCACCACCCTGGGCGCTGATCGCCGCAAAACCGTCGCCATTCCGATTGGCGGCATGTTTTACGAGGTGGGCCCCGACGTAATGCTGGCCGCCGACGCCTTTCGAGCCACGCAGATCCACGACAACTTTATTGACACCCCGGAATACCTGGCGCTGGCACGCGGAGCGCTGCGGATGATGAAGGTCGATACCATCGATCTGCTGGTGGTGGGGCTGCCGGTGGCTATTTTTGCCTTGAAGAAGGCCGCGCTGGAAAAGTTGATGACTGGCACCCATGACGTGGGCAATGGCAAGACTGTGCTGGTGCGCAAGGCGCTGGCCATGGCCCAGCCCAATGGGGCATTGATCGACTATGCCTCGCAGCATGACAAGGTGGTGGCAATGGAGAACGAGCACAGCCTGGTGATCGACCCGGGATCCCGCACCTTCGACTGGCTGGTGGCACGGGGAATGAAGCTGTCCTATAAGCGCAGCCATTCGGTTAACCGAGGGGTGTCCGATATCCTGCAGGTCATTGCTGACGACATCAGCGCGGAGATCGGGCGGCCCTACAACCAGTTGGATGCCATCGACCTGGCGCTGCGCACCAACAAGAATCTGACGATCTTCCAGCGGACCTACGGTCTGGCGCGCATGAAGCCTGTGGTGGAAAGTGTCACCAAGCAGGCCGTAGGGGCCATGATGCGTCGCATCGGGGAGTTCTATGACGTCCAACATGTCATCCTGGTCGGTGGCGGCGCCTTCCTGTTCAAAAAGGCGGTGAAGGACGCGTTCGCGACGCATCAGATTCTGGAAGTCAAGGAGCCGATGTTCTCGAATCTGCGGGGCTACCAGATCGCCGGCACGAATTACGCCGCCACTGCGATGCAAAGTCCCGGTCGTGCTGCCCGCACAACGCGGCAGCAAGGAGAGGGCGCATGAGCCGGAACAAAGAAACTAACAGCGAGCCGGTGCGGCTGCTGTTTGAGATGACGCGGGAGGACAACCCGCGCCTGTATGACGACCTGATCCGGTTCAACAAGGGGACGAAGCGGGTGAACCGGCTGCGCTTTCTGGCCCATGAGGGGTTGTTGGCACAGAACTGGATGCTGGTGACGGCGGAGGGTGCCGCTGCTCAGGTGGCCACAGCGGCCTTGCCGGCCTTCTCGAAGGTCAATCCAGCCATAGCAGGGCATGTCGTCCAGGCGTTCGATGCGCCAGCGGTCGATGGGGAGGACTGATCATGGAGTCGGTGAAGAGGCATGGACGCCGGAGGGCGTCAGTCAGCGCGTCAGAACTGGCGCAGATGGGGGTGTGCGAACGGCTGGTGGTGTTCGAGCATCAGTATGGGAGACGCCGGACCGCATGCCAGCAAACAGCTATTGAACGCGGGTTGACAGCGCACGAAAAATTCTATCGAGATCGCCACTTGGATTCTGTGAGGAAAGGCCGCAGCCGCATCGCCCTGTGCTTGTTTGGTGGGGAGATGGATACATCGACGTTGTGGCAGGTTCGACGTTGGATCACATTTTCTTTGGCAGGTGGCCATAGGCTCAGCGCGATCTGCTGTCAAACGGTACGAGTCATTTGCCGGTGGCTGGTCAAGGCGTTTCGGCTGAGGTCAGGGATTAATTTTTGTCTGCTAGCGTTGGACTGGTGTCTCGGGAGGCAAGCACAGACTGCGGAGCGTAGCCATGAGCATCGATAGACAGGTGTTCATTCTTGCGGGCTTTGTGATTGTCATCAATCTGTTGTGGCGGTGTTTGCTCAGATGGAGAGCTGACTGGTTGCCTCCCGAGTTGCGCGGTGCCCAATTGGTCTACGCGGAGCGTCTCTTCACGGCAAAAGAACCATTTGTCATGACGGCAAGGTTGGATCGGGCCTATCGGGACAAAAAAGGCGTCATCATCCTGCTCGAATTAAAGACTCGCATGCTAGATCGATCCTATTTTTCGGACGTTATCGAGCTTTCCGTTCAGCGACTCGCATTGATGGCAAGTTGCAGTGACTTGGTTGCTGATTATGGGTACGTCGTTGTCCAGCGCTCTGCGAATGCCAAACGAATCTCGCATCGAGTAAGGCTGCTGCCAAGCGAAGATATCATTGCCTTAGTACAGCGGCGTGAGGCTTTGCTGAGTGATCAGGCGATACCAAGGTTTGCTTGCGCCCCGGGCTTATGCCAAATCTGTGCATTCAAGGAGCCGTGCTCGCCTTGATAACCGGGCTATGCCACCTTCATGGGTACAACGTTCCAAGGCGTTCCGCTTTCACAGGCAGCGATAAAAGCAGCCCATCGTTCCAGGGCGATTCTGCGTTCGGGAATTTCTTCTCGAACGTCGTAGATCGCCTCCATCCCCTTTAGTGTGTGGTTCAGTGCGATCTCGGATATCTCGCGCGAGATTCCCATGTTGCGCATGTGTCCCTTGGCGGTACTGCGTGTGTCGTGCGGGGTGAACTTGCGGATCTCAATATCGCCACGCTCGAATGCTCGAGCGATGGCGGCCCAAAGTGTGGTTTCGCCAACGTGAATATCTCCCAGCCTTCTTCGTCTGCGCTCAACACGCGCCGGCAGTATCCATGGGGAGTCACCGGCGAGATCCTGCAGGTCTTTGAACCAGCCGACAACGGTTGGCGTCAGTGGCACGAGGAAGCCGTTTCTCGTTTTGACCGACTCGTCGGGAACCCACCAAGTTCCGCGGTCCCAATCGATGTGCTCCCACCGGCCCTTTGCCAGCTCAACAGATCGCACGCAGGTTGCCAAGAGAATGCGAAAGGCAAGGGCGTTTTCGAGGCCGATGTCATCGATATTGGCGAGTAATGTGCGCAACTCCTCCTCGGTGAGCATCACACGCTTGCGAACAGGGGGGCGCTGTCCCATCAAAGCGACCAAGTCAATGCCAGCCGTTGGATTGGAGTCAATCAGACGTTTACCGCAAGCATGCGCAAACAACAGTTTGCAGGAAGTCAGGATGCGCTTTGAGATCGTCCAGGAGCGTTTGGCCGATTCCAAGACGTGCACGATTTCTGCCGGGGTGACCTGCTGTACTTCAAGGGAACCGAGCTTGGGCAGGATGACCTTTTCGAAATCCCACTTGCGGTAGTAGATCGTTCCTTCGGCAAGATGGGGTGTGACGAGTTTTTTTTCTTTGTAGTCGGCGATGAGCGCGCGGACGGTCCAGGCCATCTTGGAACGCATCTTCTCGACCTTTTTTTCGGCTGCGGGATTCTTTCCCTGGTCGACATCCACGCGGTACGCACGTGCAAGCTGCCGGGCCTTTGCAAGTGAAAGGTCAGGGTAGTTGCCGAGGGTAAGTTCTTTGCGTCGACCAGCGCCAATCCGGTAGCGAAGTACCCAGGTGGCGGTGCCTGGACCTGAGAGTGTGAATGTCAGTCCGCCGCCATCGGAGCGAGCGACCGGCTCGCCTTTGCTTATCCAATGTCGTATCTGGACATCGTCGAGTAAGTTGACTTGAGTTCCCATGAGGTGGTGCTTGAGGTTGGGTAGCTTGCAGCGCCAGTATAGATGCTAGCTACCCATCTAGCTACCCACTTTGACCGCGCTTCAAAGAGCTGTCATGGGATAGTATTTTCCATAAGTAATTGATTAATATAGATTTATATTTTTCCAATGGGATTTCTTGGGCCTGTGTGGGATGCTAATTGATGTTCCAGGTGGCGAGTTGCATGGGGACGGGCAGGTGGAAAAGGAGCCGCCATTCTAGGTTTTGCCGCTCAATGGAGGACCTTCGCCCTGCGGGTTGCGGTGCGAGCTTGCTTGGGAACGGCCCGGCGCGGTGCTCATGCCGGCCCGGCCCTCACCGGTTAAGGGCCATTTAATGTGGCCCGCCGACCATGCGCCTGAAGTCACCCGGTTCATCTGGAAACCGGGATTGACACAAGGAGCTTGGATGTTGATGGCCCTGTCCTCTTTTCCGGATGATCGCCTGCCGACCCCGGTCGCGCCAGCGCCCGTACCCCGCCTGACCGTGCACACCGTGGACGACCCGCGGCGCGGCGAAGTCGAAGCCTTCATTGGCCGCGTGTACGCGCGCCGGTTTGGCGCCCGGGTGACGGGCTTTGCGCCCACGCTGGTGTGCCTGCGCGATCCGCTGAGCCAGCAGATCGTGGCCGCGGCCGGCTACCGGCGCGCGCACCAGGGCACGCTGTTCCTGCAGCGCTACCTCGACGCGCCGATCGGCCAGTTGCTGGCCACACACCAGAGTGGCGCAGTCGTGGCGCCGGAAGGCATTTTTGAGGTGGGCCACCTGGCGGCGGAGCGCCCGGGGGAAGGCCGTCGCCTGATCTTTCTGCTGGCGCACCACCTCGCGGTGGAAGGGGCTTTGTGGGTGGTCAGCACGCTGACCGAAGAACTGCGCCACCTGTTCGTGCGCCTGGGTGTCACGCCGCTGGCGCTGGGGCGCGCCGATGCGCAGGCGCTGGGTGATGCGGCTTCCGAGTGGGGCAGCTACTACGAGCACCACCCGGTGGTCCTGGCCGGCCAGGTGCAGCAGGCCTTGCGTCTGCTGGAGCGCCGCCAGCGCAGCGCGGGAGCCGCTTCTTGAACACCGACGCAACCACCATCGCGCTGAACGATGGCCAGCGCAGCATCACGTACGCGGCGGTGCACGAGGCAGCGCAAACCTTGGCCGATGTGTTGCGGGCCCAGGGCACACGCGTGCTGGCCACGCTGATGGACAACTCGCCCGCCTGGGTGATCGCCGATCTGGCCGCCGGGCTGGCGGGCGCGGTGCACGTGCCGCTGCCGGTGTTTTTCACGCCGGCGCAGATCGGACACGCCGTGATGGCCGCGGGCGTGGACAGCCTGCTGACCACCGAAGCCGTGGCCAACCAATGGGCCCATGCACCGCGCCAGGACTGCACTGTGGCCGGCCAGACCCTGCAGTGCCTGCGCCTGCCCGCGCTGCAGCAGGTCTTTCCGGCCGGCACGGCCAAGATCACCTTCACCTCGGGCACGACCGGTCAGCCCAAAGGGGTCTGCCTGACCGCGCAGGCCATGCGGCAGGTGGCCGATGGCCTGGTGCAGGCTCTGGAGCCGCTGGACATCCGCCGCCACCTGTGTGCGCTGCCGTTTGCCGTGCTGCTGGAGAACATCGCGGGGGTGATGGCGCCCCTGGCGCGCGGGGCCGAAATCATCGTGCTGCCGCTGGGTGAGCTGGGCCTCACCGGTTCGTCCAGCTTCGACCCGGCCCGCTTCCACGCGGCCGTGGAACAGCACCAGCCGAACAGCCTGATCCTGCTGCCGCAGATGTTGCGGGCCTGGATCGGCTGGCTCGCCCGCCAGGGGCAACGCGCGCCGGCCTCGCTGCGCATGGTGGCCGTGGGTGGTGCCGCCGTCGGGGCGCCGCTGATCGAAGCCGCGCACCGGCTGGGCATTCCGGCCCACGAGGGCTATGGGCTGTCGGAAGGCGCGTCGGTGCAGACGCTGAACCTGCCCGGTGCCGACCGCCCCGGCAGCGCCGGCAAGCCGCTGCCGCACGCCAGTGTGCGGGTCACCCGCGATGGTGAACTGGAAGTGAGCGGCAGCCTGTTCGCCGGCTACCTGGGTGACCCGACGGCGCCACCGGACTGGTGGCCCACCGGCGATCTGGGCCACATCGATACCGATGGTTTTGTCCATGTGCGCGGACGCCGCAAGAACGTGCTGATCACCGCCTTTGGCCGCAACGTATCGCCCGAGTGGGTGGAGACCGCCTTGCGCAGTGAAAGCGCCATCGCGCAGGCCGTGGTGCTGGGTGACGGCCAGGCCGCGCTCAGCGCGGTGCTCTGGCCGTCACATCCCGATCTGAGCGACGCTGTGCTGCACGCTGCCGTGCATGTGGCCAATGCCGGCTTGCCCGACTACGCGCGGATCCGCCATTGGGTCCGCGCCGCTGCGGCCTTTTCGGCCGATACCGGCCTGGCCACGGCCAATGGCCGCCCGCAACGGGCCGCCATCCTGGCCCGGCACGCCGAAGCGCTCGGCCTGCTGGCCGACGCCGCCCTCTGAGCCGATCTCACCCTCTCCGAAAGACCAACATGCCATTTCACGCCGAGCTGCTGAAAGAAACCGAACAGGCCCGCATGGGCCTGCTGTCCGCGCCCATCATCCAGGGCTGCCTGCAAGGCGTGGTGTCCCTGCCAAGCTACGTCGCCTTTCTCACCGAGGCCTACCACCATGTCAAGCACACCGTGCCCCTGCTGCAGGCCTGCAAGGCCGCTCTGCCCGCGCACCACGCCTGGCTCAACGACGCGATGGACGAATACGTCGGGGAAGAGCGAGGCCACGAGGAATGGATCCTCGACGACATCCGCGCCTGCGGTGCCGACGCCGAGGCGGTGCGCCATGGTCAGCCCAGCCACGCCACCGAGGTGATGGTGGCCTACGCCTACGACACCATCGCCCGGCGCAATCCGCTGGGCTTCTTCGGCATGGTGCATGTGCTTGAAGGCACCAGCGTGTCGCTGGCCCTGCTGGCGGCCGACAGCATCCAGCGGCCGCTGGGCCTGCCCGATGCGGCTTTCAGCTACCTGCGTTCGCACGGCACGCTGGACCAGGAACACACCGCCCATTTCGCGCTGCTAATGGACCAGATCGAAGACCCGCAGGACCAGCGCGACATCGTGCACGGCGCCCGCGCTTTCTTCCGCCTCTACGGTGACGTCTTCCGTGGCCTGCCGCTGCCCGTGGTCCAGGCGCAGGCCAACAACAGGCAGGAGGTCCTGGCATGAAGGCCTCTCAAGCCCGCGTGGTGCTGACCGGTGCCAGCGGCGGCATCGGCCAGCCCGTGGCGCAGGCGCTGCTGAAAGCGGGTGCCGCCGTGATGCTGGTCGGCCGCTCGGCGGCGGGCCTGGCGGCCCAGGCCAGCGAGCTGTCCCAGCTGACCGGTGTGAAGTCGCCCCGCATCGATTTCCGGGTGGCCGATCTGTCGCGCCCGGAGGACCTGGCGAGCCTGTCGGTGCTGGCATCCGCCTGGGGCTGCAACGTGCTGGTGCACAACGCCGGCCTCGCATCGTTCGGTCGCCTGCAGTCGCTCGACGCCCGCGACATCCAGGCCCTGGTGCAGACCAACCTGGTCGCGCCGATGCTGCTGACGCAGGCGCTGATGCCGCACCTGCTGGCCCAGCCAAAGGCCCAGGTGATCTGCGTCGGTTCGGTGCTCGGACGCCTGGGCCTGCCCGGTTTCAGTGTCTACAGCGCGAGCAAGTTCGGCCTGCGCGGTTTCGCCGAAGCCTTGCGCCGCGAATTGCAGGAAACCGCAGTGAAAGTGCAGTACCTCGGCCCGCGCAGCACGCGCACCGATTTCAACAACGCGGCGGTGGAGGCCTACAACCAGGCCACCGGCACCGCGATGGACAGCCCGCAGACCGTGGCGGTCGAGCTGCTGGCGCTGCTGGAGAGCGAATCGGCCGAGCGCTTCGTGGGCTTTCCCGAGTCGCTGGCCGTGCGCCTCAACGGGCTCGCGCCCACCTGGCTCGATGCGGGCTTCAAGCGCAACAGCCGCGCGTTGCCCGCAGCCGCCACCACCGATCGCCCTCCGGTGATCACGCCGCTGAGCTCCCCCATTTGACGTGAAGGATCTGAAGATGTTTGATACCACCCCCCCAACCCTGTCCATCCAGGTGGGCGCGCTGCGCCGCCGTTTCCTGGGTGCCACGCTGTCGGCCCTGGCCTTGCTGGCCGTGCCCCTGGCGGCCAGCGCCGCCACGGTGGAAGACTCGGTGCGCGAGCTTCAGCAAGCCTGGGAGCAGGTCAACTACAAGACGCCAGCCAAGGAGCGCGAAAAACGCTTTGAAGCCCTGGCGTCCCGCGCGCACCAGGTGAGCGAGAGCTTCGCCGGTCGCGCCGAACCCCTGGTCTGGGAAGGCATCATCCTGAGTTCCTGGGCGGGTGAAAAAGGCGGCCTCGGCGCACTGCCGCTGGTGAAGCAGGCCAGGGGCCTGTACGAATCGGCGATCCAGATCGACGGTACCGCGCTCGAGGGTTCGGCCTACAACAGCCTGGGCGTGCTGTACTACAAGGTGCCGGGCTGGCCGCTGGGTTTTGGTGACAAGGCCAAGGCGCGTGATCTGTTGCAGAAGGCGCTGGTGATCAACCCCAAAGGCATCGATCCCAATTACTTCTACGCCGACTTCCTGGTGCAGACCGAAGAGCCGCACAAGGCTGTGCCCTACCTCGAAAAGGCGCTGCAGGCGCCTGGTCGCGCCGGCCGCGAGATCGCCGACGAAGGGCGCCGTGCCGAGGTCAGCGCGTTGCTGGCCAAGGTCAAGGGTCAGTGAGGTTTCAGGCCCTGGGCCGCGGGTCAGAGGGCTGCGGCGCGCTGGTAGGTCACGAAGCTGAAGGGCAGACCGCTCGCGGCCACCTGGTCTTCGCGCTCGACGGCGGTCCACTCGGGGCCGAGTTCGGGGGCCAACGCGTCCCCCTCGAAGTCCTGCGCGATCTCCGTGATGACCACGCTGCTGGCCATCGGCAGTGCCTGCGCATACACCTGCGCGCCGCCGATCACCCAGGCATCGCTGCCGGGCGGACACTGGTCGCGTGCGGCTTCCAGTGAGTGGGCGATGACCGCGCCTTCGGCCGTCCAGCCGGTGTCGCGCGTGACCACGATGTTGAGGCGACCGGGCAGCGGGCGGAACTTCGGCGGCAGCGAATCCCAGGTCTTGCGGCCCATGATCACCGGGCAGCCCAGCGTGGTGCGCTTGAAGTGCGCCATGTCTTCGGGCAGGTGCCAGGGCAGGGCGTTGTCCTTGCCGATCACGCCGTTGGCGGCGCGGGCGTAGATCAGGTGCAAACGGGCAGGCGTTGGGGCGGTTGTGTCAGGCATCCGTCGATTGTGCCGCGGCCGGCCGCCGTCGCAACGCGCCCGTTGGCAACAGCACGCTGGCGATCGCCAGCATCACGAAGCCCATGGCCAGCCAGTCCTGCCAGTGCGGCACCTCGCCGATGATGAAAGTGGCGCTGAGCGTGCCCACCAGCGGGATCGCCATCACGCTCATGGCGCTGGTGGCGGGCGGCAGGTCGCGCGCCATGCCAAACCAGATCAGCTGCGCGATGCCGTAGTTGATCAGCACGCCGTAGGCCAGGCTGATCCACATCATGGGCGTGAACGTGGCCGGTCGCGGCAGTGGCTCCAGCGACAGCGCCAGCACCCAGACCACGGCGCTGCCGAGCAGCAGCATCCAGACCGTGACCACGAGCGGCGAGAGCGTGAGGTGCGCGCGGCGGAACATCAGCGTGCCGAGCGCCCACGACACCGCTGCGCCCAGCATCCAGGCGATGCCCACCGGGCGCCCGGTCAGGCGCTGCAGTTCGTGCCACAGCAGCAGCCCCACGGCGATGGCCGCACAGGCCACCGCCAGCCGCACGCGCGGCGTGATGCGCTCACCGAAGAAGGCTGCGCCGATCAGCACCGTGAAGATGGGCATGGTGAAGCCCAGGATCGCCGCACGGCCTGAGGCCAGTTCCTGCACGCCGAAGATCGACAGCGTGTGCCAGCCCAGCACGTTGGGCAGGCCCAGCCAGACGATGGCCCACCACTCGCGCCCCGCCGGGCGCATGCGCTCGCCCTTGGCCGCCACGTAGACGAACAGCCAGGCCGCGCCCAGCAGCATGGTGCTGGCGCGGAAATACAGCGGCGAGAGCTGCTGCAGCGAGAGCTTCATCATGGGCCAGTTGACGCCCCACATGAGCGTGAGGGCCAGCAGCGCCCAGAGCTGGCGGCGGGAGATCATGGACGTGACCCCCCCGCGCCGCTTCGCGTCACCCCCCAAGGGGCGGCACTGGCCGTCTGGCAAAGCCAGCCCGGCGGTGCCCCGGAATGGCGAAACTGCATGCGTTGCGGGTGGGTGCCTTGCACCAAGCCATCAGACCGCAACGGGCGCCTTGATCGCCGGGTGGCATTCGTAGCCGAGCACCTCGAAATCTTCGTACTGGTAATCGAAGATGGAATCGGGCCGGCGTTTGATGTTCAGCGTGGGGTAGGCGAACGGCTGGCGGCTGAGCTGCGTTTGTACCTGCTCGTGGTGGTTGTCGTAGATGTGGCAGTCGCCGCCGGTCCAGATGAAGTCGCCCACGTCCAGGTCGCACTGCTGTGCCACCATGTGGGTGAGCAGGGCGTAGCTGGCGATGTTGAAGGGCACGCCGAGGAAGATGTCGGCGCTGCGCTGGTAGAGCTGGCAGCTGAGCCTGCCGCGTCCGCCGGGTTCGGTGGCGGGGGCCACGTAGAACTGGAAGAACGCATGGCAGGGCATGAGCGCCATCTTGTTCAGCTCGGCCACGTTCCAGGCGCTGACGATGAGGCGGCGCGAATCGGGGTTGGTCCTGAGCGTCTGCATGACGTCGGCGATCTGGTCGATGTGGCCGCCGTCCGGCGTGGGCCAGCTGCGCCACTGCACGCCGTAGACCGGCCCCAGGTCGCCGTCGGCGCGCGCCCATTCGTCCCAGATCGTGCAGCCGCGTTCCTGCAACCATTTCACGTTGCTGTCGCCGCGCAGGAACCACAGCAGCTCGACGATGATGGCCTTGAGGAACACCTTCTTGGTGGTCACCAGCGGGAAGCCTTCGTTGAGGTCGAAGCGCATCTGGTGGCCGAAAACACTCTTGGTGCCGGTTCCGGTGCGGTCGCCCTTGTCCACGCCCCGGGTGAAAACATGGCGCATGAAATCTTCGTATTGCGAGCGCACGGGGCGCAGGGGGCGATGGTCGGTCATGGGGCAGTTTCAGAGGGCAACAGGCAGGCGAAACCCCGATTGTGCCCGCTCCGGATCGCTCCTGCGCCGCGGTGGACTGCGACGCGTCAGCGGGCTACGATGCGGCCTCGCTGAACCTGCCCACAGGAGTTCTGCCATGCCTTCACTCACGCTCTACACCAACCCCCAATCGCGCGGCCGCATCGCCCACTGGATGATGGAAGAACTGTCTGAGCCCTACGAAACCGTCTGGCTCGACTACGGCAGCACCATGAAGGCGCCGGACTATCTGGCGGTCAACCCCATGGGCAAGGTGCCGGCGCTGCGCCACGACGATGCGGTGGTGACCGAGGCGGCGGCCATCTGCGCCTACCTGGGCGACCGGTTTCCGGAAAAAGGCCTGATCCCGCCGCCCGGTTCGCCGGCCCGGGCCGACTACTTCCGCTGGCTGTTCTTCGCCGCCGGGCCGCTGGAGCAGGCCGCGGTGGCGCGCTCGCTGGGCTGGGAAGTGCCCGAGGGCCGCAGCGCCATGGTCGGCTTTGGCTGCTACGAAGACACGATGAATACGCTGGAGCTCGGGCTGTCGAAAGGACCGTATGTGTGCGGTGAACAGTTCACCGCGGCCGATGTCTACGTGGGGTCGAGCGTGGGCTGGGGCCTGATGTTCGGCACCATCGAAAAGCGGCCGGTGTTCGAAGCCTATGCCGCGCGGGTGCAGGCGCGGCCGGCCTGGCAGCGTGCGGCCCGGATCAACGAGGCGCGTCTCAAAGGCGCCTGAACCCGCGCCGTTTCAGGTCAGCCGGTCGAGTGCGCGGGTGGCCCACAGCAGGGCGATCAGCAGCAGCACCACCACCGGCATCACCGCACCAAGCCCGACCCAGGTGGCCAGCAGGCCGAACGCGGCCGGGATGACCGAGCCGCCCGCGTAGGCGGCCATCATCTGACGGCCGATCACGGTGCGCGCCACGTCGGCCGGAAAGCGCCGCGCGGCCTCGTGCATCAGCGAAGGGAACACGGGGGCGCAGCCCAGGCCCATGAACACCAGGCCGGCCAGCGACAGCAGCGCCGGCAGGCCGGGCAGGGCGAACAGCGTGGCGCCGGCCAGGGCCAGCGCGACCCCCAGGCCCACCAGCCGCCGGTTGCCCAGGCGGTTGGACACGAGGCCGACGCCGAAACGCCCGGCTGTGATGGAGCCGAAATACACCGAGACCCAGAAACCCGCCTGCGCGAGGCTGATGCCCCGGTCGTTCACCAGAATGCTGGCGGCCCACAGGCCGGTGCCCATCTCGGCGGCCACGTAAAACAGGAAACACAGCGGCGCCAGCCACAGGGCGCGCGGCGCGACCGGTTTGAACACCACCGGCGGCCCACCGTTTGTTGCGGCGTCGGTCGGCTGGCTGCGTTCGCGCCGCCACAGCGGCAGCGTGGCCCAGAGCAGCGCGGCCAGGGTGAGCTGGGCCAGCCCGAGGGTGAGCATGCCGCGCGTCCAGCCGCCCGGGCTGGCCAGCGCCAGGCCCATCACGGCCGGGCCGGTGGTGGCGCCCACGCCCCAGAAGCCGTGCAGCCAGTTCATGTGGCGCGACGAGTAGTGCGCAGCGACGAAGTGGTTCAGGCTGGCATCGACCGCGCCGCCACCCGCGCCCAGCGGAATGCCCAGCAGCACCAGCCAGGCAAACGAAGGTGCGACGGAGAAACCCACCAGGGCCAGCGCGGTCATCAGGCAGCTGGCCGCGACCACCACGCCGGTGCCCACCCGGGCGACGATGCGACCGGCGAAGCCGGCGCTGAGCGCGGCGCACACCGTCATGGTGAGGGTCAGCACGCCCACCGCGGCGAGGGGCTGGCCCATGTCGGTCCGCATGGCTGGCCAGATCACGCCCATGACGGCGTCGGGCAGCCCCAGGCTGACAAAGGACACGTAGACGATGGCGAGCAGGAGCAGGTGGGCCAAGCGTCAAATCCCGGTGTGCGAAGAGGCCGGCGTGACCCGGTGCCAGGGTCAGCGCGGCAGCACGCGACCGGGGTTCAGCAGGTTCTGCGGATCCAGCGCCTGCTTGATGGACCGCATCATGGCCAGCGCGACCGGGTCCTTGTAGTGCGGCAGCTTGTCGGCCTTGAGGCTGCCCACGCCGTGTTCGGCGCTGATGGACCCGTCAAAGCGCGCGACCGCGTCAAACACCAGCGTGTTCACACGCGCTTCCTGCTCGCGCAGGAAGGCCTTGGGATCGCCGTCGGCCGGCGCCTGCACGTTGTAATGCAGGTTGCCGTCGCCCAGGTGGCCGAAGTTGACCAGGCGCACGCCGGGGATCTCGCGCTCCAGCAAGGCGTCGGTTTCGGCGCAGAAGGCCGGGATGCGCGACACCGGAATGCTGATGTCGTGTTTGATGTTCAGGCCTTCTTCGGCCTGCGCCAGCGGAATGCTCTCGCGGATGTGCCAGAGCGCGTGCGCCTGCTGCAGGCTCTCGGCCACCACCGCGTCGCTCACCACACCGTTCTCGAACGCGGTTTCCAGCAGGCGCTCGAACTGCGCGCGGGCATGCTGTTCGGACTCGCTGTCGCTGTTTTCCAGGAGAACGCAATAAGGGCTGCCTTCCCACAGCGGAACGCGCTGTTGCGGGAAATGTTTCGCCACCAGGCTCAGGGCAAACTGCCCCATGACCTCGAAGCCGGTCAGGCCAGCGCCCAGGTGCTGGTGCGCCAGGCCCAGCAGGGTCACCGCGTTGTCCAGGCTGGGCACGGCGGCCCAGGCGGTGAGTTGCGCGGCGGGTAGCGGGTAGAGTTTCATCGTGGCCGCGGTGATGATGCCCAGCGTGCCTTCGCTGCCGACAAAGAGATCGCGCAGGTCGTAGCCGGTGTTGTCCTTGCGCAGGCCGGTCAGGCCGTGCCACACCTCACCCTGCGCGGTCACCACTTCCAGGCCCAGGCAGAGGTCGCGCGCGTTGCCGTAGCGCACCACCTGCGTGCCACCGGCGTTGGTGGCGAGGTTGCCGCCGATGGTGCAGCTGCCTTCGGCCGCGAGTGAAAGCGGGAACAGGAAGCCGGCCTTTTCGGCCGTTTCCTGCAGCGCCTGCAGCACGCAGCCGGCATCCACGGTCATGGTGAGGTTGGCGCCGTCGATGGCGCGCACGCGGTTCATGCGCGTGAGCGACAGCACGACCTGCGTGCCGCTGGCGTCAGGCACCGAACCCACCACCAGGCCGGTGTTGCCGCCCTGCGGCACGATGGTCGCACCGGCCGCTGCACAGGCCTTCACCACCGCAGCCACTTCGGCGGTGGCCCCGGGGCGCACCACGGCCAGCGCACGGCCCTGGGCGCGCTGGCGCCAGTCGTTTTCCCAGGCGCTGAGGTCGCTGGCCGGGTCGTCGTGCGTGAGCACGTGGGGCGCTCCCACGATGGCCCGCAGGTGGTCAAGCAGCGCGTTCATGGGCGGGTGGTGGAGGTGGTGTTGACGGGGTCGGCCGCGGCGCCGGTGGCCACGGCGTGGCGGGCCTTGTCGGCGGCCACGGCTTCCTGGCCGGCGGCGCGCTGGCGGACGCGCACGTGCAGCGCACACGCCACGAACAGCAGCACGCACAGCAGCACCTCGACGCCGGCCAGCACGGCCGAGAGGCCGCTGTCGCTGGTGGCGCGCACCACGCCTTCGGTGAAATACACCCACACCAGCAGGCTGAGCCAGCGGTAGGTGTACATGCGGTTCTTCAGCAGACCGGCCAGGGGGATCGTGAGCGGCAACACCTTGAGCACCAGCCAGGAGCCCCCCGGGCGCAGCGGCGCGAGCCAGAGTTCCCAGGCCAGGCACAGCACGATCAGGCCCAGCAGGCTGCCCACGGCGAGCCAGCGGGTGAACGCAACGGCGGGCAGGGCGGGCGAGGAAGGGGTGTGCAGGGCGTCGGGCATGGAGGGGGAAGGTTGGCGGGGCAGCGGCACCGGAGGTGCGCCCCAGGGACAATCTGGGATGATACCGGGATGACCCTGAATGAGCGCCTGCGGGCGATGGAAACCTTTCTGCGCGAGCTGTGGGCCGACACGCTGAAATTCCCCTGGCGCAACACCGCCATCACGCTGCGCGAGCGTTTCCGCGAAGACCGCCTGGGCGTCACCGCCAGCAGCCTCACCTTCACCACCACCATCTCGCTGGTGCCGCTGTTCACCGTGGCGCTGGCGATCTTCAGCGCCTTCCCGATGTTTGCCCGCCTGCAGGTCACGCTGCAGGGCTGGCTGGTCAAGAGCCTGATCCCGGACAACATCGCCCGGCAGGTGCTGAGTTCGCTCAACCAGTTCGCCGCCAAGGCCAGCCAGATGGGCTGGGCCGGCGCGCTGGTGCTGCTGGTGACTGCGCTGGCGCTGATCCTCACCATCGACCGCAAGCTCAACGACATCTGGCGCGTGCGCCAGGCGCGGCCGCTGACGCAGCGCATCCTGGTCTACTGGGCGGTGCTCACGCTGGGGCCGCTGCTGCTCGCGGTCAGCCTCACCGTCACCTCCTACGCCCTGACCGCTTCGAGCGGCATGGTGTCGGCGTTGCCGGGTGCCGTGCGCCTGCTGCTGGACACGGTGCAGTTTGCGATCGTGGTGGTCGGCATGGGCGCGCTCTACCGCTATGTGCCCAACACCCACGTGCGCTGGACCCATGCGCTGATCGGCGGTCTCTTCGTGGCCAGTGGCCTGGAACTGGCCAAGAAGGCGCTGGGCTGGTACCTCACGCAGATACCGACGTATTCGGTGGTCTATGGCACCTTCGCCACGGTGCCCATCCTGCTGGTGTGGTTCTACGTGGCCTGGGTGATCATCCTGCTGGGCGCGGTCGTGTCGGCCTACCTGCCCAGCCTGCTGGCGGGCATCGCGCGGCGCGGTGACTCGCCGGGCTGGAGCTTCCAGCTGGCGCTGGAGGTGCTGGAGCAGTTGAGCCTGGCGCGGGGTGCGGCGCAGAAAGGCCAGAGCCTGGCCGCACTGGCGCACACGCTGCGCGTGGAAGCCCTGCAGCTCGAAGAACCGGTGGCCGCCCTCGTGGCGCTGGACTGGCTGGGGCGGCTCGACGAGGACGGCGAGCGCTACGTGCTGCTGATCGACCCGGCGCAGACGCCGGTGGCACCGCTGGCCGAGCGCCTGCTGCTGCCCAACTCGCCCGGCACAGAAGCCTTCTGGGCCGCGAGCTGCCTGAAGGCCATGACGGTGGCGCAGGCGCTGACGGCGCCATCGGTGCCCTGAGCCACCCAGGGCGCGGGAGTTCAGGAGATCAGCCGATCTTGAACGGCGCGCCCAGAAAACCGCGAAAGCGCGCCCGCCCGCCGCGCGTGGGGGCTGCGCTCAGCCGGTAGTCCGGGAAGCGCTGCAGGAAGCGGCCGATGGCGATGCGGCCTTCGAGCCGCGCCAGGCTCAGGCCCGCGCACTGGTGGATGCCGAAGCCGAAGGCCAGGTGCTTGTTGGTGGCGCGTCGCAGGTCCAGCGTTTCAGGGTCGGGGAACTGCGCCGGATCGCGGTTGGCCGCGCCGATGCACAGCGTCACGAGCGCACCCGCGGACAGGTCCACACCGCCGACCTGCGTGGCTTTCAGGGCGCGCCGGTTGCCGAGCTGGTTGGACGACTCGAAACGCAGGCACTCGTCCACCGCCAGCGTGAGCACCTGTTCCTGCGCGGCGGCATCGCTGGCCGTGGCCTGCAGGTCGGCCAGCAGACCGGCCTTGGCAGCGGGAAACTCTTCGAGCAGGATCAGCCCGTTGCCGATCAGGTTGGTGGTGGTCTCGTGGCCGGCGTTGAGCAGGAAGATGCAGTTCTGCAAGAGTTCGACCTCGCTGAGCTTTTCGCCATCCCCCTCGCCCTGGATCAGGCGCGTGAGCACGTCGTGCTCCGGGTCGCCCGGGCGCTGACGCCGCTCGGCCACCAGGGTGCGCAGGTAGTCCAGCATCTCGATCACGCTGCGGTTGCCCAGGGCGTGCTGTTCGGGTGTCACCACCGGTTCCAGCGCGCCCAGGATGGCGAGCGACCAGGCGCGCAGCGGACCGCGGTCCTGGTGTGGCACGCCCAGCAGGTTGCCGATGATTTCCACCGGAATGGCCGAGGCGAAGTCCTCGATCAGGTCGCCGCCGCCTTGTGCGGCGATGCGGTCGAGCAGGCTGTCCACCAGTGCCACCAGGCCGGGCTCCATGTCGGCGATGGCGCGGCGGGTGAGGGCACCCATGATGAGCTTGCGCACCCGGGTGTGCAGCGGCGGGTCGTTGAACACCAGGCTGGTGGTGTGGTGCTCGTACAGCGCCGAATCCGCGCCGTATTTGGGCGCGAATTCCACGTGTTTGTCCGAACTGAAGGTGGCCGCGTCGCGGTACACCGCCACCAGGTCGGCGTAGCGGGTGAGGAACACCGAGCCGTCGGGCATGTGGCGCACCGGTTCGTGCTCGCGCAGCGCGGCGTACACCGGGTAGGGGTTGGCCAGGAAGTCGGCGGGCAGGGCGCGCAGGTCGAAGGCGGTGGCGATCTCGTGCGCCCGCGCAGCGCTCAGGGGTGGGGTGATCGGGTCTTTCAGCATGGTGCGGCCATTGTGGCTGCGCGCGGTGGAACGCGGGTGCTGGTTTTCCCGCCGCGCAGTCGCCTAAGCGCGCCGCAGGACCGGGGGCGTCGGGCTTGCGGCGGGGTGCTCCAGCATCTGGCGTGCGATCTCGCCGATGCGTGCCAGGGCCTGCATGGTGATGGCGTTCCAGGGGCCCGAGAAGTTCAGGCGCAGGCAGTTGCGGTAGCGGTCGGTGGCGGTGAAGAGTTCACCCGGGCCGAAGGTGATGCCTTCGCTGGCACAGCGTTTGAAGAGGTCCATGCTGGCGATCGCCGGATGCAGTTCCAGCCAGAGCGTGTCGCCCGACGGCGGATTGCTCACCCGCGTTCCCGGGGGGAAGTGGTGGGCGATCAGGTGGCGCGCTTCGTGGCGGCGCTGCCGCATGGACGCCGTGAGGCGGCGCAGGTGGGCTTCGTAGCTGCCCTGGGTCAGCAGATCGGCCAGCGCTTCTTCCAGCACCACGTTGGTGGCCGCGCCCTGCAGCCGCTTGTGGGTGGCGACGGCATCGCGCCAGCGACCGGCCTCGACCCAGCCCAGACGGATCCCCGGCGTCAGCGTCTTGGCAAACGAGCCGCAGACCATGACGTTGCCTTCGGTGTCCCAGGCCTTGGCGGCCTTGCGCCGTTCGTCCCCGGACAACAGGTCGTTGAACACCACGTCTTCGATCAGGGGCACCCGCCGCTGGGCCAGCAGGCGCACCAGGCGCTGCTTGGCCGCCAGCGGCATGACCGATCCCAGCGGGTTGGACAGCGTGGGCGCGGCCAGCACGGCCCTGACGGGCTGTGTGTCCAGCGCCAGTTCCAGCGCGGGCAGCGAGAGCCCGGTGGCCGGGTGCGTGGGAATCTCCAGCACCCGCAGGCCCAGGGATTCGATCAGGTCGAGGTAACCGAAAAAGGTGGGCGATTCGAGCGCCACCACGTCGCCCGGCTGCGTGACGGCGCGCAGGCACAGGCTGACCGCCTGGGTGCAGCTGGCGGTGATCACGATGTCGCTGGCGTCCAGCGCGCAGCCCAGTTGCAGGGCGCGCTGGGCCACCGCCTGGCGCAACGCGGGCCGTCCGGCATCGGCCTTGTTGTATTCGGTCAGGCTGTGCCGGTGCACCCGCGAGGCACGGCCGATGGCCACCCGCAGCCGGTCCTCGTCGAACAGTTCGCTGCTTTGCGGGGTGAAGCCGCCAAACGTGGCCCGGTCGCCAGGCTGGTGCAGCATGGCGAAGGCCTCGGAGCGGCTTTGCCGCTCCAGCAGAAAGCTGCGCTGGGGCGGCGCGCTCAGGCCGGGCTGGGCGATGCGCTGGGCGCGCTTCACGAAGTAGCCCGCCTTGGGACGCGCCTGCACCAGGCCCTGCTCTTCGAGCTGGCGGTAGGCCTGCATCGCGGTGGAGATGGACACACCCTGCGTCAGCGCCGTGGCCCGCACGGACGGCAGGCGCTGACCGACCTTGAAGGCACCGCTGTGGATCAGCTGCGCGAGTGTCTGCGCGATCTGCTGGTACAGCGGCAGGGCGGGGACCGGTTCGACCGACGGGGCCGGACACAGCGCAAGCGTGGGAAGGGGCGCGGGCATGGCGTTTCCATGCTAACCGAGTGCCGGCCCACACCAGGCGCCCAGGCGCGTGGGTGACCGGTACAGATGGGCCCCAAAGAGACCACACAGATGGCGCGAAAAGCGCGTCTGGTGCGCACCACCTGGGCGATCTGTGTGTCTGTTGCGCCAGGGCTCAAACAGGGACAGTGGAGCCTCATCCACAGGAGGCCCGCCATGCACCCCACCGCCCAGACCACCCGCCTGTTGCCGCGCCAGACGCGCATGATCGACGCCAGCGCCGGCATGCGCCTGCGGGTGGTGAGCGGCCATTTCTGGCTGACCCAGCCCAACGCCGCGCAGGACCTGTTTCTCGGCCCCGGCGCCAGCATCGACCTGCTGCAGGACTGGATACTGATCGGCGCCGACGCCGGGCCCCGTCCGGCTGCGGACGCGCCGTCCTGCTACAGCGAGTACCTGCTGATGCCGCTGGTGGAGCCGGTGCCGCGCCATGGCTGGAGCGCGGCCGCCTGGCGCGCATGGCGGCGATGGGCCCGGCGGGCCGCGGCGGCGACGCGCAACGCCTGGCCGAGCGCCGTCGCCAAGTGAGCCTCAGCGGCTCCGAAGGAAATCGCGGATGGCGAACAGCGTGGCGTCGGGCGTTTCCGTCATCTGGTGGTGACCGACCGGCAGGCTCTCCACCCGCACGGTCTTGTCCGCCGCCTGGGCGGCCTTGATCAGGCCCTGCGCGGCTCTGGGCTGCGTCATCTGGTCCTGGGCGCCGAGCAGGAACAGCACCGGGCAGGTGATGGTGACCATGGCCTGCTCGCCATTCGCATAGGTGTCGCAGGCCACGAAGCCGCGGTGGAACACATTCACCTTCGGGTTGCTGGCCAGCACGCGTCGGCCCAGCGCCATGCTCGCGCCATAGACCCAGGTGCCGGGGCCGAGCGCCGAGGGCGGGGCGGCCAGGGTGCTGCGCGAGAACACGTTGACCATCTTGAGCGCTTTCTCAGGCTCGTTGAGCGAGGCTTCGATCAGCGCGGGTGAGACCTTCATGGGGTAGGCCGTGCCCACCAGCACCAGGTGGCTCACCCGTTCTTTCAGCCGGGACGCGGCTTCGAGCGCGATCAGCGAGCCCCAGCTGTGGCCGACCAGTGCGGCTCTTGGCACACCTGCCGCGTCGAGCAGCGCGGCGATGAAGTCCGCGGCTTCTTCGACGGAAGAAGGTGCTTCCCCACCGCTCTTGCAATGCCCGGGCAGGTCGACCGCGAGCACGTTCCAGCCATGGTTCGCGAGGTAGCGGGTCTGCAGGATCCAGACGCTGTGGTCGTTGAGCACGCCGTGGATGAAGACCACGGTGGGTTTGGCGGCATCGAAGGGTTTGCCGCCGGTGTAGCAGTAGGTCTGGGCGCCGTTGACTGGCAGGTACATGGTCAGGACTCCCGCCGGGCCGCCCCAAGGGACGCCGTCGCCCCCTTGGGGGGCAGTGAATACACGAAGTGATGAACGTGGGGGCTCATAGGTTTCCCGCTTTCTCAGCGGCCTTGAGCGCTCGCTTCAAATCGTCGATCAGGTCGTCCGGGTCTTCGAGTCCGATGGACAGGCGGATGGTGCCGGGGCCGATGCCGGCGCCGGCCAGGGCCTCGTCGCTCATGCGGAAGTGCGTGGTGCTGGCCGGGTGGATCACCAGCGAGCGGCAGTCGCCCACGTTGGCCAGGTGGCTGAAGAGCTTGAGTGCCTCGATGAAGGCCTTGCCCTGTTCGCGGCTGCCTTTGATGTCGAAGCTGAACACCGCGCCGGCGCCTTTCGCCCCATGTTTCAGCAGCTTGTTCGCCAGCGCATGGCTGGGGTGCGATTCGAGCAGCGGGTGGCCCACGCGGCCCACCAGCGGGTGGCTGGCGAGGAACTGAACGACCTTCTCGGTGTTGCTCATGTGGCGCTCCATGCGCAGCGACAGTGTCTCCAGCCCTTGCAGGATGAGCCAGGCGCTGTGCGGGCTCAGGCAGGCGCCGAAGTCGCGCAGGCCTTCGCGCCGGGCACGCAGCAGGAAAGCGCCGACGGTGCTTTCTTCGCTGAAGGTCATGCCGTGAAAGCCGTCGTAGGGCTCGGTGAGCTCGGGGTACTTGCCGCTGGCGTCCCAGTCGAAACTGCCGCCGTCCACCACCACGCCGCCGATCACCGTGCCGTGGCCGCTCAGGAACTTGGTGGCCGAGTGGTAGATGAGATCGGCGCCGTGTTCGAAGGGTTTGATCAGGTAGGGCGTGGTCAGCGTGCTGTCCACCAGCAGCGGCACTTTCGCTTCGTGCGCGATCTGCGCCACGGTGGGGATGTCGAGCACGTCCAGACCCGGGTTGCCCACGGTTTCGCCGAAAAACAGCTTGGTGTTGGGCCGCACGGCGGCGCGCCAGCCATCGATGTCGCCGGGCTTCACGAAGGTCGTTTCGATGCCGAAGCGGCGCAGCGTGTAGTGCAGCAGGTTCTGGCTGCCGCCATAGAGCGCCGTGCTGGCGACGATGTGCGAGCCCGCGCCCATGAGCGTGGCGATGGACAGGTGCAGCGCGGCCTGCCCGCTGGCGACCGAAATGGCGCCGATGCCGCCTTCGAGCGCGGCCATGCGCTGTTCGAACACCGCATTCGTCGGGTTGCTGATGCGGCTGTAGACGTGGCCGGCGCGTTCCAGGTTGAAGAGGGCGGCGGCGTGGTCGCTGGACTCGAAGACGAACGAGGTGGTGAGGTGGATCGGCACGGCACGCGCGCCGGTCGCGTCGGGTGTGGCGCCGGCGTGCAGCGCCAGCGTGTCAAAGCCGGGGTCGGAATAACCGGGCATGGGGTCTGTCTCCTTTGGGGTTCGAATGCGCCCGCATCGGGTTGCACGCGGTGGTTTTGGGGTTTATTGTGGGCTATATTCCGATGCATGCCAGACCGGCTGGCGACACCAAACATTCCGAGGAGAACGGCGATGAAAGTCAGTGACATCCTGCGCGTCAAGGGCGGAACCCTCTACACCTGCCACCCCGACGACACGCTGATCCAGTCGGCCGAAACCATGGCCCAGTTCGACATCGGTTCGCTGGCCGTCATGGAACACGGCGAGCTGGTGGGCATGTTGACCTTCCGGGAAGTGATCCACACGCTGGCCAAGAACAGCGGCGTGCTCGGCACCCGCGCGGTGCGCGCCGTGATGGACGACCATCCCATGAGCTGCACCCCCGAGACCGAACTCGATGAGGTGCGCCCCCTGATGCTGGAAAAGCACACCCGTTACATGCCGGTCATGGACGCCAAGATGTTGATGGGCGTGATCAGCTTCTACGACGTGGCCAAGGCCGTGGTCGACAGCCAGAACTTCGAAAACAAGATGCTCAAGGCCTACATCCGCGACTGGCCCGAAGAAGAAACCGGCAAGACCGAGCCGAACCTCCCTTGAGCGCACAAGCTTCAAAACAAAACGCCCCGAATCCGGGGCGTTTTGTTTTGAAGTGGCGTTTGAGCGAGGTGCCCTCAACCCAGAAACACCGCGGAACCGGCTTTGCCGGGCGGCAGGTTTTGCCCCAGCAGGGGGGTGACGCGCGCAGCGCGGCGCGGGGGGTTATATCGAGTTGTGGATCATGTCCCTGACGCGCGGATAGATCTGCTGGTTCCACCGGCGGCCGCTGAACACGCCGTAGTGGCCCACGCCGGTCTGGATGTGGTGGGTCTTCAGGTAAGGGCGCACGTTCGGGCACAGGTCCTGTGCGGCCACCGTCTGGCCCACGGCGCAGATGTCGTCGCGCTCGCCTTCGACCGTCATCAGCGCGGTGCGGCGGATCGCGGCCGGGTTCACCGTGCGGCCCTGGTAGGTCAGCACGCCACGCGGCAGGTCGTAGGTCTGGAACACCTTCTCCACCGTTTCCAGGTAGAACTCGGCCGGCAGGTCGTTCACCGCCAGGTATTCCTCGTAGAAGTCCTGGATCACCTGGGCTTCTTCAACGCGGCCTTCTTGCAGATGGTCGTAGATGCTGCGGAACGACTGCTTGTGGCGCTCCGGGTTCATGCTGATGAAGGCCGAGAGCTGCACAAAGCCGGGGTACACGCGGCGCATGAAGCCGGCGTGCGGCAGCGGCACGTGGCTGATCAGGTTCTTCTCGAACCACTCGATGGGCTTGCTGGTGGCCAGTTTGTTGACCTCGGTCGGGTTGACACGGCAGTCCACCGGGCCGGCCATGAGCGTCAGGCTGCGCGGCTGCGACGGGTGATCATCTTCGGCCATGACGGCGGTGGCGGCGAGCGCGGCCACGCAGGGCTGGCACACGGCGATCATGTGGCTGCCCTCGCCGACGGCTTCGGTGAAGCGGATCAGGTAGCTGATGTAGTCGTCCAGGCTGAAGCCGCCGTGCAGCAGCGACACATCGCGGGCGTTGTGCCAGTCGGTGATGTAGACGTCGTGGTCCTGCAGCAGGGTTTTGGCAGTCTCGCGCAACAGGGTGGCGAAATGGCCCGAGAGCGGCGCGGCCAGCAGGACCTTGGGTTGTTCCGGCAGGCTGGGGTCGTCCTTGCGAAAGCGCAGCAGGGTGCCGAAGGGCAGGGTGAGCACGGTCTCTTCGATCACCGGGATCTCGGTTTCGCCCACCGTCACCGCGTGGATGTTGTACGGCGGGCGCGAATGCGTGAGCCGCAGGCGCGACAGCACATCGCAGGCGGCGGCCACCTTGCGCACCACCGTGCGCTCGGTCTTGTGGATCCAGAGCGATGCGCTCAGATGCTGGGCAGCCAGGCGCAGCGGCGACACCAGGTCGGACTGGAGTTGGTAGGCCTGATACAGCATGACGGTCTTTCCTGTTGGATGGGCTTTGTGCAGGCAAGGAACGGGCCAGAACCGCTGCACACTGCTGGTGCGCCCGCGATGCACAAAGGTGGCACAGGGATTGCTGCAACCGTGGCACTCAAGAGGAGCATCCCATGGCCAAAGCGGTTCTCACGATCAGCAGCAAGAATTACGGCGCCTGGGCCTTGCGCGGCTGGCTGATGGCCAGGCTGGCCAAGCTGGCGTTCACCGAACACATCATCTCGCCCGACGATCCGGCCATGAAGGCCGAAATGCTGCTGCTCTCGGCCTCGATGCGCGTGCCCTCGCTGGACCACGACGGCGTGCACGTGTGGGACACGCTGGCCATTGGCGAATACCTCAACGAGATCAAGCCCAGGGCCGGGCTGCTGCCGGCCGACCGTGCCGCCCGCGCGCACTGCCGCGCCATCTGCGGCGAGATGCATTCGGGCTTTTCCGCGCTGCGTTCCTCGCTGCCCATGAACATCAAGGCGCACTTCCCGGGCTTCAAGCTCTGGTCGCGTGCGCAGACGGACATCGACCGAATCGAGATCATCTGGCAGGAGTGCCTGGAAAAGTACGGCGGCCCGTTTCTGTTCGGGGCCAGGCCCTGCATGGCCGACGCCATGTTCGCGCCGGTGGTGACGCGTTTCATCACCTACGACGTGCCGCTCGACCTGGCCTGCGTGGCTTATTGCGACACCATCATGGATCTCCCCGCCATGAAGGAATGGGTGGCCGCCGCAGAAGCCGAGCCCGACGAAATTGATGAGCTCGACGCGGAGTTTTGACCCACCCCCGCGCCGAGCCTAAGGGCGCGTCACCCCCTCAAGGGGGCAACGCTGGCGGCCCGGCGAAGCCGGTTCCGCGGCGTTCTGGGTTCATGCACTTCGCGCCGGATGGCGCGCTGTCATCTCTTTACGGCTCGGTCCAGGGTGTCGGCTTCGGGATCTCGCACACCGGGTCGACCGGCACCGACTTGAAATCCGCTGGCGAAACGATCTCCAGGTACTCCATGTCGGGTGAGTAGTCGAACAGGTAGTGGCGGATACCCGGACGCTGGTGCACCACGTCGCCCGCTTCCACCAGCGTCACCTGGTCTTCGTACATGAACTTGGCCCAGCCCTTGGTCATGATCACGATCTGGAAATCGGCCTCGTGGATGTGCCAGCCCGTGCCGCCGTCGGGTGGCAGGTTGGCCTTCACCAGGTGGGCGACCACCTTGCCGTGCGTGGCGGCGGCGATGCCCAGGTCGCGGTAGAGGAAAAAGTCGCGCAGGCCCCCGCGAATGAACTCGGTTTCACCGGGTTTGACGTGGGAGAACAGGGTGGTGGTTCGGTCCAGCATGGGGCGCTCCGGTCGGTGGAATGCAAGCGAATTGTTGCAGCGCAGCACAAAGCATGAAGCGTTCCATTGGCCTTTGAGCCTCCAGGCGGTTGAAAGTCGATGGCGCGCGCACCAAGCTGGGCGCCACGGCACCATACCGGCACCGGCGCGGCCCTCTGGGATAATCCGTTCACTATGAGCGGCAACACCTTCGGCACCCTGTTTTGCGTCACCAACTTCGGTGAATCCCACGGCCCGGCCATTGGCTGCGTCATCGATGGCTGCCCGCCGGGCATGGCCCTGAGCGAGGCCGACATCCAGGGCGACCTGGACCGCCGCCGGCCCGGCACATCGAAGTTCGTGACGCAGCGCAACGAGCCCGACGCGGTCGAAATCCTGAGTGGCGTGTACGAGGGCCAGACCACCGGCACACCCATCGCCCTGCTGATCCGCAACACCGACCAGCGCAGCAAGGACTACGGCAACATCCTGCAGACCTTCCGCCCCGGCCACGCCGACTACACCTACTGGCAGAAGTACGGCATCCGCGACCCGCGCGGTGGTGGCCGCAGCTCGGCCCGCCTGACCGCGCCCACGGTGGCCGCCGGCGCCGTGGCCAAGAAGTGGCTGAAGGAAAAATACGGCACCACCTTCCACGCCTGCATGACGCAGGTGGGCGACGTGGCGGTGGGTTTCGAGAGCTGGGAACACGTGCCCAACAACCCCTTCTTCGCGCCGGTGGCCGACGTGTCGGCCATCGAAACCTTCATGAACGCGCTGCGCAAGAGCGGCGACTCCTGCGGCGCGCGCCTGCGCGTGGTGGCGCAGAACATGCCGGTGGGCCTGGGCCAGCCGCTGTACGACAAGCTCGACGCCGACATCGCCTACGCCATGATGGGCCTGAACGCCGTCAAGGGCGTGGAGATCGGTGCCGGGTTCGCCAGCGTCGCGCAGCGCGGCAGCTCGCACGGCGACTCGCTCACACCCGGCGGCTTCGTGGGCAACAACGCGGGTGGCACACTCGGCGGCATCAGCACCGGGCAAGACCTCGATGTGTCCATCGCCATCAAGCCCACCAGCTCGATCCTGGTCCCGCGCGACTCCATCGACGTGGCGGGCGGGCCCACCGAAGTCATTACCAAGGGCCGCCACGACCCCTGCGTCGGCATCCGCGCCGCGCCCATCATGGAGGCGCTGCTCGCCCTGGTGGTGATGGACCACGCGCTGCGCCACCGTGCGCAGTGTGGCGATGTGAAGGTCGAGACACCGGACATAGCCGCAGCCGGTCGTGCCTGAGCAACGCAGCGGCGATCCGTCGCCGGGCCGCCCCAGGGCGGATCAGCCCCCTCGGGCGGCAGCGACCCGTGAAACGGCGGAGCGTGGGGGCCTTTTTCCGTTTGCTGCGCTCTCGGCCAGCTACTTCGCGCACATCGGCTTCTTCAACCCCTACCTGCCGCTCTGGCTGAAAGAGCTGGGCTTCGGCCTGATCGCCATCAGCGTGCTGACCTCGGTGCAGTCGGCCACGCGCCTGTTCGCGCCCTACGCCTGGGGCACGCTGAGCGACCGCACGGGCGAGCGCGTGAAGCTGCTGCGCTACGGCGCCACGGTGGCGCTGCTGCTCTCCATCGGGCTGTGGTTCCCGCTCGGCGGCGTGGCGCTGTTCATCGTGCTGCTGCTCATGTTCACCCACACCAGCGCCATGATGCCCATGAGCGAAGCCGCGCTGGCGCACCTGGTGAGCCAGGGCGGAGCTTTCGATGTGAAGCGCTATGGCCGCGTTCGGCTCTGGGGTTCGCTGGGTTTTCTGCTCACGGTGGTGGTGGCGGGCTGGTGGTTCGAACATTTCGGCATGGGCCACTTTCCGGCCTGGACGCTGGGCACGCTGGCCGCGGTGGCGGTGAGCGTCTGGCTGCTGCCCGACTTCAAGGAAGCGGCCCACCACGAAGAGGAGCACCCCGACATGTGGCCCGTGCTGCGCCAGCCGCCGGTGCGCTGGTTTTTTGCCGCCGTGTTTTTCCACGTGCTCGCCCACATCTTCATCTACGTCTTCTTTTCGCTCTACCTCGATTCGCTGGGCTACAGCAAGACGGTGATCGGCTTGCTGTGGGCGGTGTCGGTGGTGATCGAGATCGGCTGGTTCTTCACCCAGGGACGCTGGCTGCCGCTCATCTCGCTCACCGGCTGGCTGGCGCTGGCCGCGGCGCTGATGGCCCTGCGCATGGGGCTCACCGCCGGCCTGCCGCTGGTGTGGCCGCTGCTGTTGCTGGCGCAGGCGCTGCACGCCATCACCTTCGCCGCGCACCATTCGGTGTGCATTGCCTTGCTGTCGCACCATTTCCCGGGCCGGCTGCGCGGGCGCGGCCAGGCGCTCTACACCGTGATCGGCTACGGCTTGCCGGGCGTCATGGGCGGGCTGGGTGGCGGGCTGCTCAGTTCGGCCTTCGGGCTGGCCAGCGTGTTCTGGCTTTCGGCTGCCTGTGCGCTGGTGGCCACGGGCTGCGCGCTGCGCCTGCGTGCGCTGGAGCACCGGCTGGCTAAATCAGCGGTCTGAGGCTGCGCGCCGCTTCCTGCAGCACCGGCAGCACGCGCTGGATCGCGTCTTCGCTCTTTTCCTGGTTGATCGGCATGGTGATGCTGATCGCACCCTGCACGGTGTTGTTGCGGTCCAGCAGCGGCACGGCGATGCCCCGGGCGTTCAGTTCCAGTTGTTGCTCCAGAAGCGCCCAGCCCTGCCGGCGAAAGCGCTGCAACTCGTTGCGCAGCTGCTCCTTGCTGGCGATCGTGAAGGGCGTGAAGGGCCGCAGTTCGCGGGCCGCGAGCCAGGCGTCGGACGCCGCTTCGCCCATGCCTGCGAGGATCGCAACGCCCGCCGTCGACAGTTGCGCCTGGATGCGCGAACCCAGCATGTAGCCGGTGTTCATGTGGCGGTGCGCACCGCTGCGCGCGATGTAGACCGCGTCGTCGCCATCCAGCACGCCGAGGTAGGCGATTTCCTGTGTGCCGCCGGCGATGCGCTGCAGGAAGGGCTGCACCACCCGTGGCAGGCGTGCCGACTCCAGGTAGGCATGGCCCAGGCGCAGGATGCGCGGCGTGAGCCAGAACAGCTTGCCGTCGCTGCCCACATATCCGAGGTGCGCCAGCGTGAGCAGGTAGCGGCGCGCGGCGGTGCGCGTGAGGCCGCAGCGGGCGCCCGCCTGGCTCGCGGTCAGGCGCGGGTGCTGGTCGTCGAAGACCTCGATCACCGACAGGCCCTTTTCCAGACCGGCGATCCAGTCGCGTTTTTCGAGGGCGGGGGTGTTGGGCATGTTCACGGCGGTGTGGGTGGTTGAGGGATTCAGGAAAAACCCTTGTAACGATCGATGATCATATTGATCTGATCGATTATCAAACTCCCATGCGGGCCGCGAGCAAGGAAATACCCCAGTCTGACCCTACAGTGGCAGGACGCAGAATGGGCCGTTTGGCGGGCACGGCCCGTGCCCCACTGCCGGCGCCTTTCTCATCCGGAGACCTTTTCATGAGTGACCTGCTGCTCAACACCAGTGAGGGCCGCGAGCCCCTGCAAGCCTCGTTCAGCGACGCCGCCAACCCGCTGGGGCTGGACGGCATCGAATTCATCGAATACGCGACCACCAAGCCCCAGGCGCTGGGCCAGGTGCTGGAGATGATGGGTTTCCGCCCGGTGGCGCGCCACCGCTCGCGTGAAGTGCTGCTGTACCGCCAGGGCGGCATCAACATCGTCGTCAACGCCCACCCCTCCGACGCCCTGGGCGCCAGCCACGGCAGCGATGCGCCGTCCATTTCGGCCATGGCGCTGCGCGTGCGCGACGCCCGGGCCGCTTACCACTACGTGCTTGAACGCGGTGCCTGGGCGGTGCAGACCCACGCCGAGGTGATGGAGCTCAACATCCCCGCCATCCACGGCGCGGGCGGCAGCCGCATCTATTTCGTGGACCGCTACAAGGAGTTCTCGATCTACGACGTGGACTTCGTGCCCATCCCCACCGTGGACCAGCACCCGCCCGCCACCGCCGGTATCCACTTCTTCGGCATCGTGCAGTACATCGGCCCCGAACGCAGCAACGACTGGATCGCGTTCTACGACGAACTCTTCGGCACCGAACTCATCCCCGACGAGCAGCGCTTCGGCATCATGCCCAAGGGCACGCTGCTGCGCACCGCCGCCATGGACCCGGGCAAACGCTTCATGCTGCAACTGGTCGAGCCCGAACTCAACGTGCACGACGCGGACGAAAAGCTTCAGCGCATCGGCCTGGGTGTGCCCGACGTGCTCGCCGCCGTCAAGGCGCTGCGCGCTCTCGGCGTGGAATTCGTCGAGACCCCGGCGGCGCACACCGAGCCGCGTGGCGCCATCACCAAGACCTACCTCGGCTCCGTGGTGTTCGAGCTGGTGCACAGCGAATCGCACGCAGGAGGCTGAAGCCATGAAGCCCACCCAAGCCGCCATCGTCGAAGCCATCCAGGGCTTCGGCATGGACACCATCACCCTGGCCGGTCCGCTCGAAGCCAAGCTCGCCGCCATGCAGGCAGCGGGCTTCTCGCAGGTCATGCTCAAGGCCAACGACATCAACGGCCACCCGGGCGGCATCGAAGCCGCGGTGGCGGCCGTCAAGGCCAGTGGCCTGCGTGGCACGGGCTTCCAGGTGCTGCGCGATTTCGAAGGCCTGAGCGGTCACCTGCACCACTACAAGGTCGACATCGCCAAGGCCATGCTGGAGATGTGCGCCGCGCTCGACTGCAAGGTGCTGCTCGCGTGTTCGTCCACCTCGACCCACGCCAGTGGCGACCTCGACCACCTCGCGCGCGACCTGCGCAAGCTCGCCATGCTGGCGCTGCCGCTGGGTATTCGGATCGCCTATGAAGGCCTGTCCTGGGGCCGCACGGTCAACGAGTTCACCACCGCGTGGGACGTGGTCTGCCGCGCCGACTGCCCCAACCTGGGCCTGGGGCTGGACTCGTTCCACATTTTTGCCGCCAAGACCAGCCTGGAAGAGATCGACTACCTCGACCCGTCGAAGATTTTCCTGGTGCAGCTGGCCGACTTCATGTGGCAGGAGACCAAGACCTTTGCGGAGCGCATCAGCACCGCGCGCACCTTCCGCGTGTTCCCCGGCGAAGGCGTGCACAGCGAACAGCTCGTGGACCTCGTGCTCAAGCTCGACCGCCTGGGGTATGACGGTGACTACAGCTTCGAAGTCTTCAACGACGACTACCAGCAGATGCCGCTGCCCATGGTGGCCGAACGCGGCCGCCGCTCGGCCCTCTGGCTGGCCGAGGACGTGCTGCGCCGCTCGGTGCCGCTGCCCAACCAGATGCGGCTGAAATCGCTGGTGAACTGAGAGCGGGCGGGGGTCGTCTCCCTGCAGCGCCCATTGAATCTCAATCCGATCAGGAGACAACATGACCACACGCGGACAGGCCCAGCTGGCCATCTGGAGCGACATCGAGCCGGCGCTGGAAACCGACTACCTGCACTGGCTCACGCGCGAACACGTGCTCGAGCGCGTGGGCGTGGACGGTTTTCTCTCGGGTCGCGTTTTCCGCAGCGAGGGCGCGGGCCAACGGCGCTTCTTCATCACCTACGAGCTGCAGGCAGCGGACGCACTGGCCGGGCCTTCGTATCTGGCGCGCCTGAATGCGCCCACGCCCTGGTCGCAGCGCGTCATGCCCATCCTGCAGAACTTCGCACGCGGCGGCGGGCCAGTGGTGGCCCGCGCGGGCCTGGGCTGTGGCGCGGTGGCGGTGCCGCTGCGCCTGGACCTGGAAAGCGCCGGCTTGCTGGACGAGGGCGCGCAAAAGGCGCTGGTGGAGCGCATCGCCAAGCTGGACGCGGTGGCGCAGGTCTGGCTGATGCGGGTGGACGCTGCGGCCACCGGCGTGCCCACGCGTGAAAAGTCGATGCGCCGCAGTGTGGAAGGGGCGTTCGACGGCGTGCTGGTGATCGAGGCCCTGCACGAAGCCGCGGCCCGGGCGGCGGTGGACGGGCTGCTGCGGGCGGAGCTGGCGTCGGCAGACCTGCCCGACCGGCAGGTGTTCGCGGCCTGCTTCCAGCTGGACCGGCGTCTGGCCGGCCTTTCCTGAGGCCGTGCAGCGGCGCGGGCTGGCGGCGCGGACGCGCGCGATCGTGGATTTCGTGGCGCAGTCGTTGCGTTGCAGCCGGGCGGTAGCAAGACCTGGCCCAGGGCGGCCGAACTGCGGCGACAGCCGGTCCCGCTCGTAGAACAGCCGGCGCTGGCTGCTCGTGTAACCTTGTGGCCAAAGCGCCTTCTCCCCGCGCTGCACCGGAAACCCCAGGGCATGTTTGAGCAAACCTTCAAGAACATCGACGACATCCTGCATAAAGACGCAGGCTGCACCAGCGAGCTGGACTACACCGAGCAGTCGAGCTGGCTGCTCTTCCTGAAATACCTCGACGCGCTGGAGGCCGACAAGGCTATGGAAGCCGCGCTCGAAGGCAAACCCTACAGCTTCATCCTCGCCGAGCCCTTTCGCTGGGCACGGTGGGCCGCACCCAGAGGCGCCAACGGCCAGATCGACCACAACGCCGCGTCCACCGGCGACGACCTGCGCGAGATGGTCAACACCCGGCTCTTCCCCTACCTCGCCGGTTTCAAGCAGCGCGCCACCGGCCCGCAGACCATCGAATACAAGATCGGCGAGGTCTTCAGCGAGATCAAGAACAAGGTCCAGAGCGGCTACAACCTGCGCGACGTGATCGATCTCGTGGACGAACTGCGTTTCGGCTCGCAGGCCGAAAAGCACGAGCTCTCGCACCTCTACGAAGCCAAGATCAAAAACATGGGCAACGCCGGGCGCAACGGCGGCGAGTACTACACCCCGCGCCCGCTCATCCGCGCCATGATCCGGGTGCTCAACCCGAATATCGGCGAACGCATCTACGACGGCGCTTGCGGATCGGCAGGCTTCTTGTGCGAAGCCTACGACCACCTGGCCCCGTTGGCCACCAAAGCCGACGACCTGGAAACGCTGCAGAAGCGCACCTTCTACGGCAAGGAAAAGAAGAGCCTGGCCTACGTGATCGGGATCATGAACATGATCCTGCACGGCATCGAGGCGCCCAACATCGTTCACACCAACACGCTGGGCGAAAACGTCAACGACATCCAGGAACGGGATCGCTTTGATGTGATCCTGGCCAACCCGCCTTTCGGCGGCAAAGAGCGCAAAGAGGTGCAGCAGAACTTCCCCATCAAGACCGGGGAAACCGCCTTTCTGTTCATGCAGCACTTCATCAAGAGCCTGAAGGCCGGCGGCCGGGCGGCCATCGTCATCAAGAACACCTTCCTCAGCAACACCGACAACGCCAGTGTCAGCCTGCGCAAGCTGCTGCTGGAAAGCTGCAATCTGCACACCGTGCTCGACTGCCCGGGCGGCACCTTCCAGGGCGCGGGCGTCAAGACCGTGGTGTTGTTCTTCACCAAGGGCGAGGCCACACAGAGCGTCTGGTACTACCAGCTCGATCCTGGCCGCAACTTGGGCAAGACCAACCCGCTGAACGACGCGGATCTGGTGGAGTTCGTGACGCTGCAGGCCACGGCGGCGACCACAGCCAAGAGCTGGAGCGTGGACGTGGCGGGCCTGGATGCCAGCACCTGGGACCTTTCGGTGAAGAATCCGGATGGTGGCGAGGTGGTGGCGCTGCGCACCCCTTCGGAAATACTGGATGAGATCGCGGCGCTGGATGCGGAGAGTGCTGAGGTGCTGGCGGTGATTCGGGGGTTGGTGGCGTGATGACTGGCTGGAGAATCAAGCCCCTCGGAGAGGTGCTGCAAAAGACCGAGACGGTGAACCCAGCACAGTTTCCTGATGACGAGTTCGACTACATCGATGTCTCAAGCGTGTCGAACGAGACCTATGCGGTTGAGGCTACGCAGCGATTGAAAGGAAGGGATGCGCCGAGCCGGGCGCGCCGCCGTGTTCGCTCCGGCGACGTACTTCTTGCGACAATCCGACCAACCCTGAAACGGATTGCGGTCATATCGCCAGAATTGGACGGCCAAGTCTGCAGCACAGGCTATTTTGTTCTCCGGCCGAGCAACGAAATCGACCATCGTTTCCTCTTCTACTCGCTCTTCACCGAGCAGTTTATGGGCGCGATGGAGAGTCTCCAGAAGGGTGCGAGCTATCCAGCCGTCA
The DNA here is from genome assembly GCA_030653975.1 of Hydrogenophaga sp. GTDB lineage: Bacteria > Pseudomonadota > Gammaproteobacteria > Burkholderiales > Burkholderiaceae_C > Hydrogenophaga. The sequence goes on along the minus strand of JAURYH010000022.1, from coordinate 14,429 downwards.
CTGACGCCGAAGTTCGTTCACAGCCACTCTCGTTTCCGCCGCTGTCCGAGCAGCAGCGCATCGTTGCGATCCTCGACGAAGCCTTCGAGGGCATCGCCATCGCCAAGGCCAACGCTGAGAAGAACCTGCAGAACGCCCGCGAGCTTTGTGAAGAGTTGATGCAAGCACTGTTTCCCGAAGACTCCATCGTCAGTGACGCCGCTCCATCTTTGGATTCCCTTTGCGAGTTGATCGTCGATTGCGAGCACAAGACGGCCCCGACGCAAGAAAGCGGAATTCCGTCCATTCGGACGCCGAATATCGGGAAGGGCCGACTGTTGCTTGATGGCGTTTATCGTGTGTCAGAGGCGACCTACAAAGAGTGGACCGCTCGCGCTGAGCCGCAAGGCGGTGATCTCATCTTGGCCCGCGAGGCTCCTGCGGGCAATGTGGCCGTGGTTCCTGTTGGCTTGAAAGTTTGTCTGGGGCAGAGGACAGTTCTTATCCGGCCCAGAAAGTCGGTTCTTGAACCTGATTACTTGGCGCAACTTCTTCTGCGCCAAAACAGTCAGCGGCGGCTGTTGGCTCATTCGCGCGGCGCGACGGTCCAGCACATCAATATGAAAGACATCAGAGCATTCAAGATTGCCGGGGTGCCATCGATTGACCAACAGCGCCGCGTCGTTGATCGCGTGAATGAACTCTTCGAGATTGAGGATCGGTTGGTCGCCATCTACCAGCGCAAGCTCGCCGCCCTCGACGAACTCAAAAAATCCCTGCTGCACCAAGCGTTCACTGGTCAGCTGACGGCGACCAAACAAGCGAGACCAGTCCTGCAATCGGTACCTGCAACGACAACGCCCGAATTCGCAGCCAACGTCATCGCGCTGGCTCAGGTGCGGCACGAACGGCAGAGGAGGGAGAAGACGTTCGGCCACGTGAAGGAACAGAAGCTGCTTCACCTGGTCGAGTCCATCGGGAAGATCGACCTCGGTCGCCAGCCGATGCGGGATGCCGCTGGTCCGAATGACTTTCAGCACATGCTCAAGGCCGAAGAGTGGGCAAGAGCGCACCACTTCTTTGAGATGGCCAAACGGGGCGAAGGCTACGAGTTCAGAAAGCTCAGCGCATTTGATGAACACCTGTCAAAAGCCCGCCAGGCGCTCGGCCCCTATCTGCAACCACTGGAACGGGTGATCGACCTTCTGGTGCCCATGGACACGGAAGAGGCCGAGGTTTTTGCCACCGTCCATGCCGCATGGAACAACCTGCTGATCGATGGGGCGGACGTGACGGACGACGCGATCATTTCGGCCGCCAGGGAAGGCTGGCACCCGGACAAACTCAAGATTCCGGTACACAAGTTCCAACGGGCCATTGAGCTGATCCGTCAGCAAGGGCTCGTTCCCGATGGCACGGCCAAGTACGTCGGTGGGCAGCAACGGTTGTTGTAGAGCCGGGTTATTCATGCAGACCAGATCATCATGAACAGGTTGTCGCTTCAGGAGGTGTGCTCATGAGAATCTTCCCCGCCAGCTTTGACGGCCAGTCCATTCGCCGGGTCTACGACGAAGCCACCGAGACCTGGTGGTTTTCGGTGATTGATGTGGTGCAGGTGCTGACGCAGCAAGCCAATGACTTGACCGCCCGCAAGTACTGGAACCAGCTCAAGCGCCGGTTGGCCAAGGAGGGCAGTGAAGTGGTGACAAGCTGTCACCAGTTGAAGCTGAAAGCCCCGGACGGAAAGCAGCGCCTTACCGACGTGGCCACCGCCCAGACCCTGCTGCGGCTGGTGCAATCGGTGCCCAGCCCCAAGGCCGAGCCGATCAAGCTCTGGCTGGCCAAGGTGGGCCACGAGCGCATGCAGGAGATGGCCGACCCGGCGCTTTCGCTCGACCGCGCTCGCGAGACCTGGCAACAACACGGCCGCAGCGACAAGTGGATTCAGCAGCGCATGACGGGCCAGGAAACCCGCAACAAGCTGACCGACTACTGGACGGAGCACGGCGTCAAGAGCGGGCAGGAGTTCGCCATACTCACCAACATCATTCACCAGGAGTGGGCGGGTGTGAACGTGCAGGAGCACAAGGCGCTCAAGGGCCTGAAGACGCACAACCTGCGCGACCACATGAGCGAGGCGGAGCTGATCTTCACCGCGCTGGCCGAGCTGTCTACCCGCCAGGTGGCCGAAACGCAGCAGGCCACCGGGTTGAAAGAAAACCAAGGCGCCGCCGTGGTGGGCGGTCGCATCGCCAAACAGGCGCGCCGGCAGCTGGAAGACCAGACCGGACGCTCGGTGGTGACGGGTGAGAACTACCTAGCGCCGCCGCGTGCGTCCAAGGCTCTGCCAAAAACCACTGCCAAAGCGGCGGCCAAGCTTGCTGTCAAGCGCAAACCGGGTAAGGCCTCATGAACGAAGCCGAAACCCGGGCCGAACACATCGACCCTGCGCTCAAGGCCGCAGGCTGGGGTGTGGTGGAGGGCAGCCGCGTGCTGCGCGAGCACGGCATCACGGCGGGCCGCCTGCAGGGCGCCGGCCAGCGGGCGCGCGCCGAGGTGGCGGACTACGTGCTGGTCTACCGCAACACCAAGCTCGCGGTGGTGGAGGCCAAGGCCTGGGGCAAGCCGTGCGCCGAAGGCGTGGCGCAGGCCAAAAGCTACGCACTGAAGCTGGCGCTGCGTTTTGCATTTGCCACCAATGGCCAGAGCATCTACCGCATGGACACGGCGGCAGGTGTTGAGGGCGACGTGCCCACCTTTCCCAGCCCGGGCGAACTGTGGGCGCAGACCTATGCGGTGCAGAACGCCTCGGCCACGGCATGGCGTGAGCGGTTCGCAGCCGTGCCGTTTGAAGACAAGGGCGGCACCTGGCAGGGCCGCTACTACCAGGACATCGCGATCCAGCGCGTGCTGGAGGCCGTGGGCGAGGGGCGCGACCGCGTGCTGCTGACGCTGGCCACCGGCACGGGCAAGACCTTCATTGCGTTCCAACTGGCGTGGAAGCTGTACCAGGCGCGCTGGAACCTGAGCGACTGGCGCCGGACCGATGCGAAGCCTGAAGAGCTGGGCACGCGGCGCCCGCGCATCCTGTTTCTGGCGGACCGCAACATCCTGGCCGACCAGGCCTACAACGCGTTCTCGGCGTTCCCGGACGACGCGCTGGTGCGCATCGCGCCGGACGAGATCAGGCGGCGAGGTCGCGTGCCGACCAATGGCAGCATCTTCTTCACCATCTTCCAGACCTTCATGAGCGGGCCGGGGGGCACGCCGTACTTTGGCGATTACCCGCCCGACTTCTTTGACCTGATCGTCATCGACGAGTGCCATCGGGGCGGCGCCAACGACGAAAGCACCTGGCGCGACATCCTCACCCACTTCTGCCCGGCGGTGCAGCTGGGGTTGACGGCCACGCCCAAGCGCACCCTGAACACCGACACCTACGCCTACTTCGGTGAACCGGTGTTTGTGTATTCGCTGAAGGACGGCATTAACGACGGTTTCTTGACGCCGTTCCGTGTCAAGCAGATCGCCACCACGATGGACGAGTACGTCTACACCGCTGACGACGAGGTGTTGATGGGCCAGGTGGAGCAGGGCCGGCGCTACGAAGAGCGGGACTTCAACCGCGTCATCGAGATCAAGGACCGCGAGGCGCACCGCGTGAAGCTGCTGCTGGGCATGATCGACCAGCGTGAGAAGACCATGGTGTTTTGCGCCACACAGGCGCACGCGGCGCTGGTGCGCGATCTGATCAACCAGCACGCCACCAGCACCAACCCGCTGTACTGCGCCCGCGTGACCGCCAACGACGGCGCTTTGGGCGAGCAGCACCTGCGCGACTTTCAGGACAACGAGAGGACCATTCCGACGGTGCTCACCACCTCGCAAAAACTCTCGACCGGCGTGGACGCGCGCAATGTGCGCAACATCGTGCTGATGCGGCCGGTGAACTCGATGATCGAGTTCAAGCAGATCATCGGTCGGGGCACGCGGCTGTATGACGGCAAGGACTACTTCACCATCCTCGACTTCGTGAAGGCGCACCACCTGTTCAGTGACCCGGAGTGGGATGGCGAGCCGATCGAGCCCGAGGTGCCCGGGCCCCGACCCGTGCGGCGTGGGCCCGAGGGCGGTCCGCCGCCGGTGGGGCCGGGACCCTTGCCGGAACCCAGGCCCGAGCGGCTGGTGATCCAGCTGGCCGACGGCAAGGCGCGGCAGATCCAGCACATGTCGGTCACCACGTTCTGGGGGCCGGACGGCAAGCCGCTGTCGCCCGCGCAGTTTCTGGAAAGCCTGTTTGGTGCCTTGCCTGAGTTCTTCAAGAACGAAGACGAGTTGCGCGGAATCTGGGCCGACCCGAGCACGCGCAAGGGCTTGCTGAATGCGCTGGCCGAAAAAGGCTTCGGGCGCGAACCGTTGGCAGAAATGCAGCGTGTGATCAATGCCGAGAAGAGCGACCTGTTTGATGTGCTGGCCTACGTGGCGTTTGCGCTACCGACCCACACCCGCTCGGAGCGCGCCGCGCAGGCCAAGGCCCGCGCGAGCGGCACATACGGCTTCAAGCAGCAGGCCTTCATCGAGTTCGTGTTGGGGCAGTACGTGAGCCAGGGTGTGGACGAGCTGGCGCCTGAGAAGCTCACGCCCCTGCTGCGCCTGCGCTACCACAATGCGCTGGCCGATGCGGCCACCGACCTGGGCTCACCCGAGCAGATTCGCAGCACCTTCGTCGGTTTTCAGCGCTTGCTGTACGCAAGGATCTGAACCCGGGGTCCACTAAACTCGTGGACCCCCGTCAGCCACAACACAAGGAACTCCCATGGGCGCGCAGTGGAAAGCAAAACACAAAGATCTGGCCGCCAACGCCAAGGGTCGCCTTTTCGGCAAACTCGCCAAGGACATCATGATCGCCGCGCGCCACGGGGCCGATCCGGCGGCCAACTCGCGGTTGCGCCTGGTGGTGGAGCAGGCGCGCAAGGTCTCCATGCCCAAGGACACGCTGGACCGCGCCATCAAGAAGGGCGCCGGCCTCACCGGTGAGTCGGTGCACTTCGAACACGTGATCTATGAAGGCTTCGCGCCACACCGCGTGCCGGTGATGGTGGAGTGCCTGACCGACAACGTGAACCGCGCCGCCTCCGACATGCGTGTGCTGTTCCGCAAGGGCCAGCTCGGCACCAGCGGCTCGGTGTCCTGGGACTTTGACCATGTCGGCATCATCGAAGCCGAACCTTCTGCGAAAGACGCCGACGCCGAGATGGCCGCCATCGAAGCCGGTGCGCAGGACTTCGAGCCCGCCGACGAAGAGGGCGTCACGGTGTTCCTCACCGATCCCACCGACCTCGATCTCGTGAGCCGCGCGCTGCCCGCGCACGGCTTCACTGTGCTGTCCACCAAGCTGGGCTACAAGCCCAAGAACCCCATCGACCCCGCGAGCCTGAGCGCCGAGGCGCTGGAAGAAGTGGAAGCCTTCCTGGCCGCGCTGGACGACAACGAAGATGTGCAGAACGTCTTCGCTGGTCTCGGCGGCTGACACCGATTTGCCTTCAAAGCGATAACTGCGTTGCTCAGCCTTGCCGTGCTACAGCACTGTCTGCGGCTGCGCGCCTTGTTCTCCCTTTGAATGCAAACCGGTGTGGGGCGCTGTTCACCGGGCGACCAGCGAAGCCCACTGCCACAGCGCAAACCCCGCCAGCAGCCCGGCCGAGCCGCGGTTGATGCGACTGCGCCAGGCCGGTGTGAAGCGGTGCCGCTGGTGCGCGATCAGCGCCGTGAGCAGCAGCCACCAGGCGGCAGAACCCGCCAGCACACCGGTCACCATCCACAACGGCGAAGGCGCCGTCTGCAGGCTGCCGCCGAGCGAACCGAACACTGCGATGAAGGAGACGATGGTTGCCGGGTTGGCCAGGGTCAACACGAAGGTGCCCGCCGCCAGACCGAGCAGGTCGCTGGCGTCGCGCGCCGGGGCGACCGCGTCGGTCACGGGCGCGTGCCAGGTGCGCCAGGCCAGCACCAGCAGCACCGCGCCACCGCCCAGCGCCAGCGGTGTTTTGGCTTCCATCAGGGTGTGGATCAGCCAGCTGACGCCAAACGCCCCGATCGCGCCATACAAAGCGTCTGCCACGGCCGCGCCCATGCCGGTGGCCAGGCCAGCGGCCAGGCCGCGTTCCAGCGTGCGCTGCATGGTCAGCAGACCGATGGGGCCGACGGGCGCGGCGATCAGCAGGCCGATCAGCGTGGACTTGAAAAAGACGGTGAGCGAGGTGGCATCCATGCACCGATGCTAAAGCGCCGGCCTGGCGCCCGCGAAGCCCGTGCAGGCGTGCATCTAGGGTCTGGCGGTCGACAGCGTCAGGTCCATCGGCCCGTACCAGGCGGTGACAGAGTCGCCCGAGTTGTTGGTGTCGCTCATCAGGCCCAGGCCGACCAGCGGGCCCGGGGCTTCGCCGAACGCCCGGCGGAAATCGGCTTCGATGTCGCGGTCAAAGTCCACCCACTGGTTGAGCCGGTCCGGCCCGGACTCGACCACGATCTGGCGGATGCGGTCGGTGTAGGGGTTGGGGATCACGGTGCCCGCGGGGTAGCGGCTGTCCCAGACGTACATGATCGACGCGAACGGCAAGGGCTTGCCCGCGATCAGGTTCGACAGCTCGGACACCAGGTGGTCGCGCGCGCGCCAGTGGCTGCTGCGGTCGCCCTCGAAGCTCAGGATCAGGCGCACCACGGCGTCGTCTTCACCCTTTTCACGCAGGTCGAACTTCGGGTTCAGCGCCGGCACGAACCACGAAAACCGGATGCGCTGGGGCAGGGCACCGGGCGGCGGGTTCAGTGGCAGGCTCAGCGTGCTGTTGGCACCCTCGGCCCGGGCCATCACGGCCGGTCGGCCCTGGTGTTCGGTGGCGCTGTAGCGCGTCGGCCGGCGGCTGGCGTAGGTCTGGTGCTCCCAGTGTGTGCCGGGTGCCAGACCTTCAATGCGGTTCCGGTTCTGCCAGTCCGTGCCATCGAGCACCACCGGCGGCACCGGGGTGCGGCGGCTGCTTGATTCGGGCTCGTCGGCGTCGTCGACGACGTCGGTGGATGGGGGTGCGGCGCAGGCGGCGAGCAAGGCGCACAGCAGCAGCGGCGCGCAACGGGACTGGAGGGACGGGGAGGGGCGGGAAACGGTAGCAGGCATGGCGGGCGGAGGGCTGGGCCCGGCCGGGTGCCAGGGCAGAATGTCGGCGTTATTGTGCCGTGCACCGGCTTGAGGCACGCTGGCGCTTGCCTTCGGTTACGGCCCTCGCGGCCTGTTACCTCTGCCTGCACGTGCACAAGATCTGGTGCAGATCGTTTCGCGTCGCGAGAGCACGCTGCTGAACGCCGCGGCCATCTGCGCCTTGCTGGTTGCCGTCTTTCCGGAACGCATCACCGGGAAGGACCTCAGCGGCGACGAGCGCGTCATGCAGCTGGTCAGCGACTGCCCCGCCGTGCTGGAGTGGGCCGGGTCACCCAAGGGCCAACAAGTCGGATGACCGCTGCACCATCCAGACCCGACGCTCGTGCAATGTGGCCCGCATGATGAAGACCCTTGAACGACTCCTTTTGCTCGGGACGACCGGCTGAACCCGACCCGGAGCGGTCCTCGTCTCTCATGGGATTTTTTAATAGACCTATTGCGCGGTAGAGGCCTTGCGGTCCTTCCAGCTCGCAAAGTGTCACCTGCCTCGGCGATGCCGATTTCGAGCTATATTGCTGACTTGATGAGCGGCCACGTAGCGAAAACGAAAGCCTCACTGGCGGCCGCTGAAGTCTGAGCAATCCCAACGCGAAAATCATTGGAGCGACCCATGCCCCTCAGCAAGCTTGCCCACTTTTCTGTCAGGACCACCGACTTGGATGCATCGCGACGCTTTTACAGCAGCATCCTCGGGTTCAAGGAAGGATTCCGACCGCCGTTCAAGTTCCCAGGTGCATGGATGTACCTCGGTGGCGACGAGGCCGAGTACGGCGTCGTACACCTGATCGGAATCGACAAGAACGATCCGCAAGGGCTCATCGAATACCTGGGTGACAAGGACGCATCGTCGCTTCACGGAAGTGCGGCAGTCGACCACTTGGCCTTTCTTGCGACCGACCTGCAGGGCATGGTCGAGAAGCTGGATAACGCTGGCCTGGAGTATCGCGAACGCACAGTGCCGAGCCTTGGGCTGCATCAGGTGTTCGTCGAAGAGCCTTCAGGGATCACGATCGAACTGAACTTCCCGGCGGAAGAGGCAGCAATGCGCGACGCGGCAAGTGGTGCGTCCACCACTGTCTGAAGAAAATCATAGTGAATCGCTTGAGCAAAGTGATCATCGTTGGCGGCTCCCTTGAAGGGTGTTCGCCGCCAAATTTTTCACGAGAGAGCTGGGACGTCGACTGAAAGTCTGCGAGCGCGTTACGCAGGAACACGCAAGCGGGTCGAATCGTGGGAGGTGAGTGATGAGCTCTGGCGCCGGGTCGAACCGTTGATACCGGTGCGGGAACGCAGCACGGACAAGGCATATGTGCGCAAGGCGGGAGCGGGACGCCCGCCCAAGCCGGCGCGACAAGTGTTCGAGGCGGTCATGTACGTTCTGCGCACGGGCTGCCAATGGAAGGCGCTGCCCAAGGAGCGCTTTGGCAGTGCAAGTGCGGTGCACAAGCGCTTCCTGGAGTGGGCGGCTGCGGGCGTGTTCGAGGCCCTGTGGAAGACAGGGCTTGCCGAGTACGAGCAGATGGAGGGTATCGCCTGGCGATGGCAGAGCATTGACGGGGCCATGCTCAAGGCCCCACTGGCGCAAGAGGCGGTCGGGCGCAACCCGACCGATCGGGGAAAAAAAGGGGAGCAAGCGCCACCTGCTGGTGGACGGGCGTGGCGTCCCGTTGTCGCTCGTCGTGACAGGAGCGAATGCGCATGACGTCACGCAACTCGGTGCCGTTCTGCAGGCCATCATGGTCAAGCGCAAGACACCAAGCACGCGGCGCAGCAAGTACCTGTGCGCCGATGCCGGTTACCGAGGGCGGCCTGCCTTGAGGATCATCGAGGGCCACGGCTACATCCCCCACGTCGTTGATCGCAGCAAGGAGGCCGATGCCAAGCGGCGCGACCCGACCAGGAGGGCGAGGCGCTGGGTGGTCGAGGTTTGCCACAGCTGGCTCAATCGCTTTCGCAAGCTGCTCGTGCGGTTTGAAAAACTCGAACGCAGTTTCGTCGCACTCAGCCACATCGCCGCCGCCATCATCGCGTTCCGCAAAGTGAAGCTCGCGGTAAGCATAAATTGCGGATAAGTTCTAAGCCACTCTCAAGTTGCTCAGATCCTTGGCCGGGCCAACCGCCATGTCGCGAGTTAATGCCACGCAGTTTTTGACGGCTAACACTTCTGCCATCACGCTGACGGCGATCTCTGGAGGCGTCTTGCTGCCAATATAGATGCCGATGGGCCCGCGCAAGCGGATCATGCTGGCCTGGGTCTTTTCGAAGTGCTCAACCAGCCGTGAACGGCGTGCATCATTGTTTCGCCGCGAGCCGATCGCACCGACATAGAAGGCATCGGTATCCAGTGCCTCCAACAGTGCAAGATCGTCGAGCTTCGGGTCGTGCGTAAGTGCAATCACGCAACTGCGGCGGTCCACCTGAAACTCCCGCACTACGTCGTCAGGCATGCCCCTCGCAATCGTGACGCCTGGCAACGAATTCCCGTTGAGGTACTCCTCACGGGGATCGCACACGGTAACTGCGAAGCCACAGGAAATTGCCATGCTTGAAAGGCATTCAGCAAGCTGGCCCGCGCCGATCAGCAGCATGCGGTATTCAGGTCCGAACGTGTTACTCAGGTAGTTTCCATCGTCTGTCAGCGCCTTCGGTGTGCTTACTTGCTGCTGAATGACGTCCCCTGTTGCAAGCTGGGTTCGCCGCTCCACCATGTTTCCATGGGCCAGCTCATTGATCAGGCTATGGAGCAGATCAGGGTCAGGGTTGAACTCAAGCACAAGCTCCAACGTGCCGCCGCAGGGAAGCCCAAATCGGTGAGCCTCGTCCGCCGAAACACCGTAAACCACGCGCTGGGGCTTCCCTAGAGGGATTTCGTGGACAACATTTCCGCCGGTGTGACTGGATCTGTACCGGTAGATCAGATCGTCTTCGATGCACCCGCCAGAGACAGAGCCCACCACTGCGCCGGTTTCAGAGAGCGCCATGATCGATCCAACCGGACGTGGCGATGACCCCCAGGTTTTCACGACGGTAGCAAGCAGCGCTCGCTGACCAGATGCGCGCCAGCCTTGCAAGACGCGGAGAACGGTGACGTCAATATTTTCCACTTTGTGTGTATCCAGCATGCCCATTGGTCCTAGCGAAGATCAGGTACTTCAAGACTTCAGACCCAAGGACGGTCAACAGGGCAACTGACAGCACAGTGCATATGGGCAGAGGACTCAGCAAGCCCACTTCCCGCAGAGGCTTAAATCAGCGCCAGCACCATGAATGGGAAAACTGCAATAAGCAGAAGTACAAACAGCATCACTCCAACATAGGGCAGCGTGCCGGCAAAGATGCTTTCCACCGACACTTTTGGGTCGTTGAGGGTAGATTTGACCGTGAATACCGAGATGCCAAATGGCGGGGTGAGCAGACCAATCTCCACCGCGATGACGGTCATGATCCCGAAGTGGATGAGGTTGAAATCCAGCCCCGCAGCAATCGGTACGGCCACCGGCGTCATTATCAGCAGGATGGAGCTGGAGTCCAGGATCATTCCCAGCAGCAACAGGATCACGACGTACACGAAAAGGAAGCCGTAAGGTCCGAGGCCAGCGTCCTGCACCAGTTCGCTGATGGCCATGGGCACGCCGGCCACCGACAGCATGCGGCTGTAGAAGCCCGCAGCCACCAGCAGGATCAAGATGCCGACCGAAACAGCTCCCGTTTCGGTGAGCACGCGCCACAGGTTGCCACCGCTCAGCTTGCGCCGCAGGATGGCGATGATGAAGGCGCCGAAAGCGCCCACGCCACCGGCTTCGGTGGGCGTGAAGAAGCCTGAGTAAAGACCACCCAGTACCAGCGCCACCAGTGCGGCAATGGGCACCAGCTTGCCGAGCATTTCGGTGGTGGTGAGCAGGCGCGCCGTGCTGCGCTCGGCGGCCATCTCGGCCTGGCGCTTCAGATCGAACACCAGACCCGGTGTGAACTTGGCCATCAGCATGATCATGATGGCGAAGGCCGCCGCCATGGCGAAGCCGGGGATGATGCCGGCGATGAACAGGGTGCCGATGGATTGCTCCGCCAGCACGCCGTAAATGATGAGCAGCAGGCTGGGCGGGATCATCATGCCCAGCACCGAGCTGCCGGCCACCGTGCCGGCGGCAAAGCTGGCGCGATAGCCGTGGCTCACCATCTCGGGAACGGCCACACGGGTGAAGACCGCCGCTGACGCGATGGACACGCCGGTCACGGCAGCGAACACGGTGTTGGCCGCCACAGTGGCCACGCCCAGGCCACCGCGCAGGCGCCGCAGCAGGGTCTCTGCCACATCAAACGTGTCCTTGCCAACGTTCGATATCGAGACCAGCAGCCCCATCAGCACGAAGAGCGGGATGGTTGCAAAGATGTAGTCGGCCACGCCGTTGTAGGCCGAGAGGTACATGAGCCGCATGGCCATGTCCATGTCTTCACGGATCAGCCAGATGCCGGCAAAACCCACTGCGGTGAGCGCCACCGCGATGTGCAGGCCGATCAAGACGAGAAACACCAGGGCTCCGATCAGGAGCCCGCCCATGGCCAGTTCGCTCATGCCTGTGCTCCGTTGAAAGGGGGCTGGCGCAGCAGCGAAGGAATGCAGGCGAGATAGGCCACGGCCGCGATCACGGAACCCAGCACGATGAGGGCACGGAACGGCCAGGTGACCACGGTGAAGACGCCTTGCACGCCGAAGTACTCCTTGATTTTCATGGCCTCGGTGAGCTCTGGCCAGGCGATGAAGGCCAGCGCGAAGAAGAGCAGTGCGCCGACGACGACGTTGAACACTTCCAGGGCCTTGAAAGCGGCTGGCGAGCGTTTGCCGATGATGCGCAGCAGGAAGTCGCTGCGAGTCATGCGGCCGGAGCAGACGGCCGCGGCCAGCTGCAGGAAAACGATGGAGGCGACCGAGCGGGCGGCAAATTCGGCCACGCCGGTGATGGGCGCGTCAAAGAAGTTGCGTCCCAGCACGTCGGCCACTATCAGCAACATCATGAGAAAGATCCACACCGTGCCTACGGCGGCCAGTGCGTTGGCCACGCCTTGCAGCGGGTTGGTGAGGCCGGCGACCGCTGGGGTTTCGCTGGCGAAGTCGGGTTCGTTGTGCACAGGTCACCTGTGAAAGCGGGGGGACACACCACCCGGCAGCGCTGGGCGCGGCCAGGTGGACAAGACGGCCCGGGGCCGATCAGCGGTTCTGCAGGTCCCAGTCGCGCAGGGGCTTCACGCCACGGGCGCGCAGTTCGTCGAAGTAAGCCTTGAGCACCTGCTTACCCGCGTCACCCGCTCCTTGCAGCCAGGGCGCCACGATGTTGGGCAGGCCATTGACCCATTTGACCTTCTCGGCCTGGGGCAGTTCGGTGATCTGCAGGCCGGCGGCTTTCATGGTGTCCAGTGCGGCGTTGGCGGTCTTGGTGACATGTTTGCCGTGCGCCACCGATGTGGCCTTGCCTGCCTTGAGCATGGCGTCTTGCACTTCCTTGGGCAGGCCTTCGAACACTTTCTTGTTCACCGCCACGCTTCCAAAGTACATGGCGCCGATGTCTATGCGAGTGAGGTTTTTCGCCACCTCATACACACGGGCCGGGCCGATGCCGCTGGCAAACGACAGCGCGCCGTCGGTCACGCCGGTCTGGATGTTGGTGTAGTAGGTGGTGAGTGCGCCGTCCACTGGCGTGGCTCCGGTCTCGCGCAACCAGTTGGCCGAAGTGCCGGGCGCGTTGATGCGCTTGTTCTTCAGGCTGGCCATGTCCTTCACGGCAAAAGTGGCGTAGATGTCGTAGCTGTCGGTGATCAGCGAGGACAGCGGCACCATGTTCTGGGCGGCCCAGCTGTCGCGCAGGGCAGGCACGGTGGCGTTTAGCTTGTCGAAGATCTCGATCAGCTGTTCGTGGTTTGTTGTGGCGAACGGGGTGAAGTAGGTCACGTTCTGCAGCGGCATGGCGGAGTTCTCCCACACCGTGCCGACCATGCCCACGTCCACGATGCCGTCGCGCACGGCGGCGCGGGTGTCGGTGAACTTGTAGAGCGTGCCGCCGTAGTTCTCACGCCAGCGCACTTCGTATTTAGCGCCGCCCTCTTTCAGAATGCGGTCCACCTCGGGCTGGAACACTTCCTTCATGGCGAAGGCCCAGATGTTGGTGGTGGGGTGGCTGGAGCCGATGTTGACCGTGACGCGTTGCTGCGCCAGGGCGGAACCGGCGGTGAGCGTGGCGCCAGCGGCGATCAGCGTTGCGAAAGCGATTTTCCTGAGTTGCATGTTGTCTCCTCGGTGGGTGTCAAAGCTGAGTGTTCAGCCGGGTGGGAAGGGTGCCGGCGCCCCCGCACCGGCTTCATCAAATGGGGTGGATCAACGGTTGGCGGGGCGCTTGCGCGTGCTCCCCGTGGTGTTGGCGAACAGGTCGCGGCTGGCGTTCAGGTAGGCGCGCACGCGGTCGCGCACCAGCTGTTCGTCGTAGCCTTCGTGAGTGACCTCGCTGTAGACGTCCTGCGCGTAGATCCAGCGGCGCATGGTGATGTAGAAAAAGCCGCCGTGCAGGCCCATGAGCAGCTCCATCTCTCGCTCGCTGGGCTTGGCGCGGCTGACCACGCCGCGAAAGCGGCGCGTCTCGCGGATCAGGCGCGGGAACAGCCGGGCGCGCAGCAACGCAAAGAATCGGTCGGTGATGGTGTGGTCGGTCAGGCCCGAGAACACCAGGATGCGCACGAACTCCTGCGACAGCGTGATCGTCACGTACTCCCAGTAAAACGCGGTGAGCTTGTCTTCGACCGACATGTCGGGGTTGTCAAGCAGTGCGTCCCACTCGGCGCGCCAGCGGCCTTCAAACACCTCCAGGTACACGCGGTCCAGCAGCGCCTGCTTGGTGGGGAAGTAGTGGTAGAGCAGGGCATGCGTGACACCGATGCTTTTGGCCAGGTCCCGCAACTGGCCGTTGAAGCCGTGAACCGAAAAGAACTGGATCGCGCCATCGAGGATCTGGCGCTCGCGTTCGACCACACCCATGCGCCGGCGCGCCGGGGCTTCCGGGGGCGTGGGCTCGACGTCATGCACCGTGTAAGGGTTTGTCTGGATGCGCATGCTATTTACCGATCGGTCAATGATTCGTACCATTGTTAACCGACTGGTAAACAAAAACACCCGTGAAAACCCGAGGATTCAAGGCATGGAATTGAACGGAGACATCCTGATCGGCGCACCGCGCGAGAAGGTCTGGGCGGG
>JAURYH010000019.1 GCA_030653975.1 Hydrogenophaga sp. | reverse complement strand
CGCCTTGCCGAACTGCATCTGATAGGACGCCCGTGCGTAGTTCAGGCCCGAGCCCGTCGTCATCACGCGCAGCGAGGCCACGTCACCGTGCCCAGCCGGGTTGTTCAGGTTCACCGTGGCGCCCAGGCGGTATTCGCCGGTATAGCGGTTGCCGGCGTTGTCGGCATCGATGCTGCCCGTGATGCGATCACCGGGCACCACGTCAACGATCAGGTCAGAAGCCCCGACGGATGCGCCCGGCGCCAGGGTGGAGCTGACTTTCACGCCAGGGATGTCGGACAGCAGCAGCAGGCGGCTTTCGATCGGCTCGATGACGATCGGATCGCCGCTGTTGAGTCCCTCAAGCTGGCTCTGGATCAGCCCATCGGACAGCGTGCTCTGGTTGCGCACGGTCACCGCGCCGTACTGGCCCTCGATCACGGCGATGGTGACCGCACCGTTCTGGATCTCCTGGGCGGGCAGATACGCCTGGGCCACGAAATAGCCATCGCGGCGGTAGCGGTCGGTGATCTTCAGCGCCATGGCGTTCAGGTCGGCCAGGGTCAGTTCGCTGCCGGGCCTGAAGCCGGTCAGCGCCAGCAGTTCGGCTTCGGGATAGGCGCGTGCGCCCGTCACCTGCAGGCTGTTGACGGTGATCTTGACCGCGTCGGACGCTGGCGTTGCGGGCGCTGTGCCGGACTCGATGCGGATGGTGGGCTCTGCTCTTTGCAGCGTGGGGGCTGGCGGAATCTGCTGAATCTGGCTGCCGGCACTGGGCAGTTGCTGGGCATACACGCCCTGGCTCAGAACCAGAATCGCAAAGGGTAGAAGGGGTTTTTTGAACATGGGAGGCCTTTGACGAAAGTTGGTTTTGAATCAGACCACCCGAGTCAGGCAACCAGACAATCGGCTCAGGTCGGCAGCACGCACACCCTCCTCGATAGCGATCGTCACCGTGTTGCGGCGCGGGGTGCTGCCCTGCCCATCGCAGACCCGGATCACTTCCGGGAAGCGGGAAAGTGCCGTCCAGAGTGCGGCATCGCACGCTCTCGCAGGCGGGGGTGTGGAAGGGTGGCAGATCATTGAAAGATCATGGGACCCGAAGCCGGCGCCGTCCGTGCGCCAGCGCACAGATGGGTGACGAAGATTCGATAGGCTTCACAATCGGCCCGTTGCGGGACGGCGCATCCGGACGCGGCACAGGCAAGACCCGTATCGAAGCGCCCGGCGTCGCGAGGACAACCACCGCCTTGCCGCGCCTCCCTGCTTCCGGTTTTCCGAACCGGAGCGCGCGCTCACCCCCGGCGCTGCAAGGCCGTTCCCGGACCTGTATAAAGTGCAGGGCCATGACAGCTGCCGCCACCGCTTCGGAAGACCCGGGCCCGTGCGGCAGCCGACCACCCACCACCAGCACACCATGACCCCATCCCCTGTTGCGGACGCCGCCGCCGACGCCATCGTCAGCGTGCGCGGCGTCAACAAGACCTACGCCGGCGGCTTCCAGGCCCTGAAAAACATCAACCTCGACATCCGCCGCGGCGAGATCTTTGCCCTGCTCGGCCCCAACGGCGCCGGCAAGACCACGCTCATCAGCGTCATCTGCGGCATGGTCAACGCCAGCGAGGGCACCGTGATCGCCGACGGACACGACACCGTGCGCGACTACCGCGCCGCGCGCGCCGCCATCGGCCTGGTGCCGCAGGAACTGCACACCGACTCGTTCGAAACCGTGTGGGCCACGGTGAGCTTCAGCCGCGGACTCTTCGGCAAGGCGCCCGATCCGGCCTACATCGAACGCGTGCTCAAAGACCTCTCGCTCTGGGACAAGAAAGACAGCAAGATCATGGCGCTCTCGGGCGGCATGAAGCGCCGCGTTCTCATTGCCAAGGCGCTCTCGCACGAGCCGAAGATCCTGTTTCTGGACGAGCCGAGCGCGGGTGTGGACGTGGAGCTGCGGCACGACATGTGGCGCATGGTGCGGGCGCTGCGCGAAGCCGGAACCACCATCATCCTCACCACGCACTACATCGAAGAAGCCGAAGACATGGCCGACCGCATCGGCGTCATCCGCAAAGGCGAGCTGATCGTGGTCGAAGAAAAAGCCACGCTCATGCGCCAGCTCGGCCAGAAGCAGCTCGCGCTCACACTGCAACAGCCGCTGGCCGCCGTGCCCGAAGCGCTGGCGCACTGGCCGTTGTCGCTCTCGGACGACGGCCTCACCCTCACCTACAGCTTCGACGCGCAGAAAGACGACACCGGCATCGCCGAGCTGCTGGCCGCGCTGGGCACCGAAGGCATCCACTTCAAGGACCTGCGCTCCAGCGAAAGCTCGCTCGAAGACATCTTTGTCAGCCTGGTCAACGAGCAGAAAGTGGAGGCCTGAACATGACGGGCCTCAACCTGCACGCTGTCCGCGCCATCTACCAGTTCGAGATGAACCGCGCCCTGCGCACCTGGGCGCAAAGCATCATCGCGCCGGTGCTCAGCACCTCGCTCTACTTCATCGTCTTCGGCTCGGCCATCGGCTCGCGCATGGGCGACATCGGCGGCGTGAGCTACGGCG
Organism: Hydrogenophaga sp.; assembly: GCA_030653975.1. Taxonomy (GTDB): domain Bacteria; phylum Pseudomonadota; class Gammaproteobacteria; order Burkholderiales; family Burkholderiaceae_C; genus Hydrogenophaga. The sequence continues at coordinate 9,070 of JAURYH010000019.1, read as the reverse complement.
CCTACATCATCCCCGGCCTGCTCATGCTCTCGCTGCTGAGCGAGAGCATCTCCAACGCTGCCTTCGGCATCTACATGCCCAAGTGGTCCGGCACCATCTACGAGCTGCTGAGCGCGCCGGTGAACTGGGTCGAGGTGCTGCTGGGTTATGTGGGCGCAGCGGCCACCAAGAGCCTCACGCTGGGCCTGCTGATCCTGCTGACCGCGCGCCTGTTCGTGCCCTACGAGATCGAGCACCCGGTGTGGATGGTCGGCTTCCTCTTCCTCACCGCCATCACCTTCTGCCTGTTCGGTTTCATCATCGGCCTGTGGGCCGACAGCTTCCAGAAACTGCAGGTGATTCCACTGCTCATCATCACACCGCTCACCTTCCTGGGCGGTGCCTTCTACAGCATCAACATGCTGCCGCCGCTGTGGCAGACCGTGTCGCTGTTCAACCCGGTGGTCTACCTCATCAGCGGCCTGCGCTGGGCCTTCTACGGCGCGGCCGACGTGCACATCGCGGTCAGCACCGGCATGACGCTGGCCTTCATGCTCGCCTGCCTGACCGTGGTGTGGTGGGTGTTCAAGACCGGGCACCGCATCCGGCGCTAATCCCGGTCCGGGTCACCCTTCTGCTTCTTGTAGGTGTGCATGAAGCGGCCGAAGGCCCGGTCCTTGTTGCGCCGCTCGGTCAGCGACAGGTCATGGAACTCGGACTCCTTGCGCAGCTTCAGGTAGTTGCGCAGGTGCGCTTCGCTGATCTCGTCCCGCTCAACGGCAGCGCGCACCGCACAACCCGGTTCGCTGCCATGCGTGCAATCGGGAAAGCGGCACCGACCCGCCAGCGCGGCGATGTCGGCGAAGCTGTCTTCGATGCCTTCGCCCGCACCCAGCAGGCCCAGCTCGCGCATGCCCGGCATGTCGATCAACAGCGCGCCCTGCGCCAGCACGATCAGGTGGCGCCGCGTGGTGGTGTGGCGGCCCTCGCCGGTGTGACTGACCTCGCGGGTCTCCAGGTCGCCGTCGCCCAGCAGGCGGTTGATCAGCGTCGTCTTGCCCACGCCCGACGAACCCAGCAGGCAGTACGTCTTGCCCGGTGTCATGAGCTCGCGCACCTGCTCCACACCCGCGCCGGTCACGTTGCTGACGCAGACGATGCGCGCGTCCACGCCCACCCGCCGTACCTGCCCGATCAGTTGCTCCAGCGCCTCGGGGCTGATCAGGTCCGTCTTGGTCAGCAGCACCACCGGCTCGATGTGCCCGTCGCGCGCCATCACCAGGTAGCGTTCCAGCCGGGGCAGGTTGAAATCGAAGTGACACGACATCACGATGAACGCCGCGTCGATGTTGGCGGCGATCATCTGAACCTCGATATCGCGGCCCGCGGTCTTGCGCCGCAGGAACGAGCGCCGCGGCAACACCGTGTGGATGCTCGCCTGGGTGCCGCCGTCGCGGTAGCGCACACCCACCCAGTCGCCCACGCAGGGCAGATCGGCCGAACTTTCGGCCAGGTGCAGCAGCTTGCCCGTCAGCTCTGCGGGCACCTCGTCCGCCCCGTTGCGCACCAGGTAGCGGCCCCGGTCCACCGCCGTCACCCGCGCGGCCGAGAGGTCCAGCGCCGCCAACTCGCTCACCGGCCCTTCCAGCCACGCGTCCAGTCCCAATGCACCAAGTTCCATGGTGTCAGTATCGCCAATTCGGCGTACACACGGGTCCTGCTCAGTTCGCTGATGCCATGTGTATCTTCAGAACGGCTTTCGGCGCGGGCGGGCTGACGTCTTCGCAGACCCTGCGCCACCGCTTCGGCCATCACACCATCCCACCGTCACCTGGAACCGGGCCGGGCACCCGCGGCCAGGCGCTCGCAGCGCTCGGCGTCCAGCCGATGACCCGCCTGCCGGAAACGGGCACCGGCCGCCGCGAAGCGCGCCAGGGCTTCATCGGCTGGCCGGCCCCGCGCCAGGGCCAGGTGGCCCAGGACTTCGTCGTGCGCCGCGTGCCAGGCCGGCAACCGCATCACCACGTTGGCCAGATAGGCGCACTGGGCTTCGTGGCGATCCGCCAGCTCGACCTCACCGGCGCGCGCCGCGGCAATGGCCGCCGGCACCGCAAAGGTGATCCGGCAGCCCGGGCAGGTCTCCAGCGGCCCGCGAACCGATTCGCTGGCGTCCTCCATGACGTGCAGGGCTGCAGCCGGGTCGTCGGCGTGCAGCTGGATGCGCGTGCCGTAGATGCGGTCGAGCAGGTGGAAGCCGATGTCGGTCTGCCGCGCCACGTCGAGCGCTTCATCGATGAGCGCGCGCGCGTCTTCTCGGCGGCCTTCGTGCAGCGCCAGTTCGGACAAACGCTGCAGCGACAGCGCTTCGCCCACCGGACCGCTGATGGCGCGGTGCAAGCGGGCGCCCTCGGTCAGGTGCTCCCGTGCAGCGGTCAGATCGCCCGAGAGCAGCTCGGCTTCGCCGCGCAAGGTCACGCCGAACGCGTGGCCGCGCGCGGCACCCAGACGCTGAGCCTGGGTGGCCAAGGCGTCCGCGAAGGCAATCACCTGGGCGTAGGGGCGCGCGCCGTAGAGGAAACGTTGCGTGATGCACAGGTGTCCGTCAAAGACCCTGAGCGCAAGATGCGGCACCTGGCTGGTTTCCTGCAAATCCGCGATCACGCTGGCGTGCAGCTCACCCCGCGCATGGGCCGCCGCGGCCTGCGCCCAGGAGGCCACCACCAGCGCCGCGGTGTCGCCGCTTTCCAGCGCCAGGCGGCGCGCCACGGCCGACTTGGCCGTGCCGATGGCCGGGTCCGCCACCCCCAGCGCCGCCGCCCCGCTGTAGGCCAGGGCTTCGCACAGCCGGCCTTCCACCGTGGTGGGATGCACACCTTCCAGCGCCAGCAAGGCACCCTTCGGATCGCCGAGCTTCACCTGGGCCAGCGCGGCCTTGGCGCGCAGGTCGTGGCAGCCGGGTTCGCCCGCCGCATCGGCCGCCAGCCGGTAAGCGGCCAGCGCAGCGGGATCGCCCATCGCGTCCAGCGACTCGGCCCGCAGGCGAAGGGCTTCGGCCTGTGCCGGTTCAACCTCCAGCACGGGCGCCAGGTGGTGCAGGGCATCGCCAAAGGCCGCCAGGCGCACGGCATCCCTTGCGGCCTGAAGCCACCACGGCAGGGCCTCGCGCGGCCGCCCACCGGCCAGCCAATGCCGCGCCACCAGACCGGGCGCCGCACCGATCTGGGCCAGCGCCGTGGCCAGGGCCCGGTGCATGGCCACGCGCCGGTGCGGCGGCACCTGGGCGAGCAGGGCCTGGCGCACCAGGTCGTGGCGGAACCGGTAGCCGGCACCCGCCAGCACCAGGACCCCGGCGTCCAGGGCTTCGTCGAGCGAGGCGAGCAGGGGCACCTCGGCCTGCAGGGCCAGCACTTCGATGATTCCGACGTCGAGCACCTCGCCGCCCAGCGCCATCCATTTCAACAACTCGAGTGCACCGGCGGGCACGTCGCACAGGCGCTCGGCAATGGCCTCGGCGGCCCCGCCGGGCAGGTGCCCCGGATCGACCGGCCGCGCACACTGCGCCAGCTCGATCAAGGCAAACGCATTGCCCTCGGCCGCCTGAACAATGCGCGAAACCAGCGCGTCGGGCAGTGGCGCCTGGGCCGCACGGGTCACCAGCCGGCGGCTGTCGGCTTCATCCAGCGGCTCCAGGTCGAAACACAGCAGGGCACCACTGCGCTGCAGGCGGTGAATCCCTTTGGCCAGAGGGGCGGTCTGGGCCAGCGGCCGCGTGGTCAGGACCAGCCCCACGGGTGCGCCCGCCAGGGCCAGTTGCAGGAGCACATCCACATCTGCGTCTTCCAGCAGGTGCGCGTCGTCCACCTGCAGCAACATGCCGCCCTCTGCAGACGCTGCCAGCAGAAGGCGGCGCACAGCCCCCACCACCTGGTGGCGGCCCAGGGGGCCGGGCAGCGCGCCGGCCGGTCCAGCCAACGGCGTCAGCAGGGCCAGCACCGCGCGCGCCGCCGGCCCGATGCGCTCCAGCAAGGCCCGCTCGCCCAGCAGCAAACGCTCGGCGATCAGCGTGGTCACGGCATAGGCCCGGCCCGTCTGGGCCACGTCCACCCGCAACACCTGCCAGCCCCGCTGGCCCGCCAATGCCGCGATCTCGCGGCACAGGGCGCTCTTGCCCATGCCGGCGGGCGCCCGCAGCACGATGCCGCCCGCCCGCTGGGTGGCCGGCGCTGACAGCCAGGCCGCGGCCTGCGCCAGCCAGGCCGAACGGCCCACAAACGCCGGGCCCGCCACCTGCAACCCCTCGACGCAACGCTGGTACAGCGCCTCCGTCTGCGCATCGGGCAAGACGCCCAGCGTGTGCTGCAAAGCGTCTCGCAGGCGCGCATACCAGTGCACGGCGGCCGCCCGGTTGCCGGCATCGAGTTCGCGCGCCATGAGGGCACGGTGCGCGGGCTCGTCGGTCGGCTCCAGCGCGGCCAGCCGCTCCCATTGCGCGCTCGCGCGCAGCAGCTCCAGCCAGCGCAGCCGCAGGCGCTCCCGGGGTGCGTCGGTCCAGGGTTCGTAGCGCGCGGCGGGCAGCAGATCGCCCCCGTACAGCGCAGCGGCGTCGGCGCAGGCCGAGGCATCGTGCAGGCGCAAGGCGGCTTCTGCCTGGCGCTCGAAGGTGTCGGCATCCACCTCGACCGGCCCGTCTGGCCACAGCGTCAACATGCCGCCTTGCAGAGACATCGCATCCGGCCGACCGAGCGCCTGCCGGGCGTAGTGAACCGCCTTGCGCAGGTTGGCGGCACCAGCCTCGGGCTCCAGCGTGGGCCACAGCGCATCGATCACCTGCTCGCGGTTCATGCCGTGGCGGGGCTGCAGACTCAGCAGCTGCACCAGATGGGCCGCGCGCAAGGCCGGCCATGGCCCAGCGGGGACCTCGACCCCATCGATCGACACGGCGAACCCCCCCAGCAGCCGCACGCCGAGGCGACCCACCGATCGGGTTGGAGCAGGGGGCAGACCGCTGTTCATGGGCGCCAGTGTGCGGCGCCCGGGCGCGATCGGCAAGTGCCTTCTGATCCAGGAACGCTGCAGGAACGCCGCGCCGTCAGGCTGCGGGTGCGCAGGCCCATTCCGGTCTGTGCTCCCAGGAGGACCCCACCATGCAACACGCCACGCCCCACCCACCCCGCACCCCGCGCACAGCCGCCGACCCGGGCACGCATCCGGGCGCACCACAGCGCCCGACGCCGGACGAACAAAGCCCGGGCGCCATCGAATACGCGTCATGGATCAGCCGGCTGCGCGCCATGCCACCACAACCGCCAAACCCACCCGCAACCACCCCAGGAGAAACCTCATGAACACACCAGCCACCACCCTGTACGAACGCCTGGGCAAGCGCCCCGGCATCACGAACATCACCCGCCAGCTCATCAAGAACCACATGGCCAACCCCCTCGTCAGCACGCGCTACGCCGCCAGCGACGATCTCGACCGCGTGGAGCTGCGCGTGATCGAATTCTTCTGCGCGGGCGCCGGCGGGCCCGAAACCTACAGCGGCAAGGACATGCTGGCCACGCACAAGGGCATGAACATCAGCGAGCAGGAATTCGTCGCCGTGATCGACGACGCGATGGCCGCGCTCGAAACCTGCGGCGTCGACTCACCGACCCGCAACGAAGTGCTGGCCATCCTCTGGTCCCTCAAGGGCGAGGTGATCCGGGTCTGACCAGGCTCACAGTGGCTCGCCGTCCGCCCCGCCCAGCGCCGCCTGCTTGCGGCTCACGTGATAGGCCGTCATCACCTGCGCGGCCACCAGGTCCAGGCTGGGGCGGGCGATGCCCTGTTTGTCGGTCCAGACCTTGGGCGTGAGCGCGCCCGAGAGCGTGAGCGCCTCGCCATCGGCCAGTGCCAGCAGCGCCGCGCAGGGCGCGTCGTCGAACGCGATCACATTGACGATGAACTCCTCGTCCATCTTGTTGCGCGCCAGCACGCGCGCCACGATGTAGGTGCGGCCCGCCTTGTCCACGCGGCGGGAAGCGTCGCCCATCAGGCGGCCTGCGATCAGTCCGTCGATCATTTCAGTGGCCTTTCAAAACCGGAGACCACCCAGGCTTCGGCACTGTTCACGTGCAGCTTGAAACCGGGCGACACCGGCACACGGGCCAGCTCTTCGTCGAACGCGTTCACCGCGCGCAAGGAAGCGGTGGCGCCCTCTTCGTCCGGCACGATGGCCAGTTCCACGCGGATGCGCTGGCCGCCCACCGACACGCTCACGTTCTTGTTCAGCTCGGCATGGCGCTGCTGCTCGGAACGGCGGATCACCTCTTTCGCCGTCTTCACCAGCGTGTTGAACGCGCTGGTGTCCAGCGGCTTGGGGTCCTTCTTGTTGCGCCCCATCGTCCAGGGCCCCACCAGCGCGGGTTCGGCCTGGCCGTCGAGGAACATGGCCACCGCCCAGCCATCGTCGTCTTCGTTCTTGATCACGCGCGCCGTCCAGTGCTCGTCGCTCCACACGCGGTCTTCGTGGATCGGGTCTTGGGTGTCTTGGGTCATGGGGGGATGGTAAACGGCGGCGCCCGCGTCACAGGGGTTTGCGATGTAATGCCCAGCGATGACCACCGCACCCGCCCCGCTGCTCTACACCTACCGGCGCTGCCCTTACGCCATGCGCGCCCGCATGGCCTTGCTGCAGGCCGGCGTGGCGTTCGACGCGTTCGAGATCGTGTTGCGCGAAAAGCCCGCCGACATGCTGTCCCTCTCACCCAAGGGCACGGTGCCCGTGCTGCGGCTGCCCGAGGCCGAAGTGCTGGAGCAGAGCCTGGACATCGTGCGCTGGGCCTTTGTTGAAACCGGCGACGCCGAAGGCTGGTGGGCGCGCGCGCAGAGCGCCGCGAACCTGGCGCTGCTGGCGGCCTGCGACGGCGGATTCAAACACCACCTGGACCGCTACAAATACCCCGAGCGCTTCGACGGCGTGGGTTCCAAGGCGCATCACCGCGAGCAGGCGGTGGACGTGTTGCTGAAGCCGCTGGACACGCAGCTGCAAAGCACCGGCCAACTCGGCGGCCACGCGCCCTGCGCCACCGACATCGCCATCTTTCCGTTCGTGCGCCAGTTCGCGGCGGTGGAGCCGGAGTGGTTTGAGCAACTGCCGTTGCCGGCGTTGAAGGGCTGGCTGGGCGGGTGGCTGTCACATGCCCTGTTCAACACGGCCATGACCCAACTGCCCGCCAACCGGACAACCGCCTTCCCCACGGTGTGAGGCGGCCACAGCACATGGCGTATGAGCGCTCATCCAACACGCCGCCCGGCATCACCTGGAAATCTTGCGCTCGATGACGGTCACCACGCCCGCGTGGAATGTGAGGATCGTGAGGGTCTGTGGGTCTCGGGCGTGGGGAAAGTAGGTCCATGTCTTCACTTCGGGCTGTCCCCTGGCGCCCCGGTTGATGGCTTCGTGGTCGGGCTTGCCCAATTTCAACACCACCTCCCCTTCACCCATACCCTTTCGAATGAACTTGCGCTCTCCCGCGTCTGCGGCCACGGCGGATGTGCAGGCCACAGCGAACAGCAAAGCGGCCATGAATTTGATGGTGCTCACAGGCAACTCCTGCTGGATCGTCCGCCACTCAGGCGCCGCTGTCTGGACTGAAGCCAGGCTGGCGTGGACCGGTTCAACACCGCCCAGCCGCCCGCAGCAAAGCGTTGCATTCCGCTCCAGCGCCGCGGCCCGGTGAGCCCGAGGCCGCTGGCCCCTTCTGGCCACCCACCATGGCTGTGCAGATCGCATCGGAATGTGGCGTCTGCCCGAAGCTCATGGCCTTCTGGAAGCCGGTGGCCCCGTACAGGTAGCAGCGGTAGGCCGCTTTGTCGCGGGTATGGACGGTGTAGTTGATCCGGCCACCGGTTTCTTCCGTGCGGTCGCTGATGGTGAACTGGCCGATGGATCGCCCGATGGCCTGCGCGGTGCGCTGCTCCAGGCCGTCCTGGTCGATGGTGGAGGCGCAACCGCTCAGCAGGGCCAGAACGGCGGCCAAGGCTGTGATGGATCGAAGGTACATAGATGGCTCCGGTGGTTTCAAGTGGGATGAAAAAAAACGAACGAACGAAACCCGGCGGGCGGACAAGAGCCCAGCCTTGATCAGCAACAAGGTCCTTGGGTGGGGGGTGGGGAGCTCAGGCCGGCTTGCGGGCCACGATGAAGACCCGGATGTCCTTGCCCCGGGTGCCGTGCCGCTCGACCGACACGATCTCCATGCCCTGCCGGGCGATGGCCGCCTGCAGCGCGTCACCATCGAAGCACAGCACGTGGGGCGCCTTGCCGATGGCGCGCATCAGCGGCAGCGCGAGCCAGGGAATCAGCGGGTTCATCTCGGCAATGCAGGCCGTCTTTGAAATCAACAACCCACCCGGCCGCAAGGCCTGCACCACCTGCGCCAGCGCTTGGTCCAGATCGCTCACCAGGTGCAGCAGGTTGAAGGCCAGCACCGCGTCGTAGGCCTTGTGCCCGGCCACCGGCGCGTCGGCGTCGGCCACCGCGAAGCTCAGCTGCGGCACCGGCTGGGCCGCCAGCTTTTCGCGGGCGATGGCGATCATGTTGGCCGACACATCGGTCGCCAGCAGGCGCCGGGTGCAGGGCGCCAGGCGCAGCGCGGTGGTGCCGGTGCCACAGCCGATTTCCAGCACGTCCTGCTCCGCCGACAGCAGCCCCTGCACACGCCGCAGCGTGGCCTCGTAACCCGCCATGTCGGCGATCGGGTCGGCCGCGTACTTGCGCGCGATGCGGTCCCAGAAACGGGCCTTGCGCGCGGCGGACGCACCCGCCTCGGGTGCGGGGGAGGCGTCAGCGAGCGGAGCGATGGCGGGGGTCGGCATGGGGTGGGGACAAACGTCATTCAATGGACAACGCCCGGATGCTATCCATGCACAACGTCGCTGTGAATTGCGGTAAATTGCAGCGAACTTATGCATTTACGTATGGATCAACTCGACTGGAACCAGCTGAAGGCGTTTCTGGAAACCGCCGAAACCGGCTCGCTCTCGGCGGCCGCCCGCAAGCTGGGCCTGACCCAGCCCACCCTGAGCCGCCAGGTGGCCGCCATCG
>JAURYH010000011.1 GCA_030653975.1 Hydrogenophaga sp. | reverse complement strand
GTACACCAAGGCCCAGCAGGCCGTGTCCGAAGAGCTGATGACCATCCGCTTCACGGCCAAGACCATCGAGAAGCTGTGCGACCTGGTGCGCACGCAGGTGGACGACGTTCGCAAGAAGGAACGCGAACTGCGCCGCATCATCGTGGACAAGTGCGGCATGCCCCAGGAAAAATTCATTGCCGACTTTCCCGCCAACCTGCTCAATCTGAAATGGGTGGAAAAGCAAGCGGCTGCCAGCAAGCCCTGGAGCGTGATCATGCAGCGCAACATCCCGCCGGTGCAAGAACTGCAAACCGGCCTGATGGCCATCCAAACCAACGTGGTCGTGCCACTGGCGCACCTGAAAGACATCCACAAGCGGATGAACCAGGGCGAGTCCACCTCGCGCGATGCGAAGAAGGAAATGATCGAGGCCAACCTGCGCCTGGTAATCTCGATCGCGAAGAAGTACACCAACCGCGGCCTGCAGTTCCTGGATCTGATCCAGGAAGGCAACATTGGCCTGATGAAGGCCGTGGACAAGTTCGAATACCGCCGCGGCTACAAGTTCTCGACCTACGCCACGTGGTGGATCCGCCAGGCGATTACGCGTTAGATCGCTGACCAGGCGCGCACCATCCGCATCCCGGTGCACATGATCGAGACCATCAACAAGATGAACCGCATCAGCCGCCAGCACTTGCAGGAGCACGGCTTTGAACCCGATGCGTCGATCCTGGCCGAGAAGATGGAGATGCCGGAAGACAAGATCCGCAAGATCATGAAGATCGCGAAAGAGCCGATCTCGATGGAAACGCCCATCGGCGACGACGACGATTCGCACCTGGGCGATTTCATCGAAGACCAGGCGAACACCGCGCCGATCGAGGCAGCGATGCAGGCCGGTCTGCGCGACGTCGTGAAGGAAATTCTGGACAGCCTGACGCCGCGCGAAGCCAAGGTGTTGCGCATGCGTTTCGGCATCGAGATGTCGACCGACCACACGCTGGAAGAAGTGGGCAAGCAGTTCGACGTGACACGCGAGCGCATCCGTCAGATCGAGTCGAAGGCGGTGCGCAAGCTCAAGCACCCGAGCCGTTCGGACAAGCTGCGCAGCTTCATCGATTCGATGTAATTGGCGGTTTTTCTGACTTGCCTGTAGAGGGAGCCTTTGGCTCCCTTTTTTTCCGTGCCTGCTTTTGTGGTGAGGCCGAGAGCGCCGGGCGCTTGACTCCGCTCATGTCCCCCGGAACGGGCTTTGCCCGTTCCTCCTCCTTTACTTCGCTGCGTCAAACACCCGTCACTCCCGGCCTGGTGACGGGTGGGCGATCCTCCGGTGGCGAGCCAGCAGTTGCTCCGGTTCGACGCAGTCGGGTGTTCTGCAAAGCGAAGTAAAGGAGGAGGGCCGGAACGGCCGGGGGGACATGAGCGGCGCAGAGCGCCCGGCTGCGTCGAACCCACCAACCAGGTAGGCAAGAAAAAGGGGAGCCAGCGGCCCCCCTTTTTGCACACAAAAACGAAGACAACGAGTCAGACCGTCTCCAGCGCCAACACGCCCGTGGCGGTGTTCGAAATCGGGATGTGGTAATTGCTGTGCACCTTGCGCACCCCCGAGCCACCGGCCGTCAGCGCCGCGCGCATCGCCAGCCACATCAGCAGCTCCACGCCCTGCGTGCCCGCCTTCTCCACCAGCTCCAGATCGCTGAACTGCGTCGCCCATTCGGGATTCGTCTCCATGCTGTCGAGGAACTGCAGGTCGAACTGCTTGTTGATGAAGCCCGCGCGTTCGCCGTCCAGCTGGTGCGACAGGCCACCCGTGGCCATCACCGCCACGCGCTTGTCGCTGTCCCAGCTCTGGATCGCCTCACCCACCGCCTTGCCCAGCTTGTAGACCCGCTTGGCCGTCGGCAAGGGGAACTGCACCGTGTTGATGTCGATCGGCACGATCTGCACCGGCGCCACCTCGTGCCCGGGCCAGAACAGCTTGAGCGGCAGCGTGCAGGCGTGGTCCACCAGCATCTCCTGGCAGGTCACGATGTCGAACTCTTTCGCGATCAGCTGGTTGATGATGTGCCACGACAGCTCCGGGCAACCCGGGATCGGCGGCAGCGTGGGGATGCCCCAGCCTTCGTCGGCGTTGCTGTAGGTGGCTGCGGCGCCCACCGCAAAGGTCGGCATCTTGTCGAGGAAGAAGTTCAGACCGTGGTCGTTGTAGAACACCACCACCACGTCCGGTTTGACCTTGCCCAACCAGTCGTGGATCGGCGGGAACCCATCAAAAAAAGGTTTCCAGTAGGGCTCGTTCTGCTTGCCTTTGTGGATGGCGCCGCCGATGGCGGGGATGTGCGATGTGGCCAGGCCACCGATGAGTTGTGCCATGAGTGTGTCTCCGTACGTTGTGGATGGCTAAGGGGTCAGCACTGCTCATTCGCGGCCAAGAGCTTGGCCTTGAACTGTTCTTTCGTCATGCCGGTCTGCTGCGCGCCGATGTCCTGCATGTCCAGGCCGAAGATGCCCGCGAACTTGGCGAGGTAGTAGGCGTTGCCGCCGGCCGCGATCAGGGCCAGCACCTGTTTGGAGCGGATGGCCTCGGCCTGCTCGCTGTTCAGGCCGTACTGCAGCATGTAGGCCTCGGGGTCGGCCACAAAGGCGTCGCGGTTGGCCTTGTCGTTGAACGAGAAGCACATCTTGTTCAGGGCGTAACCCTTCTGTGCCGCGCTGCCGTCGAACGGCGTGGTGCCGGGAATGATTTTGCTCACATGCGTCTCCTGCGTGGGGTGAATTGACTTGGGTCAAGGCGCCAGTATTCCCGGACCATTGCCAAAGATAAACAGATGAATGATCATCAGACACATGAGTAATTTCGATTGGTCAGACTTGGATGCCCGCCTGCTGCAGCTGCTGGTGGCGGTGGTGGAAGCGGGCAGCGTCACCGGCGCGGCGCAGTCGCTGGGCGTCACGCAGTCGGCCGTGAGCCACCAGCTCGACAAGCTGCGCAGCATCACCGGCGACGCGCTGTTCGTGAAAAGCGGGCGCGGCATCGTGGCCACGGCCCGCGCGGGCGAGCTGGCCGCGCAGGCGCGCGAACTGCTGCGCCAGCTGCAGGGCTTTGCCCACACCGGTGCTTTCGATCCCGCACGCTGGCAGCGCACCATCACCATCGCCGCCAACGACTTCCAGCGCGACGTGCTGCTGCCCGCGCTGGCGCGGGTGCTGCGCGAGCAGGCGCCCGGCGTGACGCTGCGCGTCATCCCCTCGGACATCCCGAGCCTGGAGATGCTGCGCGACGGCGTGTGCGACATCGCCATCAGCCCGCGCCCGCCCGAAGGCAGCGACATCGTGCAGAAACGCATCTTCGAAGACCGTTACTGCGTCTACTACGACGCGGCGGTGCGCGAGGCCCCGGCCACGCTGGCCGACTACCTGGCCGCCGATCACATCACCGTGGTCTACGAACCCCGGCGCACGCTCTACCTCGACCGCACGCTCGCCGCGCAGGGTGTGCACCGGCGGTTTGCGGTCATGGTGCCCGGCTTCGGTGGCCTGCCCGCCTTCCTGCGCGGCAGCCCGCTGCTGGCCACGGCGCCGGCCCTGCTGCACGACAGCTTCATGCGCGAGTTCGCCCGCGCCGAGGTGCCGACACCCTGCCCTTCGCTGCCGATGTACATGATCTGGCACCGGCGCCACCAGAACGACGCGGCCCACCGCTGGCTGCGCGAACGGCTCGACGCGCTGGCACCACGCTCCGCAAGCTGATCAGGCTGCCGGCGGGCGCTGCGCCTCGCGCCAGCGCTGCGGGCTCAGGCCCGTGCGGCGCTTGAAGAAGCGAGAAAAATAGGCCGGGTCTTCAAAGCCCAGCTCCAGCGCCAGGCTGGCCGCGGGCGCGGCGATGTACACCAGCCGCCGGCAGGCCTCGCGCGTGAGGCGCTCGTGCACCAGCTCCAGCGCGCTGCGCCCGCTGCCCGCGCGCGCCAGGCGGTTGAGCCGCTGCGTCGACAGCCCCAGGCGCGAGGCATACCGCTCCAGCGGCCAGTGCTCCAGAAAATGCTGCTCCACCAGCAGCAGGAAACGCGTGAACAGCGCCTGGTGCTGGTGGGCGCGTTCGCTGCCCTCGCGTTGCCCCTGCTCGCTCGCGCGAGCCAGGCGCCAGACCACGGCCCGCGCCAGCCACTGCACCACCGGCGCGTCGGCTGAGCCGGGCAAGGCGAACTCGGCGGCCAGCTCGCCGAGCTGCACGCTCAGCCTCTGGGCCTCACCATCGTCGGGCGAAAAATGCAAGACACCCGGCGCCGAGAAGAGCGCCCGAAACGCCTCCCCCACCGCCTGGAACTCGCCCTCCACCAGAAAACGCGCGCTGAGCGTGAGCACGCGGCCATCGGTCTCGGGCGCGAAGACGAAGCCATGCACCACGCCCGGCGGCACCACGATGGCCGCCGGCCCGGCCACCGAGGCGCGCCATTCGTCCAGCACCACCTCGGCCGAACCCCTCTGCAGCCAGAGAATCTGGTACAGCCCCTGGTGCACATGGGGCTCGATCTCCCAGTGGTAAAGCCGGCTGCGCGACTCCACCGCCTCGATGTGCAGCATCTCCTGGCCGGGCGTGGCCGCCTCGCCATAGAGCGCAAAACGCGGGATGGCCGCTGGCTGGCCGCGCGATGGCCGGGTGCGTGGCGGGGATTGGCTGGTTTTCTGCATGGTGGAACACCTTGATCCAAAAGTACAAGAATTATCCCTGCTAAGTGCAGTGCCAATGCGCGCCGGGAAGCCTACAGTTCAACCCGGTTTCACCCACAGGAGACAAAAGCCATGAGCTTCCATTTCGACCCGTACTCGCCGGCCATCGACGCCGACCCGTTCCCTTATTACAAGCAGCTGCGCGACGAGCAGCCCTGCTTCTGGAGCGAAGAAGCCCAGATGTGGATCCTCTCGCGTTATGCCGACATCGTCTCCGCCGGGCAGGACTGGCAGACCTATTCGTCTGCCAGCGGCAACCTCATGACCGAGCTGCCCGGCCGCGCCGGCGCCACGCTCGGCAGCTCCGACCCACCGAAGCACGACCGCCTGCGCGGCCTGATCCAGCACGCCTTCATGAAGCGCAACCTGCTGGCGCTGGAGGAACCGATGCGCGACATCGCACGGCAGGTCTTTGGCCAGCTGAAAGATGTGAAGCAGTTCGATTTCAAGGAAGTCTCGTCGCAGTTCACTGTCAAGGTGCTGATGGCCGCGCTCGGCCTGCCCATGGGTGACGATGCCATCGTGGACGAACAGATCGTGCGCGACAACGCCGTGCTCATGGTGCAGAGCGACGCGCGCACCCGCGCCAAGGGCCCCGAGCACATCGCGGCCTACAACTGGATGCAGGAGTACGCCGCCAAGGTGATCGCGATGCGCCGCGCCGAGCCGCGCAACGACCTGATCAGCAACTTCGCGCTGGCCGAGATCGACGGCGACCGGCTGGACGACCGCGAGGTGCTGCTGACCACCACCACGCTGATCATGGCCGGCGTCGAGTCGCTCGGCGGCTTCATGATGATGTTCGCCTACAACCTCGCCAGCTTCGACGAAGCCCGCCAGGCCGTGGTGGCCAACCCCGATCTGCTGCCCGACGCGATCGAAGAAAGCCTGCGTTTCAACACCTCGGCCCAACGCTTCCGCCGCCGCCTGATGAAGGACGTGACGATGCACGGCCAGACCATGAAGGAAGGCGACTTCGTCTGCCTGGCCTACGGCAGCGGCAACCGCGACGAGCGCCAGTACCCCAACCCCGACGTGTACGACATCACCCGCAAGCCACGCGGCCACCTCGGCTTTGGCGGTGGTGTGCACGCCTGTCTCGGCACGGCCATCGCGCGCCTGGCGGTGAAGATCGCCTTCGACGAGTTCCACAAGGTGATGCCCGAGTACCGCCGCGTGGCCGACCAGTTGCCGTGGATGCCCTCCAGCACCTTCCGCAGCCCGCTGGTGCTCGAACTCAAAGCGGCGTAGACCGTTGCCCCTAACATCGCGCTGCCTGCAACCGGGCAGCGCCTTTTTGTTTTCTGGAGACACCATGGCAAACATCACCTTCATCGAGGCCAACGGCCAGTCCACCACCCTCAACCTCGCCGACGGCTGGAGCCTGATGCAGGGCGCCACCGCCAACGGCGTGGACGGCATCGTCGGCGAATGCGGCGGCTCCTGCGCCTGCGCCACCTGCCACTGCTATGTCGACGAGCTGCTGGCCGGCGTGCTGCCCGCGCCCTCGCAGGGCGAGCTCGACATGCTGGAAAACGTGACCGCCGAACGCCGCCCCAACAGCCGCCTGGCCTGCCAGATCAAGGCCGGCCCCGCACTGGAAGGCGGCGTGGTGCACCTGCCGGAATGCCAGGAATGAGCGCCGAAGTCAGCGCGGCCGGCATCGTCATCGTCGGCGCGGGTCAGGCCGGCGTGATGACCGCCGAAGCCCTGCGCAGCGGTGGCTTTGAGGGCCCCATCACGATGCTGGGCGACGAGCCCCACGGCCCCTACCACCGCCCACCGCTCTCCAAAGCCTGGATGGCCGGCGAGATCGAAGCGGCGCAACTGGTGATGCGCGCGCCCGAAATGCTGGCGCGCAAGAACATCACGCTGCGCACCGGCGTGACCGTCAAGGCCATCGACCGCAGTGCCCAGACCGTGATCCAGGGCGACGGCAGCATGCTGCCCTACACCGGCCTCGTGCTCGCCACCGGCAGCACACCGCGTGCCCTGCCCCTGCCCGGCGGCGACGCGCCCGGCGTGCTGGCCCTGCGCACGCGCGACGACGCCAGCGCCATCGCCGACCGCCTGGCGGCCTGCATCGAACAACAACGCCCGGTGGTGATCATCGGCGGCGGCTTCATCGGCCTCGAAGTGGCGGCCACCGCGCGCAAGAAAGGCCTGGCCGTCACCGTGCTCGAAGCCGCGCCGCGCCTGCTCGGTCGCGTGCTCGCGCCGGTGCTGAGCGACTGGTACGCCGAGCTGCACCGCGGCCACGGCGTGCAGCTGCTGCTGGGCGCGCAGGTCGCCGCCATCGAAGCCGACGCGAACGGTGTGACCGGCGTGAAACTCGCCGACGGCAGCGTCGTGCCCGCGGGCCTGGTGGTGGTGGGCATCGGCGTCAGCGCCAATCACCAGCTCGCGCAAGCCGCGGGCCTTGAATGCGACCGTGGCATCGTGGTCGACGCCTGCTGCCGCACCAGCGACCCGCTCATCGTGGCCGCCGGCGACTGCACCGCGCGCCGCCTGGCCGACGGCAGCCTGCTGCGGCTCGAATCGGTGCAGAACGCCACCGAGCAGGGCAAGAGCGCCGCCGCCGCGCTGCTCGGGCAAGAGCGCCCCTTCACCGCCACGCCCTGGTTCTGGAGCGACCAGTACGACAAGAAGCTGCAGATGGCCGGCCTGTCCATGGGCGCCGACGGCTGGGCCGTGCGCGGCGACATGGCTGCGGGCGCATTCACCGTCTACCACTTCAAGGGCGAGCAGCTCATCGCCGCCGACAGCGTCAACGCCAGCAAAGACCACCTGCAGGTGCGCAAGCTGCTCGACGCCGGTGTCTCGCCCACGCGCGAGCAGGCGGCCGATGTGGCGTTTGATCTGGCGAGCCTGCTGGTGAAGTGAGCGGCTGCGCGAGGCTCAGGCCTCACGTGCCATCACGCGCCTTCACCACCAGTTCCGCATAGCCGGTCGCGGTATCCGGCTCGCGCGTGAACGCCCATTCGGGCAACAGCGCCAGCAACACCTCGGCCGTGGTGCGCACCCGGCAACCCGGCGCCACATGGCCGCCGAACACCTCGCCCGTCGCGGCCGCCACGGCCATGTGCAGATGCGAATGGCCCCTCTTGTCTCCATTCGGGGCACCCACGCCCACCGTGCCCGACAGGCTCAGGATCTCCGAGTCCCCACAGATGCACAGCGGCTCGTCTGCCCCGGCAAAGCGGATGCGCGCATCCACCAGACTGCCGATGCCCGAGAGCACGAACGCGGCCTGGCAGCCTTGGGCGCGCACGGCGGCTTCGAGCGCTTCGCGCAGGTCTTGACCAGGGATGAGGCGGATGGGGAGGGTTTTCAATGCAGTGTTCCTTTCAACGCACTTCGAACGAGCGGGTTCTTTCTACAGCTTGGCGATGTCTGCAAACCGCCTGAGTACCAGACCGGCGCGAGTGCTCTGCGAAACGATCCCAGGCAACACGTTCGAAAAGTCGGGATGATTCAACACTGCTTGAAAGGCCTGCGCAACGAAGTGGCGAACTTCGAATGGAGCGGAGGCCAACTCTGCCACCAGTTCCTCGCGACCATCGACCACCGTGATGATGTCCTCCAGGTCGTGACTCAGATAGACGTCGTTGTTGCCGCGGTCCTTGAAGGCTTCCAGCTTGGTGGCAACGAAATAAGGAGCTGTCAGATGGCGCAAGGACAGGCCCGAAGGCAGCGTCGCGATGTGGGCCGCCTCAAAACCAGGCTTGTACCAACGGTTCGCAAAGCCGAGCACCTTCTCATCCAGCGGCACCAGGTCCAGCTGCATGCCTTGCCAGAACCAGCGAAACGGTGGCGTGTTGTCAGCCATGGTCTGCTTGAATCCGCGCTTCATCAGTTGCTCCACCAGCGCGTGATACCCGACCAAGGAGGCCACTTCCACAATCGCATCCACATCTTCCGTGGCGCGGGCGTCTGCCACCAACGGTTGGGTGATGAGCAAACCCGTTGCGCAGCCACCCACGAAAACCACCTGCTCGCACAACGGCCCCATGGCGTGCGCCATTCCCGAAAGCAGCTCGATGTTGGGGTCAGCCATACATGGGCCTCTCTTCGGGCTTGGGGCCGTCCGGATAGATCAACAGCGGTAGCCGCTTAAGCGCCATGCCCCGCTCCCGGGCGCGACCGACGCGCAGGGCGTCAAACAGGGCCAACATTTCGTAGAGCTTGGCGTCTTGCATGGCTGCGAAGGGAGCGCTGGGGTGCAAAGGCGCCAGCCCCTGCCCGCGGGCCGTGCCATTGGGGTGCGGCCATACCCAGTCGTCAGACCCCGGCGCAAACACGCCGGCAAATGCGGGCGCACTGTGGCTCGTGGGCACGCCCACCGCCACCGGCAACCGGTCTGCCGCAAAGGCGTACTTCGCTCCGTGCACCGCGAACTCAGCGAGGTTGCGGCTGTGCACCCGCGCCGGGTTGTCGGCACTGCTGGCCGCTTCAGCCAGGGCGCGGCGTGGTTTGGCACGCACCCGGTAAATGGCTGCAGCCTCCTGAGCGCCCGGCGCCGCAGCGGGCGGCGGCGCGAGCAATGCCGCGTCGACCAACAGCCCGGCCTGCAGACCACGCTTCACGGCTGCGTGCGCCTCCGAGGCGCTCAAGCCCAGCTCCTGCGCCAGACGTGCATACGTCCAGCGCTGCTCACCCCAAGCCACGAGCTTGAGGGCGACCAGGAAATCTTGGGGTTTGAGTTGCATTTCGTTCTGTATTCGCAAATCTTGAATACAGAATATAAAACATGAAGCCCATGCTCGCAAGCGGTCTCTTCCGCACCATGCGGAACTGCTCATCACAAGGCCTGAAAAGACCCGGGCACCGATTGATACCCGCGCCGAGCAGATCGCGGGGAGGCGCACCCCGTTTTCCGTGTGAAACCAAATTGTCTCGATCTCCACGGAAAAGCAAATGAAATCAATGAGTTTCGGCAGCTGAATCTGGTGTCACCAATGCGCCCAATGCCGCCACCCCCACCGGAGACTCCGGCAACCAGGGCAGCACAAACGTGCGCTTCGCCAGCCCACCCGCAATGCGCTCCGTCTGCCGGATTTCACCCGCCAGCCGCGCCTGCAGCAGCGGGTCTGTCGTGCCGGTGGCGGCGATGCTTTTGTTGATGACCCAGGCCCAGGGTTCGATCTGGGCGCGGCGCAGGTCGTCCTGCAGCGCGGCGGCCTGGCTGACCGGGGTGACTTCGGGCAAGGTGACGATGATCACGCGCGTCATGCTGGCGTCTTGCAGGCGCATGAGCGGCGTGATGATGTGCAGGCCTTTGGCGGCTGCCTGGCCTTCGTACTGCTGCGTCATCTGGCGGTGGTAGGCGCCGGTGGCGTCCATGAGCAGCAGGCTGTGGCCGGTGGGCGCGGTGTCGAGCACCACGAAGGCGCTGCGCGCTTCGTTGACCACGCGGCTGAAGGCGTGGAACACGGCCACTTCTTCGGTGCAGGGCGATTGCAGGTCTTCGAGCAGCAGGGCCTGGCCTTGTTCGTCCAGCGCCTTGCCGCGCGTGGCCATGATCTTCGCGATGTAGGCGGCGGTCTCGGCCTTGGGGTCGATGCGGCCGACCTTGAGGCCTTGGAGGCTGCCGTTCAGCGCGTCGGCCACGTGGGCGGCCGGGTCGGTGGTGGTGAGATGCACGCTGTGGCCGCGCTGCACCAGGCCCACGGCGAGCGCGGCGGCGATGGTGGTCTTGCCCACGCCACCTTTGCCCATGACCATGATGAGGCCGTGGCCGACGGCGGCGAGCTCGTCGGCCATGCGGCTCAGGGGTTCGGCGGGCAACACGGCCGTTGCCGACGTGGTCGCAGGGGCGGTCACATCACCGCCTTGCAGCAGCGCACGCAGCGCGGGCAGGCCCACGGTGTCGAACGGGCGCAGTGGCACTTCGTCGCGCGGCAGGCGGGCCAGCGCGTCGGGCATTGTGTCAAGCGCCTCACGGCCCAGCGCTTCGATGGCGTTGGCAATCGGGTCGCTGGCGCTGGTGGCGTGGAACACGCCGTTGACGGCCAGGCGCTGGTTGGCCAGGCCGAGCTGGCGCAGTTCTTCGGCAGTGCGCGCGGCTTCCTGCATGGGACGCGGGTCGGGCCGGGTGACGAGCACGACGGTGGTGAGCGCGGGGTCGCTCAGCGCCTGCAGCGCGGCGTTGAAACGCGCTTCCTGCATCTTCAGGCCGGAGTGCGGGCCGAGGCAGGAGGCGCCGCGGTCGTTGCCGGCGAGGAAGCCGGTCCAGGCCTTGGGCAGGCTCAAGAGGCGCAGGGTGTGGCCGGTGGGCGCGGTGTCGAAGACCACGTGGTCGTAGCCACCGTCTATGCCCTCGCCCGCCAGCAGCGCGGCGAATTCGTCGAAGGCGGCGATTTCGGTGGTGCAGGCGCCCGAGAGCTGTTCGCGCACGGTCTGGCGCTCGTCGTCGCTGGCGCTGGCATCGAGCTGCGCGAGCACGCGCTGGCGGTAGGCCTCGGCGGCGGTGTCGGGATCGATGTTGAGCATGTGCAGGCCGGGCACACCGGGCACGGCCACCGGCCGGTTGGACAGCGGCACGCCGAGCATTTCGTCGAGATTGGAAGCCGCGTCGGTGCTGACCAGCAGCACGCGCTGGCCCGCGTCGGCCAGCGCGATGGCGGTGGCGGTGGAAAGCGAGGTTTTGCCGACACCGCCCTTGCCGGTGAAAAACAGGAAGCGGGTGGGCGCGGTGGCGAAACCGGGGAGCGTGGGGGTGTTCATGCTTTCAGCATGACACATCACCCGATCGCATGGGCTGCCCCGCGTCAACCTCGGGGACTTTCAACCCGGCAGCGTCACCGTGACAGCCAGCCCCGGCTGCGCGTTGCGCACGGCAAACGTGCCACCGTGCGCCTGCGCCACCAGCTTGCAAAGATGCAACCCCAGACCCACACCGCCCTGCGCGCGGGTGCGGGCGGTATCGGGGCGGAAGAAGGGTTCGGCCAGGTGGGGAATCTGGTCTTCGGGCACGCCCGGGCCGTGGTCGCGCACCTCGATCTGAATGCCCTGGCCCCCGTTTCGCAGGTGCAGCTCGGGTGGCAGCGGCGCGCCGGTGCTGTGGCGCAGCGCGTTGTCGAGCAGGTTGCGCAGCAGCAGGCGGATGCGCGTGGGGTCGAGCGGCAACGTGGGCAGTTGGGGATCGGCCTGGAAGATGATCTCGGGTCTTGCGTCGGGACGCAGGGGTTGACGCGCCAGCACATCGGCCACGACTTCTTTCGCCAGCGCGGCCAGCGCCACCGGTTCGCGCTGCAGCGCGGCGTGTTGACCCGAGAGGCGTTCGCTCTCCAGCAGGTCGGTGATGAGGTGGGCCATTTCCTGCAGGTCGCGCAGCAGGGCTTCGCGCTGCGGGTTCACCTCCGCAGTCTCGGGCAACAGCTCGGTGTTGAGTCGCGCACGCGTGAGCGGGCTGCGCAGTTCGTGGCTGATGGCGAGCAGCAGGGCGCGCTTGGCGTCGAGCATCTGGTGGATGTCTTGCCCCATGGTGTTGATGGTGGCGGCGAGTTCACCCAGTTCGTCGGGGCCGTGCAGGCAACGCTCGGGAATGGGCTGGCTGAAATCCCCGGCGCCAAAGCGGCGCGCACCGGCACCGATGGCATCCAGCGGCTTGAGCAGGCGGCGCACGTAGAGCCAGGCGAGCAATGTGAGCACGAGCAAGGCCGCGAGCGCATAGCCGACCATGCGCGGGCGGCGTTCGAAGGCCGCACCGTTGATGCCGAACTCGATGCTGTGGCCGTCGGCGGTGCTGCGTTTCAGGATGCGTTGCCAGTCCTTGCCGCCACCCCAGTCTTCATGCCCCCGGCGGTCGGCGTCCTCGGGGTTGTCGCGCAACCAGTCGTTCGGCCCCTGATCGGGGTGCGAGGCCCAGTTGACTTGTGGGCCGGCAATGCGCACGGTGAGTGGCAGGCGCTCGGTGATGGCGCGGGCGCTTTCGATGCTCGGCGCACCCCCTTGCGCTGTGACTTCGCGGGTCAGGTGGTCCACGTAATCCATGAGCAGCGGGCGCGCGGCCTCGCGCCAGCCAATGGAGAAAGCGCGCTGCGCGCCGGTGATGAACACGAAGGTCATGGCCGCGGCCAGCAGCAGGAACACCAGCACCATGCGCAGCTTGATGGAGTGCGCCAGGCGGTGCTTGGCGCGCTTCCAGGAGGAGCCGGTGGCGTTTTCGGTTGGGCCGGTGTTCATGGCTGGGTGCGGCGCAGCGCGAGCGAGTAGCCGGCGTTGCGCAGGGTCTTGATGCAGTCCAGCGGCTCCAGCTTCTTGCGCAGGCGGCTGACCACGATGTCCACCGCGCGGGTGTAGAGCTCGGCCTCGTGGCCGCGCAGCTGGTTGAGGATGTCGTCGCGGCTGTACACGCGGCCGGGCTCGCGGGCGAGCAGGAGCAGGAGCTCGTATTCGGTGCCCGTCAGCTCGATCTCCTGGCCCTGGCGCGTGACGCTGCGGCGCGCGGTGTCGATGCTCAGGCCCTCGAACTGCAGCGTGGGCGCAGCGCTCATCACCGCCGGGTTCCCGTTGCCGTTGGGCTTGCGCCGGCGCAGCACGGTCTGGACGCGGGCGACCAGTTCGCGCGGCTCGAAGGGTTTGGGCAGGTAGTCGTCGGCACCGAGTTCGAGCCCGACCACACGGTCCATCACGTCGCCGCGCGCGGTGAGCATGATGATGGGAATGTCGCTGTCCTTGCGGATGGTGCGGCAGAGTTCGAAGCCGTCCATCTCGGGCAGCATCACGTCGAGAATCGCGGCATCGAAGCTCTCGATGCGCAGTCGCGCCAGGCCTTCGCTGGGGCGGGTGGCGTGGACGAGCTGCAGCTCAAAGCGCTGGAAGTAGGTCGCCAGCGGAGGGCCGAGGTTTTGATCGTCGTCGATCAGCAGGATGCGGTGCATGCGGCATTGTCACATTGCTGTTTCGCCCAGCGCGCGGTGGCGCAGGATCAGGCGGCGCACGCGGTGCTGCACGGGCGAGTCCAGCGTGTCGAAGTGGTCGGCCACCGACAGCAGGGCCGGCAGCACCGGCAGCGCCGCGGCCGGTTGCCGCTGCGACAGCCGGGCCCACAGGCCGAGCGCGTGTTCGCGATCGAAGCGCGGACCCCACACCATGGCGAGCAGCTCGGCGTGCGGATCGTCGGCCCCGGCCAGCAGGGCCGGCGCGCAGGACCGGCTTTGCTGTGCCAGCTGGTGGAGCGGTGCGATGGCGGGTGACACGGCCATCACCCCGCGTTCAGCCCCGACCCCAGCGGCCGTGGCCGCGCTTGTCCAGCTTCTCGCGCACCTGCTTCTGCTGCTCGGCATTGAGGCTGTCGTAGAAATCGGCCAGCGCGGCCAGCACCTTGGGCGCGTTGCCCTGCACGGCAGCGGTCTTCTGGTCGAGCAGGGTCTGCGCCTTGGCGCGGTCGAACTTCTCGCCGGCGACCAGGGCCTGGATGTCGGCACGCGGGTCGGCGCCCTCACCCCGGAAGGCCTTGCGCTGGGCGATCATTTGATCGGCCAGCACGCCGAGCTTCTGCTTCTGTTCGGCGTTGAGTTCGAGCTTGCTGCTGATGCGCTCGATGGCCTTGCCGCGCATTTCGGTGACGCGCTCGTCGCTCCAGCCACGGGCGTGGTCGCCACGGCTGCCGCAGGCGGTGAGGCCGCCGAGCACCACGGTGGCGGTGGTCAGTCCGATGAGGGTGCGTTTGATCCAGGTTTTCATGACGGGGTCCTTTCAGAACCTTGTTGAACATGACCGTCATGGTGCCGGCGGGCAGCGCCTGTGGGGTGTCCGCGCGGTTTCGGTTCTTTTCGTTTTGTTTCAGCCCCGCAGCGGCAGCGCCGCTCCGATCAGCACGAAGATGCCGCCACAAGCCTGGTTGAAACGGCGACCGGCGCGTTGCAACCAGTGGCGCACCCGGTGCGCCATGCTGGCGATCAGCCATTCGGTGCCGATCTCGATGGCCGCGAAGGTGCCCGCCATGACCAGAAACTGGGTGAACAGACTGCGCGCTGGGTCCAGGAACTGGGGCAGAAAGGCCGCGAAGAACAGCACGGCCTTGGGGTTGGTGAGCGCCGACAACGTGCCCTGGCGAAACAGCGAAGCACCGCTGCGCGGGCCGACATCGGCGTGCAGCTCGGCGCCCACGGGCGGTGCGCGCCAGACCTGGATACCCAGCCAGACCAGATAGGCCCCGCCCATCCACTTCATGGCGGTGAGCCAGTGGGCCGACGTCTTGAGCAGCGCACCGATGCCGAACATCGACAGCGCAATCACCAGCACGAAGCCCAGCGCCCCGCCCAGGATCGTGAACAGGGCCCGGTTGCGCCCATGCAGCGCGCCATGGGTCAGCGCCAGCAAGCCATTGGGTCCTGGCGAAAGCGAGAGGCCGATGGCGGCGAGCAGGTAGATCAGCCAGGTGTCGAGTGCCATGGGTCAGAACACCTCGGTGTCCACTTCGCTGCTGCCCTGCGCGTTGTAGCGGTCGCCGCGCACGGTGTGCTGGTTGATGAGGGCGTTCAGGCGGGCCAGCACGTCGTCGCTGAGGGTCACGTTGACAGCGCCCAGGTCGTCCATCAGATGGTCCACGCTCGTGGTGCCGGGGATGGGCAGGATGTCATCACCCTGGTGCAGCAGCCAGGCGATCGCCAGCTGCGAGGGCGTGCAGCCCAGCTCGGCGGCGATGGCGTTGTAGGTCGGCAGCAGCTTCAGGTTGGCGGCGTAGTGGTCGGGCGCAAAGCGCGGCATGCTGCGGCGGATGTCCTTGGCGTCGAAGGCGCCCACGTCCAGCGCGCCGCACAGGAAGCCGCGCGCCACCGGGCTGAAGGCCACGAAGCTCACGCCCAGTTCGCGACAGGCCTGCAGCACGGCGATCTCGGGGTTGCGCGTCCACAGTGAATATTCGGTCTGCAAGGCCGCGATGGGGTGTTCGGCGTGCGCCTTGCGCAAGGTGGGGGCCGAAACCTCGGAGAGGCCGATGCTTCGGATCTTGCCGGCCCGCACCAGGTCTCCCAGCGCGCCCACGCTCTCTTCGATGGGCACCTGCTTGTCCCAGCGGTGCAGGTAATAGAGGTCGATCACGTCGGTCTGCAGGCGCTTCAACGCGGCATCGCAAGTGGCCTTGATCGTCTCGGGCCGACCGTCGATCACGCGCACCTTCACGCCGTCGGCGTTGGGCACGCCCTGCATGCCGCACTTGCTCGCGAGGGTGAACTTCGAGCGGTGCTTGGACAGGTATTTGCCCACCAGCGTTTCGCTGGCACCGAAGCCGTAGAGTGCCGCGGTGTCGAAGTGGGTGACGCCCGCGTCCAGCGCCGCCAGCAGCACCCGTTCGGCCTGCTGTTCGGAAACGGGGGCGCCGTAGGCGTGGCAGATGTTCATGCAGCCCAGACCGATGGCTGAGACTTGGAAGGGGCCGAGTTGGCGTTGTTGCATTGCTGGGTTCCTCGCATCAAGAAAAAAGGCCAGACCATTCAACGCGTTGCTGCGATGGTGCTGACCCTATTGTCTATTGTGCTTGTGAGGCGCACAGAGCCCTCACCCCTGCCCTCTCCCAGAGGGAGAGGGAGTAGATGCGCTTCAGGCGGCGCCGAGTTGCTGTTCCAGGTTGTGCAGCACCTGGTAGCAGTTGAACACCTTGGCCACGCTGGAGTTCGGCTCTCGGCCCTCTTTGATCGCGGCGAAGAACTCGCGGTCTTGCAGTTCGATGCCGTTCATGGAGACCGCCACTTTCGACACGTCGATCTTTTCTTCCTTGCCTGTGAACAGGTCGTCGTAGCGCGCGATGTAGGTCGCGGTGTCGCCGATGTAGCGGAAGAAGGTGCCGAGCGGGCCGTCGTTGTTGAAGCTCAGGCTCAACGTGCAGATGGCGCCGTTGGCGGCTTTCAGCTGGATGCTCATGTCCATGGCGATGCCCAGCACCGGGTGGATCGGACCCTGGATGGCGTTGGCCTGCACGATGGGGCTGTTGCACTGGTAGGCGAACAGGTCCACGGTATGGGCGGCGTGGTGCCACAGCAGGTGGTCGGTCCAGCTGCGCGCCTGGCCCAGTGCGTTGGTGTTGGTGCGGCGGAAGAAGTAGGTCTGCACATCCATCTGCTGGATGTTGAATTCGCCGGCCGTGATCTTCTGGTTCACGTACTGGTGGCTGGGGTTGAAGCGGCGGGTGTGGCCGCACATCGCGACCAGGCCGGTCTGCTTCTGCAGAGCCACCACGGCTTCGGCGCCCTTGAGGTTGTCGGCCAGGGGAATCTCCACCTGCACGTGTTTGCCGGCCTTCAGGCAGGCCAGCGTCTGCTCGGCGTGCATCTGCGTCGGGGTGCAGAGGATGACGGCATCGACTTCCTTCATCGCCAGGCTGTCGGCGAGGTCGGTGGTGACGTGCTGAATGCCGTACTTGTCGGCCACTTCCTTCGTCTTGTCGAGGTCTCGGCTGATCAGCGAGACCACTTCAACGCCGTCTATGTTCTTGATGCCGTCCAGGTGCTTGATGCCGAAGGCGCCGGCGCCGGCGAGGGCTACTTTGATGGTCATGTCAGTTGTTCTCCAGGATGAGGTGGCCCACGGCCGTGTTGGACGCGGGCACATGGTAGAAGCGGTGCTTCACGGTCGGCGCAGGGCCCTGCACCTTGCCGTCAACGATGTCGGACATGGCGCCGCGGGCGATCAGCCACATCACGAGTTCGATACCCTCGCTGCCGGCTTCGCGCACGTAGTCGATGTGCGGCGTGTTGGCGCAGCCAACGGGGTCGGCGATCATCTGGTCGAGCCAGGCGTTGTCCCACTCGCGGTTGATCAGGCCGGCGCGTGCGCCTTGCAACTGGTGGCTCATGCCGCCCGTGCCCCAGATGTGCACGTTGAGGTCTTCGTCGTAGCTTTCCACCGCCTTGCGGATCGCCTGACCGAGCATGAAGCAGCGTTTGCCCGAGGGCACCGGGTACTGCACCACGTTGACCGCGAACGGAATCACTGGGCAGGGCCAGGCGTCTTTCTTCGGGTCCAGCTCGCCGCACATCAGCGAGAGCGGCACGGTCAGGCCGTGGTCCACGTCCATCTTGTTGACGATGGTGAGGTCGAAGTCCTGCTGGATCACGCTCTGTGCGATGTGCGAGGCCAGGTCCGGGTGGCCGATCACCTTGGGCACCGGGCGCGGTCCCCAGCCTTCGTCGGCCGGCTGGAACTCGGCCGCGGTGCCGATGGCAAACGTGGGAATCATCTCCAGGCTGAAGGCCGTGGCGTGGTCGTTGAAGACCAGGAAAATGACGTCGGGCTTGTTGTCCTTCATCCACTGCTTGGAAAAGTCATAACCCGCGAACACGGGCTTCCAGTAGTCCTCTTTGGTTTTGCCCAGGTCCATGGCCGCGCCGATGGCCGGCACGTGGGACGTGAAAACGGATGCGGTGATTTTTGCCATGTTCAGACTTTCTTTCCTGCGGCGCCCTGAGGCTGACGATTGGGTTGTGCATCGCCGTCTTCGCCGACGTAGCGGTTGCCTTCGACGCTGCGGCCGCCCTTGATCATCATGTCGCGGTATTCGGTTTCGGTCATGCCGGTCATGGAGCCCGCCATCTGCTGGAAACTCTTGCCGTCCGTGGCGCCGATCTTGGCCAGGAAGTAGATGTTGCCGCCGGTGCGCATGCACCAGTTGAGATCGCGCGCCAGCACGGCCTGCTTCTGCTCTTCGGTCATCGCCCACTCATCCAGGTAGGCGCGTTCGTCGGCCTTGAAGCGCTCGCGGTTTTCGGCCTTCATGAGCGACATGCAGAACTGGTTGAGCCAGTAGCCTTTGCGGCTTTGCTCGGCATCAAAAATGATGGTGCCGGGTACGTCCAGGTAGGGTTTGTTGAGCGACATGTCAGACCTCCTCGGGCCAATAGAGACGCATCGGGTTGTCCACCAGCAGCTTCTGCTGCAGCTCGGCGGTCGGTGCGATGTGCGGGATGAAGTCCACCAGCAGGCCGTCGTCGGGCATGTGGTCCTTGAGGTTGGGGTGCGGCCAGTCGGTGCCCCAGAGCACGCGGTCGGGGAACTGCTCGACGATGCGTTTCGCGAACGGGATCACGTCGGTGTACGCGTTCTGCTCGCCGTTCAGCGCCTTGGGACCGGTCACGCTCAGGCGCTCGGGACAGCTCACCTTGCTCCACACGTTGGGGTGCTCGCGCATGAACTTCTCGAACAGCGCGAACTGCGGGCCATCCACCGGCAGCGACACGTCCGGGCGGCCCATGTGGTCCACCACCACGGTGGTGGGCAGCGCGGTGAAGAAGTCCCACAGTTCGGGCAGGTCCACCGCCTCGAAGTAGATGACCACGTGCCAGCCCAGTTTGGCGATGCGGCCGGCGATCTCCATCAGCTCGTCCTTGGGCGTGAAGTCCACCAGGCGCTTGACGAAATTGAAGCGCACACCGCGCACACCGGCGGCGTGCAGGGCCTGCAGCTCTTCGTCGGTGATGCTTCGCTTGACCGTGGCCACGCCACGCGCCTTGCCGCCCGACGACAGGCAGGCGTCCACCATGGCGCGGTTGTCGGCACCGTGGCAGGTGGCCTGCACCACCACGTTGCGCGCGAAGCCCAGGTGGTCGCGCAACGCGTACAGCTGGTGCTTCGATGCGTCGCAGGGCGTGTACTTGCGCTCGGGCGCGTAGGGGAACTCGGCCCCCGGACCGAACACGTGGCAGTGCGCGTCCACCGCGCCAGCGGGCAGCTTGAAGGTGGGTTTGGACGGACCGGTGTACCAGTCCATCCAGCCAGCGGTTTTGGTGAAGTCACCGGAAGTGGGTTTGCTCATGGTGTTCTTTCAGTCCTTGTAGATCAAACCCGCAGCGGCCAGCGGCTCACGCATCTTGTACATGTCCAGCCCCAGGATGCCCGACGCCAGCTTGTCGCGCTTCTCGCCCTCAAAGCTCTCGCGCTTGATCGCAGCCGCCAGCGTTTCCACCGCACGCGCCGCCGGCACGCAGACCACGCCGTCGTCGTCGGCCACGATCACGTCACCGGGCGTGACCAGCATGCCGGCGCAGACGATGGGAATGTTCACCGAACCCAGCGTGGCCTTGATCGTGCCCTTGGAAGAGATGGCCTTGGACCAGACCGGGAAGTTCATTTCCTTGAGCGTCTTCACGTCGCGCACGCCAGCGTCGATGATCAGGCCGCGGGCGCCGCGCGCCTGGAAGCTGGTGGCCAGCAGGTCACCGAAATAGCCGTCGCTGCATTCGGCCGTGACGGCCGCGACCACGATGTCGCCGGGCTGGATCTGCTCGGCCGCCACGTGCATCATCCAGTTGTCACCGGGCTGCAGCAGCACGGTGATGGCCGTGCCCGACACCTGCACCCCCGTCTGGATCGGGCGCATGTAAGGCTTGAGCAGGCCGACGCGGCCCATGGCCTCGTGCACGGTGGCCGAGCCCAGCGCGGCCAGGCCGTCGGCCGCCGCACGGTCGGCACGGGTGATGTTGCGGTAAACGACGCCGAGTTCGTACATGTTGATCTCCTGGGTTTGTGTGGAGCCCTCCCCCTCTGGGGGAGGGTTGGGTGGGGGCTCGTTGCACCATGCCCCCATCCCGGCCTTCCCCCAGAGGGGGAAGGAGCAAGTCAGCGGCCTTTGGCTTTCAATGCAGCGTCCAGGCGCGGAAACACGCGCCGCGCGTTGCCTTCGTAGACTTTGTAGCGGTCATCGCCGACGACGATGGTGCTCGCCTCGATGTAGCGCTTGGTGTCGTCGTAGTAGTGGCCGGTCTCGGGGTCGATGCCGCGCACGGCGCCGATCATTTCCGAGGCAAACAGGATGTTGTCCACCGGGATCACCTTGGTCAGCAGATCGATGCCGGGCTGGTGGTAGACACAGGTGTCGAAGAACACGTTGTTCAGCAGGTGGTCCTTGAGCAATGGCTTCTTCAGCTCCTGCGCCAGACCCCGGTATCGGCCCCAGTGGTAAGGCGCGGCGCCGCCGCCGTGCGGGATGACGAACTTGAGCGTGGGGAAGTCCTTGAACAAATCACCCTGGATCAGCTGCATGAAGGCCGTGGTGTCGGCATTGATGTAGTGCGCACCGGTGGTGTGGAAGCAGGCGTTGCAGCTGGTGCTGACGTGGATCATCGCTGGGATGTCGTGCTCGACCATCTTTTCGTAGATGGGGTACCAGGCCTTGTCGGTCAGCGGCGGGCTGGTCCAGTGGCCGCCCGACGGATCGGGGTTGAGGTTGATGCCGACGTTGCCGTATTCCTTGACGCACTTCTCCAGCTCGGGGATGCAGGTCGCAGGGTCCACACCCGGGCTCTGCGGCAGCATGGCGGCGGGAATGAAGTGGTCGGGGAACAGCTGGCTCACGCGGTAGCAGAGTTCGTTGCAGATCGCGGCCCAGGTGGCGCTGATGTTGAAATCGCCGATGTGGTGCGCCATGAAGCTGGCGCGTGGCGAGAAGATGGTGAGGTCAGAGCCCCGCTCTTTCATCAGGCGCAGCTGGTTGGCCTCGATGGTCTCAATCAGTTCGTCGTCGCTGATCTTCAGGTCACTCACCTTCGGCATCGAAGCCGGGTCCTTGATACCGGCGATCTGCGCGTTGCGCCAGTTCTCCAGCGCCTTGGGGGCCGTGGTGTAGTGGCCGTGGCAATCGATGATGAGGGGTTTTTGCTGGCTCATGCGGAAGATCTCCTGGTGCGGTTGCGGCCCTTGCCGAACAGGGGCTGTCGATGGCGGATTGTGAACTTCACCACACCGTCAAACCAGTCCCCCGGCGCGCTAACAGCTAGAACAAAAAACTATATCTATGATGGAGCTATTCCCCAAAATCGCAGGCCATGGACCTCAAACAACTCGAATACTTTGTGCGCGTCGCCGAGCTGGGCAGTTTCACCAAGGCCTCGCTCGCGCTGGACGTGGCGCAGCCCGCGCTGTCGCGCCAGGTGCGCCTGCTGGAGGTGGAGCTGCGCCAGAACCTGCTGGTGCGCAACGGCCGCGGCGCCACACCCACCGAAGCCGGCAAGCTGTTGCTGGAACACGGCCGCGGCATCCTGCACCAGGTGGAGCGGGCTCGCGAGGAGCTCGGCCGGGTGCGCGGTGCGCTCGCCGGGCGGGTCGCGATCGGGCTGCCGCCCAGCCTGGCGCGCGTGCTCACCGTGCCGCTCACGCGCGCCTTTCGCGCCCAGTTGCCGGAGGCCAGCCTGTCCGTCAGCGAAGGCCTGTCGGCCACCATGCAGGAATGGCTGATCACCGGCCGGCTGGACATCGCCGTGCTCTACAACGCCCAGCCCGCGCCGGACATCGACATCTCGCCGCTGCAGGACGAAGAGTTGCTGCTGGTGCAGTTGCGCCCGGCCGGACTGGCCGAAGATCCGCCGCCCCCGCCCGTTCCACTGGCCGAGGTGGCACAACTGCCGCTGGTGATCCCGAGCCGGCCCAACGCGTTGCGCATGCATGTGGAATCCGAGATGGCCAACATCGGCTGCAGGCCGCGGGTGGCGCTGGAGATCGACGGGGTTTCGGCCATCCTGGACCTCGTGGCCGACGGCGCGGGCGCCGCCCTGCTTTCACGCAACGCGGTGGCCAGCTCGATCCGGCCGTCGGCCTACCGCACGCGCTCCATCCAGCCACCGCTGCGCACCCGCCTGTGCCTGGCCACCAGCTCGTTGCGCCCCGCCACGCTCACGCAACAGACCACGCTGGCCCTGATCCGCCAGACGCTGGACGCCATCAACTCGGCGGCTTGAAGCTCAACCCGCCAGCCAGCCGGCGCTGTGGCGCATCAGCCAGAGGATCGCGCTGAGGGTGAAAAACGAAGCCGCCGTGGTCGCCAGCAGCGCCGCCGCGGTGAAGCCCTCGAAACCGTGGCGCTGAGCGAGGAGGGAGTAGATGCCCAGCATGGGCATGGCGGCCGAGAGCACCGCGGCGGTGCGCAGATCGCCCTCGACCACCGGCAGGCCCAGCAGCGGCAACAGGGTGATGGCGGCGAACACCGCCAGCGGGTGCAGCAGCAGCTTGCCCACCGCGATCAGCGAGACCTGGCGGCGCATGCCCTTGACCTGCAGGCCCACCAGCGTGCCGCCGATGATGAACAGCGCCATGCCGCTGCTCGCGGCAGCAAACAGGTTCACGGTGCGCGCGATCACCGCGGGCAGCTGCCAGCCCAGCAGGGCCACGACGAAGCCGGCAAAGATGGCCACGATCATGGGGTTGCGCACCAGGCGTTCGCCGGTCTGCTTCAGCGCCTGCAGCAACGAGGGGCGCTCGCCCTCGTGCGCGCCCGCATCGGCCAGCGCGAACAGCAGCGGCAGCTTGATGAGGTTTTCCACGATCAGGTTGAGCGCCAGGATCACGCCGCCCAGAGGCCCGAACAGCAGCAGCATCACGGGGTAGCCCACATAGCCGCTGTTGGAACAGGTCATGCCCATGGCCACGTAGGCGCTCTCTGTCAGGCTCTTGCGTTGCACGCCGCGGGCAAACCACAGGGCACCTCCGATCAGCGCCAGCGAACCCGCGGTGAAAGCCAGCAGATAGCCCGGGTGCACCACCTCGCCGAGTGGGCGCGAGGCCAGCGCGTTGAACAGCAGCGCGGGCAGCGCGATCTGGATCACGAACTTGCCGAAGACGCGCATGTCGGCCTTGGTGAACAGGTTCCAGCGCACGCTGGCGTAGCCGGCCGCGATGCAGAGGTAGATCGGGCCGGTGATGGCCAGGATGTCGAGCATGGGTGAAAGCGGCCTTATGCGTCGTTGGCGGCAGGGCGCGCCGCCAGCAGGCGGTCGGCAAAGGCCTGCCAGGCCGGGTTCTGTCCCAGCCCGGTGAAATGTCCGGCGCGCGCCTGTGCCGCCATCCAGTCGTGTTTCTCGGCGATGGCCGCGGCCATGAAGGGCTCGAAGCCGGCCTCGCGCACGGTGTTGGCCACCTCGCGCATCTCTTCGGCGCGGCGTTTGCCGTGCTGCGCCACACGGCTGAAGAAATAGCTGCCCTGTTTCTGCCAGTCGATGCCGGGAAAGGTCTCCTGCAGCGTGGCGATCATGGCGTCTTCGACGCCGTAGTGGCGCGCGGTGGCATAGCTCTCCAGCACCAGGGCCTCCAGCCCCTTGATCATGACGCTGCGGCACATCTTGGTGGCCGAGGCCACGCCCAGCTTCTCGCTCGCCACCCGGGTGTCCATGCCCAGGGCGGCCAGCACCAGCTGCAGGCGCGCTGCGTGCGGACCGCCCAGCAGCATGGGCACGCGGATGCCGTAGGGCGGCACCGAGGTCATGACGCCGGCTTCGACGTAGAGCGCGCCAGCCGCCTCGATCAGCGCCGCGGCCTGCTGCTTGGTGCCGGGCGAGGCGGAGTTGAGATCGAGGAAAAAACTGCCGGGCCGGATGTGGGCGGCTGCGGCCTGCGCCACGGCCAAGGTGTTCGACGCGGTCACGGCCGAGATCACGAGATGGGCTTCGGCGCAGAGGGCGGCCACGCTGTCACAGGCCACCACACCGGCCGCGGCCGCATGAGCCAGCGGTTCACCGCACTGTGCCGGGTCGGCGAACTTGACATCCCAGGCGCCGCTCCAGGCAGCCCCAGGCTTGAGCCCTGCCGTGAAAATGCGGCCGACCTCTCCGTAGCCGATCAGGCCGATGCGCAGAGGGTTCATGGCTGGCTCCCGGCTCATTGCTTGGGAATGTTGGCGCGCTGGATCACGGCGCTCCAGCGCTGGATGTCCGACGCGAGCAATTGCGCCGCTTGTTCGGGCGTGCTGCCATCGGCGTCGATGCTGAGGTCGGCCAGCTTCTTTTTCAACTCGGGCTTGGCCAGTGCGGCGTTGATGTCCCTGTTCAGGCGGACGACCACGTCGCGCGGCGTTCTGGAAGGCACGGCCAGCGCGTTCCACGAAGACGCCACAAAGCCCTTGACGCCCTGTTCCACCGCGGTCGGCACCTCGGGCAACACCGTGGAGCGTTTCTGGCCCGTCACCGCCAGGACCCGGAAGGCCCCTGCCTTGATCTGCGACAGCGCCGGGCCGAGGATCTCGACGCCCACGTCCACCTGCTTGCCACGCAGCGCACTGATCAGGGCCGGCGTGCCATTGAACGGCACCACCTGCGCATCGATGTCGGCCGAACTCTTGAACAGCTCGGCCGCCAGGTTCTGCGTGCTGCCGATGTTGATGCTGCCGATGTTGAGCTGGTTGGGGTTGGCCTTGGCAAAGGCGACCAGTTCGCTCAGGGCCTTGAATGGCGAATCGGTGGGCACCAGCACCGCGATATCAAAGGTGCCGAGCGTGGAGACCGGGGTGAAGTCCTTCACCGTGTCGTAGGGCAGGCTCTTGAACAGACCGGCCGTGACGGCCGTGCCGTTGGACATGAGGAACAGCATGTGGCCATCGGGCTCGGCGCGCGCCACCGTATCGGCCGCCACCACGCCACCGGCACCGGGACGGTTCTCGATGAGCACCGGCTGGCCAAGCGACTGGCTCATCTCGGCCGCGACGATGCGTGCCGTGAGGTCACCGACGCCACCAGCACCAAACGGCACCACGATGCGCAAGGGCTTGGTCGGAAAGGCCTGCGCCATCGCGGGCGCGGCGAGGCCGAACGAAGCCAGGGCAATGGCCGAGCCGATCGCGGCACGGCGGGAAAGCAGGGTCTTGATGTTCATGGCGGTCTCCGGTTTTACAGGTGGCGAGCGAAAGCGACCTCAATGTAGTCCCCAGCAAAAAGGCCCGCAATCGCTCGCGGGCCCTTTCAGTTATGCGCGACTGCGATAGCCGGCCTTCACAGACGCAACACGAACAGCGTGATGCCGGGGAAGGCGACCAGGATCGCGGTGCGGATGAAGTCGCTGGTCACGAACGGCATGATGGCGCGGTAGGTTTGCGTGATCGGCGTGTCGCGCGCCATCGAGTTGATGACAAACAGGTTCATGCCCACCGGTGGCGTGATCAGCCCCACCTCCACCACGATCAGCACCAGGATGCCGAACCAGATGGCGAACTCCTCGGGTGGCAGGCCGAAGTCGAGCGCGGTCACGATGGGGAAGAACACGGGAATGGTCAGAAGAATCATGGACAGCGAGTCCATGAAACAGCCCAGCACCACATAGAGCGCCAGGATGGCGATCAGCACCAGGGTGGGACTGACGCCCCAGCCCGACACCATGCTCGCGGCTTCCTGCGGCAGTTGCGACAGCGCCAGGAAAGTGTTGTACAGGCCAGCGCCGAGCACGATCATGAAGATCATGCCGGTGGCGATCGCCGTGCCCAGCACCGCACCCAGCAGTGTCTTGCGGTTGAGACCGCCGCTGAACCAGGCCGAGAGACCGGTGCCGAAGGCACCAATGGCCGCACCCTCGGTGGGCGTGAACAGACCGGTGTAGATGCCGCCGACCACGGCGATGAAGATCACCATCACAGGCCAGACCTTGACGGTGGCGATCCAGCGGTCTTTCATGGGCATGGGCGCCATGGAGCCCACCTCATGCGGCTTCACGCGGGCATAGATCGCGATCACGATCATGTAGCCGACGGCCGCCAGAATGCCGGGCACGAAAGCGGCCAGGAACAGTTTGGCGATGTTCTGTTCGGTCAGGATGGCGTAGATCACCAGCACCACCGACGGCGGGATCAGGATGCCCAGCGTGCCGCCCGCGGCCAGGCAGGCGGTGGAGATGCCACCGGCGTAACCTGCGCGTTTGAGTTCGGGCAAGGCGACCTGACCCATCGTCGCGGCGGTCGCCAGCGAGGAGCCGCAGATGGCGCCGAAGCCGGCGCAGGCACCCACCGCGGCCATGGCCACACCGCCCTTGCGGTGACCGATCCAGGCCTCGGCGGCCTTGAACAGCGCCTGCGACAGGCCGCCCAGCGCAGCGAACTGCCCCATGAGCAGGAACAGCGGAATGACCGACAGGTTGTAGTTCGAGAAGGTGCTGTAAGTCACCTGCTTGAGCTGGTTGAGGATGGGGTCCACGGATCCGTAGACCATCCAGGCACCACCCAGTCCACACACCAGCATGGACAGCCCGATGGGCACCCGGATGAAGATCATCAACAACAGGAGCGGGAACGACCAGAGCGCGAGTTCGACAGTAGACATGTTCAGTGCCCCGCGTTGGATTCAACGGTCCAGCCCTTGGGCTCGGACCCCAGGCCAAAACGGGTCAAGGTTTTGGTGACATAACAGACGCAGCCGATCACGGCACCCACCAGACACAGGGCATAGGCCCACCACACCGGCATCTGCAGGATGAAGGTCGTCTCCTGGTACTCCCGCTTCTCCAGCATGCCCTCCCAGAGCTTCCAGGTCAGCACCAGCCAGACCAGGGTCATC
The DNA here is from genome assembly GCA_030653975.1 of Hydrogenophaga sp. Lineage (GTDB taxonomy): Bacteria > Pseudomonadota > Gammaproteobacteria > Burkholderiales > Burkholderiaceae_C > Hydrogenophaga. Next base: position 25,449 of record JAURYH010000011.1, on the reverse strand, counting down.
AGCACGTCGCTGACGGTGTCCACCGCCTTTTGCGCCCAGCGCGGCGTGTGCATGTAGAGCAGGTCCACCGTGGCATGCCCCCCACGCAGGTAGCACCAGGGCATGAAGAAGAAGATGGCGATGCCGACACCCACTTCCACCAGCTCAAAGTCACCCGGCACGGGCCCGAGCCCGATGCCGATCAGCGCGCGCCCGGCCACGCTGGCCACGACCATGAGGGTCAGTGCCACGAGCACGATGCCGCCAAACAGGGCGGTCCACCGGGCAAACCGGTAAATCCAGTCAATCATTTCTGGTCCTTGTTTCGGGATTTGGCGAGCGCCAATTGTCTCCCATGGTTTTCTTCCGTCGCCGCCCTTCACGCAGCGGCGGGACTATAGCCGAAAATTTCTTATTGTTGAATCGATTAACCTTATCGAAATTTGCTCAACCACCGGCCCTGGCAGAAAATGCCCCCGGCAGACCCCGTCAGAAGACGGCGACCCCAAGGGCGGCCACACCAGGCATTCACTTCGAGTGCTTGGCAAGCAACGCACGGGCCTCCGACGCCAGCTTGGCACCGTCGATGTTCTTGCCCTTCATCTCCTGGACCCAGTCGGCTTCCACAGCACCCGCCGTGCGGCGCCAGCGCTGGGTCTCGGCCGCGTCGAGCGCCACGATGTTGTTGCCGGCCTTGACGGCGATGTCGCGACCCACCTTGTCGGCCTCGTCCATCACGCGGCCGAACATGGCCGCGGTTTCGACGCCCGAATTGTTGTCGATCACCTGCTTCAGGTCAGCCGGCAGCTTGTCGTAGGCGGCACGGTTCATGGTGAAGGCAAATGTCTGGGTGAACAGGCCTTCCTTGCCCGCGAACGTGGTGTGGTTCTTCACCAGCTCGGTGATCTTGAGTGAAGGCGTCACCTCCCAGGGAATGGTCGTGCCGTCGATCACACCCTTGGACAGGGCCTCGGTCACCGCCGGCACCGGCATGCCCACCGGCGTGGCGCCGAGCTTGCCCAGCATGTTGTTGATGATGCGCGAGCCGCCGCGGATCTTCATGCCGCGCAGGCTCTCCAGCCCCGTCACCGGCTGCTTGGTGTGGAACAGGCCGGGGCCATGGGTGTGCACCGCCAGCAGCTTGACGCTGCGGAATTCGTCGGCCGCGAACTTTTCAACGTATTCCTGGAAGGCGCGCGAGGACTGTTCGGACACACCACCCATGAAGGGCAGCTCGAACACCTCGGACTTGTTGAAACGGCCGGGGGTGTAACCCAGCACGGTCCAGGTGATGTCGGCCACGCCGTCGCGTGCCTGGTCAAACAGCTGCGGCGGCGTGCCGCCCATGGCCATGGCGTGGAACAGCTGCACCTTGATGCGGCCACCCGACTCGGCCTCGACCTTCTTGGCCCAGGGCACCAGGGCCTTCGAAGGGATGGGTGCCTGGGGTGGCAGGAACTGGTGCAGGCGCAGTGTCACGGTCTGCTGGGCCAGCGCACTGCCAGCCATCAGGGTGGTCAGGGCAGCGCCGAGCGCGGCCAGGATGGTACGGCGTTTCATGAAACTCATGGGGTTCTCCGGAGGATGAAAAAAGCGGTCCGCTGATCAGCGGCGCAGGTGGCCGCGTCATGGCGCAACCCTCGTCTGGCAAGACGCCGGAACTTTGAACCGGATCAAAGGGGTTGACCAGATCGGATCGCTTCTTTCAGCTATGCCGGGTTGATATGTACCAAATGGTTCAATGTCAAACCGGCATGACATGAAAAGGCCGGACTGCCCAGGCCCGGCCTTTTCTGCATCCCGAACCGGTGCTTATTTCTCGTATTTCGCGATCAGTGCACGCGCTTCGGAAACCAGCTTGGCGCCATCGATGTTTTTGGCCTTCATGTCGTTGACCCAGTCGCTCTCGACCACGCCAGCGGTGCGCTTCCAGCGCTGCACTTCGGCCGCTTCCAGTTCGGTGATCTTGTTGCCGTTCTTGATCGCCAGATCGCGGCCCACGTTGTCACCCACGTCCTGGGTGCGCGCAATCATGGCGCTGAACTCGACCCCGGAGTTGTCGTCGATCACCTTCTTGAGATCGGCCGGCAGCTTGTTGTAAGACGCCTTGTTCATGGCCACCACGAAGGTGGTCACATACAGCGCGCGGTCACCGGCAAAGGTGGTGTGGTTCTTCACCAGCTCCTGCACCTTCAGGGCCGGCGCCACCTCCCAGGGAATCGTGGTGCCATCGAGCACACCCTTGGACAGCGCTTCGGTCACCGCCGGCACCGGCATGCCCACCGGCGTGGCGCCGAGCTTGACCAGCATGTTGTTGACGACACGGGTGCCGCCGCGGATCTTCATGCCACGCAGGCTCTCCAGGCCAACCACCGGCTGCTTGGTGTGGAACAGACCCGGGCCGTGCGTGTGCAGGGCCAGCACATGCACGTCCTTGTACTCGTCCATCGCGTTCTTCTGCACATATTCCCAGAGCGCGCGCGAAGTCTTCTCCGCCGACAGGCCCGCGATGAACGGCAGCTCGAACACCTCGGACTTCGGGAACCGCCCCGGGGTGTAGCCCGGCAGCGTCCAGACAATATCGACCACGCCGTCACGCGCCTGGTCATAGAGCTGCGGCGGCGTGCCACCCAGCTGCATCGAAGGGAACAGCTGGATCTTGATGCGCCCTTTGGACTCCTCTTCGATCTTCTTGGCCCAGGGCGTCAGCGCCTTGGCCGGCACCGTGCCCTGCGGCGGCAGGAACTGGTGCAGGCGCAGGGTCACTTCCTGCGCAAATGTGGACAGGCTGGCCGAGGCGGCCAGCGCCAACGTGGCGATCTTGAATTTCCATGCAGTCATGCGTTTCTCCGGTGGTGGGACTCAAACAGGGAGCGGTGGCGTGCGTTTCAGTTGATCGCCCCGCTTGGTTATTGTTTATAACCATAAGCACACCGGATTGCATGGGTGTTTTCCCTAGACAGGGCGATGTGCACCGGGTTTCGGGGCCGGTTCAGACCAGCCCCAGCAGGCGCACGGCGTTGCCTTTCAGAATGCCGGGCATCACCTCGGGCTTGAAGCCGGCGACCTCGAAGTCCTTCATCCAGCGCTCCGGCGTGATCAACGGGTAATCGCTGCCGAACAGGATGCGGTCTTTCAGCAGCGTGTTGGCGTACTGCACCAGCTGCTTGGGGAAGTACTTCGGGCTCCAGCCCGAGAGGTCGATCCAGACGTTGGGCTTGTGCGTGGCCACGCTGAGCGCCTCGTCCTGCCAGGGGAAGCTGGGGTGCGCCATGACGATCTGCATGTCCGGGAAGTCGATCGCCACATCGTCCAGGTGCATGGGGTTGCTGTATTCAAGGCGCAGGCCACCTCCGCAGCGCATGCCCGAGCCGATGCCGCTGTGGCCGGTGTGAAAGATGGCGGGCAACTTGTGCGCGTTGATCACCTCGTAGATCGGCCAGGCCATCTTGTCGTAGGGGTGGTAGCCCTGCACCGTGGGGTGGAACTTGAAGCCCTTGATGCCTTCTTCCTGGATCAGGCGCTCGGCCTCGCGCGCACCCATCCTGCCCTTGTGCGGATCGATGCTGGCGAAGGCCACCATCATGTCGCTGTTTTCGCGCGCCGCCTGGGCGATTTCCTCGTTGGGAATGCGGCGGCGGCCGAGCTGGCTCTCGCTGTCCACCGTGAACATCACCAGGCCGATTTTCCGTTCCCGGTAATACGCCACCGTCTCGGCAATCGTCGGCCGGCGGTCGCTGCCGAAGTACTTGTCGGCCGCGCGGTCGTATTCCTCGCCGTAGTTGTCAAAGGGGTTTCGACAGCTCACTTCGGCGTGGGTGTGGATGTCGATGGCGATGAGGTTGTGGTGGTCCATGGCGGCTCTTCACTAAGGGTAAACACGGGGGTGAATGCGAAGGGTTCTTCTTGATTTAGTTATGGGTTATAACAATAATCACACCACTCAACAAGCAGGTTAAACCTCCTTCATCATGAACGCCATCACCCACCCCGATCTGACCCTGAGCCTGCGTGGCGAACAGTCCGAAGTCGCCGTTGTCACACTCAACCGCGCGGCCAAGCGCAACGCACTGAACGACGGTCTGATCCTCGCGATCCGCAATCTGTTCCAGAACCTGCCCAGGAGCGTGCGTGCCGCGGTCATCGACGGCAGCGGTGAACACTTCTGCGCCGGGCTGGACCTGTCGGAACTGAGCGAGCGCGATGCGGGCGAAGGCGTGATGCACTCGCGCATGTGGCACGCTGCGCTGGAATGTGTTGAAAAAGGCAGCGTACCCGTGATAGCTGCGCTGCACGGCGCGGTGGTCGGCGGCGGCCTGGAACTGGCCAGCGCCTGCCACATCCGCGTGGCCGACGAAACCACTTTCTACGCCTTGCCCGAAGGCACGCGCGGCATCTTCGTCGGTGGCGGCGGCGCGGTGCGCATTCCCAAGCTGATCGGCGCGGCGCGCATGACCGACATGATGTTCACCGGCCGCGTCTACAACGCCGCCGACGGCGAGCGCATCGGCCTGGCGCAGTACCTGGTGCCCACCGGCACCGCGCTGGACAAAGCCATTGAGCTGGCCACCCGCATCGCCACCAACGCGCCCATGACCAACTACGCGCTCATGCACGCCCTGCCCCGCATTGCCGAACAGCCCGCCGACCACGGCCTGTTCACCGAGGCGCTGATGGCGTCCATCGCCCAGAGCGCGCCCGAAGCCAAAGAACGTGTGCGCGCTTTCCTCGAAGGGAAAGCAGCGAAGGTCACGAAAGAGTAACCCCCCGCGCCGCCTTCGGCGTCTCCCCCCTTGAAGGGGGGCGATGCCAGAGGCCCGGCGAAGCCGGTTCCTCGGCATCCCTGTGTTGAGACACGCGCGCCGGAGCGATTTGAGCCGACACGCTTAGACGAACAAAAGCCTCTGGAGACAAGACATGACCGAAGCGAAATACCGCCCCCTGAAATTCGGCGTCACCCGCGCCACCCTGCGCGACGGCGACACCGGTGTGCATTACCTGCGCGCCGACCAGGAACTGTCGCCCTTCCCCGAGCGACTGACCGACCGGCTGGTGCACTGGGCGAAAGAACGCCCGGACCAGACCCTGTTTGCGCGCCGCGTGAAGAACGCCGACGGCAGCACCGGCGACTGGCAACACATCACGTTCGCGCAGGCGCTGGACGCGGCGCGGCGCATCGGCCAGGGCCTGCTGGACCGCGGCCTCTCTGCCGAGCGACCGGTGCTGATCCTGAGCGAGAACGATCTGGAACACGCGCTGCTGGCGCTGGGCTGCCTGTACGCCGGCGTGGCCTACTGCCCGACCTCGCCCGCCTACTCGCTGATCAGCCAGGACTTCGACAAACTGCACCATGTGGTGAAGACGCTGACCCCGGGTCTGGTGTTCGCCAGCGACGCATTGCGCTACAGCCGCGCCATGCTGGCCACACTGGGCGACGACGTGGAACTGGTCACCACCAATGGCACCGTGCCGGGCCGCGACACCACCTCGTTCGCCGCGCTGCTGGCCACCGAGCCCACGCCCGCCGTGGACGCCGCCATGGCCGCCACCGGGCCGGACACCATCGCCAAGTTCCTGTTCACCTCGGGTTCGACCAAGATGCCCAAGGCCGTGATCAACACGCAGCGCCTGTGGTGCGCCAACCAGCAGCAGATGACACAGTCCATGCCGGTGCTGGCCGAAGGCCCGCTGGTGCTGGTGGACTGGCTGCCCTGGAACCACACCTTTGGCGGCAACCACAACTTCGGCATGGTGATCTACCACGGCGGCACGCTGTACATCGACGATGGCAAGCCCACGCCCGCGCTGATGCACGAGACCCTGCGCAACCTGCGCGAGATCGCACCCACGGTGTACTTCAACGTGCCCACCGGCTTCGAAGCCATCGCCAACGCGATGAAGACCGACGACCTGCTGCGCAGGACCCTGCTATCGCGCGTCAACATGTTCTTCTACGCCGGCGCCGCGCTGGCGCAGCCGATCTGGGACAGCCTGTTCGAGAGCCAGGAGCGCGAGGTCGGCGAACGCATCGTCATGACCACCGGCCTGGGCATGACCGAGTCCGGCCCCTTCGGCATCTTCGTCACCAACCCCAACGTGAAGGCGGGTGACCTCGGCCTGCCCACGCCCGGCCTGGAACTCAAGCTGGTGGACATGCAGGGCAAGACCGAGGTGCGCTACAAGGGTCCGAACATCACGCCCGGCTACTGGCGCTTGCCCGAAGAAACCGCAGAGGCCTTCGACGAAGAAGGCTTCTTCAAGACCGGCGATGCGGTGAAGTGGATCGACGAGACCGACGTGCACCTGGGCCTGAAATTCGACGGCCGCATCGCCGAGGACTTCAAGCTCGCCACCGGCACCTTCGTGAGCGTGGGCCCGCTGCGCGGCAAGATCATCGCGGCCGGCGCGCCCTACATCCAGGACGTGGTGCTCACCGGCATCAACCTGAAGGAAGTCGGTGCCATGGTGTTCCCCACCACGGCCGTTCGCAGCCTGAGTGACCTGCCCGCCGATGCCTCCATGCACGACGTGCTCGACCACCCGGCGGTGCTGGCGCAGTTCCAGTTGATCGTGAACGAACTGGCCAAGACCGCCACCGGCAGCGCCAACCGCATCGCCCGCATGTGCCTGCTGGCCGACCCACCCACCATCGACCGCGGCGAAGTCACGGACAAGGGTTCGATCAACCAGCGCGCCGTGCTGACGCACCGCGCCGACACCGTGGCCAAACTGCACAGCGACGGCCTTCGGTTCATCCTGAAACCCCAGGTCTGAGGAGACACACACCATGGCCAACAAAGGCTTCTTCAATTCTTTCGCCGACGTGTTCATCCTCGACGGCGTGCGCACGCCGATGGTCGACTACTGCGGTGCGCTCGGCCACATCTCGCCCACCGACCTGGGCATCAAGGCCGCGCGTGAAGCTTTGAAGCGCGCGGGCGTGCCGGGCGATCACATCGGCTCGGTGGTCACCGGCAACATGGCGCCCGGCGACTTCGACCAGTTCTTCCTGCCGCGCCACATCGGCCTCTACGCCGGCGTGCCGGTGGAGGTGCCGGCGATCATGGCGCAGCGCATCTGCGGCACCGGCTTCGAGCTGTTCCGACAGGCGGGCGAGCACATCCAGGGCGGCGCCTGCGAGGCCGCGCTGGTGGTGGGCACCGAGAGCATGACGCGCAACCCCATCGCCGCGTTTGACCACCGCACCGGCTTCAAGCTCGGCGCACCGGTGGGCTTCAAGGACTACATGTGGGAAGCGCTGAAAGACCCGGCGGCCGGCATCAACATGATCCAGACCGCCGAAAACCTGGCCAAGCAATACGGCATCACGCGCGAAGAGGTCGATGCGTTCGCATCGGCCTCGTTCGCCAAGGCCGTGGCGGCGCAAGAGAGCGGATTCCTGGCCGGCGAGATCGTGCCGGTGATCAGCGAGAAGTTCGAGCTCGACGGCTACCGGCCGCGCGGCATCAAGCTGCAGGGCAAGCTCACCGAAGTGGCGACCGACACCCACCCACGCATTTCACCGGTGGAGGTGCTGGCCAAGTTGCGCCCGGTGTTCGACGGCGGCGTGCAGACCGGTGGCAACAGCGCGGCCCTGGTCGATGCGGCCGCGGCCTGCGTGGTGGCCTCCGGCGCCTACGCCCAAGCCCGGGGCAAGCGGCCGCTGGCGCGCGTCGTCGCCGCCGCCGCCGTGGGCGTGCCGCCTGAAATCATGGGCATCGGCCCGGCCCCGGCCATCCGCCTGCTGCTGGAACGCACCGGCCTGAAGCTCGACGACATCGCCCGCTTCGAGATCAACGAAGCCCAGGGCGCGCAGACCCTGGCCGTGGGCCGCGAACTCGGCCTGGACCTCGCTCGCCTGAACGTCAACGGCGGCGCCATCGCACTCGGCCACCCGCTGGCCACCACCGGCGTGCGTCTCACGCTGACGCTGGCGCGCGAACTGCAGCGCTCGGGCCAACGCTATGGCATCTCCAGCGCCTGCGTCGGGGGTGGCCAGGGCATCGCCCTGCTCATCGAGAACACCGCCGCGACCTGATTCAACCCACCCACAAGGAACCCACCATGAACATCCAGGGACAAACCGCCCTCGTCACCGGCGGAGGCTCCGGCCTCGGTGAAGCCACCGCCCGCGAACTCGCCCGCCTGGGCGCCAGGGTCGCGGTGCTCGACCTCAACCTGGAAAACGCCCAACGTGTCGCGGCCGAGATCGGCGGCGTGGCCTGCCAGTGCGATGTCAGCAACCCCGAGAGCATGCAGGCCGCCATCGACGCCGCCGCAGCGGCCCACGGCCCGGCGCGCATCCTGATGCAGATCGCCGGCATCGGCAGCGCCAAGCGCGTGGTCGGCAAGGACGGCAACGCCGCCCCGCTGGAAGACTTCGCGCGCGTCATCAACGTCAACCTGATCGGCACCTACAACGCGGCGCGCCTGTTCGCAGCCGCCTGCGCCAGGCTCGACCCGCTGGAAGACGGCGAACGCGGCGTGATGGTGTTCACCGCCAGCGTGGCAGCGTTCGACGGCCAGGTCGGCCAGCAGGCCTACAGCGCGTCCAAGGCCGGTGTGGCCGGCATGACGCTGCCCATGGCGCGCGACCTGGCACAACACGGCATCCGCGTCTGCACCATCGCGCCCGGCCTGTTCCTCACGCCGCTGATGAAGACCCTGCCCGAACCGGTGCAGCAATCGCTGGCCGCGAGCATCCCGTTCCCGCAGCGCTTGGGCAAGCCCGAAGAGTTTGCGCAGCTGGCCACGCACATCGTGAGCAACGGCCACCTGAACGGCGAAACGATCCGCCTTGATGGCGCCTTGAGAATGGCGCCGCGATGAGCAAGACCATTGTTTACGAAGTCGACGTGATGTTCGGCGACTGCGATCCCGCCGGCATCGTGTTCTTTCCCAATTTTTCGAAGTGGATGGACGCCTCGTCGCTGAACTTCTTCGTCAAGTGCGGCGTGCCGCCGTGGCGCGAGCTGGTCAAGACCACGGGCATCATCGGCACCCCGCTGCTGGAGATCAACACCAGGTTCATGCGCCCCGCCACCTACGGCGAACGGCTGCAGATCCACACCAGCGTCATCGAATGGCGCGAGAAAGTGCTGATCCACAAACATGTCGTGATGCGGGGTGACACGGTGCTGTGCGAAGGCACGGAGACGCGCGCCTTCTGCATCAAACACCCCGACGATCCGGAACGCATCAAGGCCATCCCCGTGCCCGAGCACATCCGTGCGCTTTGCAGCTGATCGCCCCGCATCCGTCAGACCGCACCACCCGAATCCGAGCGACCCCATGAACGCCTTCCAGCCCCGAACCGACGACATGAACTTCATCCTGTGCGAGGTGCTGCGAGCCCCCGCACAGCTGCAGGCGCTGACCGCCCACGCCGAGGCCGACGAAGCGCTGATGCAGCAGGTGGTCGAGGAGGCGGGCAAGTTCGTCGCCGAAGTGGTGGCCCCGCTGAATCGCGACGGCGACGAAGTGGGTGCCCGGTGGAAGGCCGGTGCCGTCACCATGCCGCCGGGCTTTCGCGACGCCTACCAGGCGTTCTGGCAGGCCGGCTGGCCTTCGCTGGCCTGCGCGGTGGAAGACGGCGGCCAGGGTCTGCCGGCCGCGCTGGAGGCCATGCTCTATGAGATGCTCAGCGCGGCCAACCACGGCTGGACCATGGCGCCCGGCCTGTTGCATGGCGCCTACGAGTGCATCAAGCACCACGCCTCGGACGAACTCAAGACAAAGTACCTGGAGAAAGTGGCCACCGGCGAATGGCTGGCCACCATGTGCCTGACCGAACCCCACGCCGGCTCTGATCTCGGCCTGGCGCGCACGAAGGCCGTGCCGCTGCCCGATGGCCGCTACGCGCTCTCGGGCACCAAGATCTTCATCTCCGGCGGCGAGCACGACCTCACCGACAACATCGTGCACCTGGTGCTCGCGCGCCTGCCCGACAGCCCGCCCGGACCCAAGGGCCTGTCGCTGTTCCTCTGCCCGAAGTACTGCGAAGACGGATCAAGAAGCCAGGTGTTCTGCGAACGCATCGAAGAAAAGATGGGCCTGCACGGCAGCCCCACCTGCGTGATGCGCTTCGACGAAGCCCCGGGCTGGATCGTGGGCGAGCCCGGCAAGGGCCTGAACGCGATGTTCGTGATGATGAACGCCGCCCGCCTGCACGTGGGTCTGCAAGGCATCGGCCTGCTCGACGCCGCCTGGCAGAAGGCCGACGCCTATTCAAAGGATCGCCGCCAGATGCGCGCACCCGGCGGCAGCGCGAAAGCGGGCGAAGCTGATTTGATCGAGCAGCACCCGGCCATGCGCCGCATCCTCGACGCACAGCGCGCCTGGATCGATGCCGGACGCGTGATCGCCTACCGCACCGCGCTGGAGCTGGACATCCTGAAACACCATGAAGACGCCGCCCGGCGCGAAAGCGCCAGCCGCTGGTGCAGCCTGGTCACGCCAGTGCTCAAGTCCGCCTGGACCGACCAGGCCTTCCACGGCGCGAGCGCCTGCCTGCAGGTGTTCGGCGGCCACGGTTACGTGCGCGAATGGGGTATCGAGCAGGTGGTGCGCGACGCGCGCGTGGCCATGATCTACGAAGGCACGAACGAGATCCAGGCGATCGACCTGCTGCTGCGCAAGACCCTGCCCGACGGCGGTGCGGGCTTGTTGCAGCTGCTGGCCGAGCTGTCGGACGATCTGGGCGACGACACCCAGGGCCAGCGTGTGCGGGCACAGCTGGACCATTTCAGCGCCTTCCTGCGCGAGCGCCTGCTGCCGCGCGCCACCGCCCAGGACGCCCCCGCCGACCTCGCCCACTGGCTGGCCGACGACTTCCTGCGCGCTGTCGCCATGCTGCTCATGGCCTGGGCCTGGGCCCGCATCGGCGCCACCGCCGGGGCCGAGGCGCCGCGCTGGCAAGCCGCGCAGACCGGCTTCTGGCGCTGGGTCTGGCCCGAATTCGACATGCGCCTGGCCATGCTCGGCGCCAGCCTGGACGGAGCATGACCCCAGTCAATGGCGCGCCGGCCGCTCGCGCTATGCTTGTGTGCCATGCCTGAACCATCCGTTGCCAACACCCTGCGCCGTCCCCGGGCGCCCCGCAAAACCGCCGGGACCGCTCCGGCGAGCCCATCCGCTGGCGTGTCCGAGGCCTCCTCGGGTCTGGACACCAGCTACCTGGAAACCCTGCTCGGCTACAACGCCCGGCGCGCCGCGCTGGCGGTGATCACCGTGTTCCTGCGGCGCATGGCGCCCTTTGGCCTGCGCCCGGTGGACTTTTCGGTGCTCACGCTCATCGCCCACAACCCGGGCGTGACCTCGCGCCAGCTGTGTGCGGAACTCGACATCCTGCCGCCCAACCTGGTGGGCATGATCAAAAACCTGGACAAGCGCGGCCTGATCGAACGCAAGCCCCACCCGTCCGACCGCCGCGCGCTGGGGCTGCACCTCTCGGCCGAAGGCAAGCAACTGCAGAAGCAGGCACAGCTCACCGCCACCCGGCTGGAACACGACGTCTCCGATACCCTGACCCCCGTCGAGCTGGACACGCTCAACGCCCTGCTGCGCAAGGTGTATCAGCGGTAGTCCCCAAGCGCGCAATCCGGGTATATCCGGAGCGTTGGAATTTGCGCCACATTGCTGCAGTGCACACAGCTAGCAAACTGCTAGCAGGCGCCGTATAGTGTTTCTCAAGCCCCGACACAGAGGGCTGCACCAGGAGACACAACATGGGCGCCAAAGACCACCATACCGCCGTGATCCAGCTCTTTGATCTGCTGGAATCCCGCTATGCCATGCGTGTGATCTGGGCACTGAGCGATGGCCACCCCCAGACCTTCCGCCTGCTGCAGGACAGCGTGGGCGGCGTCACCCCCAACACGCTCAACACCCGCTTGAAGGAGCTGCGCGCCGCCCATCTGGTGGACCACGGTGGCGACGGCTACCGGCTCACCAGCCAGGGCGCCGATCTCGCCCGCCGCATGAACGACGTGCAGCTGTTCGCCAGCAAGTGGTCGCACCAGCAGGCCCGCGCCGCCGCGGCCGCGCACCAGCCTCACGCCTGAGCCGCCTGACCCTCACCCCGGACCATCCGGCCGGAGAAGGGGCAACCGACCAGCACCCACCGCGGAACGGGCTTTGCCCGGCCGCTGGTGGGGTCCCCCCTCCGGGGGGCAGCCGCGTCAGCGACGCAGGGGGGCGTCCATCACCACCTGGCGCTGCTCGCCCAGCCCGCGCCCGCCCAGCGTGATCACGTCGCCCGCCTTCAGGTAGACCGGCGGCTTCTGACCCATGCCCACCCCGGGCGGCGTGCCGGTCGGGATCACGTCGCCGGGCATCAGCGCCATGAAGCGGCTCAGGTAGCTCACGATGGCCTTCACGCCAAAGATCATGGTGCGCGTGTTGCCGGTCTGGCGGCGCACGCCGTTGACGTCCAGCCACAGGTCCACATCCTGCTCATCGCCCAGTTCGTCGGGCGTCACCAGCCAGGGGCCGATGGGGCAGTGGGTCGGGTAGCTCTTGCCCTTGGTCCACTGGCCTTCCATCTCGGTCTGGTAAGCCCGCTCCGACACGTCGTTCACCAGACAGAAGCCGGCCACATGGTTCAGCGCATCCGCTTCGCTCACATGGAAGGCGCGCTCGCCGATCACGATGCCCAGCTCCACCTCCCAGTCCAGCTTCTGCGAGCCGGGCGCGAGCCACACGCTGTCGTTCGGGCCGCTGATGGCGCCGTTGTGCTTGTTGAACACAATCGGCTGGCCGGGCGCCTTCAGGCCCGCTTCGGCGGCGTGGTCGGCGTAGTTCAGGCCGATGCACACGACGTTGCCCACCGCGCCCACGCAGGGGCCCAGGCGGGTGTTGGCCGGCAGCTGCGGCAAGGCCGCCGGATCCAGCGCCGCCAGCCGCGACATAAAATCATGCCCCAGGGTGGCCGGACCGATGTCCGGCACCACGCCCGAGAGGTCGCGCAGCGCACCGCTGGCGTCGATCAGACCGGGTTGTTCGGCACCCTGCGGGCCGTGGCGAAAGAGTTTCATGGACTTGTCTCTGTGAAAAGCGCCAATTTTCACCCGCATCGGGCCCTTTTGCCGCCAGTCCCCTTGAATCCGGCCAGTCCGCCCCGAATTACCGCGCACGGCAAGCTTTGCCATCGATTTCACGACCATTCTTCATCGACATGATCCAACCACCGAACCCCGCCGCCGCCCCCGAGCACACCTCGCCCCTCAACGCGGAAGAAGCCCCCGCTGCGGCGGCCGTGGCCGAAGCCGATGCGCTGGCCGCCCTGACCAACGAAGTCACCGAACTCAAGGCCAAGAACACCGACCTGGCCGACCAGTTCCTGCGCGCCAAGGCCGAGGCCGAAAACGCCCGCCGCCGCGCCGAAGACGACATCAGCAAAGCGCGCAAGTTTGCGGTGGAAAGTTTTGCCGAGAGCCTGCTGGCCGTCGCCGACAGCCTTGAAGCGGGCCTGGGCATCCAGGAAGCCACGCGGGAACAGCTGCGCGAAGGCTCCGAAGCCACGCTCAAGCAGCTCAAGAGCGCGCTGGAGCGCCACAAGGTGCTCGAAATCGCCCCCGCCGCCGGCAGCAAATTCGACCCCCACCAGCACCAGGCCATCAGCATGGTGCCCGCCGAGCAGGAGGCCAACACCGTGGTCGCCGTGCTGCAAAAAGGTTACCTGATCGCCGACCGCGTGCTGCGCCCGGCCCTGGTCACCGTGGCCGCGCCCAAATAACGGCATTTGTGTGGGTGAGGCCTTGAAAAGCGGCTGAGTTATCCACACATCTTCCACAAGGGATGCACACCGCATCCACACCCTTTTCAACATTCATTTTTTAGAACCGGAGCACACAAATGGGAAAAATCATCGGCATCGACCTGGGCACCACCAACTCGTGCGTGTCCATCATGGAAGGCAACACCACCAAGGTGATCGAGAACTCGGAAGGTGCACGCACCACGCCGTCGATCGTGGCCTACCAGGAAGACGGTGAGGTGCTGGTCGGCGCGTCCGCCAAGCGCCAGGCCGTGACCAACCCCAAGAACACGCTCTACGCGATCAAGCGCCTGATCGGCCGCAAGTTCACCGAGAAAGAAGTCCAGAAGGACATCGACCTCATGCCCTACTCCATCGTGGCCGCCGACAACGGCGACGCCTGGGTGGAAGTGCGCGGCAAGCAGATCTCGGCCCAGCAGGTCAGCGCCGACATCCTGCGCAAGATGAAGAAGACCGCCGAGGACTACCTGGGTGAGCCGGTGACCGAAGCGGTCATCACCGTGCCGGCCTACTTCAACGACGCCCAGCGCCAGGCCACCAAGGACGCCGGCCGCATCGCCGGCCTCGACGTCAAGCGCATCATCAACGAGCCCACCGCCGCGGCCCTGGCCTTCGGCCTGGACAAGCAGGAAAAGGGCGACCGCAAGATCGCTGTCTATGACCTCGGCGGCGGCACCTTTGACGTGTCCATCATCGAGATCGCCGACGTCGATGGCGAGAAGCAGTTCGAAGTGCTGTCCACCAACGGCGACACCTTCCTGGGCGGCGAAGACTTCGACCAGCGCATCATCGATTACATCGTCACCGAGTTCAAGAAGGAACAAGGCGTCGACCTGACCAAGGACGTGCTGGCCCTGCAACGCCTGAAGGAAGCCGCTGAAAAGGCCAAGATCGAGCTGTCCAGCTCGGCCGCGACCGACCTGAACCTGCCCTACATCACCGCCGACGCATCGGGCCCCAAGCACCTGAACATCAAGCTCACGCGCGCCAAGCTCGAAGCCCTGGTGGAAGAGCTGATCGAGCGCACCATCGCGCCTTGCCGCATGGCGATCAAGGACGCCGGCATCTCGGCCTCCGACATCCACGACGTGATCCTGGTCGGCGGCATGACCCGCATGCCCAAGGTGCAGGAGAAGGTGAAAGAGTTCTTCGGCAAGGAGCCGCGCAAGGACGTGAACCCCGACGAAGCCGTGGCCGTGGGTGCTGCCATCCAGGGCCAGGTGCTCAGCGGTGACCGCAAGGACGTACTGCTGCTCGACGTGACCCCGCTGAGCCTGGGCATCGAGACCATGGGTGGCGTGATGACCAAGATGATCCAGAAGAACACCACGATCCCGACCAAGTTCAGCCAGGTGTTCTCCACCGCCGAAGACAACCAGCCGGCCGTGACCATCAAGGTGTACCAGGGCGAGCGCGAGATCGCCTCCGGCAACAAGGCGCTGGGCGAGTTCAACCTCGAAGGCATCCCGGCCTCGCCGCGCGGCATGCCGCAGATCGAAGTGTCCTTCGACATCGATGCCAACGGCATCCTGCACGTGGGCGCCAAGGACAAGGGCACCGGCAAGGAAAACAAGATCACCATCAAGGCGAATTCGGGCCTCTCCGAAGCCGAGATCCAGCAGATGGTGAAGGACGCCGAGCTCAACGCCGCCGACGACAAGAAAAAGGTCGAACTCGTGCAGGCCCGCAACCAGGGCGAAGCCATGGTGCACAGCGTGAAGAAGTCGCTGGGCGAACACGGTGACAAGCTCGACAGCGGCGAAAAGGACGCCATCGAAGCCGCGCTCAAGGACGTGGAAGAAGCACTCAAGGGCGAGGACAAGGAAGCCATCGAAGCCAAGACCGAAACGCTCATGACCGCGAGCCAGAAGCTGGGCGAAAAAGTCTATGCCGCGTCGCAGGCTGAAGCCGCCGCAGCCGGGGCCAGCGAAGGCGCCAGCCAGGAGAGCGCCAGCAAGGCCGGGGCCGACGACGACATCGTTGACGCCGAAGTGAAAGAAGTCAAGAAGGGCTGATCGCCATTTCGATGGCATTCAAGCCGCCGCCGCGTCTGGGCAACCTGACGCGGCGTTTGTGTTCAAACAGATCTGCAAAAGACCATGGCTAAACGCGATTTTTACGAAGTGCTGGGCGTGCCCAAGAACGCCTCGGACGACGAAATCAAGAAGGCGTATCGCAAGCTGGCGATGAAGCACCACCCGGACCGCAACCAGGGTGATGCGGCCAAGGCGGCCGAAGAACGATTCAAAGAGGCCAAAGAGGCCTACGAAATGTTGTCGGACCCGCAGAAGAAGGCGGCCTACGAC
The DNA here is from genome assembly GCA_030653975.1 of Hydrogenophaga sp. Classification (GTDB taxonomy): domain Bacteria; phylum Pseudomonadota; class Gammaproteobacteria; order Burkholderiales; family Burkholderiaceae_C; genus Hydrogenophaga. The sequence goes on along the minus strand of JAURYH010000011.1, from coordinate 9,387 downwards.
CAGCACGGCCACGCCGGCGTGGACCCCAACATGCGCGGTGGCCCGGGCGCCGAGGGCTTCGACGGCTTCTCGGGCGCGTTCGGCGACATCTTTGGCGACATCTTTGGCGGTGCCCGCGGCCAGCGCAACGGCCGCCAGGTTTACCGCGGCTCCGACCTGTCCTACGCCATGGAAATCAGCCTCGAAGAGGCCGCCACCGGCAAGGACGCCCAGATCAAGATCCCTTCATGGGACGACTGCGAAAGCTGCAAGGGCACCGGCGCCAAACCCGGCACCAGCGTCAAGACCTGCACCACCTGCCACGGCCAGGGTGTCGTGCAGATGCGCCAGGGCTTCTTCAGCGTGCAGCAGACCTGCCCGCACTGCCACGGCAGCGGCAAGATCATTCCCGAGCCCTGCACCAGCTGCCACGGCCAGGGCAAGATCAAGAAGCAGAAGACGCTGGAGATCAAGATCCCCGCCGGCATCGACGACGGCCAGCGCATCCGCAGCAGCGGCAACGGCGAGCCGGGCCAGAACGGCGGCCCGTCGGGCGACCTCTACATCGAGATCCGCCTGCGCAAGCACGACATCTTCGAGCGCGAGGGTGACGACCTGCACTGCCAGGTGCCCGTGAGCATGACCATCGCGTCTCTGGGCGGCGAGATCGACGTGCCCACGCTGCAAGGCAAGGCCACCATCGACCTGCCCGAAGGCACACAGAGCGGCAAGACCTTCCGCCTGCGCGGCAAGGGCGTCAAGGGCGTGCGCAGCAGCTACCCCGGTGACCTGTATTGCCACGTGGCCGTGGAAACACCGGTCAAGCTCACCGAGCACCAGCGCAAGCTGCTCAAGGAACTCGACGAGTCGTTCAAGAAGGGCGGCTACAAACACAGCCCGAACGACAAGGGCTGGTTCGAGAAGGCCAAGAGCTTCTTCGCCTGAGTTCGGCTGAGCGGTTCAGCAATGCAAGGGGCGACGGGTGACCGACGCCCCTTTTTCCTGCCATGGCGATATGGCTGCCGTCCGTTGGGATGGGACTGCGTTCATCCCTCGCCAATCCGTCCATCGGCCAGCAGCGCCAGCGTCTTCGGGCAGCGCGCACCACCATAGAACCGCTGCAACGCCGCTGAGAACTCGGTTGTTTCCGGCGAAACCGCCTCGAACAGCGTCAGGCAGCTGCGGAACTTGAGGGCATCGATGGGGCCGAGGATGGACTCGGCGCTCTGGCTGGAGGGCTGGCTGATGGCGCGAATGCATTCGATCAGCCTTGTCCCCAGCAGCGGATGGGCCAGATAGGCCACGGCTTCTGCCGCACCACCGATGCCGTAGAACTGGGCGTGGTGGCTGGTGCCCAGACCCCGAAGCTGGGGCAGCACGAACCAGATCCAGTGGGATTGTTTTCTACCCTGCCGCAACTCGGCGAGTGCGGTTTCAAACACGCCGGACTGGGCGTCGACGAAGCGCTGGAGGTTGAACGGATCTGGCATGTTGGTGATGGTAGACCGCGGGCTTCCACAGGTCGAGGAGACGTGACCATGCCCCGCCCGACGCGGGTGAGGTCAAGGCAGCGGACGCCTTGCTTGCACAATGCCCGCATGAAAGCCCTGCTGCTCTACACCGCCACCGCGCTGGCCGAGATCGTCGGTTGTTACCTGCCCTACCTGTGGCTCAAGCAGGACCGGTCGATCTGGCTGCTGCTGCCGGGCGCCATCAGCCTGGCGCTGTTCGCCTGGCTGCTGACCCTGCACGATACCGCTGCCGGCCGGGTGTACGCGGCCTATGGCGGGGTCTACATCGGCGTGGCCCTGCTGTGGTTGTGGGCGGTGGACCAGGTGCGCCCCACGCTGTGGGACCTGGCGGGCGCCGGCGTGGCCCTGCTCGGCATGGCCATCATCGTGCTGCAGCCGCAGCGCTGAACCACAACGCCCCGGGCCGACGGCGAAGCGGTGCGACCGGATGGGGTGATCCGATACCCGCTATGCGCCGGACCGTATGGCGAAACCGCTGGCAACGGCGATCATGGCGGCTCATCCCGGCCACACCTGCCAACCCATGACGCGCACCTCGCCAACCGCCTCACCCGACCGCCTGCGCACACTGCCGCGCGCCGAAGTCCATGTGCACCTCGAAGGCTGCCTGCCGGTGCCGCAGCTCGAAACCTGGGCCCGGCGCCATGGCGAGCCCCTGCCCCGCCCGCCCGGGCAACTGCTGCACTTCGACGGCCTCGCCGATTTCCTGCACTTTCTCGACTGGGCTTGCGGCCTGGTGCGCAGCCGCGACGAACTGGCCGAAGCGGCCTACGGTTTCAGCCAGCGCCTGGCCGCCAGCGGCACCGGCTACGCCGACCTGATCTTCAACCCCACCCACTGGAAACCCTGGCATGGCCGCCTGGCGGCCATGATCGACGCGCTCGACGCCGGGTTTCGCGCGGCCGAACAAGACGGCCTGCCGCCTGTGGGCCTGTGCGTGAGCCTGCTGCGCACGCAGTCGGCCGACGCCGCCGCCGAACTGGTGGACGCGCTGGTCGCGCTGCGGCATCCGCGTGTGGTGGCCCTGTCCATCGACGGCAACGAGGCCACCGCCGGGCGCACCGGCCCGCGCTTTGCCGAGGCCTTTCGCCGCGCGGGCGCCGCCGGCCTGAAGCGCACCGTGCACGCGGGTGAGTCCAGCGGCCCGGAAGGGGTGCGCGACGCCATCGAACTGCTCGGCGCCGACCGCATCGACCACGGCGTGCGCGCCATCGAAGACCCCGCGCTCGTGGCCCTGCTGGCCGAGCGCCAGATCCCCCTGGGCGTGTGCCCCACGTCCAACCTCAAGCTCGGCGTCTACCCGTCCATCGAAGCCCACCCGGTGGACCGCCTGCGCCGCGCGGGCGTGCCGGTCTCGCTCAACACCGACGACCCGGCCCTGCTGGAAACCACGCTCGAAGCCGAGTACGCGCTGTGCCAGACCGCCTTCAGCTGGACCGACGACGATCTGCGCGCCGTGGCCCGCACGTCCATCGACGCCAGCTTCGCCAACGCGGATGTCAAAACCCGGCTGCGCGGCGCCCTGAACCGCTGGTGAATCCGCCTCGGCAACAGGCCGACACCGAGCGCCGTACCATCTCGGGCATGAGCACCCCATCGCACGATTTCATCCTGCTCGGCGCCGGCATCGCGGGCGCCTCCACCGGCCACTTCCTCGCGCCGCACGGCCGCTGCCTGATGCTGGAACGCGAGAGCCAGCCCGGTTACCACAGCACCGGGCGCTCGGCGGCGCAGTTCATCGCCAGCTACGGGCCACCCCAGGTGCGTGCGCTCTCGCGGGCAAGCGAACCCTTCTTCAACAACCCGCCCACGGGCTTTGCCGAGGCGCCACTGCTCACGCCGCGTGGCCTGCTGACGGTGGCGGGCGAGGCGGACATGCACCATCTGGACGAAGCCTGGCATGTGCTGAAAGACATCAGCCCGCGTGGCCGACGCCTGAGTGCGGCCGAAGCGCTGGCGATGGTGCCCGTTCTGCGGCCCGAAAAGGTGAGCGCAGCCATCCACGAGCCCGACAGTTTCGACATGGACGTGCACGCCATCCACCAGGGCTACCTGCGCGGCTTCAGGCGCGCGGGTGGCGAGCTGGTGACGGATGCAGAGGTGGTGGCCATCGAACGCGCAGGCGATCACTGGCGCGTGCGCACCGCGACCGGTGGCGAATACACAGCGCCGGTGCTGATCAACGCGGCGGGCGCGTGGTGCGATGCCATCGCCGGCCTGGCAGGTGTGGCGCCCATCGGACTGGTGCCCAAACGCCGCACAGCCTTTACCTTCGCAACCCCGGCCGGCGTGGACACGGCGCACTGGCCGCTGCTGCTCGCCGCCGACGAGAGCTTCTACATGAAGCCCGACGCAGGCGCCCTGCTCGCCTCGCCGGTGAACGCCGACCCGACCGTGCCGCAGGACGTGCAGCCCGAAGAGCTGGACATCGCGCTCGGCCTGCACGCCATCGAAACCTGGACCACGCTCAGCCCGCGCCCCACCCACACCTGGGCAGGCCTGCGCTCCTTCGTGGCCGACGGTGATCTGGTGGGTGGTTTCGACGCCCAGGCACCGGGCTTTTTCTGGTGCGCCGCGCAGGGCGGTTACGGCATCCAGACCAGCGCGGCCATGGGCGAGTCCTGCGCGGCGCTGGCGCGCGGGCTGCCGCTGCCAGCGCACATCGCGGACAGTGGACTAACGGCGGCCATGCTGTCGCCCGCGCGGGCGACGCTGCGGGCCTGAGCGCCCGCCCTCACTGCATGGAGTGCAGGCCGACCTTGTTGCCCTCGGTGTCGATGAAGTGGGCGAAGAAGCCGAAGCCGCTGCCGATGTCGGTCTTGGGCACCACCACCGAACCGCCCGCGCCTTCCACACGGGCGAGCATCGGCGCCAGGTCCTCACCGCCGTTGAGGTAGACCAGTGTGCCAGTGCGCGAAGGTGCAGCGCCATCTCCCTGGACGATGGCGCCGCCCACAGAGTCCGGACTCGATGAGAGAAAACCCATGATGGACGGCCCCATGGTCATCGTCTCGATGCCGCGACCGAGCACGGTCTCGTAGAACGCCTTGGCGCGGGCGAAGTCGGTGGCAGGGATTTCAAACCAGTTGATGGCGTGCGGGCTGGCGGACATGCTGGCCTCCTGTGAATGACGGGACGGCCACTGTGCCACCACAGCACCGGCAACACCAGCCCCATGAGCGTCAGCGCGGCGCGGACCTGGGGTTTTCATGTTTCGCGCCGAAGCTCCACAATGCAGGCCTCCCCGCTCTCCATGCCCCCTGCCATGACCCTCATCGTCCACCACCTGAACAACTCCCGCTCGCAGCGCCTGCTCTGGATGCTCGAAGAGCTGGAACTGCCCTACGACATCCGCGCCTACCAGCGCGACCCGCGCACCATGCTCGCGCCGCCCGAACTGAAAAAGGTGCATCCCCTGGGCAAGTCGCCGGTGCTGGAGGACGGTGGCGTCAAGCTGGTGGAAACCGGCGCCATTTGCGAGTACCTGGTCGAGAAGACCGGTCGCTTCGGACCCAGCGACAGCGGTGAAGGCCTGCGGCGCTACCGCCAGTTCCTGCACTACGCCGAGGGTTCGGTCATGCCCACGCTGCTGCTCATGCTGGCCATGGGCAAGGTGCCGCTGATGGGCAAGATCGCGCTCAAGCGCATCCAGCCCATGGTGGACGTGCACCTGGACTACATCGAACAGGAACTGGCCTCGCGGCCCTGGTTTGCAGGCAAAGCCATCAGCGCGGCCGACATCATGATGAGCTTCCCCCTGGAGGCGGCTGTGTCACGGGCCGGCCTGGGCCCGTCCCGACCAGCCACCATGGCCTGGCTCAAGAAGATCCATGCCCGCCCCGCATACAAGCGCGCGCTGAAAAAAGGCGGCGAGTACGACTACGCCTGAAGCACAGCCCAGGGTCATCGGTGGCCACCGCGTGTGGACGCTGCCCCTCGTCGACACAAGACCATGAACCTGCAAAACGCCCACGGCTACCCCAGCACCCGCCTGCCGGTCTTCGCCCGCAACCTCGTCAGCACCTCGCACCCGCTCGCCGCCCAGGCCGGGCTGCGCATGCTGCTGCAAGGCGGCAACGCGGTGGACGCGGCCATCGCCGCCGCGGCCGCGCTCACCATCACCGAACCGGTGAGCAACGGCCTGGGCTCCGACGCCTTCTGCATCCTCTGGGACGGCCAGCGCCTGCACGGCCTGAACGCGTCGGGCACCGCGCCGATGGCCTGGACACCGGATCATTTCCACCGCAAATACGGCGCCGACGCGCTCACGCCCCCGAAGCGCGGGATCGATTCGGTCACCGTGCCCGGCGCCGTGGCCGGCTGGGCGACCTTGAGCGAACGCTTTGGCCGGCTGCCCTTTGCCGACCTCATGCAACCCGCCATCGAACTGGCCGAGCGAGGCTGCGCGGTGCCCGTGGTCGTGCGGCAGAAGTGGGCCGCGGCCACGCCCGAGCTGCAGGGCCAGCCCGGCTTTGCCGAACACTTCATGCCCTGGGGCCGCGCGCCGCAAGTGGGTGAATTGTTCAAGTTTCCGGCCGCCGCGCGCGGCCTGCGCGCCATCGCCGAATCGAAAGGCGAAGCCTTCTACCGTGGTCCCATCGCGCAGGCGCTGGCGCGCTTCGCAGCGGTGCACGGCGGCGCGTTGACCGAGGCCGACATGGCCGCCTACCACCCCGAGTGGGTCGCGCCCATCGGCCAGGACTACCGCGGTCACACGCTGCACGAGATCCCGCCCAACGGCCAAGGCATCGCCGCGCTGATCGCGCTGGGCATCCTTTCGAACTTCGACCTCGCCGCGATGCCGGTCGACAGCGTGGCCGCGCAACACCTGCAGATCGAGGCCATGAAACTGGCTTTCGCCGACGTCTACCGCTACGTGGCCGAACCCGGCGCGATGGACCTGAGCACCGAACAGATGCTCGACCCGGCCTACCTGCGCGGACGCGCGAAGCTGATCGACCGGCAGCGCGCGCAGGACTTCGGCGCCGGCCACCCCGCCCAGGGCGGCACGGTCTACCTCAGCGCCGCCGACGAGCGCGGCATGATGGTCAGCTTCATCCAGAGCAACTACATGGGCTTTGGCTCGGGCATGGTCGAGCCCCAGTTCGGCATCAGCCTGCAGAACCGCGGCCACGGCTTCAACCTGCAGGCCAGCCCGGGCCGCAACACGGCCAACCTGGTGGCACCGGGCAAGCGGCCCTTCCACACCATCGTGCCGGCCTTCCTCACGAAAGACGGGCAACCGGTGATGAGCTACGGCGTCATGGGCGCCAACATGCAGCCCCAGGGCCATGTGCAGACCCTCGTTCGCATGCTTGACCACGGCCAGCACCCGCAGGCCGCCTGCGACGCGCCGCGCTGGCGCTTTGACGCCGGGCTGCACATCAACGTCGAATCCGCCATGGACCCGAGCACGGTACAGGGCCTGAAAGACCTGGGCCACCAGACCCGCCTGATCGACGACCCCTACCAGGACTTCGGTGCCGGCCAGTTCATCTGGCGCCTCGGCGACCCGGCGAGCGAGGGCTATGTGGCCGCGAGCGATCCGCGGCGCGACGGGATGGCGGTGGGATTTTGAAGCGTGTTTCCAGGAAGCCCCGCAGTTCAGCTCGCAGCGGTGGGCGGCGCCGTTGTGGGCGCTGCATCCTTCAGCTTTTTCCACGCCTGAAAGCCACCGGCCACCGACAAGGCCTTTGGGTAGCCCAGTGAGCGAAGCAACGATGCGGCGGCGATGCTTCTTCGACCGCTGTTGCAGATACACAGCAGCAGGTGATCGCGCGCGTGGTGCAACTGATTGATCATTGAAAAGAACGACATGGCATCCATGTCCTTCGGCTTGCCAGCGTCCAGGATGTCTTGCTCGTCCTCGGTCAAGGTGTGGCCGAGCATGCGCTTGACCTCGAACAACGGGATGTGCACGGTATCCGGAATCGCGCCTTTCATCTCGATCTCAAAGGTCTGACGAATGTCGATCATCGAGGCCAGCCCCAACCGGCAAAGCTCCAGCGCGGTGGGCAACGTCACCTCAAGAGCGGCCAGTTCCTCCGGGGAGATAGGGTCATCCATGTTCATCGTGCGGCCTGTTATCCATGCGGATGCAAACACACAACCGCGCTGGATATTCTGCCTGAGCAAGCGGGTGTGCGAAGCTCGCCGCAATCGCCGGACAGACAATGCCGCAGCCCCGGCGCCGGCGTCTGCCGGCGACCCATCGGATTCGCGCGATGAGAATAGCCACAACAACGACGCGGTTGACGAGGCCTCGCGCCGGGATCAGGCTGCAGGTGCGGCAGCGCCGTTTTCGCCAACAGGCAGTGGCCTGCCGCATGACCAATGGTCCTTTGCAAGGAGATTGCCATGCAACACATCCACCCATCCCCAGACCAGGCGATGTCGAACCACCCGCTGGAATATTCCGACCCCGAGTTGCGTGCGTATGCCGAAGAACAGGCGGAAGACATCCTGGAGGGCGTCATCCAGTACATGCCACTCATCCTGCCCGGCATGGCGGCCTTGCTGATCTTCATGCTGGCGTTCATCGCGGTGTTCATGGCCTGAGAAGTTGAGAAGTTAAGTCCGGGGAGCGCCACGCGGCGGCTATGGCGTCGATCAAGACAATCGAATGGTGTTTTTTGATAGTTTTTGACAAACTATCCATCAACCCCGATTGCCCGACCCCAGGAGCCCGCCCCCATGACCGCCCTCATCCGCCAGATCCAGCCCGTGTGGTTCCAGATGCAGCGTCTGGAACTGCCGGTGCCGCCGCACGCGCTGCGCAACGCCCTGCTCGCGCTCGGTGCCGGCCTGTTGCTGATGGCCGGGCTGGCGGCGGGCAGCACCTTCTGGGCACCCACCCGCGTGTGGTGGGACGCCACCGGTGCCAGCAGCGCCATGACATCCGGCGTGCAGGCTTCGCTGCTGGCCGCTTTGGCCACCGCCGTCGGGGCGCTGCCGGTGTTCCTGGTGCAGCGCGTGAGCAAGCGCCAGGAGTCGGCGCTGATGTCGTTCGCGGCGGGCGTGATGCTGGCCGCCGCCATCTTTGCCTTGCTGTTGCCGTCCATTGACGCCGGGCAGGCCCTGCTCGCCGCCACCGGCTCGGCGAAGTCCGGCGCCGCCGGGCTCACCGCCATCGGCCTCACGCTGGGCATGTTGCTGATGATCGGCATCGACCGCGCTTTGCCGCACGAACACGCGGTGTTGCCCCCGGCCGCCACCGGCCACGCCGCGCAATGGACCACGACCGACGGCCGCGACCCGGGCGCCTCCCAGCGCGCCTGGCTCATGGTGCTTGCGATCCTGATCCACAACGTGCCCGAAGGCCTGGCGGTGGGCGCGGCCTACGCGGGCACGGCGCTGGGCGTGGGCGGCGGCGATGCGGTGAACGCGGGCGCTTCGTTGGCGCTGGCGATCGGCCTGCAGAACATGCCCGAGGGCCTGATCGTGGCGATGGCCTTGCGCACGCTGGGGCAGAGCGCGGGCACCTCGTGGGCGGTGGCGGCGCTCTCGGGCCTGGCCGAGCCCTTCGGCGCCATCGTGGGCCTGGCCCTGCTCGGCAGCCTGCCGGCCTTCTACCCCATCGGCCTCGCGGTGGCCGCGGGCGCGATGATCTTCGTGGTGAGCCACGAGATCATTCCCGAAACCCACCGCAACGGCTTCGAGGGCATGGCCTCGGTGACGCTGATGGCCGGCTTCATCTTCATGCTGATGCTGGACGCGAGCCTGGGCTGAATCGAAGCACCCCCGCCGCGCTGCGCGCGACCCCCTTGTATGTTCCGTTCTGTGTTTTTTGAAGAGTGAATCTTGTCGGTTGGTGCGCCAAACCTGCATCCCCCTGGAGCCCAGAGTTCGTCCTTGAGCACTTGGTCAACGCACCGAC
>JAURYH010000010.1 GCA_030653975.1 Hydrogenophaga sp. | reverse complement strand
ACCACTCCTTCCCATCCCGAACAGGACAGTGAAACGACTTTGCGCCGATGATAGTGCGGATTCCCGTGTGAAAGTAGGTCATCGTCAGGCTCTTACTCCCCCTAACCCCCTCGTACCTCGCGTACCTGGGGGTTTAGGCTTTTCTGGAGCCCTTGATCGTTCACTTTCTGGCTGGTTTGTGGGTTTCGATCAAGCGTTGACCACCAGATTGCCCTCCAGGCGCAGCGCATGGCTGCGCTCCAGCTCCGTGAGCAAGCGATGCAGCCATTCCTTTTGTTCTTGATCGCTATCGATCGGCATCGAGTTACTTAGGTAAGGCGTATTTCTGGCCCAGATCAACAATTCGCCGCGCTCGATGGTTTGCCATTCCAACAGCCGGAACTTGATCAGAACCTTGATCGCATGCCGATGGTGCTTTTCCGGCGCCCGGATGAACTGATCGAGCCGGCTTCTGGCGCGTGTGATCGCAGGCCCGACGTCCTGGAAGACGCTGCCATGACCTGGAATCACGGTTCGAGGATTGAGGCCTTCGATCAGATCAAGCGTTTCTCCCACTTCCTCAAAAGCGGCTTGTCCTTCCAGCTCCGGGAATACGACGCCGAAGCCGTTTTGCCACAAGGCGTCGGCGGAGATCAGAACCCTGTGGTCCGGCTGGAAGAGAATGATCGAGTGGGGATCGTGGCCTTTCGCCCCGTGTATTTCCCAGCGCCAGGAGCCCAGCTGCAGCTCTTCACCCGGAAGAAGCAAGCCCTGATGACAAAAGGGGGGGCATTTCTGTCCGGTCGGCGCGTAGGTCAGCGCCACGGGATCCCAGTTAGCAACGTTATCGGCTTGCCCCGGCGGTATCAAGGTCACGAGCTTGGGATACGTCTCCTGCAACGCTGCATTGCCTCCACAATGGTCGCTGTGAAGGTGGGTGTTGAGCAACAAGTCCAGTCGAGCGTCTCCAAGCGCGCTGTCGACCAGCGACAGGGTTTGATGGGCATGGCTGCAATATCCGGAATCCACAAGGGCCATGGGACCGTCGCCCCGAATCAGGGTGTTGTTGGCCGAAAGCCAGCCACGTTCGAAAACAACAACGCCAACCGCCTCCAGGGCGTCTGCGACGGAAGGCGCTTCGGTCATCGGTAAGTTCTTTCAGAGAAGTTGCTCAGGTCGGTGCGCGCAATGCGCGCCGCAGGATCTTGCCGACGTTGGTCTTGGGCAATTCGTCGCGGAATTCAATGTACTTGGGCCGTTTGTAGCCGGTGAGGTTGTCGTGGCAATAGCGCGCCACGTCCTCCTCACGCAATATCGGATCGCTGCGCACCACGAACACTTTGATGGCTTCGCCCTGCTTCGCGTCTTCCACGCCAATGGCAGCGCATTCCAGCACACCCGGGCACATGGCGATGACGTTTTCGACCTCATTGGGAAAGACGTTGAAGCCGGAAACCAGAATCATGTCTTTTTTGCGGTCCACGATCCGGGTGTAGCCGCGTTCGTCCATGATGCCGACATCGCCGGTACGCATGTAGCCATCGGATGTGAAGGCCCGTGCGGTCTCTTCGGGCTGGTTGTAGTACCCAGTCATGACGTTGGGTCCTCGGATGCAGATCTCGCCGGGCGTGCCCAGCGGAAGGCTGTTGCCATCGTCATCCTTGATGGCAATGGCGATACCGGGCAGCGGCAGTCCGATCGCGCCGGTGAAATCGCGGTTGATCACCGGGTTGTTGGTACCGATGGCGCAGGTTTCGCTCATGCCCCAACCTTCAATCATGGGGCAACCGGTGACGGAGAGCCAGTGTTTGGCCGTCGCTTCCGACGCGGCCATGCCACCAGCCTGCGACAGCGCCAGGCTGGAAAAATCCAGCTGACGGAATTGGGGATTCTGCAGCAGGGCGTTGAACAGCGTGTTGACCGCGGGGAGCAGATGAAACGGGCGGCGTTTCAGGGTTTCAACCAGTTTGGGCACGTCCCTGGGATTGGGAATCAAGGTCATGTGTGCGCCCCATCGCATGGTCAGCAGGCTGAGGGTGAGGGCGAAGATGTGGTACAGCGGGAGCGCCGCTATGCCGTTGATGGCGCGGATGTCGCCGATGCGCGAGAGTGCTGGCTGGAACCACGCTTCGGCCTGCAGGATGGCCGCGATGATATTGCGGTGGGTGAGAATGGCCCCCTTGGACAGACCTGTCGTTCCTCCGGTGTATTGCAGGAACGCGATGTCACCGGCCTGGGCTGTGCTGGGTTTGAGTGTCTGGCTGGCCCCTTCGGCGAGAGCCTGGCGGAAGCTGGTGATGCTGCGTTTCCCCAGAGCCCCGGCCAGAGGCAGTTTGTAAGCGGGGACCAGCTTGGCGAGGTGTCGGACCGCAAAGCTGATCCAGCGTCCGTACCAGAAACCGAGCAGGTCGCCCAGGCTGGCGATCACCACATGGCGCAACTGGGTGACGTCGATGACCTCTTCGAGCGTGTGCGCGAAGTTCTCCAGGATGACGATGGCCTCGGCGCCGGAGTCCTTGAGCTGGTGTTCCAGTTCGCGTGCGGTGTACAGGGGATTGACATTGACCACCGTGTAGCCTGCCCGCACCACGGCGGCCATGGCCACCAGAAACTGCGGCACATTGGGCAGCATGATGGCGACACGCGCACCCGGCGCAAGCCCCTTCGCCTGCAGCCAGGCACCCAGGGCAGCACTGTGTTGATCGAGTTCGCCGTAACTCATCCAGCGTTCCATGCACACGGAAACGGGCTGCCGAGCGTTCTTGCGCAGCGACTCTTCCAGCAGGGTGGCGAGTGAGCGGTATTGCTCGGGTTGAACATCGTGTGCAACGCCGGGGGGATAGTGGGACAGCCAGGGACGGTTCATGTTCAGGGCGGGTGTTGGGTCTTTGCGCATTCTGGCGGGCAGACCCGCGTTGGCACACAGGGGCAGCCCTAGGACGGTGTCACCCAAAGCACAGAAGGCATTGAAAAGATTCAGGCGCGGGCCAGTTCATGGGCCAGTGCCGCCTGGCAACTGACCAGCGAGGTGTCAAACAGCGCATCGATCCATGCGTGCTCGCGCTCGTTGATGGTGGCCAGAAACGCTTGGGCGTCGCCCAGGGATGCAAAGGCTGAAAACCCGTTCTCCAGAAACTGCTGCAAAGACAACAGACCAGCCGCCTGCGCGGGTTTGCGCATCAGTTTCAGCGCGATCGACAAGGACTTCATCCGGGTCAGCCGCTGCAGTTCACGGCCCATGTGTTTCACCACCGAGAGTTGCCGGTCACGCAGCGGGCGTTCACCTGTGAGACGCCAGCTGCGCACATACCGCTCGGCTTCGCTGCATGCGCTGTCTTGAGCCAACCAGTGCGTGGCCAGTTGGTGGTCCAGCGTTTCGGTGAGGGCATGGGTCTCGGCCAGATCGACAGCCAGTTCCGCCACCGCGTCCGGGAACATGCGCTCGATGGCGCCCGCGATACGGCCAAACTGCGCATCGCGCTCGGTGAAATCGTGTTCACCGTAGAGCTCGTTGAGGAAAAAACGCGTGGCTGCCGCATAGCGCGGCTGCACAAGAAAATCAGCGTAAGTGGCGCGAAAGCGCCGAGCCTGCAACTGCTTGACCTGATGCACGGCGTTGGCCAGGCCGGCATCATGGGCCTGCTCACGCAGATGGCCCACACGCTGCAGGTGCATGCGGATCTGTGCCGCGGCGCTGGTCGAAGTGTCCATTTGAAATAAGTCTAACGCTGCAGAAGTCTGTCTTGCTAGGGGGCGGGCTCTATCGCCAATCGAGTGAAATCCGAAGGCTGCGTGCGATAGTTCAACGATGTGCTCTATGAAAAAGGTTGACTCACACAGGCGGACCGCGGTCCACCATGTGTCCCGACTCGCCCGCCTGCAGCAAGGGCTCACGCTCGGGTCCTTGGCTTTGGCCACGGGGTGGGGTCTGTGGGCGTGGAGCTGGTCCCGCCCCGCGGCGTCGACCGGTGTGCTGGTGCTGCTGGGGGGCTACGCGATGGTGCTGGCGCTGGAGTTTGTGGTGGTTGGTGTGGTGAACCGCAGGGACCCGACGCCCAGAGCGAGTGCCCGGACACTTGCGCAAGCCTGGTGGCATGAGGTGCGGGTGGCTCCTCAGGTATTTTCCTGGCGGCAGCCGTTTCGCTGGCGCTGTTTGCCGGACGAAGACGTTCCGTTGGCGCCGGGCCGCACCGCGGTGGTGTTCGTGCACGGCTTTGTGTGCAACCGCGGTTTCTGGCTGCCGTGGATGCACGCGTTGCGGCAGCGCGGCGTGCCGTACACCTCGGTGAACCTGGAACCGGTTTTCGGTTCGATAGACACGTCTGTGCCTTTGATCGACGACGCCGTGCGGCGGGCGCACGCGCTCACTGGCCAACCGCCGATGCTGGTGTGTCACAGCATGGGCGGGCTGGCTGCGCGCGCCTGGCTGGATGCGGTGCCCGGTGCGCACGAGCGGGTGAGCCGGATCGTGACCATCGGCTCGCCGCACCACGGCACCTGGCTGGCGCAGTTCAGCCGTGTGGACAACGGTCGCCAGATGCGCATTAACGGGGAATGGTTGTGCTCACTGCGGGCGCGCGAGACCGCGACAGCGCCGATCACGCGGTTCGAACGTTTTGTCTGCTGGTATTCCAACGCGGACAACATCGTGTTTCCCGCCACGACGGCGACGTTGCCGGGCGCCGACAACCGCCATCTGCCCGGTGTGTCCCACGTGGCCATGGCGTTTCACCCCAGGGTGATGCACGAAACGTTGGCCTTGCTGACCGAACCACCAGCCACCTGAGAGTCGGCGCGAGGTTTCGTGGCTGTCCAGATGCAGCCATGAAGCCTCTCAGGCTCCTGGCGCTTATTCGGTTTTTGGCGCGGACGCCAGCACCCCGCGGCGCATCTGGTCGAGCTCCATGGTCTCGAACAGGGCCTTGAAGTTGCCCTCGCCAAAGCCTTCGTTGCCCTTGCGCTGGATGAACTCGAAAAAGATCGGACCGAGCTGGTTCTCGCTGAAGATCTGCAGCAGCAGTTCGCCGGGCTTGCCGTCCACGAGGATGTTGCGCTGCTGGAGTTCGGCGACGTTTTCGCCATGACCGGGGATGCGCTTGTCGAGCAGTTCGTAATAGGTGTCGCTGGTGTTGAGCAGCTTGACACCGGCGAGTTCGAGCGCGTCCACGGTGTCGTACAGGTGGGTCGAGCCCATGGCGATGTGTTGAATGCCCTCGCCGTGGTAGCGGTCCAGATACTCCTGGATCTGGCCTGCCTTCTCGTTGCCTTCTTCGTTGATCGGGATGCGGATCTTGCCGCAGGGGCTGGTCATGGCCTTGCTCTTCACGCCCGTGGCCTGGCCCTCGATGTCGAAATAACGCACTTCGCGGAAGTTGAACAGGCGCTCGTAGAACCCGGCCCATTCGTCCATGCGGCCGCGGTGCACGTTGTGCGTCAGGTGGTCGATGTAGGTCAGGCCGTGGCCCACCGGATTCAGCTCCGCGCCGGGCAGCGGCTCGAAGTCCACATCGAAGAAGCCGATGTTGCCGATGTCGCCGGGCTGCGCGCCGTTCTTGCCGCGCCAGCGGTCGATGAAATAGATGATGGAGTCGCCGATGCCCTTGATGGCGGGGATGTTCAGCTCGCCCGGCGCCGCGGTGTTGGCGTAGCCCCAGGCACCGAGCGAGAGGGCCCGCTCGTAGGCCACTTTCGCATCGCGCACGCGGAAGGCGATGGCGCAGACGCTGGGACCGTGCAGGCGGGCGAAGCGCTGGGCGAAGCTGTCGGGCTCGGCGTTGATGATGAAGTTGATCTCGCCCTGGCGGTACAGCGTCACGGCCTTGTGGCGGTGTTTCGCGATCGGTTTGAAACCCATGCGCTCGAACAGCGCGCCCATGGCGGCGGGATCGGGTGCGGCGTATTCGATGAACTCGAAACCGTCGGTGCCCATGGGGTTGTCCCAGGTGGCTGCGGCAGACGTGACGGCGGTGGGCAGGCTGGCGTTCATGGTGGTCTCCTGGTGGTGTGGCGAAAGCAAAGCGCCACTGTATCGGCGCAGCGTGTCACGATTCCAGCGTTTTGAGGCGCTCCGTTTGTCCTATTTGCAAGATTCCTGCAAAATCAAAACCATGCAAGCACTGGACAAGCTCGATCGCCATATATTGCGCAGCCTGCAGGCCGATGGCCGGGCCACCTACGACCAGATCGCGGAGGTGGTGGGCCTGTCGCCCAGCGCCGTGCTGCGGCGGGTGAAGCGGCTGGAAGAGGTGGGCGTGATCGACCGCTATGTGGCGCTGGTCAAGCCCGAGGCCGTGGGCCTGGGCCTGACGGCCTATGTCAACGTGCGGCTGGAGAAACACGCGGAGAGCGCCAAACGCAACCCCATGGACCAGTTCCGCGCCAGTGTGATGGGCTGGCCCGAGGTGGTGGAGTGCGCCGCGCTCACGGGCGAGATGGACTTCCAGCTGCGGCTGGTGGTGGCCGACATGGCGGCTTACTCGCGCTTCATGATGGACACCCTGCTCAAGCACCCCAGCGTGCAGGATTGCAAGACCAGTTTCGTGATGGACCGGGTAAAAAGCACCACCGCTTTGCCCGTGTAAAGCGCCCTCTTCCGAGGCATTTTGTTGCATTGCAGCAAAATGAGGTGACAGACGGTCAAAATGCCGCCCGCCCATCGGGTTTTTCCCGGTTTAGAGACGCATGCCCTTGTTGATATAGGGATAACCCTTATATTCAAACCATGTTCGATCCCCTCTCCTGGTTCAAGTCCTCTGCGCTGCGCGGCGCAGCGCCATCACGTCCGCTCGACGACGTGGTGCCGGGTGAGTTGCGCAACACGGGTTCGTCCACCTCGATGGCCGTGCCCATCCGGTCGATGGGGCCGGGGCATCTGGAGCGCATCAGTGCCCACCTGCTGGCGCTGGAGCCACACGACCGTTACCTGCGCTTTGGTTATGCGGCCAACGACGAGCAGATCCAGCGCTATGTGGCCAGCCTGAACTTTGCGCGCGACGAGCTGTTCGGCATCTTCAACCGCAAGCTCGAACTCATTGCCATGGCGCACCTGGCGTATTCGGTCGATCCGCAGTGCACCAGTTGTGCCGAATTCGGTGTTTCCGTGTCCCGCCAGGCCCGGGGTCGAGGCTACGGCAGCCGCCTGTTCGAGCGGGCGGTCATGCACGCGCGCAACGAGGGCGTGAGCCTGCTGTTCATCCATGCGCTGACCGAAAACACCACCATGCTGCGCATCGCCCGCAAGGCCGGTGCCGTGATCGTGCGTGACGGTTCCGAGAGCGAGGCCCATCTGCACCTGCCCCCGGCCGATTTCGATTCGCGCGTGACCGAACTGGTCAACGAGCAGATGGCCCTGACCAACTACCACCTCAAGGTCCAGGCACGGCAGTTCCGGGACGGGCTGGCCCTGCTGATGGAAATCCGCCAGGGCGTGCGCGAATCGCGCGAACGCGTGCGCGGTTGACCGGGCAAGCCTGATCCGGCTTCCCACGCGGGCGCTCCGGGCGCCGTGGCGGTGTGTCTCTGGTTGCTGTCATGGGCATGCGGTATCCTTCGAACTCCCTCAACCATCCCATTCCTTCAGTGGCCGACATCCCTCCCAGTCCCGGGCCGCAGCGCAGCCTGCGGCATGAAGACAAACGTGGTTTCCTGCAAAAGCTCGCGGAGTTCATCCATCCGGGCCCGGATTCCAAGGACGAACTGATCGAAACCCTGGCCGAGGCCGAGGACAACGACATCATCAACGCCGAATCGCGTGTCATGCTGGAGGGTGTGATTCGCATCGCCGACATGACGGCCGGCGACGTGATGGTGGCGGCCCCGCGCATGGATGTGCTCGACATCCATGCGCCATACGACGAACTGCTCCACCTGGTCATCGACACCGCGCACTCGCGCTTTCCCGTGTACGAGGGCGAGACCGAAAACATCATCGGCATCCTGCTCGCCAAAGACCTGCTCAAGCTGCAGCGCGCCCCCGAACTCAACATCCGAGCCCTGCTGCGCCCGGCCACCTTCGTGCCCGAGAGCAAGGGCCTGAACGACCTGCTGCGCGAATTCCGGGGCAACCGCAACCACCTGGCGATCGTGATTGACGAGTTTGGCCGTTTGGCCGGCCTCATCACCATTGAAGACGTGCTGGAAGAGATTGTTGGCGAGATCGAGGACGAGTTCGACGTGGTCGAAGACGATGGCGACATCTTCGCCCTGGCCGACAGCACCTGGCGCGTCAGCGGTGACACCTCCATCGAGCGCATCAATGAGTCCTTCGGTCTCAAGCTCGCGGTGGACGATTTCGACACCATCGGGGGCCTGATCGCGCACACCATGGGCCACGTGCCCAAGCGCGGCGAGGTGCATGAGCTCGATGGCCTGCGCTTTGTGGTGCTGCACACCAAAGGCGGCGCAGTCAAATGGTTCAAGGTGTTGCCGACGCCTCTGGTCGATTGAGCCCGAGCCGCGATCGCGCCCACACGCCACCGAACCGTCATGCGCAGCCTGTTCGGTAACCTGCACACGCCGTCGAGCCTTTCCCCCCTCAGTGGCCAGCCGCCGGGACGCCCGGCCCGTGGCAGCGGCCTGTTCTGGCTGGTGGTCTGTCTGCTGGCCGGCTGGCTGCAGGCGGCTGCACTGGCCTGGCCCGTGCGTGGCTGGAGCCCGCCGGGCCTGGCGCCAGGCGAACCCAGTGGCTGGCTGCAGATCGGATCGCTGTCCCTGCTGGTCCTGGCCTTGCGGCATGTGCAGCAGCTGCGCCAGGGCGTCTGGCGCACCTGGGTGTTCGCCACGGCCTGGCTGGCCTCGACCTTCTGGTGGCTGTTTGTTTCCATGCACACCTACGGCGGCCTGCCGGCCTGGCTGGCGGCGCTGGCCGTGCTGGCGCTGGCGGGTCTGCTGGCACTGTATTACGCGCTGGCGGCGGGCCTGATGTGCGCACTGGCACCGCGTTCGCGCATCCAGCAGGCCGTGATGTTTGCGGCGCTCTGGACCCTCGCCGAACTCATGCGCGGGCGCTGGCTGACCGGTTTCCCCTGGGGCGCCGGTGGTTACGCCCAGGTCGACCTGATGGCCGCCTGGGCACCCTGGGTGGGGGTGTACGGCATGGGCGCGATCGCCGCGCTGCTGGCCTTTGCGCTCGCGGCGGCGCTTTCGGCGCTGGGGGGGTGGATGCGTCAAGGCCTGTTCCCGACCGCGCGCCGGCCCGGGACCCCCGATCACCTGCGCGGGTACCACCAGCGAGGCCGCGCAATGGCTGTTGCTCAAGGGCTGTCCGGAGCGGTTTTGCTGGTCGTGTTGCTGGCCAGCGTGCTGTGGGGCGATGCGTGGCGCGACCAGGGTCAGCGCGACACCGCCGCCCATGGCGAACTCCGGGTGTGGCTGCTGCAGGGCAATATTGCCCAGGATCAGAAATTCGAACCCGGTACCGGCGTCGCCCAGGCCTTGCGCTGGTACCCGGAACAGATCGCCGCCGCGGCCGAAGCGGCGCGAGGCGGCGGTTCGCAAGGTCCGCAACTGGTGGTGGCGCCCGAGACCGCGTTGCCCATGTTGCCCGAGCAACTGGGTGATGCCTTCTGGAAGCCGATGCTGCAAGGGCTGTCGCAACCGGGGGCTTCGCTGGGCGCGCTGCTGGGCCTGCCACTGGGCAGCTACGAGCAGGGTTACACCAACTCGGTCTGGGGCATCGAGCCGGGCACGGCCGCAGCATCGCAGTCCGACGGGTATTTCCGCTACGACAAACACCACCTGGTGCCCTTCGGCGAATTCATTCCGCCCCTGTTCCGCTGGTTCACCGACCTGATGCGCATTCCGCTGGGTGATTTCAACCGGGGCGCGCTGGCGCAGCCCGCCTGGTCCTGGGCCGGACAGCGCATCGCGCCCAACATCTGCTACGAAGACCTGTTTGGCGAAGAGCTGGCCGCCTCGTTCCAGGACCCCGCGACGGCCCCCACCGTGCTGGTCAACCTGAGCAACATCGCCTGGTTTGGCGACACGGTGGCGATCGACCAGCACCTGCAGGCCTCGCGCCTGCGCGCGCTGGAGCTCGGGCGACCCATGCTGCGCGCCACCAACACCGGCGCCACCGCGGTCATCAACCACCGCGGTGAAGTCACGCACCGGCTGGCGCGCCTGACCCGAGGCCGGCTGGAGGCCGTGGTCGAAGGGCGCAGCGGCAGCACGCCCTTCGCCCGATGGGCCGGGCGCTGGGGTCTTTGGCCTGCCTGGGTGGCGTGCCTGGCGGTGGTGGCGCTGCTGGCCAGCCGCCGACCCCGGCGCCGCCGCGCGCGCGGCGCCTGAATGCGTCCACGGCCAGGGGCTGGCGCCCCGTAAAATCCAGCTTCTGCGCAGCGCGCCCATCCGGGCGGCTGCCCCCGCTCCCAGAACACTTCCGGCCCGGACTTCGCACCGGCCCCCTCCCGCATGTTGACCTTCCAGCAAATCATTCTGAAACTGCAGTCCTATTGGGACGCCCAGGGCTGCGCGCTGCTGCAGCCCTACGACATGGAGGTCGGCGCCGGCACCAGCCACACCGCCACCTTCCTGCGCGCACTCGGCCCCGAGCCCTGGAAGGCCGCCTACGTGCAGCCCAGCCGCCGCCCGAAAGACGGCCGCTACGGCGAGAACCCCAACCGCCTGCAGCACTACTACCAATACCAGGTGGTGCTGAAACCCGCACCCAGCAACATCCTGGAGCTCTACCTGGGCTCGCTGGAAGCGCTGGGCTTCGACCTGAAGAAGAACGACATCCGCTTCGTGGAAGACGACTGGGAGAACCCCACGCTCGGCGCCTGGGGCCTGGGCTGGGAGGTGTGGCTGAACGGCATGGAGGTCACGCAGTTCACCTACTTCCAGCAGGTCGGCGGCATCGACTGCAAGCCCATCACCGGCGAGATCACCTACGGACTGGAGCGCCTGGCCATGTACCTGCAGGGCGTGGACAACGTCTACGACCTGGTGTGGACCGAAGGGGCCGATGGATCCCGGCTGAGCTATGGCGACGTCTACCTGCAGAACGAAAAGGAGCAGTCGGCCTACAACTTTGAGCACAGCGACGCCGACTTCCTGTTCACCGCTTTCAGCGCCCACGAAAAGCAGGCCAAGCATCTGATGGAGCAGCAGCTCGCGCTGCCCGCCTACGAGCAGGTCCTGAAGTGCGCGCACAGCTTCAACCTTCTGGACGCGCGCGGCGCCATCAGCGTGACCGAACGCGCCGCCTACATCGGCCGCATCCGCAACCTGGCGCGCGGCGTGGCCCAGAGTTACTACGAGAGCCGCGAGCGCCTGGGCTTCCCCATGGCGCCGCGCGAATGGGTGGAACAGATGACGAAGAAAGCCGCCTGAGCGGGAGAGCACAAGAATGACAACCAAGAACCTCCTCGTCGAACTGTTTGTGGAAGAGCTGCCGCCCAAGGCGCTCAAGAAACTGGGTGATGCGTTTGCCGGTGTGCTGTTGGAGCAACTCAAGGCCTTGGGCCTGACCGCCGCCGACTCGGCCGTAACGCCCTTCGCCTCGCCACGCCGCCTGGCCGCGCACGTGACCGCGGTGGCCGAGCGCGCGGCCGACAAGGCCGTGTCGCAAAAGCTCATGCCGGTGAGCGTGGGCCTGGACGTGAACGGCCAGCCCACGCCCGCGCTGCTCAAGCGCCTGGCTGCGCTGGGCGCCGACGCCTCGGCCGTGCCCGGCCTGAAGCGCGCCCCCGACGGCAAGGCCGAAGCCCTGTTCTACGACAGCGTGGTGCCCGGCGTGGACCTGGCCGTGGGCCTGCAGAAGGCGCTGGACGAAGCCATTGCCAAACTGCCGATCCCCAAGGTGATGAGCTACCAGCTCGAAACCGACTGCGGCATTCCGAACTTTTTGCCTGGCTGGACCAGCGTGCACTTCGTGCGCCCGGCGCACGGCCTGGTGGCGCTGCACGGCAGCGACGTGGTGCCGGTGAAGGCGCTGGGCCTGACGGCCGGCAACGCCACCCAGGGCCACCGCTTCGAAGCGGCCAAGTCGCCCGTGCTGCTGGCCGACGCCGACAGCTACGCCCAGACCCTGCTGACCGATGGCTCGGTGATCGCCAGTTTCAACGACCGCCGCTTCGCCATCGTGCAGCAGCTGGCCCAGGCCGCCGAGCGCCTGGGCCCGGGCTACGAGGTGCTGATGGACGAGGCCCTGCTGGACGAAGTGACCGCCCTGGTCGAGCGGCCGAACGTGCTCACCTGCGGTTTTGAGGAGCAGTTCCTGGAAGTGCCGCAGGAATGCCTGATCCTCACGATGAAGGCCAACCAGAAGTACTTCCCGCTGGTCGATACCCACGGCAAGCTGACCAACCAGTTCCTCGTCGTCAGCAACATCAGCCCGGATGATGCGAGCGCCGTGATCGGCGGCAACGAGCGCGTGGTGCGCCCGCGCCTGGCGGACGCCAAATTCTTCTTTGACCAGGACCGCAAGAAGACGCTGGCCTCGCGCGTCGAAGGCCTCGGCAAGGTGGTCTATCACAACAAGCTGGGCACGCAGGGCGAGCGCGTGGAGCGCGTGCGTGCGATTGCCCGAGCCATCGGCCAGCAACTCGGCGGCGATGTGCTCGCGCAGAGCGCCGACACCGCGGCCCAGCTGGCCAAGACCGACCTGCTGACCGACATGGTGGGCGAGTTCCCCGAGCTGCAGGGCATCATGGGCGGCTACTACGCGCGCCACGACGGTCTGAGTGAAGACATCGCCTTCGCGATCGAAGACCACTACAAACCGCGCTTCGCGGGCGACGAACTGCCGCGCAACATGACCGGCGTGGTGGTCGCGCTGGCCGACAAGCTGGAGACGCTGGTCGGCATGTTCGGCATCGGCAACCTGCCCACCGGCGACAAGGACCCGTTTGCGCTGCGCCGGCACGCGCTGGGCGTGATCCGCATGCTGGTGGAGAAGGATCTGTCGCTGGATTTGGATACCGTTCTGTATTCCGCGTGGGATGTCTATGAAGATGAGTCTATTCAGATCGCATGGGGCAAAGCACAAGGCGAGAAGGACTTGAAGGCGCTGAAGGAGAGCGGCAAAGGAGGGATCGTCGCATCTGGCCACTCAAAGCGTGTTGCTGATGAACGTGCTCGTGTTGCTTTAGTCGACTTCATCTACGACCGCCTGGCCGGTGGCTTGCGCGAGCAAGACTTCAGTGCCCAGGAAGTCGACGCCGTGCTGGCCCTGCGCCCGCAACGCCTGGCGGACGTGAGCCAGCGCCTGCAGGCGGTGCGGGCCTTCGCGGCGCTGCCCGCAGCGGCAGCGCTGGCCGCGGCCAACAAGCGCATCGGCAACATCCTCAAGAAGTCCGAGGGCGAGGGCGCCGCGGTGCAGGAGAGCCGGCTGGTCGAGGTGGCCGAGAAGGACCTGTTCGCCGCCATGCAGGCCACCGTGCCGGCGGCCGACGCCGAATTCGCCAACGGCGACTACACCGCTTCACTGATGACGCTCGCTGCGCTGCGCGCGCCGGTGGACGCCTTCTTCGACGGCGTGATGGTGAACGCCGAAGACCCGGCGCTCAGGGCCAACCGCCTGGGCCTGCTCAAGCACCTGCACGAGGCGATGAACCGCGTGGCCGACCTCTCCCGCCTGGCAACATGACAGCCTCCAAGCGCCACAACACCGTTGGCGTTGCGTCGGGGCTCCGCCGCTGCGCGGGTCGCTGCCCCCCGAGGGGGCGCGGCCTTGCCTGGGGCGGCCCGGCGCCGCGGCCCTCACCTCTGTGGAGCACCGCATGAAACTGCTCATCCTTGACCGCGACGGCACGCTCAACCGCAGCCGCGACGACTACGTCGCTT
Organism: Hydrogenophaga sp.; assembly: GCA_030653975.1. Taxonomy (GTDB): domain Bacteria; phylum Pseudomonadota; class Gammaproteobacteria; order Burkholderiales; family Burkholderiaceae_C; genus Hydrogenophaga. Next base: position 33,224 of record JAURYH010000010.1, on the reverse strand, counting down.
CACCGGACGAATGGGAAGCCCTGCCCGGTGCGCTCGAAGCCGTGGCACGGATCAACCAGGGCGGCTGGCGCGTGGTGCTGGCGACCAACCAGAGCGGCATCGGCCGTGGCTTGTTCGACATGGCTTCGCTGAACGCGATTCACGCCAAGATGCACCGCCAGCTCGCGGCCGCCGGGGCTCGCGTGGAGGCGGTGTTTTTCTGTCCGCACGCCCCTGAGGATGGTTGCCACTGCCGCAAACCCGAGCCGGGTCTGTTTGAACAGATCGGGGTGCGTTTCGGCATGGCACTGGCCGATGTGCCGGTGGCGGGCAACGCCCTGCGTCACGTGCAGGCCGGCGCTGCGGCCGGCTGTCCCACCCATCTGCTGCTGACCGGCAAGTCCGAACACCTGCGCGGTCGTGCCGGGCCTGGAGCGGACGCCGACCTGGCGATGCTGCTTCCCCATCTGCCTTCGGGCACCCACCTGCACGAAGACCTGTCCGCATTCGCCGACTGGCTGCTGGCGCAGGACACCGCCACCTCCTGAACCGCCCCATGATCGTCATCAACTTCCTGCGCGCCGTCCTGCACCTGCTGTTCATGGTGGTGACCGTGATCCCGTGGGCGCTGGCGGTGGTGATCGCCGCGCCGTTCATGAAGCCCGACCGCATCTACTGGATGTGCGCGCGCTGGCTCAAGCTGGCGGTCGATGGTGGTACGGTGATCCTGGGCATCCGCAACCAGGTGATCGGCTTCGAGAACCTGCCGGTGGGCAGTACGGCGCCCGCGGTGCTGCTGGTGAAACACCAGTCGCTCTGGGAGACCTTCAGCATGGCGGCGCTGATGCCGCACCCGCTGGCCTTTGTCTTCAAGAAGGAGCTGCTGAAGGTGCCGTTTTTTGGCTGGGCCATGGCGCGCATGGACATGATCCACATCGACCGCGCCGATGGCGCGCGCGCGTTTGCCAAGGTGGTGCAGCAAGGCCAGCGCCTGCTGGACCAGGGCACCTGGGTCATCATGTTTCCCGAAGGCACACGGATCCCCCGCGGCGAGAAGGGCACGTACAAGAGCGGGGGTACCCGGCTCGCGATCCGCACCGGCGCACCGGTGATCCCGATCGCCGTGACCTCGGCCAAGTGCTGGCCGCGCAAGGCCTTCATCAAGAAGCCTGGCGTGGTCGAGTTCTCGATCGGCAAGCCGATTCCCAGCGCGGGCCGGCAGCCGGACGAGCTGATGCGCGAGGTGGAGGACTGGATCGAGACCGAGATGCGGCGTCTCGACCCCACGGCGTACACATGACCACCCCTGCGCCGCGCTTTCAGCGCGTCACCCCCTCAAGGGGGCGATGCGAGTGGCCCGGCAAAGCCGGCTCCACCGCATCCTGGGTGCAAACCTTTCGCTTCGGAGGTGCCTGAGTCCATGCAGCGCTTCGTGCAACTGGCGCTTGATTTCCTGACCGGTCCCGAGCCCGTGGTGCCGCCCCAGCCGCCTGCGCCCGTGGCAAAGTCCCGGCCGGCGGCGCCGCCCGCCGAACCGTTGAGCGAGGTCTTCCAGCCCGGCACATGGCACCACCCGCGCGCCAACCGGCGGCTCTTGCTGGGCAGTTGCGATGTGGCCTACGAGTTCAAGCGCGGCAAGCGCCGCACCATCGGCCTGTCGGTCGGCCCCGATGGCCTGAGCGTGAGTGCGCCGCGCTGGACGCCGGTGGGTGAGGTCGAAGCGCTGCTGCACGACAAGGCCGGCTGGGTCCTGGAGAAACTGCAGAACGCCCGTCAACGCGCCGGAGAGCTGGCGCAGGCCCGCACCGTCTGGGCCAATGGCGCCGAGCTGGATGTCCTCGGTCAGCGCGTGCGCCTGGTGCTTGACCCCGCGCACGGGTTCGCGCAGGTTGGGGCCGCTCTGGAGCCAGCGGCTGTCGACGCTCCCGATGCTGTGGGCGCACTCCGGCTGGGGCTGGCCCACAACGCCAACGAGGCCCAGATCCGCGACGCGGCGCAGGCCTGGCTGATGCGGCAGGCGAAACGCGTCTTCGCCGAGCGGCTCGATCATTTCGCGCCGCTGCTCGGTGTGCGTTACGAGAAGCTGCGCCTGTCCAGCGCCGGCACGCGCTGGGGCAGCGCCAGCGTGGACGGCACCATCCGCCTCAACTGGCGCCTGATCCACCTGAAGATGGAGATGGTGGACTACGTCGTGGTGCACGAGCTCAGCCACCTGCGCCACATGGACCACAGCCCGCAGTTCTGGGACGTGGTCGCCAGCATCCTGCCCGATCACGCCGAGCGTCGGCGCGCGCTCAAGCGGGCGGCGGTGCCGCTGGGGGAATAGGGCCCCCGAGCGTGCTCCCGCCGTTGGCGGGAACCCGGGGCTCCGCCGCTGCGCGGGTTGCTGCCCCCGAGGGGCTGATCCGGCTTGGGGCGGCCCGGCGCCAGATCTCTCGCCAGGTCACCGCGGAACCGGCTTGGCCGGGCCGCTGGTGAGGCCCCTGAGGGGTGACGCCGAAGGCGGCGCGGGGGGAGCAGAAAAACGGTAGATGCCATCGGCATCGCGCTCGCGCCGCACCTGACCGCCGAACCACAGCCGGTGCAGGTGCGCCACCGCCTCGCCCATGGCGAAGGTGGTCTGGTGCAGGTCCAGTTCGCGCTGGAACAGCACGGGAATCGCATCGGCGCCACTGCAGGCTTGCTCGCGGCAGGCGTCGAGCAGTTCGGCCAGGCGCTCGGCGTGGTGCTCCTTCAGCTGCCGGATGCGTTCGTGCAGCCCGGTGAAGGGCTTGCCGTGCGAGGGCAGCACCAGCGTGGATTCGGGCAGCGGCAGGTATTTGTCGAGCGAGTCCAAAAACAGCGTCAGCGCATCGCTCTCGGGCTCCATGTCGTACACGCTCACATTGGTGCTGATGCGCGGCAGCACCATGTCGCCGCTGATCAGCACCTGCAGCCCGTCGCAATACAGTGCGATGTGTTCGGGCGCGTGGCCGTAGCCGCTGATGCAGCGCCAGTCACGTCCGCCGATGGACACGGTCTGGCCGTCCATCAGGCGGCGGTAGCGCGGTGGAACAGCCGGCACCATGCCGGGGTAGTAGCTCGCCCGGCCACGGATTTGCGCCAGGCTGTCGGGATCGGTCATGCCGTGGGACGCAAAGAAGTCGGCGGCGCTGGCGCCGCCGAAGCCGGTCGTGCTCTGTGAGCCGATGCGGGCCGAGTTGTAGTCGGTGGCGCTGATCCACAACATGCACGACCATTTTTCACACAGCCAGTGCGCCAGCCCGATGTGGTCCGGGTGCATGTGCGTCACGACCACACGCAGGATGGGCAGGTCGTCCAGCTCGTTCGCGAAAACCTGCTCCCACTGCGCCTTGGCTTCGTCGCGCGTGATGCAGCAGTCCACCACCGTCCAGCCCTCGCGGCCGTCGAGTGTGTCGCGCAGCAGCCAGAGGTTGATGTGATCCAGCGCAAACGGCAGCGCCATGCGGATCCACTTCACGCCCGGCGCCGCCGTGAGCGTGTGGCCGGTGTCGGGCAGCGCGTCGCCCAGCGGATAGTGCAGGCGGGCTTCGAGCTGCTCGCGGGTGGGAGGATTCATGCGGTGTGGATTCCGTTAAGATGCCGACGAATGACGTTGACGTAAACGTCAATATGCAGGGCATTCTACGGAGCGGGGTCCCGGTCCGGTGTCCGCAACCCGACAAGACCCCAGCCCATGGCGAGCAACCCGACCTACACCATCAGCGATCTGGCGCGCGAGTTCGACCTGACCACGCGCGCCATCCGCTTCTACGAAGACATGGGCCTGCTGCAGCCGCAGCGCGAAGGGCCGGGTGGGCGCAACCGGGTCTACAGCGCGCGCGACCGCACGCGCCTGAAGCTCACGCTGCGCGCCAAGCGCCTGGGCCTTTCGCTGACCGAGGCCAAGGACATCATCCAGATGTACGACAGCCCGCGCGACACCGGTCCGCAGCTGCGCAAGTTCCTCGCGGTGCTGGCCGAACACAAGCGCCAGCTTGAAGAGCAGATGGCCGATCTGGTGGCCAACCTCGACGAGGTGAAGGTGCACGAGAAAGAGGCCAGGGCGTTGCTGGCCAAGGTCGACAAGACGAGCAAGGCCGATAAGGCCTGACGGCTTGTTCGCGCCGCAGCCAGCCTTCCAGCGCGTAGGGCCGCACGCAGCGCAGCGTGGTCTGCCGGATCACGGTTATTTTTCCGGCTTTCAGCAGCGCCTGCGCCACGCTGTCGGTGTAGGCCCGCACCAGACTCCCCCGCGCCCAGCGGTGTGCCGCCGTGGTTGCGCACCACGGTCGCGAGCACGCCTTCCAGGTCCTGGTGCCGAAGCACCTCCAGCATGGGCCGGCCGGCGGTGCCGCCGGGTTCACCGTCGTCATGGGCCGTGAGCATATCCGGCGCCATTGCGCTCCTGGCGGGGTATCCCCCACTTGCGGGAGTGGATGCCGTTCGGTCATAATTGACGTTTACGTAAACGTCAATTGAATCCATCCATGAGCGAACCTGTGAATCCGAACGAGGCCCTGCGCCGGCGCGTGCAGACCAGCCTGGACCGCCAGGGGATGATGCAGGCGCTGGGCGTGCGCCTGCTGGCCGTCGCGCCCGGCACGGTCACGCTGGGGCTGCCGTATTCGGACCGCGTGACGCAGCAGCAGGGTGGTTTCCACGGCGGCGCCATGGGCGCGCTGGCCGACATCGCGGGTGGCTACGCGGCCCTGACCGTGGCGCCCGAGGGCATGGAGGTCACGACGGTGGAGTACAAGATCAACTTCCTCGCGGCCTTCCAGGGTGGCGAGCTGCAGGCCACCGGCCGTGTCACCAGGGCCGGCAAACGCATCATCGTGACCGCCGCCGAGGTGGTGCACGTGGCGGCGGATGGCAAGCGGTCCGACTGCGCCGTGATGCAGCAGACACTGGTGCCTGTGCCCAAGACCTACTGATTGTCGTTACCTCACAAGCCCTCACCCCAACCCTCTCCCAGAGGGAGAGGGGGGCGAAAACCTCAAACCCTTCAGGAGACAACCCATGAACAACCTGCCCGGCCTCAATTTCCAGCTCGGTGAAGACATCGACGCGCTGCGCGACGCGGTGCGCGAATTTGCGCAGGCCGAGATCGCGCCGCGCGCGGCCGAGATCGACAAGACCGACCAGTTCCCCATGGACTGCTGGCGCAAGATGGGCGAACTCGGCGTGCTGGGCATCACCGTGCCCGAGCAGTACGGTGGCGCCAACATGGGCTACCTCGCGCACATGGTCGCGATGGAAGAGATCAGCCGCGCCAGCGCCTCGGTGGGCCTGAGTTACGGCGCGCACAGCAACCTGTGCGTGAACCAGATCAACCGCAATGGCACGCCCGAGCAGAAGGCGAAGTACCTGCCCAAGCTGATCAGCGGCGAACACGTGGGCGCGCTGGCCATGAGCGAGCCGGGCGCGGGCTCGGACGTGATCAGCATGAAGCTGAAAGCCGAGGACAAGGGCGGTTATTACCTGCTCAACGGCAACAAGATGTGGATCACCAACGGGCCCGATGCCGACACCCTGGTGGTCTACGCCAAATCGGAACCGGAGATGGGCGCGCGCGGCGTGACCGCCTTCCTGATCGAAAAGGGCATGCCCGGTTTCAGCATCGCGCAGAAGCTCGACAAGCTGGGCATGCGCGGCAGCCACACCGGCGAGCTGGTGTTCCAGGACGTGGAGGTGCCGGCACAGAACATCCTGGGTGGCCTCAACATGGGCGCCAAGGTGCTGATGAGCGGGCTGGACTACGAACGTGCCGTGCTCACCGGCGGACCGCTGGGCATCATGCAGTCGGTGATGGACAACGTGATCCCCTACATCCACGACCGCAAGCAGTTCGGCCAGAGCATCGGCGAGTTCCAGCTGATCCAGGGCAAGGTGGCCGACATGTACACCGTGCTGCAGGCCGCGCGCAGCTTCGCTTACACCGTGGCCAAGAACCTCGACCTGCTGGGTACGGACCATGTGCGCCAGGTGCGCAAGGACTGTGCTTCGGTCATTCTCTGGACCGCAGAAAAGGCCACCTGGATGGCCGGCGAGGGCGTGCAGATCTACGGTGGCAACGGCTACATCAACGAGTACCCGCTGGGCCGTTTGTGGCGCGACGCCAAGTTGTACGAGATCGGCGCCGGCACCTCGGAAATCCGCCGCATGCTGATCGGGCGCGAGCTGTTTGCCGAGACCTGCTGAAACACAATGGAAGTCGGGGTGAAACGGCCTTGCCCGACAATGGCCACGCTGTTCCACCCCATCGGATACCCCATGAGTTCAACGCTGCAAGACCTGTTTGACCACAACCGCGAATGGGCTGCGGCCATGGTTCGCGAGAAGCCCACCTTCTTCACCGATCTGCTGGCCCAGCAGAGCCCGCAGTACATGTGGATCGGCTGTTCCGACAGCCGCGTGCCGGCCAACCAGATCACCGGTCTGGCCCCGGGCGAGGTGTTCGTGCACCGCAACGTGGCCAACGTGGTGGTGCCCACCGACCTGAACTGTTTGTCCACCATTCAGTTCGCGGTGGACCAGTTGCAGGTGAAACACCTGATGGTGGTAGGGCACTACGGCTGCGGCGGCGTGAAGGCCGCTCTGAACGACACCCGCGTGGGCCTGGCCGACAACTGGCTGCGCCACATCAAGGACGTGCGCGACCGCCATGCCGCGCTCATCGCGGCCACGCCCGAGGACTTCCGGGTCGAGGTGCTCTGCGAGCTCAACGCCATCGAACAGGTGATGAACGTGGCACAGACCACGGTGGTGCAGGACGCCTGGGCGCGCGGCCAGGCGCTCACGCTGCACGCCTGGGTCTACGCACTGAGCGACGGCCTGCTGCGCGACATGCTGATGACGGTGGACGGCGCCGGAGGTCTGGAGTCCATCTACCAGGCTGCCCTGGCGGGCGTGGCCGCCAAGCGCCGAAACATGGCCGCCTGAGCTTGCCGAAACAAGGCCCGGCATGTTCCCGCAGCGACTCGATTCCACGGTGGCCTACGACATCGCCAAGGCGATGATGGACGGCTTCAACCGCCACTACCGGCTGTTCCGCACCGAGTCGGCCCGCGCCAAACACCGCTATGAAACCCGCGACTGGCGGGGCCAGCAGCGCGCGCAGCGCGAGCGCATCGAGTTCTACGACCTGCGCGTGAACGAATGCGTGATGCGGCTGCACAAGGAGTTCAAGGCCGACGCCCAGCCCATGGACGTTTGGGAGCAGGTCAAGCTGCATTACATCGGCCTGCTGGTCAACCACCACCAGCCCGAGCTGGCCGAGACCTTCTTCAACTCGGTCTCGACCAAGATCCTGCAGCGCGCCTATTTCCAGAACGATTTCATTTTCGTGCGCCCGGCGGTGTCCACCGAGTACATCGAGAACGAGGAGCCACAAGCCCGGCCCACTTACCGCTGCTACTACCCGACCGCGGACAACATGGAGACCGAGGTCCTGCGCATGGTCCAGGACTTCGACCTGCGCGTGCCCTTCGAAAACCTGGCGCGCGACGCGGGTCTGGTGCTGAACGCGATGAAGCCGCATTTCGACCACGTGAAGCTGCGCGCCAACTTCCAGTTCCAGGTGCTCTCGGGCCTGTTCTTCCGCAACAAGGGCGCCTACGTGGTCGGCAAGATCATCAACGGCTTTCAGGAGGTGCCGTTCGCGCTGCCCATCCTGCACAACGAGAACGACAGGCTGGTGGTGGACGCGGCGCTGTTTGGCGAAGACGACCTGCTGATCCTGTTCAGCTTTGCACGCGCCTATTTCATGGTCGACATGGAGGTTCCGAGCGCCTACGTGCAGTTTTTGCGCAGCATGATGCCGCGCAAACCACGCGCCGAGTTCTACAACGCACTCGGCCTGGCCAAGCAGGGCAAGACGCTGTTCTACCGCGACTTCCTGTTCCACATGCGGCACAGCACGGACAAGTTCCGCATCGCGCCCGGCATCAAGGGCATGGTGATGCTGGTGTTCGACCTGCCGAGTTTTCCGTTCGTGTTCAAGGTCATCAAGGACTTCTACCCGCCGCAGAAGGACACCACGCGCGAGCAGATCCGTGGCAAGTACCTGCTGGTGAAACAGCACGACCGCGTGGGCCGCATGGCCGACACGCTGGAGTTTTCCGAGGTCGGTTTTCCGCGCGAGCGCTTCACCGACGAACTGATCGCGGAGATCCAGAAATTCGCGCCCAGCCAGCTCGAAATCAGCGACCGCGATGGCGACGGCGCCACCGAGGTGATCGTGAAACACGTCTACATCGAGCGGCGCATGATCCCGCTCAACATCTACCTGCAGGAAGCCTTCGACGCGCTGCGCGGCGATGGGGGGGGCGAGCTGTTGCGCCAGCGGGCGAGCCAGCAGCTCACCCGCGCGGTGGTGGAATACGGCAACGCCATCAAGGACCTCGTGGCCGCCAATATCTTCCCGGGCGACATGCTGTGGAAAAACTTCGGGATCACCCGGCACGGCAAGGTGGTGTTCTACGACTACGACGAGATCGAATACATCACCGACTGCAACTTCCGCCGCGTGCCCGCACCGCGCAACGAGGAAGACGAGATGTCGGGCGAGGTCTGGTATTCGGTGGGCCGCCACGACGTGTTCCCCGAGACCTTCGGCCCCTTCCTGCTCGGCAACCCGATGGTGCGCGAGGTGTTCATGAAGCACCACGCCGACCTGCTGGACGCCGCTTTCTGGCAGAGCCACAAAGAGCGCATCGCCTCGGGCCATGTGTTCGACGTTTTCCCTTACGAGCGCGACCGGCGCTTTCACATCCAGGCCGGCAAAGAGCTTTTAGATTGATTTTTCAAAGGAGATTTCCATGACCACCACCACCGATCCCGTTGTCATCGTCGGCGCCGCGCGCACCCCCATGGGCTCGTTCCAGAGCGACTTTGTTTCCCAGTCCGCACACGACCTCGGCGGCGTGGCAATCCAGGCCGCGGTCGAGCGATCCGGCGTGGACAAGGCGCTGGTCGACGAGGTGCTGTTCGGCAACTGCCTGATGGCCGGCCAGGGCCAGGCGCCCGCACGGCAGGCTGCGCTCAAGGGTGGTCTGCCGCTGTCGGCCGGCGCGGTGACGCTGTCCAAGATGTGCGGCTCGGGCATGAAGGCCACCATGCTCGCGCACGACATGCTGCTGGCGGGCAGCGCCACGGTGATGGTGTCGGGCGGCATGGAGAGCATGACCAACGCGCCCTACCTGATGCTCAAGGGCCGCGGCGGCTACCGCATGGGCCACGACAAGATCTACGACCACATGATGCTCGACGGCCTGGAAGACGCCTACGAAGCCGGCCGCAGCATGGGCACCTTCGGTGAAGACTGCGCCGCCAAATACAGCTTCACGCGCGAGCAGCAGGACGCGTTCGCGATCGCGTCGGTGACACGCGCCAAGGCCGCCACCGAGAGCGGTGCGTTTGCGAAAGAGATCGCGCCCGTGACGGTGAAAGACCGCAGCGGCGAGCGCGTGGTGTCGGTGGACGAAGGCCCGGGCAAGGTCAAGCTCGACAAGGTCACTTCGCTCAAGCCCGCGTTCAAGAAAGACGGCACCATCACCGCCGCCAGCAGCTCGTCCATCAACGACGGCGCCGCGGCGCTGGTGCTGATGCGCGCCTCGACCGCGAAGGCGCAGGGCCTGAAACCACTGGCAACCATCGTCGGCCACGCCACGCACGCGCAGGAACCCAACTGGTTCGCCACCGCGCCGGTGGGCGCCACGCAGAAGCTGCTGGCCAAGACCGGCTGGAGCGTGGGCGATGTGGACCTGTGGGAGATCAACGAAGCCTTCGCCGTCGTGCCCATGGCGCTCATGACCGAGCTGTCGATCCCGCACGAGAAGGTCAACGTCAACGGCGGTGCCTGCGCGCTGGGTCACCCCATTGGCGCGAGCGGTGCGCGCATTCTGGTGACGCTGCTGCACGCGCTGCAGTCTCACAGCAAGAAAAAGGGCGTGGCCACCTTGTGCATTGGCGGTGGCGAAGCCACGGCGATGGCCATTGAACTCTGCTGAAAGTCCGGCCATGCTGCTGACCCAAGACCAGGTGATGATCCGCGACGCTGTGCGCGCCTTTGCGCAAGAGCAGCTCTGGCCGAACGCTGCGAAGTGGGACAAGGAACACCATTTCCCGAAAGACGTGCACAAAGGCCTGGCCGAGCTGGGCGCCTACGGCATCTGCGTGCCCGAGGCGCTGGGCGGCGCAGGGCTGGATTACCAGACGCTGGCCATCGTGCTCGAAGAGATCGCGGCGGGTGACGGCGGCACCAGCACCGTGATCAGCGTGACCAACTGCCCGGTCAACGCCATCCTGATGCGCTACGGCAATGCGCAGCAGCAGGAACAGTGGTTGCGTCCGCTGGCCGCCGGCCAGATGCTCGGCGCCTTCTGCCTGACCGAGCCACACGTGGGGTCCGACGCATCCGCCCTGCGCACCAGCGCAGTGAAAGAGGGCGATGAATACGTGATCAACGGCGTCAAGCAGTTCATCACCAGCGGCAAGAACGGGCAGGTGGCCATCGTCATCGCGGTGACGGACAAGGGCGCGGGCAAGAAGGGCATGAGCGCCTTCATCGTGCCGACGAGTGCGCCCGGCTACGTGGTCGCGCGCCTCGAAGACAAGCTGGGACAACACAGCAGCGACACGGCGCAGATCAACTTCGACAACTGCCGCATCCCGGCCGAGCACCTGATCGGCGGCGAAGGCGAGGGCTACAGGATCGCCCTCAGCGCGCTCGAAGGCGGGCGCATCGGCATCGCGTCACAAAGCATCGGCATGGCGCGCAGCGCGTTTGAATGCGCCGTGAAATACGCCAAGGAACGTGAGAGCTTCGGCCAGCCCATCTTCAACCACCAGGCGGTGGGTTTCAAGCTCGCGGAAATGGCGACGCAGATCGAAGCCGCGCGCGCGCTCACGCACCACGCCGCTGCGCTGCGCGATGCCGGCCAGCCCTGCCTGAAGGAAGCCGCCATGGCCAAGCTGTTCGCCAGCGAAATGGCCGAACAGGTCTGTTCGCAGGCGATCCAGGTGCACGGCGGCTACGGCTACGTGAGCGACTTCCCCGTCGAGCGCATCTACCGCGACGTGCGCGTCTGCCAGATCTACGAAGGCACGTCCGACGTGCAGAAAATCATTATTCAAAGGGCGCTGTGAGCGCCCATTCCCTTCGCCGCAGGCGGCGCAGGGGTACCATTCCGGCATGAAGATCATCATCTTGGGCGCTGGCCGCGTGGGCGAGAGCGTCGCGGAAAGCCTGGTTTCCGAGCAGAACGACATCACCGTCATCGACCAGGATCCGGCCCGCCTGCGGCTGCTGGAAGAAAAACTGGACCTGCGGGGCGTGGTGGGCAATGGCATCCAGCCTTCGGTGTTGCAGGAGGCTGGGGCGCGCGATGCCGACATGGTGATCGCCTGCGCCGCGGCCGACGAGGCCAACCTGGTGACCTGCAAGGTGGCGCACGACGTGTTCAACGTGCCCACCACCATCGCCCGCCTGCGCTCGCCAGAATTTGTCGAAGGCGATGAACTGCTGGGCAAGAACGGCTTTTCGGTCGACCACGTGATCTGCCCCGAAGAGTCGGTCACGCGCTACATCCACCAGCTCATCAGCTACCCCGAGGCGCTGCAGGTGCTGGAGTTTGCCGATGGCCGCGCCAGCCTGATTGCCATGCGGGCGGCCTACGGCGGCTCCCTGGTGGGGCATACCATTGGTGAGTTCCGCGAGCGCTTTCCGCACGCAGAAATGCGGGTGGTGGCGCTGTACCGTCTCGACACCGAAATGGAGGCCACCAAGAGCACCCGCATCCTGGCGGGCGACGAGGTGTTCGTGCTGGCCGACACCGACAAGATCCGTTACGTGCTGGGCGCCATCCACAACATCGACAAGCCGGTGCAGCGGCTGATGATCGCGGGTGGCGGCAAGGTGGGCCTGCGCCTGGCGCGCAGCCTGGTGGGACAGTGCGAGGTGAAGATCATCGAGCGCGACAAGACGCGCTGCGAATACCTGGCCAGCCAGCTGCCGTCGAACATGCTGATCCTGCAGGGTGACGGGGCGGACGAAGACCTGTTGCTGGAGGAAAACGTGGGCCAGATGGACCTGTTCCTCGCACTCACCAGCGACGACGAGGACAACATCATGTCGGCCATGCTGGCCAAGCGGCTCGGCGCCGGGCGCGTGATGTCGCTGATCAACCGCCGTGCCTACGCCGACATGATGCAGGGCAGCACGATCGACATCGCCATCTCGCCAGCGCAAGCTGTCATAGGTGAACTGCTGACGCACCTGCGCCGCGGCGACGTGGTGGCCGTGCACAGCCTGCGCCGGGGGGCGGCCGAGGCGCTCGAAGGCGTGGCGCGCGGCGACGTGAAAACGTCCAAGCTGGTGGGACGCAAGGTCGAAGAAGTCAAGCTGCCCAAGGGCACGCGCATCGGCGCCATCGTGCGCGGCCAGGCGCGCAACTCGAAGGTGCTGATGCCACACCACGACACGGTGATTGAAGCCGATGACCACATCATCATCTTCATCCCGAACAAGCGTCTGGTGCGCGAAGTCGAGAAACTGTTCCAGGTTACCGCCACCTTCTTTGGCTGAGCTTCTTCAGTCATTCATGCCGTTTCTGCGCATCTTTCCCGTGCTCGGCGCCATCGTCATGGTGTTCGCCCTGACCATGCTGGTGCCGCTGGGCGTGTCTGTCGGGATGCAGGATGGCGCCCAAGCGGCCTACCCTCTGGCCATGCTGCTCACCTTCGCGGCGGGCCTGGCCATGCGCAGCGCGGTCTGGCGCGTAGGTCGGCAGCTGGACCTGCAGGCGCGCGACGGCATCCTGCTGGTCGGGATGGTCTGGACCCTGTTGCCGCTGTTTGCCAGCCTGCCGCTGCTGCTCTATTTTTCGGGCACGGCCTCGCCCATGTCGTTCACCGACGCCTACTTTGAGTCCATGTCGGGCCTGACGACCACCGGTGCGACGGTGCTGGTGGGCCTGGACGCGCTGCCCGGCTCCATCAACCTCTGGCGCTGCTTCCTGCAATGGCTGGGCGGCATGGGCATCCTGGTGCTTGCGGTCGCCATCCTGCCGATGCTGGGCGTGGGGGGCAGCCAGCTCTTTCGCGCCGAAGCCACCGGCCCCATGAAGGACGCCAAGCTCACCCCGCGCATCACCGAAACCGCCAAAGGCCTGTGGAGCGTGTACAGCCTGTTGTCTGTGGCGTGCGTGCTGGCTTACTGGCTGGCCGGCATGCCGGCGCTGGACGCCTGGATCCACATGTTCTCGACCCTGAGCCTGGGTGGCCTGTCCTCGCACGACAGCAGTTTCGGCTTCTTCCAGTCGCCTGCCATGGAATGGGTGGCCATCGTGTTCATGCTGCTCGCCAGCTGCAATTTCGCGCTCTATTTCGTGGCCCTGACCAAGCGCAACCCGGCGCGCATCTGGCGCGATGCCGAGTGGCGCGGTTCCATGGCGCTGCTGGTGGGGTCGAGCGTTTTCATAGCCGGCTTGCTGTTGTTCAAAGGCACCATGGACGATCCGCTCGAGACCTTGCGTGTGTCGCTGTTCAACGTGGTGTCCATCGGCTCGACCACCGGTTATGCCACCGTGGACTACTCCACCTGGCCGGTGTTTGCGCCGCTGTACATGATCATGCTGTCGGGCGTTGCGACCAGCGCCGGGTCCACCGGTGCGGGCATCAAGATGGTGCGGCTCGTGATCCTGTTCAAGCAGGCGAAACGGGAAATGGCGCGCATCGTGCATCCGCGTGCGGTCAACCCCGTCACGCTCGGCGGGCACCTGATCGACGGCAGCACCATCTTCTCCGTTCTCGGCTTCATGCTGGTCTATGGTGGCACGATCCTGGGCCTGACCATGCTGCTGTTGTTGACCGATCTGCCGTTCGACACCGCGTTTTCTGCCGTTGTGGCCAGTGTCAACAACATGGGCCCCGGGCTCAACGAGTTGGGTCCGGCGGGGAATTTTTCGGGCCTGACCGATTTCCAGACCTGGGTGTGCACCGCAGCGATGCTGCTGGGCCGGCTGGAAATGTTGTCGTTCCTGGTGCTGTTCACGCCCGGCTTCTGGCGCAAGTAGATTCCTTCATGTACACCCTGCTGCCTGTTCTGAACGTGTTTTCGCGCATCCTGTTGGCGTTCGCCTTCAGCTTTCTCGTGCCGCTCGCCTGGGCCTGGAGCGAGGACCACGAGCAGTACCGCTATGTCTGGGAAGGGGCGTTTGCGCTGGCCGCGCTCAGTGCACTGGTGGTGTGGGCCGCCACGAACCGCCACCGCCGCGAGCTGCAGGCGCGCGACGGCTTCCTGCTGGTCAATCTGGTGTGGATCGTGCTGCCGGCCTACGCGGCCGTGCCGCTGCTGTTCACCGTGCCCGGCATCGGCTGGACCCAGGCCTATTTCGAGGCCATGAGCGGGCTCACCGCGACCGGGGCCACGGCGCTCTCCGGGTTGGACTACCTGCCCGTGTCCGTGAATGTGTGGCGCTGTTTCCTGCAACTGGTGGGCGGCCTGGGCATCATGCTGCTGGTGGTGGCGGTGCTGCCCATGCTGGGGCTGGGCGGCTACCAGGTCTACAAGGCCGAAACGCCGGGGCCCATGAAAGACGCGAAGTTCACGCCGCGTATTTCCGAGACGGCGCGCGGGCTCTGGGGGGTTTATGCCGCCTTCTCGGTGGCCTGCATGCTGGCCTACCGCTGGGCCGGTATGAGCTGGGCCGACGCCTTCATGCACATGTGCACCACCATGGGCCTGGGGGGCTTTTCATCGCACGACGCCAGCCTGGGCCATTTCAGCTCGCCAACGATCGAGGCCGTCGCCACCGTGTTCATGGCCATGGCCGGCATCAGTTTCGTGCGCTATTTCATCGTGATCCGCAGCCGTTCCTTGCGACCCATCGTCCAAGACCGGGAGATCCGCAGCTACGTCGCGGTGCTGTTGGCGTCGATCGGGCTGATCGCCAGCCTGCTGCTGGTGCACGGCGTGCACGACGACGCTGCCGAAGCCCTGCGCACGAGCGCCTTCCATGTGCTGTCGCTGGCCACCACCACCGGCTACGCTTCCACCGACTACGCGCAGTGGCCGGTGTTTGCGCCGGTGCTGCTCATGTTTCTTGGTACCTTTGTGTCCTGCGCCGGCTCCACCGGCGGCGGTATCAAGATGGTGCGCATGGTGCTGCTGATCAAGCAGGCGCGGCGCGAGCTGGTGCGCAGCATCCATCCGCGCGTGGTGAACCCGGTCACGATGGGTGGCGCCGTGCTGCCCATGTCGGTCATGAACGCCACCTTCGGCTTCATGCTGATTTACGGTGCGGTCACCATGGGCCTGACCATGGTGCTGCTGTTCACCGGCCTGGACATCGTGACCGCGTTCTCCGCCGTGGTCGCCACCGTCAACAACATCGGTCCGGGCCTGGGGCAGGTGGGGCCGACGAGCAACTTCGGCGTGCTGAGCGATTTCCAGATCGGGGTGCTGACGTTCGCCATGCTGCTCGGCCGGCTGGAACTGCTGACCGTGCTGGTGCTGTTCACGGGGTCGTTCTGGAGAAAATGAGCCCACCCCTGCGCCGCCTGCGGCGTCACCCCCCAGGGGGCGGCACTGGTCGTCCGGCAAAGCCGACCCGACGGTGCCCTGGGGTACGGCACTTCGGGCGCGGCTGGTCGCGTGTTTCGTGGCTGCTTTTCAGACCGGAGCTGGCGGGATGTTCAGGCCGCGTTGCACGGCGGGGCGTTCGACAAACCGGGCCAGTGCGCGGGCGACTTCGGGGAAGTTGGTGAAACCGACCAGATCGCCCGCGCCGTAGAAGCCGACCAGGTTGCGCACCCAGGGCCAGGTGGCGATGTCGGCGATGCTGTAGTCGGAGCCCATGATCCATTCGCGACCTTGCAGGCGCTGGTTCAGCACGCCAAGCAGGCGGCGCGATTCGGCGGCGTAGCGGTCGCGGGGGCGTTTGTCTTCGTAGTCCTTGCCGGCAAATTTGTGGAAGAAGCCGAGCTGGCCAAACATCGGTCCCACGCCGCCCATCTGGAACATCAGCCACTGGATCGTTTCGTAGCGCGCAGCCGCGTCCTGCGGCAGGAACTGACCGGTCTTTTCGGCCAGGTAGATCAGGATCGCGCCCGACTCGAACAGCGCCAGCGGCCGGCCGCCGGGGCCGTTGGGATCGAGGATGGCGGGGATCTTGTTGTTCGGGTTGAGCGAGAGGAACTCGGGTGAGAGCTGGTCGCTGCTGTCGAAAGCGACGCGGTGCACTTCGTAGGGCAGGCCGGTTTCCTCGAGCATGATCGAAACCTTCACGCCGTTGGGTGTGGGCAGCGAATACAGCTGCAGGCGATCCGGGTGGCGCGCGGGCCATTTCTTCGTGATGGGGAAGGCGGACAGATCGGTCATGGACGCTCCAGGGCGGGTCGGCGGGCTGCCGCGAGGCATTCATTGGACACCGCCACGCCATGTCCTTGTGCCAGCGCGCCCATGCAGTTTGGCGTAGCCCGGTGGCGCGGATAATTCCGGCACAAGGAGACACAGACCCATGCCCATCACCAAAGGATTCCGCGCGCTCGTGGACGAAGCCACGGCGCAGATCACCACCTACACCGTCGAGCAGGTGCGCAAGCGCCTCGAAGCGGGCGATGCCACGTTGCAGGTGGTCGACATCCGCGACGTGCGTGAACTCGAACGCGAAGACACCGTGCCCGGTGCGCTGCACGCACCGCGCGGCATGCTCGAATTCTGGGTCGACCCCGAGTCGCCGTACTACAAGCCGGTGTTCGGCGACGAAAGCAAGGAGTTCGTGCTGTTCTGCGGCGCCGGCTGGCGCAGCGCGCTGGCCACCAAGGCCCTGCAAGACATGGGCATGAGCAACGTGGCCCACATCGACGGCGGCTTTGCGGCCTGGACGAGGGCCGACGCGCCGACCGAAACGCTGGAGGCGCACAAGGCCCGGCACGCTGCGCGCAAGGCCGCTTGATTGGCGTGCCCGTGACCGCCTGCCCCTGCGGCCGGACCGACGCGCGGGGAAAAGCCATGGCGTTCGACGCCTGCTGCGGGCGCTACCTCGACCACGACACCCCGGCGCCCGACGCCGAAAGCCTCATGCGCTCGCGCTACAGCGCCTTTGTGCTGGAGCGGGCGGACTACCTGACGAGCAGCTGGCACGCCAGCACCCGGCCGGCCGACCTGACGCTGGAACCCGGTGTGAAATGGCTGGGGCTGGCGGTGAAACGCCACCGCGTGATCGATGCCGACCACGCCGAAGTCGAGTTCGTGGCCCGCTCGCGAGTGGGTGGTCGCGGGCAGCGCCTGCACGAGACCAGCCGCTTCGTGCGCGAAGGCGGGCGCTGGTTGTATGTGGATGGCGACACCCGCTGACCACTCAGTGGCTCAGCGGCCCGCTCGACAAACCGCTGATATGGATCCAAAATAGCTCCAGATCCATTCTGGAGCCATACCATGTCAAATCTGTCGATCAAGGACGTGCCCGAAGCCTGGGCCGAGGCGCTGCGCCAGCGGGCCGCGCGCAACCACCGCTCGCTGCAAGGCGAGCTCATGGCCATCCTGGAGCGGGCCGTGGCCGAAGGCGCGGAGGCGGGCGGGCCGGGCCTGCTGGCCAGCGGCGCGGCGCGCACACTGCCCAGCGTCGCCAGCCGGCCCGCCTGGAAACCCGTCGAGCAGGTGGCCGCCGAGCTGCGCGCGCGCTTCCCCCAGGGTCTGCCCTCCGGGCCATCGAGCATCGACCTGATCCGCCAAGAACGGGATGCCCGATGAGTGCAGCGCCGGGCCGTTCCCAAGCAAGCTCGCACCGCAGCCCGCAGGGTGAAGGTACTCCAGTGAACCCGCCTGTCCACGCACCGTCCAGCGCGCCCGTCCTGTTTGTGGCCGAGCCCCCGGCCCAGTACCTGCCCCGTTCCCCCATGGTGGTGGACTGCAGCGCGCTGGCCGGCGTGCTGTTTCAGGAGCCGTGGATGGACCAGGCCCTGCAGCGCCTCTCGGGCCACCGGCTCTACGCGCCCCATCTGCTGCAGGCTGAAATCTGCAGCGTCGCGGTGAAGAAAGCGCGCCAGGGCGCGGCCGAGGCCGCCGCCGTGGGCCTGGAGCAGTGGCAGAGCGTGGCGGTGGAGTTGACCGATTTCGACGTGGAGCAGACCTTTGCGCTGGCCCAGCGCTACCAGCTCAGCGCGTACGACGCGAGCTACCTCTGGCTGGCCGAACAACTGCGCTGCCCGCTGGCCACCTTTGACGCCCAACTCGCCGCCGCTGCCACCGTGCACCTTGGTGCGCTGGATTGAGACCCCCCATGAACAAGACAACCCAGTTTGAATCCGTACGTTTCGAAGCGGTTCTGTTTGACTGCGACGGCGTGCTGGTCGACAGCGAACCCATCACCAACGGCGTGTTGCGCGAGGTGCTGAACGAAGCCGGCTGGGCGCTGAGCCAGCCGGAGTGCGAACGCATCTTCATCGGCAAGGCCGTGCGCGACGAACGCGCGCGCATCGAAGCCGAGACCGGCCGCCCGCTCACCGACGACTGGATGCGCGCCTTCTACGCCCGACGCGACGAACGCCTGCGCGCCGAGCTGCAGACCGTGGCCGGTGCGCTCGACGCGGTCATTGCCGCCCATGCGCATGCCCAAGGCCGCATCGCCTGCGCCTCCGGCGCCGACCGGCCCAAGGTCGTGATGCAGATCGGCATGGCCGGCATGGCACCGTATTTCGGCGACCGCATCTTCAGCGGCCACGACCTGCCGCGCTCCAAGCCGCACCCCGACGTGTACCTGGCCGCCGCCGCCTACCTCGGCGCCGACCCGGCGCGCTGCCTGGTGATCGAAGACACCGCGACCGGCGCGCAGGCCGGCCTGGCCGCCGGCGCCACCGTCTGGGGCTACTGCCAGCACGGCCACGGCCGCGCGTTCGACGGCCTGCCGGTGGCGCGGGTGTTTCGTCACATGGCGGAGCTGGCGCAGGCCCTGCCCGCACTGCGGTAAAAACACGGCATGCCATTGCAGTTCACCCGCCGCCAACTGCTCGCCCACAGCGCCGCCCTGCCACTCTGGCCCATCTTGCCGCTCGCCGGCCTCGGCCTCACCGCCTGCTCCAGCGTCGAAACCACCAGCGTGCAGGCGCGCCTGCTCGGCAAGTCCATCAGCACCATCGGCACCACGCTGCGCCTTAGCTGGCGCGTCAGGCATTTCACTGGCGGGGCGTTGACCCGAGCACTTCCGCCGTGATTGGGGCTCCTGCGCCATTGCGCAGCTCGTTGAAGTTCATCAGTTCAGACAGGCCTGTTCCCTCTGTCTTTGTCGCAGGCGCTTCACGTAGCCTGAATCGACAATCTCGTCGGGCCCAAGGCGGTTCACCAGCGCCTCAATATCCCTGAAACAAAAAGTCCAAAGCCGCCGTGATCTCGGCTTGCCGGTCGGCCAGCGAGGCCACGGGTGCCTTCAGTACCCGCAGGGGCACCGCGCCCATCTTTGGGGTTTCCAGCAAACAGGCTTCGCCTTGCACCGTCAGCACCGGCGTCAGGCGGGTTGGCAGCTTGACCGCTGGAAAATGTTTGAGGCTGCGCAGCGGCACCACCACCCGGCTGTCCAGCCCGTCCAGCAGTTGGCTTTGCACATCCAGCAGGTAGGGCGTGGTTTTGGCGTGGGCGCCGGTGTTGGCGTAGACATCAAAGCGGGCCATCAGAAACTTCTCCACTCGTCCAGAGGCAGGCCTTCGGTCTCGATGGTGGCGTTAAAGGCGGCAATGAAGTCCGCATGCTCCTCGCGCCATCGGCGCTCTTGCTCGATGCGGACCACTTCGCGCAGGTGCTGGTCGCAGACTTGAGAAATATTGATGTCGAGGCGCCTGGCGGTTTCCAGAACGTCGATGCTCAGGCTCAGATTGGTGGCCCGTTTGCCGGGCGAACCGGTGCGGGCAGTTTGAGAGGTGGTTGTGACGGGCATTTCATTCTCCATGCGCATGGATCAATGCGCATATTGTGACGCGCATTCCTTTTGGTTGCCAGGGCGGTCAACGGATCAACATTCCATTCACCCCAGCCCGCCACTCCCCCGGCGTCACGCCCGTCCAACCCTTGAACGCGCGCATGAAGCTCTTCTGGTTCTGAAACCCGGCCGCTTCGGCCACCTGTTTGATCGGCCGGGTCGTGCGCTGCAGCAGGTCGAGCGCGCGGTCGCGGCGCACCTCGTCTTTCAGTGTCTGCAGGGTGGCGCCTTCGTCTTTCAGCTGCCGGTGCAGGGTGCGCGCCGAGGTGTTGAGCAGGGCCGCGAGGTCGCTGGCGTTGTGGGCGTCCAGCGGCTGGGTCATGAGCACCTGGCGCACCCGCTGCACCAGCAGGCGGTCGCGCCGGTAGGGGCGCACCTGGATCGGCAGGGCGCGTTGCAGCATCTGGTTCATGGCGGCTTCGTCGCGCTTGACGGGCAGGGCGAGGTAGCGCGCGTCGAAGTGGATCGCGGTCTGGTCGGCGCCAAAAACCGTCGGACCGTCGAACAGCACGCGGTAGACCTCGGCGTGCGGCGGCGCGGCGAACGGAAAGCTCGCGCCCAGCAGCGGGATGCGCGAGTCCACCAGCCAGCAGGCCAGGCCGTGGCTGTTGCGCAGCACCGAGACGCCGCAGAACTCGCGCAGGCTGCCGTCGCCGCCCGGTGGTCGGTGTTCGGTGAGGGCGATGCTGGCCACGTCGCCGCAGGTGTGCACGGCCAGCGTGACGTCGGGCGTGAGCAGGCCGTGGTGGCGGCACCAGCGTTTGAGCGCCACGCCCAGCGTGGGCGCCGAGAGCGAGGCGCGCGCGAGCATGCCGTAGCTGCCCCAGGGCAGGGCGCGGCTGAACCAGCCCAGGGCTTCGTCGTCCAGTTCCTGCATGGCGGCACCCGAGAAGGTTTCCATCTGCGCGGCGGTGATGCGTGCCGTGGGCTCGGCCACGCGTGCTGGCGGAATCTGTGCCTGCGCCAGGGCCTGCGCCGGGTCCAGCCCGCGCTGCTGGTAGGCGGTCACGATGGCCTGCACGAACGCCATGGGCGTGACGGCCCGGTCGTTGCGGTGGATGGACAGTTTGGCGGGGGTGACGCGGGGGCTGGGCATGGCACCAGTGTGCCTGATTGGTGGCGTGATTTGCAACCATTCTGGCAAGCGTGGGCGGCACAAGGCTTCTAAGCTAGGCCCTGCAGTCCGGTGCGAACCGGAACTTGGAACCCGAGGAGACAAGCCCCATGAGCGACCCCCGAAATGCGGCCGAGCCCCTGACGCTCAGCCTGGCGCGTGGCGCGACCGACGTGCCGCTGATCGAACAGACCATGGGCGCGTTTTTTGACGCCATGGTGGCCCGCCAGCCCGAGCACGAAGCGCTGGTGAGCGTGCACCAGGGGCGGCGCTACACCTACCGCGCGCTGCAGGCCGACGCGCACCGCCTGGCCAGCGCGCTGCTGGCGCAGGGCCTGAATCCGGGAGACCGGGTGGGCATCTGGTCGCACAACAACGCCGAGTGGGTGCTGATGCAGCTGGCCACGGCGCAGGTGGGCCTGGTGCTGGTGAACATCAACCCGGCCTACCGCACGTCCGAAGTGGAATACGCGCTCAACAAGGTGGGCTGCAAGCTGCTGGTGACCATGGCGCGCTTCAAGACCAGCGACTACCTGGGCATGCTGCGCGAGCTGGCGCCCGAGTGGGCACACGGCCAGCCGGGCGCGCTCGAAGCGCAGCAGTTGCCGCACCTCAAGACCGTGGTCTGGATCGACGAGCCCGGGCAGGGCGCCGAAGAGGCCGGCCTGATGCGCTTCTCGGCGCTGCTCTCCCAGGGCGACGCGGCCGACCCGCGCGTCGCGCAGGTGGCTGCCACGCTCAAGGCGAGCGACCCGATCAACATCCAGTTCACCAGCGGCACCACCGGCTTCCCCAAGGGCGCGACGCTGACGCACCGCAACATCCTGAACAACGGTTTCTTCATCGGCGAGTGCATGAAGTTGACCCAGGCCGACCGCCTGTGCATCCCCGTGCCGCTGTACCACTGTTTCGGCATGGTGCTGGGCAACCTGGCCTGCTTCACGCACGGCGCCACCATCGTCTACCCCAACGACGGCTTCGACCCGCTGACGGTGTTGCAGACGGTGCAGGATGAAAAATGCACCGGCCTGCACGGCGTGCCCACCATGTTCATCGCCGAGCTGGACCACCCACGTTTCAAGGACTTCGACCTGTCCACGCTGCGCACCGGCATCATGGCCGGCTCGCCGTGTCCGACCGCCGTGATGCAGCGCGTGGTGAGCGACATGCACCTGTCTGAAATCACCATCGCCTACGGCATGACCGAGACCAGTCCGGTGAGCTGCCAGAGCAGCACCGACACGCCGCTGGACAAGCGCGTCTCCACCGTGGGCCAGGTGCAGCCGCACCTGGAAGTGAAGATCGTCCACCCCGACAGCGGCGAGGTGATGGCGACCGGCCAGTCGGGCGAGCTGTGCACGCGCGGCTACTCGGTGATGCACGGCTACTGGGACGACCCGGCCAAGACCGCAGAGGCCATCGACGCCGAGGGCTGGATGCACACCGGCGACCTCGCCACCATGGACGCCGAGGGCTACGTGAACATCGTCGGCCGCATCAAGGACATGGTGATCCGCGGCGGCGAAAACATCTACCCGCGCGAGATCGAGGAATTCCTCTACCGCCACCCGGCCATTCAGGACGTGCAGGTGGTCGGCGTGCCCGACGCCAAATACGGCGAAGAGCTGTGCGCCTGGGTCATCGTCAAGCCCGGCCAGGCGCTGGACGAGGACGCCGTGCGCGCCTTCTGCAAGGGCCAGATCGCGCACTACAAGGTGCCGCGCTACATCCGCTTCGTCGACGCCTTCCCCATGACCGTGACCGGCAAGATCCAGAAGTTCAAGATCCGCGATGCCATGAAGGACCAGCTGGGGCTGGCCGAAGACAAGACCGCCTGAAAGTACATCACCATGCCCGCACTCGACACCCAACTCAACGCCCGCTCCGCCGACTTCCAGGCCAACGCCGCCGCCATGCGCGTGGTGGTGGACGACCTCAAAGCGCAGGTTGAAAGAGCCACGCTCGGCGGCGGCGACGCGGCCCGCGCCAAACACACCGCACGGGGCAAGCTGCTGCCGCGCGACCGCGTGCAGATGTTGCTGGACCCGGGCACGCCCTTCCTGGAGCTGAGCCCGCTGGCCGCGATGGGCATGTACCCGGACCGCGACGGCAGCGACAGCGCGCCCTGTGCGGGCGTCATCGCGGGCATCGGCCGCGTGAGCGGGGTGGACTGCATGATCGTCTGCAACGACGCGACGGTGAAGGGCGGCACCTACTACCCGCTGACCGTCAAGAAGCACCTGCGCGCACAGGAAGTGGCGCAGCAGAACCAGCTGCCCTGCATCTACCTGGTGGACTCGGGCGGCGCCAACCTGCCCAACCAGGACGAGGTCTTCCCCGACCGCGACCACTTCGGCCGCATCTTCTTCAACCAGGCCAACATGAGCGCGCAGGGCATCGCGCAGATCGCGGTCGTCATGGGCTCGTGCACCGCGGGCGGCGCCTACGTGCCGGCCATGAGCGACGAGACCATCATCGTCAAGAACCAGGGCACCATCTTCCTGGGCGGCCCGCCGCTGGTGAAAGCCGCCACGGGCGAGGTGGTCACGGCCGAAGACCTGGGCGGTGGCGACGTGCACACGCGGCTCTCCGGCGTAGCCGACCACCTGGCGCAGAACGACCTGCACGCGCTCGCGCTGGCGCGCCAGGCGGTGAAGAACCTCAACGCACGCAAGGTCCCGCCCATCACCACCATCGACCCGGTGGCGCCGCTGTACCCGGCCGAGGAGCTGTACGGCGTGATCCCGACCGACACGCGCAAGCCGTTTGACGTGCGCGAGATCATCGCCCGCATCGTTGATGGCAGCGACTTCGACGAGTTCAAGTCGCGCTTTGGCACCACGCTGGTTTGCGGCTTCGCGCGCATCGAAGGCATGCCGGTCGGCATCATCGCCAACAACGGCATTTTGTTCAGCGAATCGGCGCTCAAGGGCGCGCACTTCATCGAACTCTGCTGTCAGCGCAAGACGCCGCTGGTCTTCCTGCAGAACATCACCGGCTTTATGGTCGGCCGCAAGTACGAGAACGAAGGCATCGCGCGCAACGGCGCCAAGATGGTGACGGCCGTGGCGACAGCCGCGGTGCCCAAGTTCACGGTCATCATCGGTGGCAGCTTTGGGGCCGGCAACTACGGCATGTGTGGCCGCGCCTACAGCCCGCGCTTCCTCTGGATGTGGCCGAACGCGCGCATCAGCGTGATGGGCGGCGAGCAGGCCGCGAGCGTGCTGGCCACCGTCAAACGCGACGGCATCGAAGGCAAGGGCGGCAGCTGGAGCGCCGAGGAAGAAGCCGCGTTCAAGACCCCGATCAAGGAACAGTACGAGGTGCAGGGCCACCCCTACTACGCCACCGCCCGCCTGTGGGACGACGGCGTGATCGACCCGGCCGACACGCGCCGCGTGCTGGCGCTGGGGCTTTCGGCCTCCTTGAACGCGCCCATCCCCGAGACGAAGTTTGGACTTTTCCGCATGTGATGTGTATGATTTTATTGTTTCATACACATTAAAGGAGGTTCGACATGCGAACCAATATCGTGATCGACGACAAGCTCATGGCAGATGTCATGGCCTATGGCGACTTCAAGACCAAGCGCGAGGCGGTGGAAGAGGGTTTGCGCATGCTCAAGCGGCGCAAGGTCTACGACGGCTTGCTGGCTTTGCAAGGACAACTTCAGTGGGACGACTCCGACGAAGGATGGGCCCGCTGGCGGGCGGAGCAGCAGGCTTTGAAGGCAGCCGGCGAACCGTACGACCACGCCATTGACGCGAAAGAACGGGGCCAAACAGACGTTCAGGCGCAGGTGCTTCAAGAGCCCGCGCCTCCGACGCTGACCGCAAAAGCCAGAAAGAAACCATGATTTTGGTGGACTCCAGCGTCTGGATTGACTTCTTCAATCAAGCGCCAACTCCGCAGCGCCTGCAACTGGTGCGCTGGCTGGAAGGTGGGGACGTTTCGATTGGAACAGCCGATTTGGTGGTGTTTGAAGTGCTGCGCGGGTTTCGCAACGACAAAGCCCGTCAGTGGGCTGAGAGCCTGTTGCTGGATTTGCCCGTGATGGACATTGGGGGGGCAGCCAACGCGCTCAACGCAGCGGCGCTGTACCGCCGTCTGCGCGCGCAAGGCCGCACCGTGCGCAGCCCCATCGACGTGCTGCTCGCCAGCTACTGCATGACCCACGGCCACACGCTGCTGCACCGTGATGCTGATTTCGAATCACTCAAAACGTTGGGAGGGTTGGACACATGGCCGCAATAAGCCCCTCGTTGAGTCCCTTTCACGCCCACTTCACCCGGCAAGCGCGTTACCACATGTGGGCCACGCACCGCCTGCTCGATGCCGTCTCGCGCGTGTCCGACGAAGACTACAAGCGCGACGTCGGCCTGTTTTTCAAGAGCATCCACGGCACGCTGAACCACCTGCTGGTGGGCGAGCACCTGCTTTGGTATGCGCGTTTCTCCAAGGGGACCTCGCCCATGCTCGCTTTGGACGCCGAGATCGAACCCGACCGCGAACGCCTGGGTCAGGCGCTCAAGGGTGGTGCCGCCAACTGGGAACATCTGATCGCCGGTTGGCCGGCTGAGCGCTTCGACGGCCAGCTGGACTACCGGACCATGAAGGGTGTGCCGCAGTCGCTGCCGTTCGCGGCCACGCTGGCGCACGTGTTCAACCACGCCACCCACCACCGCGGCCAGATCACCGCCGCGCTCACCGCCCTGGGTCAGCCCGGCCCCGAGCTGGACTGGGTGTACCACCTGCAACTGGAAGCCGCCGAGGCGAAGAAACCATGAGCGCCGCCCGGCCGTCCCGAAGGCGCTCAGCCCCGCAGTGCGCAGCACGGAGGAGAAACCAATGAGCCAAGCCCTGACCGTTTCGGTCCAAGACCGCACCGCCCGCATCACGCTCACCCGCCCCGAAGTGCGCAACGCCTTCAACGACGAAGTGATCCAGCAGCTCAAGGCCGCGTTTGAAGCCGTGGGCGCGCGGGACGACGTGCGCGCCGTGGTGCTGGCCGCCGTCGGCCCGGCCTTCTGTGCCGGGGCCGACCTGAACTGGATGCGCCGCATGGCCGACTACACGCGCGAAGAGAACGTGGCCGATGCAGGCCAGCTCGCAGCCATGTTGCGCGCCATCTACGAGTGCCCCAAGCCCACCATCGCGGCCGTGCAGGGCGACGTGTTCGCCGGCGGCATGGGCCTGGTGGCGGCGTGTGACATGGCGGTGAGTGTGGACAGCGCCACCTACTGCCTGAGCGAAGTGAAGCTGGGCCTGATCCCGGCCACCATCAGCCCCTACGTGATCCGCGCCATGGGCGCGCGCGCCTCGCACCGCTACTTCCTCACGGCCGAGCGCTTCAGCGCGCAGGAAGCGCACCGCATCGGCTTCGTTCACGAACTGGTGGGCGCGGACGCGCTGGACGCCAAGGTCAACGAGCTGGCCCAGGCGCTGGCGAGCGCCAGTCCGGCCGCCGTGAAGGCCTGCAAGCGGCTGGTGCAGGACGTGGCCGAACGCACCATCGACGGCGAGCTGATCGCCGCCACGGTGCAAGGCATTGCCGACATCCGCGCGAGCGAACAAGGCCGTGAAGGCGTGCAATCTTTTCTGCAGAAGCGCAAGCCCGCGTGGCTGGCGGGCTAGGCGGTTTCTTCTCTCAAGAACACCATGGACGCACTCTGGACCACCCTCGTCAACTGGCTGCACGGCATGGGCCTGCACCTGGGCACCGGCGCGGTCCATGAGGTCGGTGGCCAGGTGGCCGAGGGCGTGAACGCCGCCGCCAGCCAGCTCGACATGCCCAGCCTGCTGGCCCTGGCCGCCGCGCTGGGCTGGGTCAGCGGCTTCCGGCTCTACGCGGTGGTGTTTGTGGTCGGCGCATCGGGCGCACTGGGCTGGATGTCCTTGCCCGAGGGCCTGCAGGTGCTGCAGCACCCGGCCATGCTGGCCACCAGCGGCGCGCTGCTGTTCGTGGAATTTTTTGCCGACAAGATCCCCGGCCTCGACTCGCTGTGGGACATGGTCAACAGCGTGATCCGCATCCCCGCGGGTGCGGCGCTGGCCGCGGGCGCGCTGGGCGCCGACGGCGCCACCATGGCCCTCGTGGGCGCGCTGCTTGGCGGCACGCTCGCGGCCAGCAGCCAGGCCGCCAAGACCACCACGCGCGCGGCCATCAACAGCTCGCCCGAGCCGTTTTCCAACCTCGCCATGAGCCTGGTCGAAGACAGCCTGGTGGTCGGCGCGGTCTGGCTGGCCACCAACCACCCGCTGGTGTTCGGCGTGCTGCTGGCCATCGCCGTGGTGCTGATGTGGATCGTCACCTGGATGCTGTTCAAGTTCCTGCGCGCGGTGTTCCGCCGCGCGCAGTCCCTGTTTTCTTCTGCTACTGCCTGAGGCCTCGAATGTTCACCAAAATCCTGATTGCAAATAGAGGCGAAAACGGCCGCATAGCGGACGTTTCATCAAATTGCATGGCGCGCGCAGCGTGTGCAGGCGATTTCACCTCGGGAGTCACCCATGTTTAACAAGATCCTCATTGCCAACCGCGGTGAAATCGCCTGCCGCGTCGCCGCCACCGCCCGCCGCATGGGCGTGCGCACCGTGGCCGTGTATTCCGACGCCGACGCCAGCGCCAAACACGTGGCGGCCTGCGACGAGGCGGTGCACATCGGTGGCAGCGCGCCGAAAGACAGCTACCTGCAGTGGCAGCGCATCCTGGACGCGGCCAAGGCCACCGGCGCGCAGGCCATCCACCCGGGCTATGGTTTCCTGAGCGAGAACGAAGCCTTCGCCAACGCCTGCGCCGAAGCCGGCCTGGTGTTCATCGGCCCGCCCGCGAGCGCGATCCAGGCCATGGGCCTGAAGGCCGAATCCAAGCGCCTGATGGAGAGCGCCGGGGTACCGCTGGTGCCCGGTTACCACGGCGCCGACCAGGACCCGCACATGCTGCAGCACGAGGCCGACCGCATCGGTTATCCGGTGCTGATCAAGGCCAGCGCCGGCGGTGGCGGCAAGGGCATGCGCGCGGTCGAGAAGGCCGAAGACTTCGCCGCCGCGCTCGCTTCGTGCAAACGCGAGGCCATCAACAGCTTCGGCAGCGACGCGGTGCTGGTGGAGAAATACGCCCAGCGCCCGCGCCACATCGAGATCCAGGTGTTTGGCGACACGCACGGCAACTGCGTCTACCTGTTCGAGCGCGACTGCTCGGTGCAGCGGCGCCACCAGAAGGTGCTGGAAGAAGCGCCCGCGCCGGGCATGACGCCCGAACTGCGCCAGCAGATGGGCCTGGCCGCCGTGGCCGCCGCGCGCGCCGTGAACTACGTGGGTGCGGGCACGGTGGAGTTCATCGTCGAGCAGCCGCCCGAAGGCGGCATGCGTTTCTATTTCATGGAGATGAACACGCGCCTGCAGGTCGAACACCCGGTCACCGAGGCCATCACCGGTCTGGATCTGGTGGAGTGGCAGCTGCGCGTCGCCAGCGGCGAGCCGCTGCCGCTGAAGCAGGAGGACCTGCACATCCAGGGCCATGCCATCGAAGCCCGCATCTGCGCCGAGACGCCGGACAACCAGTTCCTGCCCGCCACCGGCCGGCTCGACGTCTACCGCCTGCCGGCGTGCACCGAATTCTTGCCCCCTCTCCCTCTGGGAGAGGGCCTGCGCGCAGTGTCGCAGCCGGTGCGCGTGGACTCGGGCGTGCGCGAAGGCGACGCCATCAGCCCTTTCTACGACTCCATGGTCGCCAAGCTGATCGTGCACGGCCGCACCCGCGCCGAAGCCCTTGCGCGCATGGACGCCGCACTCGCCGAAACGCGCATCGTCGGCCTGTCCACCAACGTGCAGTTCCTGCGCTATGTGGTCGCCAGCCCTTCGTTTGCCCAGGCGAATCTGGACACGGCGCTGATCCCGCGCGAAGCGGGCGTGCTCTTCAACCAGGACAAGGTCGGCCTGAACCTGGCCGTGGCCGCCGCCGTGGCGCAGACGCTGCTGGCCGAGCGTGCGAGCGAAGGCAAGGACCCGTTCTCGCGCCGCGACGGCTGGCGCCCGCACGGCCTGACGGTGCGCCGCTTCGACTTTGAATACCAGGGCGAGGCCATGCAGGCCAGCCTGACCTACCTGCACGATGGTGCGTTGCAACTGGCGTTCCACGAAACCAGCGGCGTGCTCGCGTTCGACGCCTTGCCGGCGCAGAACGGCACGCTGATGGACCTGCGCTTCATGGGCCAGCGCCAGACGGTGCAGACCTGGCAGCGCGAAGAAATCGTGCACATCTTCTGCGCCCTGGGCGCCACCCAGATCACCGAGCTCGACGCGCTGGCCCACGCCGGCGAAGCCGCGCACGATGTCGGCCGCCTGACCGCGCCCATGCCGGGCAAGGTGGTGTCGTTCGCCGTGAAAGCCGGCGACGTGGTGACCAAGGGCCAGCCGCTGGCGGTGATGGAGGCCATGAAGATGGAACACACCATTGCCGCGCCGGCCGACGGCACGGTGGCCGAGCTGCTCTACGCGCCGGGCGACCAGGTGGCCGAGGGCGCGGAGCTGCTGAAGATTCAGACAGCCTGATCGCAAGGGCAGCGATGAACGCCCCCACGCTCGACACTGCGTGTTCGACGCTGCCCCCCGAGGGGGTCGTCGTCGCCTTGGGGCGGCCCGGCGGCTCCGGGCCCGCTAAGCTCGCCGCATGAACATCACTTTCTGCTGCACCGACACCAAGGCACAACCCTGGCTCGACGGCCTGCGCGCCGCATTGCCCGGTGCCCATGTCGACGTCTGGCAACCCGGCGCACCGCCCGCCGACCACGCCGTGGTCTGGGCGCCGCCGCAACAGTTCCTCGATGAACAGCCCGCGCTCAAGGGCCTGTTCAACATTGGCGCGGGTGTGGACGCGCTGCTCAGGCTGCGCCTGCCGCCCGGCGTGAAGGTCGTGCGTCTCGATGACGCGGGCATGTCGGTGCAGATGGCCGAATATGTGTGCCACGCCGTGATCCGCCACTTCCGCGAATTCGACGGTTACGAGGCCGACGTGAAAGCCGGCCAATGGTCGTACCGCAAGCCACGTCATCGCCAGGACTTTGCCGTCGGCGTGATGGGCCTGGGCGTGCTCGGCGAGCGCGTGGCCCGGGCGCTGCGGGTGTTCGACTTCCCGGTGCACGGCTGGAGCCGCACGCCCAAGTCGATGGACGGCGTGGTCACCCACAGCGGCGAGGTCGGGTTCCAGACCTTTCTGTCGTCCTGCCGCGTGCTGGTGAACCTGCTGCCGCTCACGCACGAGACGCAGGACATCCTGAACCGCGACACGCTGGGACGCCTCCAGCCCGATGCCTACCTGATCAACGTGGCGCGCGGCGCGCACCTGGTCGAGGCCGACCTGCTCGCCCTGCTGGAGAGCGGCCACATGGCCGGCGCCACGCTGGACGTGTTCCGCACCGAGCCGCTACCGGCGGCGCATCCGTTCTGGAACCACCCGAAAATCACCGTCACGCCACACACCTCGGCGCGCACCTTGCGCGACGAGAGCATCGCGCAGATCGCGGGCAAGATCCGCGCGCTGGAGCGCGGGGAGCCGGTGGCGGGCATCGTGGATCCGGTCCGCGGCTATTGAACACGGCCCTCACCCCAACCCTCTCCCGCCCGCGGGAGGGGGGTAAAACCCATTCGGAGACATCCATGAACATCCCCTCCCGAGTCCGTCTCATCGACGTCGGCCCGCGCGACGGCCTGCAGAACGAAAAACAGCCGGTGCCAGCCGCTGTCAAGATCGAACTCGTGCACCGCCTGCAGGCGGCCGGGCTGAAAGAGATCGAGGTCACCAGCTACGTGAGCCCGAAGTGGGTGCCGCAGATGGCCGACAACCACGACGTCATGGCCGGCATCGTGCGGCAGGCCGGCGTGCGGTATTCGGTGCTCACGCCCAACCTCAAGGGCTTCGAGGCGGCCCTGCTCGACCAGCCACACGAGATCGTGGTGTTCGGGGCGGCGAGCGAGGCCTTCAGCCAGAAGAACATCAACTGCTCCATCGCCGAGAGCATCGAGCGTTTCGCGCCGGTGGTCGCTGCGGCGAAGGCGGCCGGCATCGCGGTGCGCGGCGCCATGAGCTGCACCGTGGGCTGTCCCTACGAAGGCGATATCGCGCCCGAGCGCGTGGCCTACCTCGCGGGGCTGATGAAGGGCATCGGTGTCGAGCGCGTGGACGTGGCCGACACCATCGGCGTGGGCACACCGCGCAAGGTGCAGGCGGCCATCGAAGCGACGCTCAAGCACTTCCCCATCGATAGCATCTCGGGCCACTTCCACGACACCTATGGCCAGGCGCTCTCCAACACACTGGCCGCGTTGGAACTGGGTGTCTGGAACTTCCAGTCCTCCGTGGCCGGGCTGGGTGGTTGCCCCTATGCCAAGGGCGCCACCGGCAATGTGGCGACCGAAGACGTGGTCTACCTGCTGCACGGCATGGGCATTGAAACCGGCATCGATCTGGATGCGCTGGTGGATGCCGGCCAGTTCATCAGCGACCACCTGAACCGCCCGAGCGGCTCGCGCGTGGCGCGCGCGCTGCTGGCGAAACGCCAGGGCTGAGCAGCATGGATCTCAACATCTGGCTCGCCTTCTTCGCCGCCTGCTGGGTGATCGCCCTCTCGCCGGGTTCTGGCGCCGTGCTGTCCATGACGCATGGCCTGGCCTACGGCGTGCGCGGCGCCAGCGCCACCATCGCCGGGCTGGAGGCCGGTGTGGCCGTCACCCTGCTGGTGGCCGGTGCGGGGGTGGGCGCGCTGCTGCTGGCCTCGGCCACCGCGTTCACGGTGGTCAAAGTGATCGGAGCCGCTTACCTCATCTGGCTGGGCTGGCGGCAGTGGGTGGCGCC
The DNA here is from genome assembly GCA_030653975.1 of Hydrogenophaga sp. Taxonomy (GTDB): domain Bacteria; phylum Pseudomonadota; class Gammaproteobacteria; order Burkholderiales; family Burkholderiaceae_C; genus Hydrogenophaga. Next base: position 1,306 of record JAURYH010000010.1, on the reverse strand, counting down.
AGTGGGGGCCGATGCACCGGCCCCGCTGAAGGCCCCCGTGCAGGCTGATCCGACAGCGCCCACGCCCGCACAGGGCCAGTGGCCCACGGCACGCCAGCGTTTCGTGCTGGGCTTCTTCACCAACGTCACCAACCCCAAGGGCATCGTGTTCATGGTGGCGGTGCTGCCGCAGTTCATTGACCCGGCGCGCAGCCTGTGGGTGCAGTTGCCGCTGTTGCTGGCCACCGCCGTGGCGGTGGACGTGGTCGTCATGCACGGCTACGCCTTCCTCGCCTCGCGCGCGCAGCGCTGGCTGGCGACCGCGAAGGCGCGCCGCGCGCAGAACCGCGTGTTCGGCGGCGTGCTGGTGGCCATGGGTGCGAGTCTGCTGATGGTCAAACGCGCGGCAGGCTGATCACAGGCCCGCTACCATTGCCGGCCATGACTGACGACACCTTGAATTCTGTGGAGCTGCCGCCCGGCGTGCAGCGTGTCATGGCCGCGCTGGCCGAACTCGGCCACCCGCACACGCCGGTGATGCTGAGCGACGCCGCACGCACCGCGCAACAGGCGGCCGACGCCCTGGGCGTGGCCCTGGGCCAGATCGCCAAGAGCATCATCTTCCGACGTAAGAGCGACGACGCGGCGGTGCTCGTCATCACCTCGGGTGACCTGCGCGTGGACGAAAAGAAGGTGCAGGCCATCGTCTGCGCCGAAGGCGGCAAGCTGGGCCGTGCCGACGCCGACTTTGTCAAGAGCAAGACCGGTTTCTCCATCGGCGGCGTGTCGCCGCTGGCGCACGCCACGCCGCCGGTGACCTTGATCGACGACCAGCTGTTTCGCTTCGACGTGATCTGGGCCGCGGCGGGCCACCCGCACGGCGTGTTCCGCCTCAGCCCGAACGAACTGCAAAGCCTGACCGGCGCGCCCGTGCACGATGTCACCACGCCGCTGGCCCCGTCTCCATGAATGAACCGCTGATCAACCTGCGCGACGCGCGTGAACGCCACCCCGGCCCCGGCGTTCCCTCGCCCTGTGTGTCGATCTGCGAACTGGACGAGCGCAGCAGCAGCTGCAAAGGGTGTTACCGGACCCTGCCCGAAATCGCCACCTGGAGCGCGCTGGCGGATGCGGAAAAACTGGTGATCTGGGAACGCATCGAAGCGCGCCAGACCACGCGATGAAACACCCCCGCCGCGCTGCGCGCGACCCCCTTGTATGTTCCGTTCTGTGTTTTTTGAAGAGTGAATCTTGTCGGTTGGTGCGCCAAACCTGCATCCCCCTGGAGCCCAGAGTTCGTCCTTGAGCACTTGGTCAACGCACCGAC
>JAURYH010000008.1 GCA_030653975.1 Hydrogenophaga sp. | reverse complement strand
AGCGAAACGCGTGGGAAAAGAGCCCAATTTGGCTCCGCTTTTGAGGACTGTGGCCGTAGCTACAGCCGGAAAAACGGGGACGAAGTGGGACTTTTCTCCACGCGTTGCAGCCGATGTCGTTCTGCCGCGCGGGCTCCTAGGCCCTCACCATGTCGGCCGGAAGCGGATGCGAACCCGCATGAAAGGCGCTCCAGCCCCGCACCGCCACGTCGCCCGGCGGGCCATTCCGTTCGACCGCCATGCGCAGCAAGGCCTGCAGAAAAGCCGGCGTCGGCCCCGGGAGGCCCACGCCGGGCGCTGCCCGCCCCAGCGTGGCGGTCATGTAGGGCCGGTGGTCGGGCCAGCAGCACCGGAGGGCCGTCCACCGGGCCACAGGCCTCGCGCTCCAGAGCTCCCCCAATCCCGGCACCGGGACGCGCCGCCCCGCCCGGTTGATCGTGTCCATGGGCTCTTTGTACCGCGCACACGCCAGGACTTCCACCCCAAAACAACAAAGGCCCGCAGAAGCGGGCCTTTGTCATTTGAACCAGCAGCTCAAGCGCCTCCGGCGCAAGTGCCTTGACCCAGCACACGCCGTGGAACCGGCTTGGCCGGGCCACAGGGCGTGGTCCCCCCTTTCAGGGGGGAAGCCGCGAAGCGGCGCAGGGGGGTTACTGCTTCACGCCTTCGACCTGGATCACCAGGCGCACGTTCTTCGGGAAACCCCAGTCCACGCCGTAGTTCACGCCGAACGCCGTGCGGTCGATGGTGGTTTCGAAGTCACCGCCGCAGACTTCGCGCTTGAGCATGGGGCTCTCGTAGCAGGCGAACTGGTTGGCCTTCAGGGTCACGGGCTGGGTCTTGCCCAGCAGCGTCAGGTTGCCCTCGACGGCGCTGACCTGGTCGCCGTTGAACTGGAACTTGCTCGACACGAAGCGCGCCTTGGGGTGCTTGGCGGCGTCCAGGAGGTCGGGGCTCTGCAGGTGCTTGTCGAAATTGGCGGTGCCGGTGTTGATCGAGGCCACGTCGAAGCTGATGTCCACGCTGCCGGTCTTGGCGGCCTTGTCAAAGCTGATCGTGCCTTCCTTCTTGTCGAAACGGCCGCGGTTCACGCTGGCGCCGAAGTGGCCGATCTCGAAGGTGGCGAAGGTGTGCGCCGGGTCGATCGCGTAGTTGGCGGCGAAAGCGCCGGTGGACAGGGTGGCGGCCGCGGCCAGCAAGGTCAGGGATTTGCGCATGGTGTGTGTGACTCCAGTTAAAAAATCAAGGTATCGAAAAACGAACGTGAAAAAGCGGAAACGGACGATCAGAGCTTGCCGACGCCGGTCAGGGCGAGCTTGAACTTCACCTGCACCTCGTCGGCCACCATCGAGGTGTCGGCCCACTCCTTCTCGCCAATGCGGAAGGCCAGGCGCTTGATCGGGAAGCTGCCGGTGGCGGTGGTGGTGGCGCCGTTCTGGGCCAGGGTCACGGGCACGACCACGTCGCTGCTCAGGCCCTTGATGTTCAGCTTGCCCGCCACCTCGAACGTGTTGCCCGCCAGGCGCTTGATGCTGCTGGACTGGAAGGTGGCCCTGGGGTACTGCGCCACATTGAACCAGGTGGCCTTGGGCAGCTCGGCATCGGCTTCGCGGCCAATGTTGGCGCTGCCGGTGTCCACGGTGAAATCAATCTTGCTGGTCGCCAGCCTGGCCGGATCGAACGCCACCTGGGCGCTGAAGGCCCTGAACTTGCCCTCCACCGGCACACCCATCTGGCGGCTCACAAACTGGATCTCGCTCTGCGCGGGCACGAGCTGCTGCTGGGCCTGGGCGGCCAGGGGCAGCAACGCGGCCGCCGCCAGCGCCAGCGAAAGGGTGCGGATGGTCATGGGAAACTCCTGAAAGGAAATGAAGGCATCAGCCGCGGCCAAAGGCCATGCGCTGGAGCAAGCCGTCGCGGTCAACGATCCGGTGCTTGAGCGCACCGGCCACGTGCAGCAGCACCAGCGCCGCCATGGCGAAGGCCGAGAACTTGTGCAGCGGCTTGAGCGCTTCGGCCAGGCCTTCGCTGACCGGCACAAAGTCCGGCAGCGGCAAGACACCGAACAGCACGAGGGGGAAGCCGGCGGCCGAGCTGTAGGCCCAGCCCAGCAGGGGCACGGCGAAAAACAGCAGATACAGGCCGTGGTGCGTGGCCTGGTGCGCCAGTCGCTGCCACACGGGCATGGCCGCCTCGATGGCCTTCGGCAGGGCAGGCGGACGGGCCAGCCAGCGAGTCAACAGACGAAACAAAGAGAATGTGAGCACCAACACACCGGCCCATTTGTGCCAGCTGTAGTACTGCAGGCGGGCGGGCGAAAACGGCAGGTCGGCCATGTACAGGCCGAGGGCGAAGTTGCCGATCAGGGCCAGGCCCAGCAGCCAGTGCAAGGCCACGGCCACGGGGTGATAACGGGTGACGGATGTTTCGATCATGCCGGGAGTTTAGGCAGCCGGTGCCGCACCCGGTGTCAAACGGCTTGAAGCTTGACTTCAAAATATTTGAATGAACTCTGCCGCCCAATTCGAATCACGCGGCGACCTGCGCCGCTCCTACAATGCGCCCATGCCCGACGACGCCGAAACCCAGATCCTGCTGACGCTGTACCCCGCCATGGGTTCGCTCAAGGCGCTGTTGCCGCGGTTGCAGACGATGCAGGTGCCGGCGGGCACACAACTGTTCCGGGAACTCGAAACCTGCCAGGGTTTCCCCATGGTGCTCAGCGGCGAAGTGCGCGTCTCGCGCAGCGCCGCCAACGGCCGGGAGCTCGAACTCTACCGGGTGCTGCCCGGCGAAATGTGCCTGGTCTCGTCGGCCAGCCTGTTTGCCGGCCAACCACTCACGGCGCATGGCGTGACCACCTGCGAAACCACGCTCACCCTGCTCTCGCCACCCGACTTCCAGCGCGCCCTGACCGACGAAGCTTTCCGGTCCTTCGTGCTGGGCCTGTTCGCCTCGCGCATGGCCGACCTCACCGCGCTGATCGAGGCCATCGCCTTCCAGCGTCTCGACAGCCGGCTGGCCAGCACCCTGCTCGGCCACGGCCAGCAGGTGCGCGCGACCCACCAGGCGCTCGCCGACGAGCTGGGCACGGTGCGCGAGATCATCACGCGCCTGCTGCACCGCTTCGAGCGCGACGGGCTGGTCGAGCTTTCGCGCGAATGCATCACCATCCGCGACAGCGCCGCCCTGCGCGCCATTGCGGCCATGTCGGCGAAATAGAACACCCCCAGCGGTTCGCGCTCGGCGGAGCCTCTGAGCCAGGAACGCTGCACCCGAAGCGCCGCTTTGTGACACAGGTCACATACCCCGCCCCGACGCTGCGATTCAATACGCTCCACGTTCCGCTGCACGGTGAACCCCCGCAGGGTTCAGGGCAGCGGCTCAACCACCGTTAACTGGAGTATTCACATGACCAAGAACGTCGGCGGCATCGACCGCATCATCCGCATCGTTGTGGGCCTCGCCCTCATCGCCGCCGCCGCCATGGGGAGCATCGGCGTCTGGGGTTACATCGGCGTCGTCCCGCTGCTGACCGGCCTGATGGGCTGGTGTCCACCCTACGCCCTGCTGGGCTTCAACACCTGTAAAAGGTAACCCCCCCGCGCCGCCTGCGGCGTCACCCCCCTGAGGGGGGCATCACGAGCGGCCCGGCAAAGCCGGTTCCGCCGTGATCTGGGTTCAGGCAATTCTCTCCGGAGAGGTATCTTGTCCTCCCACTGCATCTCCTGCTTGTCCGACCTGCGACAGCCCGCCTGCCCTCTCCGCGCGACCATGTCGCCCACAGTCGCGCATCCTGACGCGGCGCAGGAGACACGGCATGCTCAACATCCCCTCGCTCAAAGAATCCGTCAGCACCGAAGAATGGGCGCTGCGCTGCGACCTCGCGGCCTGCTACCGGCTGGTGGCCGCCTATGGCTGGAGCGATCTGGTCTTCACGCACATCAGCGCCAAGCTGCCCGACAGCGTCACCGGCGGCGAGCACCAGTTCCTGATCAACCCCTACGGGCTGATGTTCGACGAGATCACGGCCAGCAGCCTGGTCAAGGTGGACATGGCCTGCAACAAGCTGATTCACTCGCCCTTCCCGGTCAACCCCGCCGGCTTCGTCATCCACAGCGCGGTGCACGAGGCGCGGCCCGAGGTGCAGTGCGTGCTGCACACGCACACCCGCGCCGGCGTGGCGGTGAGCGCGCAGAAGGCCGGCGTCCTGCCCATCAGCCAGCAGAGCACCTTCGTGCTCGCCTCGCTGGCCTACCACGGCTACGAAGGCGTGGCCTTCCGTCCGGACGAGAAGCCGCGCCTGCAGGCCGACCTGGGCTTGGCCCATTTCCTCATGCTGCGCAACCACGGCCTGCTCACCGTCGGCACCAGCATCGCCGACGCCTTTCTCTCGATGTACACCTTCGAGAACACCTGCCGCATCCAGATCGACGCACTGGCCGGCGGCGGTGAACTGACCCAGGTGAACCCGGCCATCCTCGCCGGCATGGCGGAGGTGATGAAGATCGCGACCGCCGGCCAGGGCGCACAGCTCGCCTGGCCTGCGCTGCTGCGCAAGGTGGAGCGGTTGGACCCGGGCTACAAGAACTGAGCGACGCAGGTCCGGCGCGCACTCACCGCCCAGGGTGCCCGTGGAACCGGCTCTGCCGGGCCACCAGGCGCGTCCCCCCCCTCCGGGGGGAAGCCGCACAGCGGCGCAGGGGGGCTTCACACATACCTCGTGAGCTCCCAGTCGCTCACCTGCTGCGCGTAGGCGTCCCACTCGGCGCGCTTGAGCGCGAGGAACTGTTCGCAGAACGCCTCACCGAGGTCGTCGCGCAGGATGGCGTCGCTGCGCAGCGCGGCGAGGGCCTCGTACAGATCGCGCGGCAGGCGCGGCGGCATGGCTTGCCCACTCGCCAGGCGCTGGTACAGGTCCTCGTCGCAGGGCTGGACAACGGGCAGCTCGCGGTGCATGCCGTCCAGCCCGGCGGCCAGCGTGGCCGCCAGCGCCGCGTACACGTTGCACGAGGGGTCGGGCAGGCGCCATTCGATGCGCCCGGCCACGGTGCGCACGAGGCAGGTGCGGTTGTTGTCGCCCACGGTCTTCCACACCGGCGACCAGGTCGTGCCCGAGGCGCTGGCGCTGCTGGCCAGGCGCTTGTAGCTGTTGACCGTGGGTGCGCAGAGCGCGGCCAGCGCGTCGGCGTGGTGCAGCAGGCCGGCGGCGAACCGGTGGCCGGCGGTGCTCAGGCCCAGCGCACCGACCGGGTCGGCCATCACCGCCCTGCCCTGCGCATCCGTCAGGCTGATGTGGAAATGCAGGCCACTGCCCGGCGCGCCCGCCAGCGGCTTGGGCATGCAGCTGAAGGTGGCGCCGTGCTGCTGCGCCACCGCGTGCGCGGTGAGTTTGAAGAGCTGGTAGCGATCGGCAGCAGCCAGCGCTTCGTCGTGCCGGTAGTTGATCTCGTACTGGCCGATGGCGTCTTCGTGGTCCATCTGCTGCAGCTCGAAACCCAGCGCCGTGAGGTGGCGGCGCATGTCGTCGAGGAAACCGAAGTTGCGGTGGATCGCCTGGAGGTCGTAGGACGGTTTGTCCAGTCGGTCGTCCGCATCGGCCACACCCCAGCGGCCCTGGGCGTCCTGCTTCATCAGGAAGAACTCGGGCTCGATGCCAACGTGCAAGGTCCAGCCGCGCTGTCGAAGGCGCGCGAGCTGGTGCTTCAAGACTTGACGTGAGCAGGTGTCCAAGGGCTCACCCCCCGCAAAACCGTCGCACACCGCGTGCGCCACGCCGGGCATGAAAGGCAGCGGGCGCAGGCTCTCCGGCACCACGCGCCCGAAATACTCGCTGCGCGCGCCCCTGCGCGGCAGGCCCGTGCCCCAGATGCTGGGGCCGGCAAAGCCCGCGCCGGTGGCCACCGCGTCGGGCAGCGCTTCCAGCGGCACCAGCTTGCCCTTGGGCACGCCGTGCAGGTCGGTGAAGGTGGTGAGGATGGAATGGATGCCCTGCGCGCGCAGGGCGCCCATGCGCTCGGTCAGGGGGTGATCGGCACCCAGGCTCAAGCCAGCACCTCGGCCATGGCAGCGTCGAGCACGCCCAGCGCTTCGGCAAACACGCTGTCCTCGATGGTCAGCGGGAACAGGTAGCGGATCACGTTGCCGTAGACGCCGCAGGTCAGCAGCAGCAGGCCCCGTTTCAGCGCGGCAGCCTGCACCTGCTTCGTGGTGTCGGCGTCGGGCGCTCCGGTGGCGGGATCGATGAACTCGCAGGCCACCATGGCGCCCAGGCCGCGCACGTCACCGATGCGCGGGTACTTCGCCTTCGCGCCGTGCAGATGCGCCAACAGACGGTCGCCCAGCCGCTGCGCGCGTTCGGGCAGCTGTTCTTCGGCCATCACGTCCAGCACCGCATGCGAAGCCGCAATCGCCAGCGGGTTGCCCGCATAGGTGCCACCCAGGCCGCCCGGCGCCGGGCCGTCCATGATCGCGGCCTTGCCGCTCACGGCCGACAGCGTGGTGCCGCCGGCCATGCTTTTCGCCATCGTCATCAGGTCGGGCGACACGCCGTAGTGTTCCATCGCAAACATCTTGCCGGTGCGAGCGAAACCGGTCTGCACCTCGTCGGCGATCAGCAGGATGCCGTGCTGGTCGCACAGCTCGCGCAGCCACTTCACCGCAGCCGGCTGGATCGGGTTGAAACCGCCCTCGCCCTGCACCGGCTCGAACACGATGGCCGCCACACGGCTGGGCTCGATGTCGCACTTGAACAGCTGCTCCATCGCATACTGAGTGTCGTCCAGCGACGCGCAGTGGCACGGGAAAGGCACGTGGTAAATCTCGGGCGGGAAGGGGCCGAAGCCCGCCTTGTAGGGCTGGACCTTGCCGGTGAGCGCGACCGAAAACAGGCTGCGGCCGTGGAAGGCGCCACCAAAGGCGATCACGCCGCTGCGCCCGGTGGACGAGCGCGCGATCTTCACCGCGTTTTCGATCGCCTCGGCGCCGGTGGAGAAGAACGCGGTCTTGACCTGGCCCTCGATCGGCACGATGGCGTTGATGCGCTCGGCCAGCGCCACGTACTTGGCATAGGGCACGACCTGGTAGCAGCTGTGCGTGAAGCGCTGCAGCTGCGCCGCAATGGCGGCCTGCACCTTGGGGTGCACGTGGCCGGTGTTGAGCACCGCGATGCCGCCCGCGAAGTCGATGAAGCGCCGGCCCTCGATGTCCCAGAACTCGGCGTTCTTCGCGCGGTCGATGAAAAAGTCGCCCATCACGCCCACGCCACGCGGCGTGGCGTCGAGCCGCCGCTGGTGCCAGGCGGCGTTGGTGTGGGGCGCGTTCAGGTTTTCAGGTGTCTGCGGTGCGTTCATGGAAGTCTCCTGCAATGAGGGGAAGTTACCCCCTCTCCCCTGGGAGAGGGTGGGGGTGAGGGCCGGCGCCGGAGCGCACAGGTCTACCTCACACGGGCGAATCAATGCGTATCCACGTCGTCTTCGTCTCGGTGTACTTGTCAAACGCGTGCAGCGACTTGTCGCGCCCCACACCGCTCTGCTTGAAACCACCAAAGGGCACGGTGATGTCGTCCTCGTCGTAAGAGTTCACATGTACCGTGCCGGCGCGCAGCGCGCGGGCCACGCCGTGCGCCTTGTTGATGTCGCACGTCCACACGCCCGCCTGCAGGCCGTAGACGCTGTTGTTCGCCTGGCGCACCACGTCGGCCGCGTCGGTGAAGCTCTGCACCGCGAGCACCGGGCCGACGATCTCCTCGCGCGCGATCGTCATCTGCGGCGTCACGCCGTCGAAGATGGTCGGCATCACATAACAGCCGCCCGCCACCGGCGAAGCCAGCGCGCCACCCGCGATCAGCTGCGCGCCCTCGCTCTGGCCGAGGGCTATGTAGCGCATCACGTTGTCGAGCTGCACCTGGTCGACGATGGCGCCCATCACCGTGCCCTTGTCCAGCGGGTTGCCCGGCTGGAAGTTCGGCACCAGCTTCAAGGCCTTCTCCAGAAACGCGTCCTTGATCGAAGCCTCGACGAACAGCCGCGAGGGTGCGTTGCAGCTCTCGCCCTGGTTGAAAAAGATGCTGCCCACGGCGGCCTCGACCGCGCGGTCCAGGTCCGGGCAGTCGGCGAACACGATGTTGGGCGACTTGCCGCCCAGCTCGGTCCAGGCGCGTTTCAGGTTGCTCTGCCCGGCCATCACGTGGATCTGTTTGCCCACGCGCGTGCTGCCGGTGAAGGCGATGCAGTCCACGTCCATGTGCAGCGCCAGCGGCGAGCCGGCTTCGGTGCCGAAGCCCGGCACCACGTTGAACACGCCGGGCGGAATGCCGGCGGCCAGCGCCAGCTCGGCCAGCCGCAGCGCGGTCAGCGGACTTTTCTCCGACGGCTTCAATACCACCGAGTTGCCCGCGGCCAGCGCCGGCGCGATCTTCCACGCCGCCATGATCATCGGGTAGTTCCAGGGCACGATGATGCCCACCACCCCCACCGGCTCGCGCGTGATCAGCGCCAGCGAGTTGCTCGGCGTGGGCGCAATCTCGTCGTACACCTTGTCCACCGCCTCGCCGTACCAGCGGATGCAGTTGGCCGCGCTGTTCACGTCCACGCCTTTCGCGTACTTGATGGGTTTTCCCATGTCCAGCGTTTCCATCAGCGCCAGTTCGTCGGCGTGTGCCAGCAACTGGTCGGCGAACTTGATCATCACGCGCTTGCGCTGCGCCGGCGCCATACCGCTCCAGCGCCGGTCTTCAAACGCGGCGCGGCCAGCGGCCACGGCGGCGTCGATATCGGCCTGGCCACCGCGCGCCACCTGCGTGAGCACGCGGCCGTCCACCGGCGAGATGCAATCAAAGGTCTGGCCATCGCGCGCAGCGACGCGTTCGCCGTTGATGACGGCGCGGCCGTCGAACCTGGGGGTTGTGGAGGTGTCGGTCATGGGCTCGGGTCCTGCGGATCGGTGACAAGCAATTGGCACCATGCTACGCCGAACAAGGCACGTTTGTGCCATCCACTTCCGAGCGGCCTCAGCCGTCCAGTGGCACCTGTAACGCACACGGCCCCGGCATCCAAAGACACCAGGGCCGCGGCGAGGACCGGAAACAGATCAGGTCGTCGTGACGAGTGCCGCAACCTCCGCCCGCGTGGCCGCCGCGATCTCGCGCTCGCGCCTGCGCGTCTGCCGCGCCACCCAGACCGAGTAGCTGATGATCACGATCGTCACGGTGGTGATCAGCAGCGTGGCCGCGGCGTAGATGGTCGGATTGATGCCGCGGCGCGCGTAACCGAAGATCACCTGCGGCAGCGTGTTCACACCCGGGCCGGAGAGGAATTCGGCGATCACCACGTCGTCGAACGAGAGCGTGAACGCCAGCAGGAAGGCGGCCAGAATGCCCTGGAAGATGTTGGGCAGGGTGATCAGGAAGAACACCTGGAACGGCCGCGCGCCGAGGTCCATGGCGGCCTCTTCGATGCTGCGGTTCACCTCCAGCAGGCGGCTCTGGATCACCACCATGCCGTAGGCCATGCCCAGCAGGGTGTGGCCGAGGATGATGGTCAACATGCCGCGCTGCGGCCAGCCAAAGGCGTTCTGCGCGCCCACCATCAGCAGCAGCAGCGACAGGCCGATCACCACCTCGGGCATCACCAGCGGCGCGTTGACCATGCCCGAGAAGATGGTGCGGCCGAGGAAGCGCCGATAACGCACCAGCACAAAGGCGGCGAAGGTGGCCAGCACGGCCGACAGCACACCCGTGACCAGCGCCACCTTGAGCGAAAGCCAGAAGCCTTCGACGATCTTGGTGTCGCGCGTGAGCGCCTCGTACCAGCGCAGCGAGAAGCCGGTGAACTTGGCGTCCTGGCGCGTGCTGTTGAAGCTGAACACGATCATGAAGAACAGCGGCACGTACAGGAACAGGTACACCGCCGCCAGCCAGAACTTGCCGAAGTGTTTTTCGAGGAACTGTTTCATTGCCAATCCTTTGCCAAATGCCTGGGAGGTCCGACGGGTGCTTTGCGGGGATGCGGTGGAACCGGCTTCGCCGGGCCACTCGCATCGCCCCCTGGGGGGTGACGCGAAGCGGCGCGGGGGATTACTTTTCTTCGGCTGTGAAGTGGTAGTAGATCGCCAGGGGCACGATGATCAGCGCGATCATCACCACCGCCAGCGCCGTGGCGCGCGGCCAGTTGTTGCTGGTGAACATCTCGTCCCAGACCACGCGGCCGATCATGATGTTTTCCGGCCCGCCCAGCAGCGAGGGAATCACGAACTCGCCCACCGCAGGAATGAACACCAGCATGAAACCCGCGACGATGCCGGCCTTGGACAGCGGCACCGTCACCAGCCAGAACGCCTTGAACGGCGAGGTGCCCAGGTCGTAGGCGGCTTCGAGCAGGCGGAAGTCCATCTTCACCAGGTTGGCGTAGAGCGGCAGCACCATGAACGGCAGGTACACATAGGTCATGCCGACCAGCATGGACACGTCGGTGTAAAGCATCTGGATCGGCTCACCGATGATGCCCAGCCCCATGAGGACCTGGTTGACCACACCCTGGTCGGCCAGGATGCCTTTCCACGCGTACACCCGCAGCAGGAACGACGTCCAGAACGGCAGCATCACCATCATCAGCAGCGCAGGCCGCACGCTGGGCGCCGAACGCGCGATGAAGTAGGCAAACGGGTAGCCGATCAGCAGACACAGCACCGCCGTCATCAGGGCGTACCAGATCGATCGCAGGTAGGCCTCGATGTAGATCGTCTTGAACAGCTCGCCGCTCTCAGCATCGCGAAAGATGGTCCCGTAGTTCTCGTACTTCAGGCTCAGGATGCCCGTCACCGGGTCCCAGATCGGCTTGAACGGATGGACGCTCTCGCCCATGTCCACGAAGCTGATGTACAGCAGGATCAGGAAGGGCAGCAGGAAAAAGACAAACAGCCAGACATACGGCACGCCGATGACGAAGCGCTTGCCGGGCATGGGGAGCGATGAAGTGGCCATCAAGAACCTCCAGAAACTTTCAACCTGTGAGCGCAGCAACCTCAAACCAAGGATGCGGTGGAACCGGCTTTGCCGGGCCACACGCAGCGCCCCCTGGGGGGTGACGCGAAGCGGCGCGGGGGGAGACTGACAGCGATCAGTCCCTCAACACCACGGCGGCGTTGTCGTCCCACCAGAAATACACGTCGTCTTCCCAGGTGATGTCCGTCAGGTCCTGGCGCGTGGTGTTGGCCTCGGTGACCCGCACCCTGGAGCCGTCGCCGGCCACCAGGATGTAGGTGGTGTACGAGCCCAGGTAACCGATTTCCTTGACCTTGCCCTGGAACAGGTTGAACGATGCGTGCTCGGGCCGGGTCTTGCTGATCTCGATCTTCTCGGGCCGCACGGCGATGGACACGGGCATGTTCAGCGTGCCGCTCACCCCGTGACCCACGTGGACTTCGCCGATCGCGGTGGTGGCCGCGCAGCGGTCGGGCTCGTCCACCGTGAGCTTGCCGGCGAACAGGTTCACGTTGCCGATGAAGTCGGCCACGAACTTGTTGCGCGGGTGTTCGTAGATCTCTTCCGGCGTGCCCACCTGCAGCACGCGGCCCTTGCTCATGATGGCGATGCGGCTGGCCATGGTCATGGCCTCTTCCTGGTCGTGCGTCACCATCACCACCGTCACGCCCACTTTTTCAATGATGTTGACCAGCTCGAACTGGGTCTGCTCACGCAACTTCTTGTCCAGCGCGCCCAGCGGCTCGTCCAGCAGCAGCAGCTTGGGCTTCTTGGCCAGGCTGCGCGCGAGCGCCACGCGCTGCTGCTGCCCGCCCGAGAGCTGGTGCGGCTTGCGCTGGGCGTAGGGCGTGAGCTGCACCAGGCCCAGCATCTCGTCGGTGCGCTGCTGCACCTCGGCCTTGGGCAGGCCCTCGCGCTTCAGACCAAAGGCCACGTTTTCCCAGATGTTCAGGTGCGGGAACAGCGCGTAGCTCTGGAACATCATGTTCACCGGCCGGTCGTAGGGCGGCATGTTCGCCACGTCCTGGCCACCCAGCATGATGCGGCCCGAGGTCGGTTTCTCGAAGCCGGCCAGCATGCGCAGCAGCGTGGACTTGCCGCAGCCCGAGCTGCCGAGCAGGGCGAAGATTTCGCCCTTGTTGATCGAGAGCGACACCTCGTCCACGGCCACCGCGTCATCAAAGCGTTTGACCAGTTTTTCGGTGACCAGATATCCCGCCTGTGCGCCAGCCTCTGCCATGGGTGAACCTCGCTGTGTTGAACGCTGTGAAAACCGGAGACGCAAACAAAAAAAGGGCCGTTCATCCCGTCTGGTCGAACAGCCCTGGAGCCCCAACGCTCAGGAAAAAGCCGGGAGGCCTATTTGCCCTTCTTGAAGCCGTTGTAGACGTTGGCCATCGCTTCGCGGGCTTCGTTGGTGAAGCTGCTGGGCTTGATCATCTTGGCGAAATAATCGGCTTCGACAAAGATGGTCTTGTTGCCGGCGATCTCGGGGTTGATCTTGTCCAGCGCCGCCTTGTTGCCGGTGGGGTAGCTCATCTCGTTGGCCATGGCCGCGGCGTTTTCCGGGCGCAGGTAGAAGTCGATGAACGCCGCCGCGTTGTTCGGGTGCTTGGCGTCCTTGGTGACGGCCATGGTGTCAAAGAAGATCAGCGCGCCGGTGGACGGCAGCAGGGCTTCGATCACATCCTTGGAGCCGTTTTCCTTGGCACGGGTGGCGGCGATGTTGATGTCACCCGACCAGCCGATCGCCACGCAGGCCTTGGCGCCCGCGATGTCGTCGATCATGGTCGAGCTGAACAGGCGCACGTCTTTGCGCACCTTGGCCAGCATCTCGCCCGCGGCCTTGTAGTCGGCCACGTCCGTCGAGTAGGCGTCTTTGCTGATGTAGTGCAGCGCCACCGGGATGATCTCGGTCGGCGAGTCCAGGTAGGCGATACCGCAGGACTTCAGCTTGCTCGTGTACTCGGGCTTGAACACGAGATCCCAGGCGTTTTCCGGCATGGCCATGCCGCCCAGCGCCTTCTCCACACGGGTCCGGTTGATGCCCACGGTGGTGAAGCCCCAGGCCCAGGGCACCAGGAACTTGTTGTCCGGATCGGCCTTGGTCAGCACGTCCATGATGGCCGGCTCCAGATTGACCAGATTCGGGATCTGTTCTTTCTTCAGCGGCTGCAGCAGACCCCCTTCGATCTGGGGGGGAGCGAACACGGTGCCGGGCACGACGATGTCGTAACCGGTGTTGCCCGCCACCAGCTTGGCGTGCAGCGCTTCGTTGGTCTCGAAGGTGTCGTAGTTGACCTTGATGCCGGACTCTTGCTCGAAGGCGGCGATCATGCCGTCGGGGATGTAGTCGGGCCAGTTGTAGATGTTGAGGACCTTTTCATCGTCGTACACCGGACCGGCAGGCGCAGCAGGCGCCGCAGCCACCGGCGCGGGCGCCGCGGGGGCTGCCACCGGTTCTTCTTTTTTGCCGCAGGCGGCGAGCAGGATCGCCGAAATGGCCAGAGCCAGAACTTGCTTCTTCATGATGAGGAACACTCCAGTTAAATGGGACAGAACCCGGCGGTTGACACAAAGGAACCGGCTGGCTTGCAAGCCTGGAAGCAAGCAAGTTACAGACCAACTTTATCCCCGCAAAAGGGGCATGAAATACTGTAACAAAGATTCAGTCAACCCCGAATCCGGACAACACCGGGTGTGATGCGCGCAGGCTGCGTGCGCGGCTCAGCCCAGCTGGCCGTCGGCGCGCAGATCGTCCAGGGTCGCGTCCAGGCAGCGGAGGATGAGGTCCATCATCTCGTCGATCTGGGCACGCGTCATCACCAGCGGCGGCGCGATGATCATGCGGTCGCCCACGGCGCGCATGATCAGCCCGTTGCTGAAACAGTGGCCGCGGCAGATCATGCCCACGCCGAGGTCCGCGTCGAACATCTGCCGGGTCGTCTTGTTCTTCACCAGCACCAGACCGGCCACGAAGCCGCAGGTCTCGGCATCACCCACCAGCGGGTGGTCCCTGAGCCCGGCAAAACGCTCGGCCAGGTAGGGGCCGACGTCGTCCTTCACCCGCCCCACCAGGTTCTCGCGCTCCATCAGCTCCAGGTTGGCCAGCGCCACCGCGCAGGCCACCGGGTGGCCGCTGTAGGTGTAGCCGTGGTTGAACTCGCCGCCCTGCTCGATCAGCACCTGGGCCACGCGGTCGCCCACCATCACGCCGCCGAGCGGGATGTAGCCGCTCGTCACGCCCTTGGCGAAGGTCACCAGGTCGGGCCGGTAACCGAACTTCTCGTAGGCGAACCAGTGACCCAGGCGGCCGAAGGCGCAGATCACCTCGTCGGAGATCAGCAGGATGCCGTACTGGTCGACGATGCGCTGGATTTCGGGCCAGTAGGTTTCGGGCGGGATGATCACGCCGCCCGCGCCCTGCACCGGCTCGGCGATGAAGGCCGCCACCTTGTGTGCGCCAATGGCCAGGATCTCGGCCTCCAGCCAGCCCGCCGCGCGGCGGCCGAAATCGGCCCGGCTTTCACCCGGCAGCGCGTTGTCCCAGAAGTGCGGCTGCTCGATGTGCGTGATGTTCGGAATCGGCAGGTCACCCTGCGCGTGCATGCCGCTCATGCCGCCGAGCGAGGCGCCGGCCATGGTGGAGCCGTGGTACGCGTTGTGGCGGCTGATGATCACCTTGCGCTGCGGCTGGCCCAGCAGGTCCCAGTAGCGGCGCACCATGCGCACGTTGGTGTCGTTGCTCTCCGATCCGCTGCTGGAGAAGAACACATGTTCGAACTTGCGCCCGCCCACCACCGGGGCCAGCGAAGCCAGCTTGGTGGCCAGCTGCACCGCCGGCACGTTGGTGGTGTTGAAGAAGCTGTTGTAGAACGGCAGCGTCATCATCTGCTGGTAGGCCGCGTCGGCCAGCTCCTTGCGGCCGTAGCCCGCGTTCACGCACCACAGGCCGCTCATCGCGTCCAGGATCTTCGCGCCCTCGGAGTCCCACACATAGATGTTGTCGGCCCGCGTGATCACCCGCGCACCGCGCGAGGCCAGGCCGGCATGGTCGGTGAAGGGGTGGAAGAAGTGCGCGCTGTCCAGCGCCTGGATGGCTTTCGTGTCCTGCTGCTCGGCGCGGCGTACCAGGGCGGGCGGGGCGATGAGGGTCGAGGGGTTCACAACAGGCTCGCTTTCAGAGAGAGGGGAAGTTTTTCAAGAACGCCGCGGAACCGGCTCCGCCGGGCCGCCAGCGTTGCCCCCTTGAGGGGGTGACGCACCGCAGGTGCGGCGCGGGGGTGAGTCAGGTTCTAGACGTGCAAAAGCAGGTGTTCGCGTTCCCACGGGGATATGACCTTCATGAACTCGTCGAACTCCAGCTCCTTGATCTCGGTGTAGATGGTGATGAACTCCTTGCCCAGCACCTCGTGCAGGTCGGGCTCGCGGCGCAGCCAGTCCAGCGCTTCACCCAGGCTGCGCGGCAGCGAGTACGGCGCCAGATAGGCGTCGCCCTTCATCTCGGGCTTGGGCTGGATCTTGTTCTTCATGCCCAGGTAGCCGCAGGCCAGCGTCATGGCCATCGCCACATAGGGGTTGGCGTCGGCGCCGATGACGCGGTTTTCCACCCGGCGCGCGGCCGGGCTGGAGATCGGCGAGCGGATGCCCACGGTGCGGTTGTCGTGCCCCCACTCGATGTTGATCGGCGCGGCCGTGTGGCGCGAGAGGCGGCGGTAGCTGTTCACGTACGGCGCCACCAGCACCATGGCCGCCGGGATGTAGCGCTGCAGGCCGCCGATGTAATGGTAGAAGGCCTCCGAGGCCGTGCCGTCTTCGTTGCTGAAGATGTTCTTGCCGGTGGCCTTGTCCAGGATGCTCTGGTGCACGTGCATCGCGCTGCCGGGCTCGCCCGCAATCGGTTTGGCCATGAAAGTGGCGTACATGTCGTGGCGCAGCGCCGCTTCGCGCACCGTGCGCTTGAAGAAGAACACCTCGTCGGCCAGGCCCAGCGGGTGGGCGTGGAAGAAGTTGATCTCCATCTGTCCCGCACCCACCTCGTGGATCAGCGTGTCCACGTTGAGCTCCATCTTGTCGCAGTAGTCGTAGATCTCCTCGAACAGCGGGTCGAACTCGTTCACCGCGTCGATCGAATAGGCCTGGCGCGAGGTCTCGGCGCGGCCGCTGCGGCCGATCGGCGGCTTCAGCAGCGTGTTCGGGTCGGTGTTGCGCGCGGTCAGGTAGAACTCCAGCTCGGGCGCCACCACCGGCTCCCAGCCCTCGGCGGCGTAGAGGTCGCAGATGCGGCGCAACACGCTGCGCGGCGCAAAGGGCACCAGCTTGCCTTCGTGGTCGAAGCAGTCGTGGATCACCTGCGCGGTCGGGTCGGTGGCCCAGGGCACGATGCGCACGGTGGAAGGATCCGGGCGCAGCTGCATGTCCTTGTCGGTCGGGTCCACCACGTCGTAGTACGGCCCACTCTCGGGGAACTCGCCCGTCACCCCCATGCCCACGATGGCCTGGGGCAGGCGCATGCCGCGGTCTTCGGTGAACTTGCCACGCGGCAGGATCTTGCCGCGCGCCACACCGGTCAGGTCGGGCACCAGGCATTCCACCTCGGTGACGCGGCGTTCGTTGAGCCAGTTCTCCAGGTCGTTGAAGGTGGTTACGGTCTTGGGGGCTGTCATGTGCCGGTTCCTTGTCTGTCGTTGTGTGCGGTGGTGTCGGGTACGGAAAAACGCTCAGGCGTTCAGGAGTTGATCGTGACCCGGCTGCGGCTCAGGTCAGCGGCCTGCAAGCGCAAGCTCATGCGCTGGCGGCAGGCCTTGCCAAAGGCCTCGAAGATCGCGGCATAAAACGGCGTTTCCCAGCAGCGCCATTCGGGGTGGAACTGCATCGCGTAGGCAAAGGTGTGGGCGCCCTTGACGCCGAACGCCTCCACCAGACCATCGGGCGCATGGCCCAGCGCCTCCAGCCCGGGCGCGAGCTGGTTGATGCCCTGGCCGTGCAGCGAATTCACCATCGCCTCGGCGCCACCGGCCCAGGTCTCGAACACGCTGCCCGGCGCCAGGCGGATCGGGTGGCTGGGCGCGTACTGTTCTTCAAACGGGGCGGTTTTGGGTTCGCGGTGGTCCATCAGGCCCGGCACCTCGTGCACCCGCTGGTGCAGCGTGCCGCCCAGCGCCACGTTGATCTCCTGAAAGCCACGGCACACGCCCAGCAGCGGCACGCCTTCGTGCACGCAGGCCTTCACCAGCGCCAGCGTGAGCGCGTCGCGCGCGGGGTCCAGCGGCAGGCTGGGGTCGGTCACGTCTTCAGCGAAATGCGAGGGGTGCACGTTGGAGGGTGATCCGGTCAGCATCACGCCATCCACCATCGACAGCAGGTCGCTGATGTCACCCGTCTCGGCGAGTGGAAACATCACCGGCTGGGCCTGGGCTCCCACCTTGACGGCGCGGGCGTATTTGTCCCCCAGCAGCAGAAACGGCATCAGATGCCCGTGGTCGCCCATGAGGCGGTGGTCGGCGGGCAGCCAGACCATGCATGGCGGCGGCTTGTTCATGACATCTCCAGACAGGTGGTTGATTCTGACGGGTCAATTGGATCACAATCAGAGCCAGTTGAAGCCACTTCATGGTGCCACTTAGCGCTACCCCCTGCGCCGCTTCGCGTCTTCCCCTGGGGGACCACGCTGGTGGCCCGGCAAAGCCGGTTCCACAGCGTGCCCGTCAAAACCCCTCATCCTCCAACACACATGCTGTCTGAGTTTTTGCTGAGCGAAATGAACCGACTGGGCAGCCAGGACGCCCTGCCCCTGCACCGCCAGCTCTACGAGGCACTGCGCCGCGCCATGCTCGACGGCAAGCTCGGCGCTGGCGAGCGCCTGTCGTCCAGCCGCGACCTGGCGCAGGACCTGGGGCTCTCGCGCAACACCGTGGTCGCGGCCCTCAACCAGCTCAGCGTCGAAGGTTATCTGGTCAGCCGTGTGGGCAGCGGCACCTTCGTCAACGACAACGTGCCGCGGGTCAACCCGGCTTCCGCCGCCCGGCCCCACCTGCGCGGCGCCCCGACGGTGGCGCCCGCGCGCCTGTCGGCCCGGGGTCTGGCCCTGTCAACCACCTTCTGCGCCACCGAACTCGAAGTCCAGCCCTTCACCCCCGGCATCGCCGACTTCAGCGCCTTCCCGCTCACGCTCTGGCAGCGGCTGCAGAACAAACACTGGCGCATGACCTACCCGGACATGCTGGACTACAACGACTCCGGCGGCTACGCGCCGCTGCGCCGCGCCATCGCCGATTACCTGCGCGTCTTCCGCAGCGTGCAGCTCGACGCCGACCAGGTCATCGTCACCACCGGCACCCAGCAGTCGCTCGAACTCTGCGCCCGCCTGCTGGCCGACCACGGCGACACCGTGTGGGTCGAAGACCCGGCCTACTGGGGCGCGGTCAAGGCCTTCATGGCCACCGGTCTGGCGATCCATCCGGTGCGGGTGGACGACGAAGGCATCTGCCCCGGCGTGGCCGACGACGCGCACCCGCCCAAAATGATCTACCTCACGCCCTCGCACCAGTACCCCACCGGCGCCGTCATGTCGCTGCCGCGGCGCCACCAGCTGCTCTCCACCGCGCGTGCCCACGGCGCCTGGGTGCTCGAAGACGACTACGACAGCGAATACCGCTTCAGCGGCCCGCCGATCTCCAGCCTCGAAGGGCTGGACACCGACGGCCGCGTGCTCTACATGGGCACCTTCTCCAAGGTGCTCTACCCCGGCATCAAGCTCGGCTACCTCGTCGTGCCCAAGCCGCTCGTGGCCGCCTTCAAGCAGGCGCACTACGACCTCAACCGCCCGGGCCAGATGCCGCTGCAGGCCGCGCTCGCCGAGTTCATCGAAATGGGGCATTTCAGCAGCGCGCTGCGCCGCGCCCGCCAGAGTTACGGCGAACGGCGCGCCGCCCTGCTCGAAGCACTCAAACCCGTGCTCGCGGCCGGCACCGATGGTCCGTTCATCAGCGGTGCCGAACAGGGCCTGCACCTGTGCCTGCGCCTGCCCTCGCACGCGGACGACAAAGCCCTCGCCCAGCGCCTCGCGCAACAAGGACTCACGGTGCGCCCGCTCTCGGCCTATTGCCTCGCCCGCAACGACCTCAAAGGTCTGGTGATCGGTTACGGCTATGCGCCGCTGACCGACATCCAGCGCTGCGGTCCGGTGCTCAGTGCAGCCGTCAGGAGCCTGATGAGTTCCTGAAGCGGCCACGCGGGTCCAGCGGCCGGCGCGGCAGGTGTGCGCCAACGCACAGACACCGGCAACCCCGGAGGTCATCCTGATCAGCGATACCCATTCAGGAGACACCCACATGACTTCCCTCTCAAGAACCCTGCTGGCCGTGGCCGGCATCGTCTTCAGTGCCCAGGTGGCCGCCCAGGCCACCTTCTACGAACACACGGACTTTGGCGGCCAGACCGTGCGTGCGAACCAGGAAATTCCCCGGTTCGACCGCTACAGCTTCAACGACCGCACCTCGTCCGTGGAGATTGTCGGCAACCGCTGGGAGGTTTGTGAGCACAGCGGTTTCCAGGGCCGCTGCGTGGTGTTGCGCCCGGGGCAATACCCCTCGCTCGCCGACATGGGCCTGAACGACCAGATCTCCTCGGCGCGCGCCATCGCCAACAACGCCCGCGTCGACGACGACCGCTACGCACCGGCAGTGGTCAATGCCCAGATCACGTTCTATGAGCGCGAAGGCTTCGATGGCCGCTCCTTCACCACCACCGGGGCCATCCCCAACTTCCGCCGCTACGGCTTCAACGACCGCGCCTCGTCGGCGGTCGTGGTCGGCGAGCGTTGGGAAGTCTGCGAGGACAACCGGTACCGCGGCCGTTGCGTCGTGCTGCGCCCGGGGCGCTACCCGTCACTGGCCTCGATGGGCCTGGACGACGAGGTCACCTCGGTACGCACCGTCGCGGGCAACGCGCGCATCGCCGACAACCGCTACGCCCCCGCACCCGGACCTGCCCGGGTGGACGGTCAGGTCACCTTCTTCGAGCGTGCGGGTTTCCAGGGCCGCTCCTTCACCACGGAAGAGGCCATCGCCAACCTGGAACGGGCCGGCTTCAACGACCGCGCCACCTCGGCGATCGTGATCGGTGAGCGCTGGGAGGTCTGCAACGACACCCGGTACAGCGGGCGCTGCGTCGTGCTGCGCCCCGGGCGCTACCCGTCGCTGGAAGCGATGGGCATGAACGACCGCATTTCGTCCGTGCGCACCGTCGAAGGCAGCGGCCGCATCGACAGCAACCGCTACGCACCACAACCGGTGCCGGTCTACGACAGCCGTCGCCGCGACAACGAACGGCTCTTTGAGGCCCCGGTCACGTCCGTGCGGGCGGTGCTCGCCACTTCCGGACAACGCTGCTGGGTCGAACGTGAACAGGTCCAGGGCGGCAACGCCAACGTGCCGGCGGCGCTGGCTGGCGCCCTGATCGGCGGCATCCTCGGCCACCAGGTGGGCGGCGGCAGCGGCAAGGACATCGCCACCGTGGGTGGGGTGATCGCGGGTGCCGCGCTCGGTGCCCAGGTCGGTCGCGACGGACAGCCCGCCACGCAGGATGTGCGGCGCTGCGAAAACATCCCCGGCGGCGCGCAGCCCGCGTTCTGGGACGTGTCCTACAGCTTCCGCGGCCAGGACCACCGCGTCCAGATGGCCTCGGACCCGGGCAGGACCATCACGGTGAACGAACAGGGCGAGCCGCGTCAGCAGCAGTGATGCCTTGAGGGCCGATGGCCCTCAAAGTGCGTCGCGCAAGCGGTACCAGAGCATGCCCAGCGCCAGGCTGGGCGTGCGCAGCAGGGAGCCGCCGGGAAACGGGCGGTGCTGCAGGCGGCTGAAGACATCAAAACGGCCCGCCTGCCCGGCCACCGCCTCGGCCACGAGCTGGCCCGCCAGCCCGGTGAGCGCTACGCCGTGGCCGCTGAAACCCTGCAGGTAATAGAGGTTGTCGCCCAGGCGGCCAAAGTCGGGCGCGCGGTTCATGCTGATGTCCACGAAGCCCCCCCAGACGTGGTCGATCGGGACGCCCTTCAAGGCCGGGAACACGGCGCACAGGCGCCGCGCCATCACGCCCTTCAGATCGTGCGGCGTCATGGTCGTGTAGCTCACGCGCCCGCCAAACAGCAGGCGGTGATCGGCGCTGAAACGGAAATAGTCGAGCACGAAGTTGTTGTCGCAGACCGCCGCTTTGTGCGCGATCAGGCGCTCGCACAGGGCCGGGTCCAGCGGCGCGGTACCCACCATGTAGGTGCCCACCGGCATCACGCGCGGCGTGATCTCGGGCGCCACCTGCGGGCCGTATTCGGGCAGCATGCAGTTGCCCGCCAGCACACCAAAGCGCGCCGTCACGTGCCCGTGCGCGGTGGCGGCCACCAGCTTCGGTCCGCGCCGCAAGCCGGTCACCGGCGTGTTCTCGAACAGGCGCACGCCCGCCGCCTGCGCCACCCGCGCCAGACCGAGCGCGTATTTCAGCGGGTGCAGATGGCCCGAACGCCGTTCGTGCGCCGCCGCCACATAACGCGGGCTGTCGATGAGCCGGCGCACATCGTCGCCGGTCGCCACATCACAGGCCACGCCGCGCCGCTGCAGATCGTCCACCTCGGCCTGCAGCGCGCGCGCCTTTCGGGCCGATTCGGCCACATAGGTGTAGCCGCGCTGCCAGTCGCAGTCGATGCCGAGTGCCAGGGCCCTCTGCTCGATCAGGTCCACCGCCTCGACCGACATGTCCCAGGCACATTGCGCATCGGCCTCACCCAGCTGCGCTTCAAACGGCCCCTGCCCGCTGGCATAACCCACGATGGCCTGACCGCCGTTGCGCCCGCTCGCGCCACTGCCCACGCGGTCGGCTTCCAGCACCACCACGCTCAGGCCCTGCTGCGCCAGCTCCAGCGCCGCGCTCAGGCCCGCGAAGCCCGCGCCCACCACCACCACGTCGGCCTGCACCGCGCCGTGCAGGGGCGCATTCGGCAAGGGCCGGATCACGCTGGCTTCGTAATAACTCTGCTGGTTGAGCTGGGTGTCGGAGCCCAGCAAGGCGCGCGAGAACATGGTTCAGCCCCCCTTCGGCGCTTGGGCCGCTTTGGCGATCTGGCCACACAGGTAGGTCCAGACGAAACAGGCCGCTGCGTGGCTGGTGAGCTCGGCGTGGTCGTAGGCCGGGGCCACCTCCACGCAATCCATGGCGATCCAGTTCAGCCCGGCCAGCTCCTCGATGAAGCTCAGCACCTGCGAACTGCTCAGCCCACCGGGCTCGGGGGTGCCGGTGCCAGGCGCAAACGCCGGGTCGAGCACGTCGATGTCCAGCGTCAGGTAACACGGTCGCTGGCCGAAACGCGCGCGGATCGCGTCGATGGCGGGCCGCAGCCCCGCACCGTCGAGCCCACGCAGCGCGCGCGCCGTGAAGATCTGCCCGCCCTGATGTGCCACGTACTCGCGCGCGGCGCGTTCGCCGCTGGAGCGGATGCCGATCTGCACCGTGTGCGCCGGGCTGATCAGCCCCTCCTGCAGCGCTTCATAGGTCCAGGTGCCGTGGCCCGAGGGTTCGCCGAAATGATCGCTCCAGGTGTCGCAGTGGGCGTCGAAATGCAGGCAGGCCAGCGGCTCGCCGCCGCCGTATTGCGCCTGCGCCGCGCGCAGCAGCGACAGCGTGACCGAGTGATCGCCGCCGAGGAACACGCAATGGTGTTTCGCCATCAGCAGCGCGGCCTGCGCCTCGATGGCGGCACGCACCACGGGCAGCGGTGAGGCGTTGGGCAGGCGCATGTCCAGCGCATCGCCCATCTGGCCCAGCGGCGACACGTCGAACACCGGGTGGATGCCGTCGCACAGCATCAGGCTGGCCGCACGGATCGCCTGCGGACCAAAACGCGCGCCCGGCCGGTTCGTCACCACGCCGTCGAACGGCACGCCGGCCACGGCAAACGGCTGCGCGCCCAGCTCAGGCGCCCCCAGAAAACGGTTGGTGTTGTTGGCGTAGGCGAACTGTCCCGTGGCCATGGCGGTCCTTGGTCTGGCTATGAACAAAATTGGAACCTCAAGATACCAAAAAGTCTCATCATTCATGAGTCCAATTGAAACCCCCACCCATCGTCCACCGCCCCGTCACCGCCAAGACCACCGGTCCAGCAGACGATGTCCAGCGCGGTGACCGCCGAACCTGTCGTGCTCTTGCGGCTGGTTGAGGGCTGCGGCGCTGGGTCACAGCGCCCGCTGCCGCAGCGCCAGCGCTGCCCCCACCCACAGCGCCAGCGCTGAAAACACCAGCCCGCGCGCCAGACCACCCGGACCATCGGCGATCAGGCCGACCACGGTCGGACCGACGATCTGACCCGCCGCGAAGATCACCGTGAAGGCGCTGATGCCGGCGGCCCATTGCGCGGGCGGCAGGTTGTGCCGCACCAGCGCCGTGGTGGACGCCACCACCGAGAGGAACACGCCACCGAACAGCAGGCCCGAGGCGATCACGAGCGGCCAGGCGGTGGTGAGCGCGGGCAGGATGGCCGCCACGCCGAGCAGGGCGTTGAGCCGCGCCAGCGCCTGGCCGCTTTGGTGGCGGTCCAGCAGGCCGGCCCAGATGCGCGAAGAGGCGATGACCGCGACGCCGAGCAGCGCATAAAACAGGGTGATCGCGCCGGAGCTGCTGCCTTGCTCGCGCAGCAGCGCGATCACGAAGGTCATGTAACCGATGTAGCCGACGCCAAAGCCGGCGTAGCCCGCCAGCGCAAAAGCGAAATCGCGCATGCGGAACACGCGGCTGGCGAGCGGGCCTGCGGCCTGACCGGTGGTCGCGGCCGCGGCCGGGCGGGCGGCTTCGCTGGCCGCGAGCACGCGCGCGGGCCAGGCCAGCAGCGCCGTCGCCAGCGCGCACAAAAGCGACAGGCCCCACCACGCCCAGGCCCAGCCATGGGGTTGGCCGGCCGCCCGCTCCAGCAGCCAGGGCACACCGAACGCAGAGACCACGATGCCCAGCCCCGTGCCACCGTAATACAGCCCGAGCAGGAACCCACTTCGATGCGGTTGGCGCGCGCCCAGCCGAGCAGCCAGCAGCCCACCGGTGCTGAACACCAGCGCGCTCGCCACGCCCGCCAGACACCGCTGCAGCAGCAGCGCCGTGGCGCTGGTGAAAAAGCCGCTGGCGGCCATGAACAGCGTGGCCAGCACCGAGCCGGCCAGCAGCACGCGCATGGGCGACAGGCGTTTCAACAGCCACGACATGGCCAGCGCACCGATGAGGTAGCCGACCGCGTTGGCGGTGTTCATGGCACCGGCCAGGGTGTAGCTCCAGCCCAGGTCGTCGCGCATGGGCGGCAACAGCAGACCATAGGCGAAACGCGTGATGCCCAGCGACACCGCAGCGCCCAGCGAGAGCGCGAGCGCCAGGCGCAGGTAGGGCGTGTGGTCGGGCGCCAGGGAAGCGGGCGAGGGGTGGCGGGACATGGCCGGCCATTGTGGGCCAAAGCCCGCCCGCGCTGGCGGGTGGCCGCTGTGCCGGCTCAGGCCGCGGGCAACCAGGCGGATTCAGCGCCGTCTTGCCGCGCGGAGGGGCGATGCCTGTCCGGGTGGGCATCGGGCTCGTTGGCCGCAGCCCGGTGTTCGGAGCCAAGCTGCCCCGGCCGCAACGTCCAGGGCCGCTTGAGACGGGTCGGATCGACGGCCTCCGCCCGCTGGCTGCGCGCCGCTGCGACGGCCAGCACGGGCACATCCGACACCTGCCAGAACAGGCGCAGGTGCCGGCCCAACAGCCGCCGCAGCGTCGCCTTCAGCTGGGTGCGGCGCTCACCGTCCAGAAAACCGTGGGCCTGCAGCAGCTGCAGCAGACCGGAGACCAGCGGATCGTTATTCAGGGGCTGGCGCTCCAGTTGGGCGATCGCCAGCATGACCAGCGCATCGGCACCCGGCCACGGCTCGGGGGCTGCGGCACAGACGTCGATCAGCACCGCCCGCATGGTGTCGAAAAAGGCGGCGTTTCCGCTCGGCTCCCGGGTGTCGGGCACCCGCTGAAGCAACTGCACCAGGGTGTGCAATTGCCGCGAGAACTCGTGGCGTTCGCCGGAGCAGGAAAGTGAGACGGGATGTGACATGGCGGGCCCACATCAAGTGGGAACTGGTACTGGACAGTTCCAAGCATCCCCGATCGGACCGCTGCGGGCATTGAGATTGATCACGCAAACACCACTTGGGTGTTCATCTTCAGCCGTCAAACCACTGACAGCGTCGCACCACGGCACGCTTGTTCACCGGCGGCGATGCCCGCCACACCGCCCCGGGGACGGCGATCAGCCCTGACCCAGACCCACCGGCGCGGGCGCGCGCATCACGATGCGGGTGAACAGGCGGTCGAACTGCGGGTCGCGCGGCACGCGGCTGTTCAGGGGGTCCTGGTTGGTGGCGAACGCGGCGTTGAGGGCGTGCCAGTCGGCGTCGGTCAGGCTTTTCTCGGCTTCGGGCAGGATCACCGACTCTTCCAGCCGCATGTGCTCCAGGTAGAAATCCACATAGCGGGTCACCTCGTCTTCGAACGCCTGGCGCCGGGTGTCGCCCAGCAGCTCCCAGGCCATCAGCAGATGCATGAGTTCGCGCACACGCAATTCACCCTGCATGTGGTCGCGCTCCAGCTGGTCGATGGCGGCCATGGTGTGCGGCGCCACGCGCGCCACGCGGGGGAACAGCAGGTCCGATTCCTTGGGGTGGTGGTGCTTCTCGGGATACTCGTCGATGTAGAACAGCATCGCCCGCAACACGTCAAAAAACAGCTCGGTCTGGCCCGTCCCTTCGGGATCGGGGCCGCGCCGGACCATCTGCATCAGCGATTGCAGCATCGCTGCCAGCGAGGCGTGTTCGTCGCGGATGACCCGCAGGGCTTCGTGGTTCATGGTGTTTGTCTCCTCAGGGATCAAAACCGACCCAACGGTCGGTTAACTCGACCCAAGACTATCACCGAACACGGCGCGAACCGGATTGACGCACATCAACCCTGCCCGCCAAGTTGCGGCGCCCCCCGTAACGCAGGCGACGGGTGAACAGGGTTTCACCGCTGCACCGGCGGCTTCCAGCGCTTGAGCAACAGCGCGTTGCTGACCACGCTCACCGAACTCATCGCCATCGCAGCACCGGCGAGCACCGGGCTCAGGTAACCCAGCGCGGCCAGCGGAATGCCGGCGGCGTTGTAGGCGAAGGCCCAGAACAGGTTCTGCCGGATCTTGCTCACGGTGCGGCGCGAGATGTCGAGCGCGGCGGCCACCAGCATCGGGTCGCCGCGCATCAGCGTGATGCCCGCGGCGTGCATCGCCACGTCGGAACTGCCACCCTGGCTGTGGCTCATGGCCATGCCCACATCGGCCGCGGCGAGCGCCGGCGCATCGTTCACGCCATCACCGACCATCGCCACGGTGTGCAGGCTTTCCTTCGAACCCGTTGTCACGGCCCCGGGCGGGGTACCACCCTCCACCGCCGCCAGCGCCACCAGTCCCGGCGGCGGTTCGCGTTCGCCCAGCTTCAGGCGCTGCACCACCGCCGCCTTGTCGCCCGGCAACACCTCGGCGATCACCTCGCCTTCGTCGGCCCGCAGGCCCAGCGTGTGGGCCATCGCCAGCGCCGCGCCGCGGTTGTCGCCCGAGACCATGAAGAGCCGCAAACCCTGGGCGCGCAGCCCGGCCAGCGCAGCGGCCGCGCCGGGTTTGGCTTCGTCGGCGAAGGCCAGCAGGGCCAGGGGTGCCCACTGATCGGCCTCGCCTTGCGCCGCCAGCACCGACACCGTGGCGCCTTCATCCTGCAGCGTCTGCGCGCGCGCCGCCAGCGGGCCCATCGCCGCCCCCAACTCGTCCATCCAGCGCAGGCTGCCCAGCGCCAGCTTCACACCCTGCACCGTGCCCAGGCTGCCGCGGCCGGACACCGCCTGCACGTCCTGCGCCGCATCGGCGGCCACCACCAGCCCACGCGTGGCCGCGGCTTCCAGCACGGCGCGCGCCAGCGGGTGCGCGCTCTGTGCCTGCAGCGCGCTCGCCGCCTGCAACACCGCCACCTCGTCCACGCCCGCGGCGGCCTCGATCAGTCGCAGCCGCGGATGGCCGACCGTCAGCGTGCCGGTCTTGTCGAACGCCACCGTGTCCACGCGGTGCGCGATCTCCAGCGCCTGCGCGTCCTTGATCAGGATGCCGTGTTGCGCCGCCACGCCGGTGCCGGCCATGATGGCCGCCGGCGTCGCCAGACCCAGCGCACAGGGGCAGGCGATCACCAGCACCGCCACCGCGTGCAGCAGCGCCTCCTCCACCGGAGAGCCCACATACAGCCAGCCGCCCAGCGTGAACAGCGCGATCACCAGCACCACCGGCACGAACACCGCCGCCACCTTGTCCACCAGGCGCTGCACCGGCGCCTTGCCCGCCTGCGCGTCCTGCACCAGCGCGATGATGTGCGCCAGCACGCTCTGCGCGCCCACCGCGCGCACGCTCACCTGCACCGCGCCCTCGCCGTTGAGCGCACCGCCGGTCACGCCATCGCCCACCGCCTTGGGCACCGGCATGGCTTCGCCGGTGAGCATGGATTCATCGGCCTGGGTGCTGCCCTGCGCCACCGTGCCGTCGGCCGGAAACCGTTCACCGGGTCGCACGGTGATCAGGTCACCGGGCAGCAGTTCGTCGACCGGCACGTCGGTCTCTTCGGTGCGTTTGATGCCATCGGGCAGCAGGTGCGCCCACTCGGGCCGCAGCGCATGCAGCGCCCGGATGGCACTGGTGGTCTGGCGCTTGGCGCGCGCTTCCAGCCACTTGCCCAGCAACACCAGCGTGATCACCACCGCCGAGCCCTCGTAGTAGAGATGCACCATCTCGCCCGGCTCGGCACGCCACCAGAGCCAGGTCGACAGCGCCCAGCCCGCCGTGGTGCCGATGGCCACCAGCAACTCCATGTTGCCGGTGAGCGCTTTCAGGGCGTGCCAGCCGGCCTTGTAAAAGCGCGCACCGAGCCAGAACTGCACCGGCGTGGCCAGCAGGAACTGCACCCACGAGGGCAACATCCAGTGTTTTCCGAACAGGTCGCCCACCATGGGCAGGGCCAGCGGGGCCGAGAGCAGCAGGCCCGCGAGCACCGGCAGGAAGTCGGTGGGGATGCCGTGCCAGCGTTCGCCTTCGACGTCGTCCATCGCGGCCATGGACCGCGGCTCGTAGCCGGCGTCGCGCACCGCGCGCTTGATGCGCGCCAGGGTCTCGGCGTCGTCGGGTCCGGTGAGCGTGACGCGCGCCGATTCGGTGGCCAGGTTCACGCTCGCGCCGCTCACGCCAGACTGCTTCTTCAGCACCTTTTCCACGCGCGACACACACGACGCACAGGTCATTCCGCCGATGCCCAGATCGATCTGGCTGGCTTCGGAAAGGATCGGGATTTCGGAGGTGGTGGTGTTCATCGGGTCTGTTTCAGTACACGCCGTGGAACCGGCTTCGCCGGGCCACAAGCGTGGTCCCCTGGGGGGAAGCCGCAAAGCGGCGCAGGGGGGAACCCCGGTTATAAGCTTTACCCCCATGGGAAGGTCAAGCGACAAGGTGTATCGTTCATCGCCTGGGGGCTTGACCTTGACACCGTGTCAAGGCTGATCATGCAGCCTTCTTCCCCACCGTTCTTCCTGGAGCACCACCATGAACCAAGTCTTTTCCGTCCAAGGCATGACCTGCGGCCACTGTGAAAAAGCCGTGATCGCCGCCGTCAAGACCCTTGACCCGCAAGCCGAGGTGCGCATTGATCGCAGCCAGAACCTGGTGGAAGTCCAGACCGAACAGCCGCGCGACGCGGTGGCTGCGGCCATCAGCGAAGAAGGCTACACCGTCGCTGCATGAGATGAGCCCCCACACTCCGCCGCTGCGCGGGTCGTTGCCCCCCGAGGGGGCTGATCCGGCTTGGGGCGGCCCGGCGCCGGATCCGACGAGCACAGCCCACAGAGCAGACAGCGCGTTGGACCACGTGGGCCAGTGGCCGGTCAACATCGGCACCGCCGCCAGCCTGAGCGGCATTTCGCCCAAGATGCTGCGCCATTACGAAGCGCTTGGCCTGCTGGGCACGGTGGCACGCACCGACAGCAACTACCGGCAGTACAGCCTGGCCGACGTGCACACCCTGCGCTTCATCCGCCGCTCGCGCGACATGGGCTTCTCTCTCGACGCCATCACCGAACTCGTGAGCCTGTGGCACAACCGGCGCCGCAGCAGTGCCAGCGTCAAGCGCATCGCGCAGAAACACCGCGACGAACTCGGCCAGCGCATCGAAGCGCTGCAGGCCATGCAGCGCACCCTGGACGAACTGCTGTGCCATTGCCCCGGTAACGACCGGCCCGACTGCCCCATCCTCGACGACCTCGGGAGTCTCTGACCCCCTTGCGAACCACGCCTTGCTGGCGTGTTTCGGGGCTCCACCGCTGCGCGGGTCGCTGCTGCCCGGGAGGCTGATCCAGCCTTGGGGCGGCCCGGCGGTGGATCCTTTGATCTGGCGCAAGCTATTCAAGCGCCAGCGGAACAAATCTTTACAAAACGGCATCACTCCGGCACAGGGCAGATACAGCCCCTGCTCACACTGGAGCCATTCCAGAAACAGAAGCCTCTGAGACCTCTGGAAAGCTTTTTATCAACCGTTCAGGAGTGATTCATGAAACTGTTCAGCCAACGCACCCTCATCGCCGCCGCCCTCGCCACCGCTTTTGTCGGCGTTTCTGCCACCGCCATTGCCCAGGGCATGGGCCACGGCCCCATGTCGCAGGACATGCGGACACAACACATGGCCCAGCGTGGTCAGGCTGGCACCGAAGCCGGTCCGGGCACGGCAGAGATGTCGAAAAATCATGCCTGGCGCATGGAACGCATGCAAAAACGCATGGCCGAACGCCAAGCCCAGCTCAAGGACACCCTGAAGATCACACCGGCCCAGGAAGCCGCGTGGAACGCCTTCGTGGCCCGCACCGCACCCGAGCCGCGCATGGCCCGCAGCCAGAGCCGCGAAGACTGGGCCAAGCTGACCACGCCCGAGCGTCTGGACAAGATGCAGGCCCTGAAAGCCGAACGCGACGCCCGGATGGGCAAGCGCATCGACGCCACCAAGAGCTTCTACGCCGCCCTCACGCCCGAGCAGCAAAAGGTGTTTGACACGCAGCGCCACGGCGGCTTCCAGCGCGCCGGCATGCAGGGTGAGCGCGGCATGATGGGCAAGCACGGCCATGGCGGCCACCACCACCGCATGGGTGGCATGGGTGGCATGGGTGGCGGCGCTGGTTGCGATGCCCCGATGCAGCCGAACAGCTGAGCCCGACCCGCACCCTTTCCCAAGCCCCGCCCGTCGGGGCTTTTTCATGGGCTTGACCTGAGTCAAGCCCCGCCACCCGGCCACCCGATAAGCTGCCCCGCCATGGACTTTGACCTCATCATCATCGGCGCCGGCCCGGCCGGCCTGAGCCTGGCGCGGGCATTGCGAGGCAGCGGACTGCACATCGGCCTGATCGAACAGCACAGCCGCGAAGCGCTGCAACAACCCGCCTTCGACGGCCGCGAAATCGCCCTCACCCAGCACAGCGCCGAAAGGCTGCGCCAGCTCGGCATCTGGCC
Source organism: Hydrogenophaga sp. (assembly GCA_030653975.1). GTDB lineage: Bacteria > Pseudomonadota > Gammaproteobacteria > Burkholderiales > Burkholderiaceae_C > Hydrogenophaga. The sequence continues at coordinate 108,770 of JAURYH010000008.1, read as the reverse complement.
GCTGCTGGGCGACGCCCACATCGCGCCGTTGCGCGACGCACTCGTGCTCGACGGCGGCGCCGGCCCGGGCCAGCAGCGCATGCTCATCAGCCACCAGCTCAGCCCCAAATCCGAGCTCGGCTTCCTTGTCGCCAACCACCACATCCGCCGCGCTGCCTTCGAAGCCGCCCTGGCGCCTGACGACGCCAGCGGCACCGCCCCCAGCCTGGTTTGCGGCGAGCAGGTGAGCCAGATCCACACCGACGCCAGTGGCGCCCACCTCACGCTCGCCAGCGGCCAGCGCCTGAGCGCCCAGCTCGTGGTGGCCGCCGACAGCCGCCATTCCAGCACCCGCCGCGCCATGGGCATCCCGGCGGATATGCACGACTACGGTCGCACCATGCTCGTGTGCAACATGACGCACGAGCAGCCGCACTTTGAAACCGCCTGGGAGTGGTTCGACCACGGCCAGACGCTCGCCCTGCTGCCCATGAACCCCTGTCCGCAGACCGGCCTGCCGCGCTCCTCGGTCGTGCTCACCCTGCCCAGCCAGGAACTCCAACCCCTGATGGACCTGCCCGAGCCCGAGTTCAACGCCGAGATGGAACGCCGCTTCGGCCACCAGCTCGGCACCATGCGGCTCAGCAGCACCCGCCACGCCTACCCATTGGTGGGCGTGTGGTCGCGCCGCCTGGTCGCGCAACGCTTCGCCGTGGTGGGCGACGCCGCCGTGGGCATGCACCCGGTCACCGCACACGGCTTCAACCTCGGCCTGCGCAGCATCGACACGCTGTCCCAGGCGCTGATCCGGGCGCATCAAAAAGGGCAGGACATCGCCTCGCCCGTCCTGCTGCAGCGCTACCAGCGCACCCACCAGGGCGCCAGCCGTGGCCTCTACATGGCCACCCACGCCCTGGCCACGCTCTACACCCGCGAAGAAACCCCGGCGCGCCTGCTGCGCCAGGCCATGGTGGGCCTGGGTGAACGTTTCACGCCCTTCAAACGCGCGGTGGCGGCGTCCCTGACGGGACTTCATTGAAGGTCCCCACCGCGTTCTGGGAAGCAGACACGCGCTCCGATCCAGGCTCCAGGGGTGGAATCCAGCAGGGTCTTGTTGCGGTGCATCAATGCCTTTGTCAGCATTCGGGTCTAGATTGATGCATGTCAATCCGCACGGGCACGCAGACGCCCGGCCGTTCACCACCGCCCGAGGAGACCCCAGAACCATGCTGCCCGCCTACATCACCCACGCCGACTGCGCCCGCCACGACATGGGTGCGCACCATCCGGAATGCCCCGAGCGCCTGGGCGCCATCAACGACCACCTGCTGGTCAAGGGCCTGCTGGACTACATGATCCCGTACGACGCCCCGCTGGCCACCGAAGAACAGCTGGGCCGCGCACACGCCTCGCTCTACGTGCGCGAAATTTTTGAAGCCTCGCCCAAGGATGGCCTGCACGCAGTGGACCCGGACACCAACATGTGTCCCCACACGCTCAGCGCCGCCCTGCGCGCCGCGGGCGCCGCCGTGCAGGCGACCGACCTGGTGCTGGCCGGCAGCACCACCACCGCTTTCTGCAGCGTGCGCCCGCCCGGTCACCACGCCGAACGTTCGGCCGCCATGGGATTCTGTTTCTTCAACAACGTCGCCGTGGGCATGCGCCACGCGCTCGACGTGCACGGCCTGGAGCGCGTGGCCCTGATCGACTTCGACGTGCACCACGGCAACGGCAGCGAAGACATCTTCCGCGGCGACGAGCGCGTGCTGATGTGTTCCATCTTCGAAAAGGGCCTCTACCCCTTCAACGGCGAAAGCGCCGTCGGTCCGAACATGGTCAATGTGGGCCTGCCCAGCCGCAGCGGCAGCGATGCCTTCCAAGCCGCCGTCACCGACCACTGGCTGCCCGCGCTCGACACCTTTGCACCGCAACTGATCTACATCTCGGCCGGCTTCGACGCCCACCGCGAAGACGACATGGGCAACCTCGGCCTCGTGGAAGCCGACTACGCCTGGGTCACCCAACAACTCGTGAAGATGGCCGAAAAACACTGCCAGGGCCGCATCATTTCCTGCCTGGAGGGCGGGTACGTGCTCAGCCCGCTGGCGCGCAGCGTCGCGGCCCATGTGCGCGTGTTGATCGGCGCAGATTGATGACCCCCCTGCGCTGCTGTGCAGCTTCCCCCCGGGGGGGACCACGCCTTTGGCCCGGCAAAGCCGGTTCTTCGGCGTGTGCTGGGTGGGAACACACGTTCCACACAGCGTACGGTTAACAACGAAGACTCTCATGGACAAACACTACCTCACCCCACTCTTCCTGCCCGAAACCATTGCCGTCTTTGCCGGCAGAACCGACGACCCCGACAGCCAGATACCGCAAGCCCGGGCGCTGGTCAACGCACTCACCACCCAGCGCTTCACCGGCAACCTGGTGTTCCTCGACATCCACACCACCGGCACCCTGGCCGACCTGGCCCAGACCCGGGCCGATCTGGCCATCATCGCCCTGCCACCGACCGAAGCCCTTGCGGCGCTCGAGGTCGCCGGTCGCATCAAGTGCAAGGCCGCGCTGGTGGTCGGCAGCGGCACCTCGGCGGACATGGCCGGCGACATGCACCGCGTTGCGCGCCGCCACGGCATGCACCTGCTCGGCCCCAACAGCCTGGGCTTCCAGCGTCCGCGTGCCGGCCTCAACGCCAGTGTGGTCGGCCCGCTCGCAGCCGTCGGCCCGCTCGCGCTGGTCTCTCAGTCGGGTGCGCTCACCGCGTCCATCCTGGACTGGGCGAGCCAGAACGCCGTGGGCTTTTCCACCGTGGTTTCGCTCGGACCCAACACCTCGGTCGACATCGCCCAGGTGCTCGATTTCCTCGCTTCCGATGCCCAAACCCACAGCATCGTCGTCTATATGGAAGGCATCTCCAGCGCTCGCCGCTTCATGAGCGCGTTGCGCGCCGCCGCCAACGCCAAGCCGGTGGTGGTGCTCAAGGCCGGGCGCAAGACCGCGGGCAACCTGGCCGCGCAGACGCACTGCGGCACCATCGTCGGCAGCGACGACGTGTTCGATGCCGCCCTGCGCCGCGCCGGCGCGGTGCGCGTGCGCTCTTTCGTCGAGCTGTTTTCAGCCGCCAAATGCCTGGCCTCGCGCTACCGCCCGGTGGGCAAGCGCCTGTCCATCGTCACCAACGGTGGCGGCCCCGGCGTGCTGGCGGCCGACTGGGTGAGTGAAATCGGGCTCGAACTGGGCCAGCTCTCGCCCGAGACCGCCGCCGGGCTCAAACCCCAGCTGCCCGCCCTGGCCTCGCTCACCGACCTGATCGACCTGTCCGAAGAAGCCACGGCCGAACACTACCGCGCCGCCATCGACGCCGCCGGCCACGAAAAAACGGTGGACGGCATCCTGGTGGTGCATTCGCCCAAGTCCGGCATCAACGCGGCCGACGTGGCGCGCGCCATGGCCGAGCTCAAACCCCGCCTGGGCAAACCGCTGCTCTGCTGCTGGATGGGCGATGCCTCGGTGGGTGAAGCGCGCGCTGTATTGGCCACGACCAACATCCCCAGCTTCCGCACGCCCGAAGCCGCCGTGGGCGCCTTCGGCAACATCGCCAGCTTCTACCAGAACCAGCAGCTCTTGCAGCAGACACCGCCGCCGCTGTCCACGCTGGCCAAGCCCGACATCGAGGGAGCGCGACTGCTGATCGAAAACGTGCTCACCGAGCGCCGCAAGATCCTCACCGAAATGGAGTCCAAGGCCCTGCTGTCGGCCTTCCACATCCCGGTCACACAAACCATCCTGGCACGCAGCGCCAACGAAGCCATGCTGATCGCCACCCAGCTGGGCTACCCGGTGGCGCTGAAGATCGACTCGCCCGACATCAGCCACAAGAGTGACGTCAACGGCGTGGCGCTCAACGTGCTCAATGCGGTCGGCGTGCGCGATATCTACAACACCATGATCCAGGCGGTGGCCAAGGCCCAGCCCGGCGCACGCATCAACGGCGTCACGATCCAGAAGATGGCGCGCAACAAGCGCGGGCGCGAGCTCTACATCGGTCTCGTGACCGACGACCCCTTCGGCCCGGTGATCGCTTTCGGTGCCGGCGGCACCATGATCGAGCTCATCAACGACCGCGCCATGGAGCTGCCCCCGCTCAACCAGTTCCTGGCGCGCCGGCTCATCGAGCGCTCGCGCGTGGCCGAAACCCTGGTCAAATGGCGCGGCGCCAGCGCGGTCGACATGGACGCGCTGGAACACGTGCTGTTGCGCGTCTCGGAAATGGTCTGCGAGCTGCCGCAGCTGCGCGAGATGGACATCAACCCCATCATCGTGGACGAATCGGGTGCGGTGGCGGTGGACGCCCGCATCGTGATCGACAGCGCCCCCGCCACCGCCCGCAACTACGCCCACCTGGCCATCCTGCCCTACCCGGCCCGCTACGAGCAGATCTGGCCACTGCGCGGCGGTGGTGAGTACACCATCCGCCCGATCCATCCCGACGACGCCCAGATGCTGCAGGACCTGGTGCAAAACCTCTCGCCCGAGAGCCGCTATTTCCGCTTTGTCTCCTCGCTCAAGGAGTTGCCTCCGTCGATGCTGTCGCGCCTGACCCTGATCGACTACGACCGCGAAATGGCGCTGGTGGCGATCCACCGCAGCCGCCAGGCCGATGCCGATGGCGGGATCGAGGAAACCGAACGCATCGTGGGTGTGTCGCGCTACATCACCAACCCCGACAAGGCCAGTTGCGAGTTTTCGCTGGTGGTGGCGGACGACTTCAATGGCAAGGGCCTGGGCTCGCGTCTCATGCTCAGCATCATGGAAGAAGCGCGCGACAAGGGCCTGGCGGAAATCGAAGGCCTGGTGCTGGCCAACAACCCAGGCATGTTGCGCCTGATGAAGGGCCTGGGCTACAGCGTCAAGCCGTTCCCGGAAGACCCGGACTTCAAACTCGTCACGCACATGCTCTGAACCGCACTCAGCGGCTTTTTGACCACGCCGTCCGGGCACCGGGCGGCGTTTTTTTTGGCTGTTCTTATTCTTCTATAACTTTATTTCAAATTAGTAGGAGTAGTAGAGCAGGCGGTTTTGTGTGGACAAGCGGGTTTTTTGCTGGCCGATCAAGGGCTTGGCGTCCGTACAAGCATGTGAAGACAGCCCTGTTGCGATCAGACAGAAAAGGGGATAACCCGACACTTATCCATAAAACTGTGAATAACCTTGAACTTATTAAAAAGATATACACAGGGTTGTGGAAATTGGTGTTCACAGACGGTCTGAGGCCGCAGTTCCTGCGGTTTCCAGCCCGGAAGCTTGCTGTTTCCAACGGTCAGCATCTCCAGGCCCGCAAAGGCCTGCGGGTCAACCTGTGGCGCCTGGCTGGCACCCGGATGCTGCGAACTCTTCCAAAAGCCACCTGCATCGATCTCGGTGACTTTTCTCGAACGGCGGCAGGAAGGTGTGTTCAAACGGTCGGAACATGTTTTCAGACACCGGCCGATGCCGTTTTCCTGCTTGGCCGTCCGGGCACCGGACGGTTTTCCCCGGCCGTTCTTACTCTTCTATTTCTTTATTTCAAATTAGTAGGAGTAGTAGAGCAGGCGGTTTTGTGTGGACAAGCGGGTTTTTTGCTGGCCAATCAAGGACTTGGCGTCCGTACAAGCGTGTGAAGACGGCCCTGTTGCTGCTGAACCGGAATGGGGATAAGCCCGCGTTTGATCACCATCTTGTGGATAAAGTGGTATTTGTTAAAAAGTTGTACACAGGGTTGTGCAAAACATCCCCGAAAAAAATCACCCGGATGGTGGTTTCAGTGCAGGCGTGCCATCTGCGCAAAGCCCCAGGCCATGCCCAGACCGTGCAACAGCGTGGCCGCCACGGTGAGGGCCAGGGCGGGCTTCAACTGCTGCGGCCGGTGCAGATGGGTCAGCAGCCAGGCGAGTGCTGCCAGCGAGAACGGCAGCGAAACCAGTCCCCAGAGCGCCGGCATCGGCGGAATCAGCAGCCACACACTGGCCGCCAGCCAGGCATGAGCACCCAGCACCAGCGCGCCGTACAGCGCGCCCGCTGCCACAGGACCCAGCCGCACCACCAGGGTGCGTTTGCCCACCCGGGCATCGGCCGCGGCGTCCGGAAAGCCGTTGATCAGCAGCAAGGCCCCCACCATCAGCGCAAAACCCGCTGCGGCGCTGGCCGGAATCACGAAGAACTGCCGCCGTTGCACATAGTCCGCGCCCACCACCACCAGAAACCAGACCAGCGCCACCGTCAGCTCGCCCAGTCCGCGCGAAACCAGCTTGAGCGGCGGCGCCGAATAGGCCCAGGCCAGCAGCAATCCGGCCATGCCCAGCAGCAGCACCCCGCCGCCGGCCTTGACCGCCAGCAACAGACCCGCGGGCACCAGGAACACCAGCAGCGCCTTGGCCAGCTCGGCGGTCTGCTGTTCGCTCACGGCGCCGGTCTGGATCAGCCGGGAACCGCCGGTGAAGGGGAAGATGCCGTCCGTGTTGGCGGCGTCGGCGCCGTTGCGGGCGTCGTGCAGGTCGTTCAGCACATTGCCCGCCGCATGCGCCAGCACCGCCAACGCCATCGCGCCCAGTGCCAGCGGCAGGTCCAGGCCACAGCCGCAGGCGGACGCCGTGGCGGTGCCCAGCACGCAGGCGACCACGGTCAGCAGCAGGAACGCCGGCCGTGTCATGCGCCACACCAGTGACACACGGTCCCACGCAGAAACCGGGGTGCCGGATGCCGGTTTTTCAGGGGATGGGGGGGTGTTTTTCATACGGGTTTCAGTATGCCGACACCCGCGCCATCCTGCATTGCCATCGCGCAAGCCGACGAACGGCACGCCACAGGGCTTACAGCCCCTCACACCGGCACACACCTGGGCACCAACGCACACCCCCCGGCTGGTAAGATGCGCGGCGCGCAGTGGGCCCGGGTCTTGCTGTGCGGCTTCGCCCTTTGCACACCGCTGGGACCTCGTTTTTCTCTCCAGCCACCGAGCCTGCCCTTCATGTCCGTTGCCCTCGCTGCCAACGCGCCCGCCACCTTCGAGATCAAGAGCGCCAACCTGCCCCTGGTGGCCTTGCTGCTCAAATCCGCCGACCTCGCCCGCCTGAGCGAGGAACTGGCCCAGCGATTCGGCGACATGCCCGATTTTTTTGACCAGGACCCGCTGGTCATCGACCTCTCGCCCTTGCAGGGCACTGCTGCGGTCGGTCTTGAAACCGCGCTCGACTTCGCCGCGCTCACCGAGCTCCTGCGCCAGTACCGCCTGCAGCCCATCGCCGTGCGCGGCGGCAGCGAAACGCAGACCGCCGCCGCCCTGGCCACCGGCCTCATCTCGGCGCCCGACGCCCTGGTCCAGCGCAGCCCCGCGCCCCAGCCGGCACCGAGCCGCGCTCCCGCCGAGGTCGAAGCACCCGCTCCGGCGGCCGCTGTGCCTTCGCCGGTGGCGCCGGGTGCGCTGGTGGTGGACAAACCGCTGCGCTCCGGTCAGCAGGTGTACGCCCGCGGGCGCGATCTGGTCGTCATGGCCATGGTCAACCCCGGCGCCGAAGTCATCGCCGACGGCCACATCCACGTCTATGCACCGCTGCGGGGCAGAGCCATCGCCGGTGCGCGCGGCAACGCCGACGCGCGCATCTTTGCGCTGTCCATGGACCCCGAACTCATCTCCATCGCGGGCATCTACCGCACCAGCGAAACCGACCTGCCCGCCGAAGTGCGGGGCAAGGCCGCCCAGGTGCGCCTCATGCCCGGCCCCGATGGCGAAGACAAACTGATCATCGATCCCCTGTCTGCCTGACGGCTGCCAGCAGCCTTTCAGCCACTACCCCACCTTCACAGGAACCTCCACATGACCCAAATCGTTGTCATCACTTCCGGCAAGGGCGGCGTGGGCAAGACCACCACCAGCGCCAGCTTCGCTTCCGGCCTCGCCCTGCGCGGCCACAAGACCGCCGTCATCGACTTCGACGTCGGCCTGCGCAACCTTGACCTGATCATGGGCTGCGAACGCCGCGTGGTCTACGACCTGATCAACGTCATCCACGGCGAAGCCAACCTGAACCAGGCGCTGATCAAGGACAAACAGTGCGACAACCTGTTCGTGCTCGCCGCCAGCCAGACACGCGACAAGGACGCGCTCTCGCAGGACGGCGTGGAAAAGGTGCTGAACGACCTGTCGGCCATGGGCTTTGAATACATCGTCTGCGACTCGCCCGCCGGCATCGAGACCGGCGCGCTCATGGCGATGCACTTCGCCGACGAAGCGCTGATCGTGACCAACCCCGAAGTCTCCAGCGTGCGCGATTCCGACCGCATCCTCGGCATGCTCGGCAGCAAGACCAAACGCGCCATCGAAGGCAAGGACCCGATCAAGGAACACCTGCTGATCACGCGCTACAACCCCACGCGCGTGGCCGACGGCCAGATGCTCAGCCTGGAAGACATCCAGGACATCCTGCGCATCAAGCTCATCGGCGTCATCCCCGAGAGCGAAAACGTGCTGACCGCGTCCAACCAGGGCATGCCGGCGATCCACCTCAAGGGCACCGACGTGGCCGAGGCCTACAGCGACGTGATCGACCGTTTTCTCGGTGCCGAGAAACCGCTTCGTTTCGTTGAAGCCGAAAAGGCGGGCTTCTTCAAGCGCGTGTTCGGAAGGAAGTGAGCATGTCCTTTCTTTCCTTCTTTCTGGGCGAAAACAAGAAGACCGCCAGCGTCGCCAAGGAGCGGCTGCAGATCATCCTGGCGCACGAGCGCAGCGGTCGCAACGCCTCCGAGCCCGACTACCTGCCCGCGCTGCAGCGCGAGCTGGTGGCCGTGATCGGCAAATACATCAAGATCAATCCGGACGACATCAAGGTCATGCTCGAGCGCCAGGACAACCTGGAAGTGCTCGAAGTCAAGATCGAGCTGCCCGACCGCAAGTAAGGCGGGTCCTGCTCTCTGCCGAGTCGGAGAGCGATTCCCAGCGCGCGAAGCAGCGCCCCATCCAGAGACACCAAGGACCGGTTTTGCCGGACCTCAGGTGTCGCTCCCCTTCAGGGGGACGCGCGCAGCGCGATGGCGGGTCTTTATGATCCACACATGCTGATCGAAACCCTGGGCGCTGCCCGAGACATGGGCCGCCTGAACACCATCCTGGGCGTGCTCATCCGCCACGGCTTTGGCGACAGCGTGCGCCGCCTCGGCCTGGCCGACCGGCTGGAACGTGCCGGCCACGCCCTCAAATGGGACAACGCGGCCGAGCTGGCGCGGCTCGAACCGCCGGTCCAGCTGCGCCTCACGCTGGAAGAGCTCGGTCCCACTTTCGTCAAGCTCGGTCAGATCCTGGCCGGCCGCGCCGACCTGTTCGGCCCCGACTACATCGCCGAGTTCGAGAAGCTGCACAGCCAGGTGCCCGCCGTGCCGCTGGAAACGCTGCGTCCGCAGCTGCGCGAAGACCTCGGCGGCGAACCTGAAGCCGTCTTTGCCCGTTTCGATACCGAACCACTTGCCGCCGCCTCCATCGCCCAGGTGCACCGCGCCCGGCTGCACGACGGCACCGAAGTGATCGTCAAGATCCGCCGTCCCGGCATCACCGACACCATCGAAGCCGACCTGCGCCTGCTCGGCCGCCTGGCCGCCATCGCCGAGGCCGAAATCCCCGCCCTCAAACCCTACCGCCCGCAGCAGCTGGTGCGCGAGCTCGCTCGTTCGCTCAAACGCGAACTCGACCTCGCCAGCGAATGCCGCAACGCCGAACGCATCGCCGCCAACCTGGTCAGCCTGCCCTGGATCGTGGTGCCCAAGGTGCACTGGATGCACACCAAGGAGCGCGTCAATGTGCAGGACTTCGTGGGCGGCATCGCCGGCAATCAACTCGACCAGCTCGATGCCCAGGGGCTGGACCGCAGTCTGCTGGCGAAACGCGGCGCCCAGGCCGTGCTCAAACAGATCGTTGAAGACGGCCTCTTCCACGCCGACCCGCACCCTGGCAACGTCTTCTATCTCGAAGGCAACCGCATCGCCTTCATCGACTTCGGCATGGTCGGCCGCCTCTCGGTGCGGCGCCGCGAAGAACTCCTGAACCTGCTGCTCGGCCTGGTCGAGCGCAACCCGCAGACCGTGGCCGACGTGCTGCTCGACTGGACCGGCGACGAGCACGGCGTCAACCTCAGCCTGCTCGAAACCGAGATCGAAACCTTCGTCGACCAGTACCACGGCACACCGCTGGCCCAGTTGAACCTGGGCGAAATGCTCGCCGACGTCACCACCATCCTGCGTGAACACCACCTCGGCCTGCCGTCCGACATGGCCTTGCTCATCAAGGCCTTCATCACGCTCGAAGGCATGGGCCGCAGTCTCGATCCCGAGTTCCACATGACGACCGAGGCCCTGCCGCTGCTCAAGCAGGTGGTGCGCGCACGCTACCAGCCCAAGGTGGTGGCCAACCGCGCCTGGCAGACCCTGCGCCGCACGCTCGCGGTGGCCGAACAGCTGCCGCACGACGTCTCGCGCCTGCTGCGCAACGCGCGCCGGGGCAAGGTGCATGTGGGCATCGAGCTCGCGCACCTCAAGCGCGTGGGCGACCAGATCGACCGCGCCGCCAACCGCCTCACGATGGCGCTGGTGATCGCCGCACTCATCATCGGCTCGTCCATCGTCATGACCGTCAAGGGCGGCCCCACCCTCTTCGGCCTGCCCGCCTTCGGCTTCATCGGCTTCGCCAGCGCGTTTGTCGGCGGGCTGTGGCTGGTGCGCGCGATCTGGCGCAGCAGCAAGGGGCGGGATGTGGGGGAGGATTGAATGGGCAGTGACTGGATGCGTGAAGGTGTTCAAAACGATGCCCCTTTCAAGCCACCGGAACCCGGAAAATTGGGGACCGTGTTGTCCATCGCCGCCGCCATCGCCGTGCTGGTCGCTTTTTATGTGGGCTATGGCTGGTGGGATGCCCGCCGAGCCGCCGCATCCCGGCCTGACAGCACTCAACCATTCAGCGTCCAGTTGCCGACAGCGGCCCGCAGCGTCGCAGCGCCCGGTTCTGCGCCAGCGCCTCCAACGCAGAGGATCCATGCGGCACCGGCATCGCCACCCCAGGTGGCTTCGGAAGGCATGCACAAGTGCGTCGTGCAAGGCCGGGTGCTCTACACCGATGAGCCTTGCCCTCCCGGCGCCGAGGCCTCCACCGTGGCGCAGGCGCCCGCTCCGTCGCGTCCCAGCACAATCACCCTCTACCTGTGCAAAGCGACCGACGGGGGCTTGTTCTGGACGCGTCAACACTGTCACCAGCGCCGCGCCTGGGTCGAGCGAACGGTGACCGTGCCCGCAGACCGTTCGTTTGACGAGCAAGTCGCCTGGGCCCGAGAACGCCGGGCCGCCCTTGCAGCGCCCCGGCCGTTGCCACCGGAGGCAATGACCGAGCGTCATGAGGTGGCGCAAGATCGCACCCTTCAGTGCAAGGCACTGAACGAGCGAGTGACCAGGCTGGATGCCTACGCCCGTCAACCCTTGTCTGCCGGGCAACAGGACTGGGCGCGTTCCGAACGAAAGAAAGCCCGCGACGAGCAGTTCAGGCTGCATTGCTGAAGTGCGCACCCGCCCACCCTGTGCGATGACGATGCTTAACCCGTGCACGTTTTTCCACATCGTGGTACATTAACTGGTTCGCCTTGGGCGACCAGCCGCGTCCGGGTTTCACGACCTCGGCGCACCGCCCCCGGCAGAGGGGCCGCCGGTCCAGCCCCTCCATCGCGAGCCGCGCCAGCCCCGCACCCTTTCCAGGTCGGCGCCGTCGCAATATTCTCCCTGCTGTTGCCGATGCCCCTGCCGTGGCGCGTGCACCGGTTCTGGCGTGGTGTTCCCGACACCGCGCCGGCGCCGGCGGATTCAGTCGGGCACCCCGGCGCTTGGGGCTGCCAATGTGTTTTTCGGGCGTTTTCCTGCTGTGCGGTCCATGAGACCGCGGCGTTCCGCCCTTTGATGTTTTTGATGATTCATACGATTTCCACGACCACAACAACGAAGAGACTGTCGCCTCTCACTCTGGACAAGTACCGCATTGCGGCTTGCCCCCGGCCGCTGCCGTGCGGCCGTTTTGCCGCGCAGGTGTCCATCGCCAGCGGCTCCGGCAGCGCCTGCACCGACCGTGTCATGCGTTTCCACGATGATTTCCCCACACACGACGCAGCGGCGCATTACGCCGTGGCGCAAGGCATCGACTGGGTGAACGACGCGTTGCGCGCCCGCGCCCGCCCGGCCACCGTGGCCGCGACGGTGCCTTCTCCCCAGATTTGTATTTGAAGCAAAGGAGCCTCACATGGCCAAGGAAGAACTGATCGACATGATGGGCATCGTCAACGAGGTGCTGCCCGACACGCGCTTTCGCGTGACGCTGGACAACGGTCACCAGCTGATTGCCTATTCCGCCGGCAAGATGAAGAAGAACCACATCCGCATCCTCGCGGGTGACCGGGTTTCTCTGGAACTCTCGCCCTACGACCTGACCAAGGGCCGCATCAATTTCCGCCACATCGAGGGCCGCGGCCCGATGGTGCCGCGCAAGCCGCGCTGAGAACCTGAGAGCCACCGCGCGCTGGCCAGCGCGCGGGGTTTTGTCTTCGGTGGCGGACTCTGGGTGCGCTCAGGTGCCCATGCCACCGTCCACCGGCAGGCCCGCGCCGGTGATGAACCGCGATGCGTCGGAGCACAGAAAGACCACGGCATCGGCCATGTCGCTGATGGTGCCGAGGCGCCCCAGCGGCGTCTGTTCCACGATGGCCATCACGGCCGCATCGGGCGAGGCGAACAGGCCCGCGCTCATCACGTCACTGGCGAGCTTCAAGCCCATGTCGGTGGGCACAAGCCCGGGATAGACGCAGTTCACCCGCACGCCATAGCCGAGCTTGCCCGATTCCGTGGCCGCCACGCGCGTGAGCCGGTCCACGGCGGACTTGGTGGCCGAATACCCGGCGATCGCCGGAAACGCGATGGTCGCCGCCACCGACGAAATGTTGACCACGGCGCCGCCCTGTCCGGCCAGTCCACCCGGGCGCATCGCGCGAAAGGCGTGCTTGAGGCCCAGCGCGGTGCCCACGATGTTGACGTCGAGCATGCGGCGCAGTTCGTCGGGGTCGATGTCGGTCACCAGTGCCGTGACTTCCACGCCGGCGTTGTTGATCAGGATGTCGAAGCCGCCCAGTGCGTAGTGGGTGGCGCTGATGGCGGCGAGCCAGTGGGCTTCGTCGGTCACGTCCATGTGCACAAACGCGGCACGGGCGCCGGTGGCGGCCAGCGCCCGCGCAGTTTCGCGGCCCTGCTCTTCCAGCACGTCACCAATCATCACCGCGGCCCCGGCCGCGGCCAGCGCCACGGCCATGCCGGCGCCCAGGCCCCGGGCGCCGCCGGTCACCAGGGCCTTGCGCCCGGTCAGATGGAATGGGGACATGGAAACCTCCTGAATGCTGTTTATGGGTGTAAGAGGCGCCAGCGAAAGCCAGCGACTGGCGCACTCTAGACACTCCGCGCAGGAGCGGGATCAAATACCTGTAAAAGTTGACAGTGTCGTCAACGGCGAGCCAGTCTGGACGGGCCCGTTCGTCGGGGAACCGGGGGGTCAGCGGCCGGTTTTCGAGCGCCGCGCCCGCACCGCTTCGGCCAGCCGCTGCAGCACCGGCACGGTCTGCTCGAAGCTGATGCAGGCGTCGGTCACGCTCACGCCGTGCTGCAGCGTCTGGCCGGGAACGATGTCCTGCCGGCCTTCGTTCAGGTGGCTTTCGATCATCAGGCCGGTGATGCGCGCGTCACCCGCGGCGATCTGCTGCGCCACGTCGGCGGCCACCTCGATCTGCCGGCGGTGCTGCTTGCTGCTGTTGGCGTGTGACACGTCGATCATCACCTGCTCGCGCAGGCCGGCGGCCTTGAGCAGGGCGCAGGCGGCGTCCACGTCGGCCGCGCTGTAGTTGGTCGCCTTGCCGCCGCGCAGGATCACATGGCAGTCGGCGTTGCCGCGCGTCTCGAAGATCGCGGCCTGGCCCATCTTGGTCATGCCCATGAAGGCGTGTGATGCCTGCGCCGCCTGGATGGCGTCGCTCGCCACCTTGATGCCACCGTCGGTGCCGTTCTTGAAACCCACCGGGCACGAGAGGCCGCTGGCGAGTTGGCGGTGGCTCTGGCTTTCGGTGGTGCGCGCGCCAATCGCGCCCCAGCTCACCAGGTCAGAAATGAACTGCGGCGAGAGCAGATCGAGGAACTCGGTGCCCACCGGCAGGCCCAGCGCCAGCACGTCCAGCAGCAGCTGGCGCGCCAGTTCCAGCCCTTCGTTGATGGCGAAACTGCCGTCGAGGTGCGGGTCGTTGATGTAGCCCTTCCAGCCCACCGTGGTTCGCGGCTTCTCGAAGTACACCCGCATCACCACCAGCAGGTCTTGTGACAGCGCATCGGCCTGCTCCTTGAGCAGCCGCGCGTAGGCCATGGCCTGCCCGTGGTCGTGGATGGAGCAGGGGCCGACCACCACGATCAGGCGGTCGTCCTGCCCGTGCAGCACACGCGAGAGCGCGCCGCGGCTGCTCTCGACCAGCGCCAGCACCTCGGGCGGTGTGGGCAGCCATTCCTGCAGCAGGGCGGGCGTGATGAGCGGGCGCACCGCGCCGATGCGCAGGTCGTCGATGCGGGTGGTGTCCTGGGTGGACAGCGGGGTGGATGTGCGGTGGGCGTGGGTCATAGCCCGCTATTGTCGCGCCGCCTCCGCGGGCCGCCACAACCGGCCGTTCTCAGGGGCGGCGGAAGGCGGTGCTCTGGCGCGCCCAGTAGCGGCTGTTCAGTCGGTCCAGCCGCACCGTGCCGCCGGTGGACGGTGCGTGCACAAAGCGGCCTTCGCCGACGTAGATGCCGGCGTGAAACGGTCGACCGGAACCAAAGATCACCAGGTCGCCGGTGCGCAGCTCGCGGGTGCTCACCGGCTGGCCGAAGTCCGACAGCTGCGCCACGGTGCGCGGCGGGGCGACGCCGGCGCGGCTTTTGTACACGTAGCCGATCAGGCCGCTGCAGTCGAAGCCGCCCTCGGGCGTGTTGCCGCCGTAGCGGTAGGGCGTGCCCACCAGACCCAGCGCGTGGATGGCGATGTCGCTCGACTGTTCGGCCGACAGCGCGCGGTACACCGGCCCGCGGGGCGGTGGCGTGGTGCTGCAGCCCGTGATCAGCAACGCGGCACAAAGGGCAAGGCCTGGGACAAGACAGCGCATGGATGACAAGCGTAACGGATCGGCCCGCATGGTTCTTCACCCGGGGAAGTGGGCCTGCAAACCGCCTTGATGGCGCACGAGATCAGCCGTGGACCACGGCATTCGCGGTCGACCCGGGGGCTGCAGTGCGCGCCAGAAAAAACTTCGGCAGCGCCGCGCGCGTGCAGGCCTGCAGCGCGCGGAGAAAAGCGTGGTCGGGCTCGGCCACGCCGTGGTGTGTTCGCAGGTCGTGCTGGATGCGTTGCAGCAGCCCGGCCGCCATCTCGGCGTCGGCCAGCGCGCGGTGGGCGCGACCGGTGCGCGGCAGGTGGAACCAGTCCACCAGGCTGCCCAGCTTGTGGCTCGGCGCCTCGGGGTAGAGCCGGCGCGAGAGCAGCACGGTGCAGGCAAAAGGCTGCGGCGCCGGCACACCGGCGCGCGCGAGCTCGGCGATCCAGTAGCGGCGGTCGAACGACGCGTTGTGCGCCACCATCGGCAGCTCGCCGACGAAGCGCGCGGCCTCCGCCATCACGGCCTCGGCCGGCGGCGCACCCGCCACCATGGCGTTGGTGATGCCGGTGAGCTGGGTGATGAAGGCCGGGATGTGCACGCCCGCGTTCATCAGGCTCTGGAAGCGGTCCACCACCTGGCCGTTTTCGGTGAGCACGATCGCCACCTCGGTGGCGCGGTCGCCCTGGCCGGGCGAGATGCCGGTGGTTTCGAAGTCGATGACGGCGATGCGGCTCATGACCGGGGTCAGGCTTTCTTCAGGAACTCGGACTTCAGCAGCATGGGCCCGAGCTCGGTCTTGCAGTCCACGTTGTGGCCGTCGTTGCCATCGACCAGGCGGATGCCCTTGATCTTGCTGCCCTTCTTGAGCACGGTGGACGAGCCCTTGACCTTCAGGTCCTTGACCAGGATCACCGAGTCGCCGTCGGCCAGCGGGTTGCCGTTGGCGTCTTTCACGCTGCCGTTGCCGGCGGCCTCGTCTTCGGCGACCGCGGCCGTCTGCGGCCACTCGAAGGCGCAGTCCGGGCAGACGAAGTGGTCGCCGTCGGGGTAGGTGTTTTCAAGGCCGCATTGCGGGCAGGCGGGGATGGTGTGGGGCATGGTGAGCACGGGTATGCGGTGGTGCAGGGGATTCTAGGCCCCGGCCCATGCACCAAATTCAGCGCTGAGGCCGGTGTGTGGGGTGTGGTGTGCCGCGATTTGGTGCAAAAACGGGGCATCTGTGCTGGCACGATCCATGCATGGGGGAGTATCAGCATGGAGAGCGGTCTGCACACAGGAGCAGCGGCTCGTGCGTAGGTCCACTAGGGTTCCGTCCGCTTCACCGCGGGGTCTGGTCCGAGAGTGGACCGGCCTCATCGCAGGCTCCACGGAGGGATAAAAGCCCGGGAGAACGACGTCAGATCGGTTCTCCTGCGCCCATCCCTCATCAAACGGAGCTTCATCATGAAACTGGCTGGTCTCTTCTCCTCTCCCGCAGGTTCCACCACGTCCACTTCCGTGCTCGGCAGGCTGTTCAAGCCCGCGCTGGGTGCTGCGCTCGCGCTGGCCACCGCCACGGCGATGGCCGCGCCCGCCAACATGAAGCTGGCCACCGTGGTCTGGATCGGCTACGGCCCCTTCTACGTGGCCGAATCGCTGGACCTGTTCAAGAAATACAACCTCAAGGTCTCGCTGCAGGTCTTCAACGACCCGGCGCTGATCCCCGCGGCCATCGCCTCGGGCGCGGTCGACGGCGGCATGCTGACCTACGACCAGGTGGTCGGCCAGGTGGCGGCGGGCCGCGCCATGAAGGTGGTGATGCCCATCGACTACTCCAACGGCGGCGACGCCATCGTGGCCGACAGCAGCATCACCAAGGTGGCCGACTTCAAGGGCAAGAAGATCGGCTACAACCCGCTTTCGCCGAGCGACTTCCTGCTCTCCTACGCGCTCAAGACGGTGAACCTGAGCGAGAAGGACATCAGCCCTGTGAGCATGACGCCCGAAGCGGTGCCGGCCGCGATGGCCTCGGGCGCCCTGCCCATCGGCGTGACCTACGAACCCAGCCTGTCGCAGATCCTGGGCCAGGGTGGCGGCAAGAAATTCAAGGTGATCTTCTCCTCCAAGGACGCGCCGGGCCTGATCGCCGATGTGCTGGTGTTCGACGAGAAGGTCATCAAGGCCAAGCCGACCGAGATCACCGGCGTCATGAAGGCCTACCTGGACGGCATGGCCTACATGAAGGCCAAGCCCGACGAGGCCGCCAGGATCATCGGCAAGTTCATGGGCGTCTCGGCCAAGGAAGCCAAGGAACAGATGAGCGGCGTCTACAACATCCCGCTGGCTGAAATGCCCAAGGCCTTCCTGCCCGCCAAGGAAACCACCTCCTACTTCGCCAGCGGCGACATCATCGGCCAGCTGCTCAAGGCCAAGGGCCAGATCACCACGATCCCGGCCACCGAAGCCACCTTCGACGCCTCGCTCGTCAAGGCGCTGGCCAAGTAAATCCTGCTCAGAGATTTCCGCTGCCCGTGCCGCTGGCACGGGTGTGCGGAGCGCTGGCCACCCCGCGTTTTCCGCATGGAGTTCCCGCCATGAAACAAGCCCTTTTCCGCCACGCCGACGGCGTCTGGCCCAACACCGCCGCCCTGGCCTTCACCGTGCTCGGCTGGCCACTCGGCATCGCCCTGCTGGGCCAGGCGCACTGGGCGCTCAACGCGCTGGGCGTGCTGCTGGTCGCCCTCACGCTCACCTGGTCGGCCTACTTCATTCATGAGTTCGCGCACCACGCCATCTTCCGCACGCCGCAGGCCAACGAGCGCTGGGGCCGGTTCATGAGCTGGATCAACGGCAGCGCCTACGCCAGCTTCGCCGACCTGCGCCGCAAACACATGCGCCACCACGTCGAACGCGCCGACGTCATCACCTTCGACCTGCAGGGTTTCCTGCGCGCCCACCCGCTGGTGCGGCGGGTGGTGCTGGCGCTCGAATGGCTGCACATCCCCGCTGTGGAGTTCGTCATGCGCGGCTTCGTGATCGCGCTGCCCTTCCTGGGTGATCGCAAGAAAGCAGCGCGCGGCCGCGTGATCGGTGTCGCCGTGGTGCGGTTCACGGCCTGGGCGCTGCTGGCCTGGTGGTCGCTCAAGGCGCTGGCGCTGTACGCGCTGGCCTACCTGCTGTTCGTGCACCTGCTGCGTTTTGCCGACTGCTTCCAGCACACCTACGACGCCTACCCCATCCTCGACGACAAGCCCATCCCGCAGGACAAGCTGCGCGACCGCGCCTACGAACAGGCCAACACCTACAGCGACGTGGTGGGCCTCGACGCCAAATGGCTCAACCTGGTCTGGCTCAACTTCGGTTTCCACAACGCGCACCACGAACGCCCTGTGGCGCCCTGGTACCAGCTGCCGCGGCTGCACCGCGAGCTCTACCCCGATGGCAATGCCCAGGTGGTCACGGTGGGCGAGCTGCTGCGCGCCTACCACCGCCACCGCGTGACGCGCGTGCTGGCCAGCGACTACGGCGCGGTGCTGCCGCCCGGCGCACCGCACCGTGCCGATGGCTTCATCGGGGCTGTGGGCGTCTCCTTTTTGACGGCGGTTTGATGACGTCGCCGAGCTATGGCCTGCAAGGCAAGACCGTATTGATCACCGGCGCGGCCGGTGGCATCGGCAGTGCGCTGTCGCGTGCCTTCCTGGCCCAGGGTGCGCAGCTGATGCTGCTGGACCGAGCGGCCGCGCCGCTGGACGCGCTGGTCGATTCGCTGCACAGCAGCCAGGTGCACAGCGCTGTGTGCGATCTGGGTAGCGATGCTGAGGTGGCGGCGGTGGCAGCACAAGTGCAGGAGCGCTTTGGCCAGCTCGACGTGTTGATCAACAACGCGGGCACCGAGTACCCGACGCCGCTGGCCGATGCCGAAGCGGGCTTCATGGCGTGCTGGACCGGCCTGCTCGACAACAACGTGAGCAGCATGGTGCGGCTCACGCTGGCGCTGCTGCCGCTGCTGCCGCGCGGCGCGAGCGTGATCAACCAGAGTTCCATCTGGGGCCGCACCGGCGTGGCCGGTTTCTCGGCCTACAGCGCGAGCAAACACGCCGTCGTGGGCCTCACGCGCTCGCTCGCGCTGGAACTGGGGCCGCGTGGCATCCGCGTCAACGCGGTCTGCCCCGGCTGGGTGCGCACCGAAGCGGCGATGCGCTCGCTGACCGCGATGGCCGCGGAGAGCGGTCGCAGCGAGGCCGAGGTCGAGCGCGAGATCCTCGCGCGCCAGGCCGTGCCGAAGATGCTCACGCCCGACGAGCTCGCGGGCGTGTTCCTGTTCCTCGCCAGCGAAGGCGCCACCCCGCTCACCGGTCAGTGCCTGGTGGCCAGCCACGGCGAGGTGATGGCATGAGCTTTTTGATCTCGTTGCAGGGCCAGACCGCGCTGATCACCGGTGCCGCCACCGGCATCGGCCGCGCGACTGCGCTGCTGTTCGCGCAGGCCGGCGCACGTGTGGTGGTCAACCACCGGGGGCAGGACGCCGAAGCCGCTTCGCTGGTACAAGCCATCGCAGCCGCAGGCGGCCAGGCCATCGCGATCAGCGCCGACGTGAGCGACGCCAGCGCGGTGCAGCGCCTGGTGGACGAGGCCATCGCCGCCTGCGGTGCCCTCCACATCCTGGTCAACAACGCCGGCATCATCCA
The DNA here is from genome assembly GCA_030653975.1 of Hydrogenophaga sp. Lineage (GTDB taxonomy): Bacteria > Pseudomonadota > Gammaproteobacteria > Burkholderiales > Burkholderiaceae_C > Hydrogenophaga. Next base: position 88,909 of record JAURYH010000008.1, on the reverse strand, counting down.
GGAGAAGGCCTTCCTCGACACCACCGAGGGCGACTGGGACCAGATGCTTGGCACCGACCTCAAGTCGGTCTTCCTGATGTGCCGCGCGGTGCTGCCCGGCATGGTGGCGCGCGGCAGCGGCGCCATCGTCAACATCGCGTCCGACCTCGGCATCCTCGGGCGCGAGCGCTACGCGCCCTACTGCACCGCCAAGGCCGGCGTGATCGGGCTCACGCGCTCGCTGGCGCGCGAATTCGCGCCGCAGCAGATCCGCGTCAACGCCATCGCGCCCGGCCCGGTGGCCACCGCCATGGTCTCGCTCGAACACATGAGTGCCGAGTGGGTGGAGAAAGAACTCGCGATCCCACAGCACCGCCTGGGTGCGCCGGAGGAGATCGCGGCCACGGCGCTCTTCCTCGCGTCCGATCTCTCGCGCTTCTATTGCGGCCAGGTGCTCGGGCCCAACGGCGGCTCCGTCATGCCATGAACCTTATGAAGCAACCGTCCGACCGCGCAGCCACCGGTGTGCTGCTGTTTTCCGCCTCGCTCTGGGGCCTGTCGTGGGTGCCGCTCAAGTGGTTCATCGCGCAGGGCCTGAGCGGTCCGGTGGTGTCGCTGCTGTCCTACGGCCTGGTGGGCCTGTGCGCGCTGCCCTTCATCTGGCGCGACCGCGCGGCCTGGCGCTCGCAGTGGGGTTTTGTGCTCGCGCTGGCGCTGGTGGGCGGCTGGGCCAACACCTCGTTCGTCAACGCGCTGATGTTGGGCGACGTGGTGCGGGTGATGTTCCTGTTCTACCTCTCGCCCGTGTGGTCGGTGCTGGGCGGCTGGCTGTTTCTGAAGGAGCGCATTCCGCCCTCGCGCTGGGCCGCGGTGGTGGCCGCCATCGTGGGCCTGTGGCTGGTGCTGGGCGGGCCGGGCGCGCTCAGCCTGTCGCTCGGCTTCGTGGACTTCCTCGCGCTCTCGGCCGGCTTCGCCTTCGCGGCCAACAACATCCTCGCGCGCGCCGCGCAGGCCGTGCCCATGCGCACCAAGACGCTGTCCGTTTTCGTCGGCTGCGGCGCGATTTCGCTCGCCGCCACCAGCGCGCTGGGCCACGGCGTGCCGGCCATGGGTGCGCTGGTGTGGTTCGGCATTCTGGCCTACGGCTTTGGCTGGCTGCTGCTGGCCACCGCCACCTGGCAGTTCGGTGTGACGCACCTGGAGAGCAGCCGTGCCGGCGTGATCCTGCTGGCCGAACTGGTGGTGGCCGTGCTCACCGCGCTGTGGTTTGGCGGCGAAAGCCTCACGCCCATGGGCTGGGCGGGTGGCGCGCTCATTGCGACCGCGGCCCTGGTGGAAGCACTGGGCAGCAGCGGTGCCGAGTCACCCGCGCCCGGCAACGACCCAAGCCATGCAACAACCGGAGTCTGAAATGACAAGCCCCAACACCGTGTGGATGAACCAGCTGTCCTGGCTGGACTACCAGCAGCGCATCCGCGCCGACCAGCCGCCCGTGCTGCTGCCCGTGGGCGCGCTCGAACAACACGGCCCGCACCTGCCGCTGGGCACCGACGGCCTGCTCGCCAGCGCCGTGGCCGCCGACACCGCGGCGCGCGTGGGCGGCCTGGTCGCGCCCACGCTGAGCTACGGCTACAAATCGCAGCCCAAGTGCGGCGGCGGCCAGCACTTCTGCGGCACCACCAGCGTGGACGCCGCCACGCTCATCGGCCAGGTGCGCGACGCGGTGCGCGAGTTCGCGCGCCACGGTCTGACCAAGCTCGTGATCGTGAACGGCCACTACGAGAACCAGTGGTTCCTGATCGAGGGCATCGACCTCGGCCTGCGCGACGCCAAGGCCGCCGACCCGGCCTGTGCGCTGCAGGTGATGCGCCTGGAGTACTGGGACTTCATGACGCCACAGACCCTGGGCGACGTGTTCCCCGACGGTTTCCCCGGCTTCGCGCTCGAACACGCTGCCGTGCTGGAAACGTCCATGATGCTGCACCACCACCCCAGCCTGGTGCGTATGGACCTGCTGCCCGATGACGGCCCGGCCGACTTCCCGCCCTACGACATGTACCCCAGCCGCACCGACTGGGTGCCGCCCTCGGGCGTGCTGTCCTCGGCCAGAGGCTCCGACGCCGCCAAAGGCAAACTGCTCGCCGACGAGGTGGCGCGCCGCATGGCCGAAGCCATCACCACCGGCTTCACCCGCCCCGCGCCATGAACACCCCGACCGCCTTCGACCCCGCCAGCACCGCGCTGATCGTCATCGACATGCAGCGCGACTTCTGCAGCCCCGGCGGCTACGCGCACCAGGCCGGCATCGACATCGCGCCCATGCAGGCCGTGGTACCGCAGGTGCAGCGCCTGCTGGCCGCCGCGCGCGCAGGGGGCCTGCTGGTGGTGCACACGCGCGAAGGGCATCTGCCTGACCTGTCGGACTGCCCGCCCGCGAAGCTGGCGCGCAGCGTGGCAGCGGGCGCGCCCATCGGCAGCTATGGCCCGCTCGGGCGCCTGCTGGTGCGCGGCGAACAGGGTCACGACTTGGTGGACGCGTTGCGCCCGCTGCCCGGCGAAGCGGTGATCGACAAACCCGGCTACGGCGCCTTTTACCTCACCGGTCTAGACAGCCTGCTGACGCGTCAAGGTGTGCGCCAGCTCATCCTCTGCGGCGTGACCACCGAAGTCTGCGTGCACTCCACCCTGCGCGAAGCGGTGGACCGTGGCTACACCTGCACCACCGTGGGCGACGCCACTGCCGCCAGCCAGCCCGAACTGCAGGCGCCTGCGCTGGCCATGATCGGCGTCGAAGGCGGCCTCTTTGGCCGTGTCTCCAGCACCGATGACACCGTCGAGGCATTGCGGGCGGTCGCGCCGGTCGAGGTAGCAGAAAAATGAGCGGCTGGACCGACCTGCCCGCGCCCGATGAGCCGGTGCCCGAGCGCTACCGCGGTGTCTGGGTGCGCACCCTGCTGGAGACGCCCGAGGGACGCGACACCAGCACCCGCGTGCACTGGCTGCAGACCGGGGGCTGGCACGCCGACCTGCGCGTGCCGCAAGGCGCAGACCCCACCACACCCTTGGGCCGCACCCAGCTGCAGGGTTTCTGCGGCCTCACCCGCATCACGCCCGGGAAGGACGGCCAGCCCGACGTCTGCACCTGGCACCGCCGCTGGGATATCCAGCCCCCGCGCAGCACGCCCGACGCCGGTTTCATGGTCTTCGAGACACCCGGGCGCGTGATCGAAACCGGCGTGCACGGTCCGTATCTCGAAATCTGGGAACGCCTGCCCGGCTCCACGGGCCGCTACCGTGCGCAGGCCGAGCTGGACGCGCAGGGGCAGCCCACCGGCGTGCAGCGCTTCGTTGCGGGGCGTTATGCCATCACGGTGCGGCCGCGCACAGCCCCCTGGCCCGGCGACCTGAAGCCCGATGAAACCCTGGCACAACTGCTGCAGCGCCACCCCGGTGCCGCTCCTGGGCTGCTCGACTTCGACATGGTCTTTGGCCAGGCCCCAGACTGAACCGTCCACCCACCACAGGCCCACCCATGCTGCAGCCCATCTCCGGCGACTGGTTCCACTTCCGCAGCCTCGGCGAGGGCATCACCCTCATCACCGAGCCGCACGTCATCCCCTTCCTCCGCTGCAACATCTGGCACATCCGCGGGCGCGGGCTCGACCTCATGGTCGACACCGGCCTCGGCGTCAGCAGCCTGCACGCCGCCTCGCGCCACCTGTTCGGCCAGCGCGTGGCCGCGCTCGCCACGCACGTGCACCTGGACCACGTCGGCGGGCACCACGAGTTCGCCGAATGCTGGTGCCACCGGCTCGAAGCCGATTCACTCGCCCACGCCGACCCCGACGGCACGCTGGCCGACTTCGACCTCAACGAGGTCAACATCGAAGTGCCCGGCTATCAAACCGGCGGCCCCGCGCTCACCGCCCTGCCCACACCCGACTACGACCTCTCGGCCTGGGAAATCAAACAGGCCACCGTCACGCGCCGGCTCGACGAAGGCGACGTCATCGACCTCGGCAACCGCCACTTCGAGGTCTTGCACCTGCCCGGCCACTCGCCCGGCAGCATCGGCCTGTGGGAAGCGAAAAGCGGCACGCTGTTTTCCGGCGACGCGGTCTACGACGGGCCGCTCATCGACGACCTGCACCACTCCGACCGCGTGGCCTATGCGCGCACCATGGAGCGACTGCTGACACTGCCCGTGAGCGTGGTGCACGCGGGCCACGACCCGAGCTTCGGGCGCGAGCGGCTGCGCGAGCTGGTGCGGGCGTATCTCGACAGGACCAGCGCCTAGCGTGCGGCACGCCCCATGCTTGTTCCCCCGCATGGACTCCGCCACCCGCATCGCCCCCGCCCCCGCCGCCCACTCCTGGTTCGACGACACCCACGCGCTCATCGCCGGTTCGCTCTTCGTCGCGCTGGGCATGACCATGTTTGGCCACGCCGGCCTGCTGACCGGCGGCGTGGCGGGCGTGGCCTTTCTGGCCAGTTATGCCAGCGGCCTCGCCTTCGGCCTGTTCTTCTTCCTGTTCAGCCTGCCGTTTTTCATGCTGTCCTGGTACCGGCTTGGCCCGGCGTTCACCTTCAAGAGCTTCGGCGCCGTCGCCCTCGTGTCCGCCTGCACCACGCTGGCGCCCAAGGTGGTGCGCTTCGAACTGCTCAACCCCTGGGTCGCTTCGGTGCTCGGCGGCTTTTTGATCGGCTTCGGGCTGCTCGCCCTGCTGCGTCACCAGGCCAGCGTGGGCGGCGTCAACATCCTGGCGCAATGGCTGCAGCAGGCCAAAGGTTTCAGCGCCGGCAAGGTGCAGATGTGTGTGGATCTGGTCGTCGTGCTCACGGCGTTCTGGGTGCTGCCGCCTATCCAGGTGGCGCAGTCGGTGGTGGGTGCTGTGGCCATCGGCGCCATCCTCGCGCTCAACCACCGGCCGGGGCGCTACCTCGGGGTGTGAGCGGTGGCTATGCGTTCAAGAAGGGCTTGCACGAGGCCCGCCGCATAGCGCTGGTCACGCACCCGCGCGTCCTCATCGCCTGCGTCGTGAAAACTCGCATACGCCACCGCGCCCAACTTCCGGTACCCCTCGCCGTGAGCGTCATCGCAAAAGCGCCGGCGCAGCGCGTCCAGCCCCGCCTGCATGGCTGCAGGGTGTTGTCCGGACAAGATGCGCACCACGAACAGGGCGGCGACTTGCTCCAGCGTCCCGGCATACCGCAGCACGTGAATCAGGTCGGCCGCGTCCTTGTTTTCCTGCCGGTCGTCCAGTGCTAGGGCTTTCAGGATCACGAAAGCCGGCACATCCGCAAAACGCAGGGTCTCCACCGAGAGGCCGCCGCGATCGAGCAGCTCGCCGCTGATCTCCCGCGTTTCAAACCAGTCGTGCACGATGCCTGCAAATCTCACCGACAGCGCCGACACGCGCTCTCCGTCCACGCTCACCACCCTGCCTGGCTGTCCATCGCCCGCATCGCGAAGGAACTCGATCAGGATGTGCGTGTGCTCGTCCACCTGCCGCTGCCAGCGCCATGCCGCCGGCTTGCCCTCCGGGTTCACATACCGGGCAAAGCCGCGCACCACCAATTGATCGGCCAGCGTGGCGTAGCCCTCGCCCTCGGCGATCAGTTGCAGGTTGAGCACCACATCCACGTCAGATGTACCCGCGTGCGCCGGCACGTCGGGCGGGGCCTCGGGCGTGAGGTACCGGGGTACGAGGCCTCCCACCAGCCGCAGTGTCGTCTTGAGGCCCCCAAAAGCCCCCATCAGCGTGAGCAAGGCGCGCTCACAGGCCTCGGTCACATCCGAGCGGTAGCCCCCAGCGGTGCGGGGTTTGATGTCAGTGGCCATCAGAGAAGCTCCAGCTTGTTGCGAACGTGTTGCGCCAGCTCCTTGTTCCGGCCGCGCCCATCGAGCAGGTCCAGGTACAGGATGAACGGGCTGGCGAACCAGGACGGGTACTCAGGGTGCAGCGTGCGAAACAGCAAGCTCGCGCCCTCCCGTTCCATCAGCGTCACATTCCCGCCCTGGTCGGCAGGCTTCAAGCCCAGTGCCTGGGCCATCGGCTCTGCTTGGCCTGGGGAAACGATGATCTCGGCGGTGTCCACGCTGGTGAGCAGCGGTGCGTACACGTTGGCCGCCGCCGTGCCGGTGAACGCCCAAGGGAAGGCCAGTCGCGCCTGCTCGATCTGGTCGGTCAGCTGCAACAGCAACCCCTGCGGTTGCCTTGGAAGCACATACCAACGGCTGCGCGTCTCTTTGCGCTGCGGCCACTGCTCGGCCCAGGCGTCCAGCAGCAACGCAGGCTGGGCCAACCGGCGCCGCAATGTGCGCCCCGCCCCGCTCGACTCGCACCACTCCAACCGCGACAGCTCTTGCAGCACCACCGAACAGGTGTAAGCAGAGGTCTGGGCCAGCTCGGCCAGTTCCCCGCCGGTCAGCCACTCACCCCTGTGCTGAAGCAGCGCGTGCACCACCATCGCGCGCGCGTCCGTGAACAGCGGCAGCGAGCCCTTGCGGGCCGTTGCCTTGCCAGGGCGTTCAATGTCGATCAGCCACTGCCGCCACCGCAGGTACAGCGAGCCACTGCGCTCAAAGTAGCCCACCCCGCGCTTGCGCAGCAGCTCCTTCGCCCCCAGGCTCAGCGACTCGGCTGCCACCAGGGTGATCAGGCCATGCGGTCGGCTGTTGGCCAGCTTGTACTCCTCCAGCTGCCAGACAGCCTGCCGTATGTCGCGCGGATAAGCGTGGCGCAGCGTCTCCACCGCCACCTCCACCGATTCCCCCCCAGCCGTCAGCGTGAATACCAAGTCCAGTCGATGCTTGTCGTCCATGGGCACCTCTGCCCTGCGGTCCAACACCTCGCCGCCCGTGGCCCCGGCCAGTGCCGAGCACAGCTGGTCAGCCAGCCCGGCTTCGTGCGCGAGCCGGGCGGTTTCTTTGGGGAGCAGGGCGGGTGGGGGCATGGCTAAGGAGGCAATGGCCAGTGTTGCTGGTCAGCGCAGGAGTGCCATTATGCTTTAATTTAGGTAAAAACACTTGTTTAGCTGATCAGCTAAACAAAAAGAAACAATCCCAGGCAAACCACGCCTCAGAGCGCGGGGGGAGCCCGCCCGCCCGCTTTCCTCGCGATGCGGTCCCAGTCTTTCAGCGTCTGCTGCAGGCGGTTTTTCGCGTCGGTGTGGCTCTTGCCAAAGGTGTCTTGAAGCCGCTTGCGCAAGGCCTCGTCGCGGCGCGGCCAGCGCCTTCATGCGGTCGATCACCATCTTCACCACCTGAAAGCTCCCGGATTTCACAGCCATCGTCAGCGGCGTCTGCCCGTCGGCCGCCGCGTCCAGCACGTTCGCCCCTTGTTCGACCATGTGTTTCACACCCTGGGCTTGCCCTCTGCGCAAGCCCAGTGCAGCGGCACCTGCCCGCCCTCCAGCCGGGCGTTGAAATCGGCGCCGGGCGCAAGATGCTCCGCGGCCAGGGGCCAGCCGGAGGCTTTGATCATTTGCTGGAGTTGCCAGGGGTCATGTGGGCATTCGGGCGCTACACCCCATGCTTCGCGATGAGCCTTGGAGGCAGCTTTCGTTGAAAAGAACGCTGGCACTACTGCAACAACGTGGCTACGCAGTCAGAGACTGAGAAACTTTTTGCTGGACGTATGTCGCCAAGGGATCCTATGCACGCCGCCTTGGGAAAGCCCTGCATGTTCGATTACCTGTGGCCACCAGAGAACAAGCCGGGCGGACTTTTGCCAAAACGGTTGGGATGACCATTGGGGATCAAGTACATAAACCGTGTGTCCCGCACGGCGGAGTGCTTCCCGCTCCTGCCCTCGACTCTTGTTGAATTTGTCGATACTCACGATGTACCAGCCACGACCAAGACTCGGTATCCAGGTGAGATCCGGGGTGTTGCCTTTGTACTTGTCGGTGAGATGACAAACTTCCAAAACCTGTTGCTCGCCTTGGCATAACTCACGGATGGCATGGGCCAAATCCGGAGGTAGGTTTGCATCAAAAAGAAATCTCACGCCGCGAGACGACTTTCAAACGCAACTGCCGCTTGAACCGCTTGCGGACTCACCTTGTAAAGGCGAGCAACTCTGCCAGTGTCTTTGCCTTCAGCAAAAAACGCGGAAGCCAAAGCATCAGTAGGCACTCCCGCACCCGCAATGATCGGTTCACCAAACTGAATTTGTGGATCTAGAACGATCAACCTGCGCTTGTTAAGAGGAAACCATCGCAGAGCTCGCGAATCCGCGTCGTACTCAATGCCTTCGATCAGACTTGGTCTGATAACCGCATCAATGGCAAATTGCCTACCCCGAACGTCAAGAAGCTTTGGATCCTCTCCAACCCGTTCGACTGCTTCGAGAAAAATCTTCTTTCCGTCCGTAACGAAACGACGCGATTGAAGTGGGTAGTCACCCAGTGTCTCGCGTGCAACTTCTATCGTGGCTCGAACCACTTGTAGAGATACGCCTTGATGCACAAATCTCGCTACCGTTCTCAATTCAAGCAAATCCCGAAAACTGAGAACTTGCTCCTCTCCCAAGTCTTCGTCTTGGCTGTATTGGAGAGACCAAAGCGGAGTTGAAACCCTGTGTCCTTCGCGGTACTTCCATGCGTAGCCCTTAAGCCAGCGGCGCACAGTGCGCAGATCCTCTCCCACAAGCCGGGCAGCCCTGGCCAGGGGGTACATACCTGTACCAAGAAGTGAAGAGGACTGGGTCATCTGGTGGAGTATAAACCCGCTCAAGGCCTTCTGTGCTCACCTTGGCATCAAACCTGCTATCTATGAAGCACAGAGAGGCGAGTGCACCAAAACGGTGATTCGCTGCCTTGAAGACCGCTAGGGTTCCGGGCCCAGACCACTTCTCTCAAGAAGCCGTCTGAGCCGTCTGGTCCGAGAGCAGTCGGCCACGATCGTGTGGCTCCACGGAGGGACAAAAGCCCGGGAGATGCTTCGCTGCTTGCGCACGAGCCTCTCTCGCCGTTTGTCCCCCGTCAGGAGCCCCGCATGTCCCGCCTTCCTCCGCCTGCATCGATTCCGCCACCGGCCCGCGCTGGTGCGCCCAGCGCCGTTGCGTCTATGCGCCCGCCGCGGCGCAACGGCTTCTGGACCGTGCGCACCGGCATCTCGCGCCGCGCCTACTGGGGGTTTGCGCTCACCGGCCTGATCACCCCGCTGCTGATGTGGGCCGCGCTGGCCGCCTGGGGCGGCATGGACCCGACCTTTCTTCCTTCGCCCATGGCGGTGCTGGCCAAGACCTGGACCTGGGCCACCGAGACCGGCCTGCTCGAAGACATGGGCATCAGCGTCTACCGCGTGGTCGCGGGCTTCGTGCTCTCGGCCGTGATCGCGCTGCCGCTGGGGCTGCTGATCGGGACGTTCCGCTCGGTGCAGGCGCTGCTGGAGCCGCTGACCGACCTGATCCGCTACATGCCCGCGGTGGCCTTCATTCCGCTGGTGATGCTGTGGGTGGGCATCGACGAGGGTTCCAAGATCGCGATCATCTTCATCGGCACTTTTTTCCAGATGGTGCTGATGGTGGCGGAAGACGTGCGCCGCGTGCCGGCCGCGCAGGTGGAGGCGGCACAGACCATGGGCGCGAACCGCCGCGAGCTGCTTGAAAAAGTGATCCTGCCCAGCGCCAAGCCGGCGCTGCTCGACACGCTGCGCATCACCATGGGCTGGGCCTGGACGTATCTGGTCGTCGCCGAGCTGGTGGCCGCGAACTCGGGCCTGGGCTACGCGATCCTGCGCGCGCAGCGCTTCCTGCAGACCGACACCATCTTCGCCGGGATCATCGTCATCGGCCTCATCGGGCTGGTGACGGACCAGCTGTTCCGCTGGCTGCACCGCCGCGCTTTCCCCTGGCTTTACCTGAAAGGCTGATGCGATGAACACCCTTCCCAAAGTCTCCATCCGCGGCCTCACCAAGCACTTCGACGGCGCGCCCACGAACGCGCTGGAGAACGTGGACCTGGACATCGGCGCCAACGAGTTCGTCACCTTCGTCGGTGCTTCGGGTTGCGGCAAGAGCACGCTGCTGCGCACCATCGGCGGGCTGGAGGTGCAGACCGCCGGCGAGCTGCTGGTGGACAACCGGCCGGTCACCGGCCCGGGCATCGACCGCGCCATGGTGTTCCAGCACTACAGCCTCTACCCCTGGATGACGGTGATGGAGAACATCAAGTTCTGCCGCCAGCTCGCCGCGCACACGCAAGACCGCAGCTCCAGCGACGTGGAAGCCGCCTCGGGCCGGGCCGACGCATTGCTGCGCCTGATGGGCCTGCAGGCTTCAGCGGGCGCCTGGCCCAACCAGCTGTCGGGTGGCATGCAGCAGCGCGTGGCGATTGCGCGCGCGCTCATGGGCCGGCCCGACATCGTGCTGATGGACGAGCCCTTCGGCGCGCTCGACGCGCAGACGCGCGAGGTGATGCACGACCTGATCCGCTACGTGCACCGGCTGGAGAAAGCCACCATCGTCTTCGTGACGCACGACGTGGAGGAAGCGCTCTACCTCGGCAGCCGCGTGGTGCTGATGGCGCCGCGCCCGGGCCGCATCGACACCATCTACGAGGTGCCCTTCGGCGACCAGCGCACGCAGGACCTCAAGTTCGCGCCGGAGTTCGTGCGCCTCAAGCGCGACATCCTGGAACGCATCCGCGAGACCTCGGGCATGAAGACCGATCTGGAACAGCTGCAAAGACTGAGCGGCGCCACCACTGAGACCCTCTGAATTTCAGGAGACACCCATGAACCTCAATGACATCCCCGACCCGCTGACCACCGTCTTGCCCAACCCGCCGCTGGCCGCGCCGGTGGACGCGCCCGCCTTCTGGCAACGTTTCCCCGCGCCCGCGCTGGCCGGTGTGGACACCACGAAGCTGATGTGGAGCGAGGTCGTGCCCGGCGGCAGCCATTGGAGCTGGCGCATGCCGCGTGGCAGCGCGATCCGCTTCGTGGCTCTCGACGCGGGCGCCAACCTCAGCCTGGTGCTGTACAGCGCGCAAGAGAAGCTGGAGCGCTACAACATGCCCGACAGCCTGAAGGCGCAGCACACCGCCCACTACACCCGCGGCCACGTGCTCATGAGCGACATGGGCCGCAGCATGGCCAGCGTCACGGCCGACAGCCTGGGCTGGCACGACCCGCTGGGCGCCCTGCTCGACAACGAACTCATGGCCACGAAATACGGCGAGCAGCGCTACGAACAGGCGCGCAACGCCATGTACCGCTCCGGCAAGGACGGCCTGCTGATCGAGATCGCCAAATACGGCCTGACGCGGCGCGACCTGATCGCGCCGGTCAACCTGTTCAGCAAGGTCAGCGTGGATGCGCAGGGCCGCTTCGGTTTTGCGGCGGACCACGCGAAGGCGGGCGATTTCGTGGAGCTGCGCTTTGATATGGACGTGATCCTGGCCGTGTCCAGCGCGCCGCATGCCCTCGATCCGAGCCCCGTGTACGCGCCGAAGAAAGTGGGCCTTGTGGCCTGGCGCTGCGGCGCGGCACCGGCCGACGACTTCTGCCGCGCCTTCCGCCCGGAAAACGCGCGCGCCCTGCACAACAGCGACATGTTGTACCTGTGAGGAGAACCCCGATGACCACCACCGCCACCGACATCCGCATCCTGGAAAGCCAGCTCGACCCGGCGAATGCCGTGATGAACCAGCGCCACCCTGCCGGCGAGCCCATCCTGTTCGCCGTCAACAAGGGCCAGACCCTGCGCATCGTGGACCTCGAAGGCAACCAGGCCGCCGACGTGATCTTCTACAACCGCGACGACCTGGCCGAGCACTACAGCGCGACCGACACCATGGTCCACCAGGGCGGCATCTACCTGACCACCGGCTCCGTCATCCGCAGCAACGACGGCCGGCCCATGCTCACCATCGTGGCCGACACCTGCGGCCGCCACGACACCCTCGGCGGCGCCTGCGCGGCCGAGAGCAACACCGTGCGCTACGCGCTGCAGAAGAAGTACATGCACAGCTGCCGCGACAACTACCTGATCGCCCTGCAGCGCGCCGACATGGGCCTCACCAAGCGCGACCTGGTGCCCAACATCAACTTCTTCATGAACGTGCCGGTGACCGACAGCGGTGACCTGAAGTTCGACGACGGCGTGTCCGGCCCGGGCAAGTATGTGGAGATGCGCGCCGAGATGGACGCCTGGGTGCTGATCAGCAACTGCCCGCAGCTGAACAACCCGTGCAATGCGTACAACCCGACGCCCATTCAGTTGCTGGTGTGGGACGAGCAGTGAGCCCCCCCTGCGCCGCTTCGCGTCTTCCCCCCGCTGGGGGGACCACACCTTTGGCCCGGCAAAGCCGGTTCTTCGGTGTGTCCCGGTTGGCGTGCCTGCGCGCATCGGCTTCTTCAATCTGCCAGCAGGACGACCTGTCTGACTTCCTTGCATTCGCAGGACGGCCTGCCCCGGAGACTTCATGTTCAGCAAGGTCCTGATTGCCAACCGCGGCGCCATCGCCTGCCGCATCATCCGCACGCTCAAAAGCCTGGGCGTGCATAGCGTGGCCGTGTATTCCGAAGCCGACGCGCAGGCGCGCCATGTGCGCGAGGCCGACGAAGCGTTTCTGCTCGGCCCGGCGCCCGCCGCCGAGAGCTACCTGCGCGCCGACCGCATCCTGCAGATCGCCCAGGATTGCGGCGCGCAGGCCATCCACCCCGGCTACGGTTTCCTGTCGGAGAACCCGGGTTTCGCCGAAGCCTGCGAGGCCGCGGGCATCGCCTTCATCGGCCCCACGCCGGCGCAGATGCGCGCCTTCGGCCTGAAGCACACGGCGCGTGATCTGGCGCAAGCGCGCGGCGTGCCGCTGCTGCCGGGCTCGGGCCTGCTGGGCGATCTGGCGCAGGCGCAGATCGAGGCACAGCGCATCGGTTTCCCGGTGATGCTCAAGAGCACGGCAGGCGGCGGCGGCATCGGCATGCGGCTGGTGTGGAACGCCGCCGAACTCGCCGATGCGTTCGAGAACGTGGGGCGCCTCGCCCAGGCCAACTTCAAGGACGCCGGCCTGTTCATCGAGAAGTACGTCGAGCAGGCGCGCCACATCGAGGTGCAGGTGTTCGGCGACGGCGCGGGCGGCGTGATCGCGCTGGGCGAGCGCGACTGTTCGGTGCAGCGGCGCAACCAGAAGGTGATCGAAGAGACCCCGGCGCCGGGCCTCACCGACGCGCAGCGCAGCGAGCTGCACGCCACCGCCGTGCGGCTGGCGCAGGCGGTGAATTACCGCTCGGCCGGCACGGTGGAGTTCGTGTACGACGCGGCCACCGGCGCCTTCTATTTTCTGGAGGTGAACACGCGCCTGCAGGTGGAGCACGGCGTGACCGAACAGGTGAGCGGTGTGGACCTGGTGGCCTGGATGCTGCAGCTCGCCGCAGGCGACCTGCCGCCGCTGGCCACGCTGCAACCGGTGCTGCGCGGTGCGTCGATCCAGGTGCGGCTCTACGCCGAAGACCCGGCGCGCAACTTCCAGCCCTGCGCGGGTTTATTGACCGAAGTGGTGTTCCCGGCGGATGCCCGCGTGGACGGCTGGGTCGAGCGCGGCACCGAGGTGCCCGCCTGGTACGACCCGATGCTGGCCAAGCTCATCGTCACCGCCGACACGCGCGAGCAGGCACTGCAGAAGATGGAAGCCGCGCTGGACGCAACGCGCCTGGCCGGCATCGAAACCAACCTGGGCTACCTGCGCCATGTGGTGCGCAGCGCGGTGTTCCGCGAAGGCCGGCAGGTCACGCGTTTCCTCAACAGTTTTGAGTACCGGCCCGCGACCATCGAGGTGCTGGAGCCGGGCGTGCAGACCAGCGTGCAGGACTGGCCGGGCCGCACCGGCTACTGGGACGTGGGCGTGCCGCCCAGCGGCCCGATGGACGCCTACGCGCACCGCCTGGCCAACCAGCTGGTGGGCAATGCGCCCGACGCCGCCGCGCTGGAGATCACGCTCGCCGGCCCCACGCTGCGCTTCAACACCGACGCCGTCGTGGCCGTGACCGGCGCGCCGGTGAAGCTCACGCTGGACGGCCAGCCGGTGGCGATGTGGCGGGCGCTTCTTGTGAACGCGGGCAGCACGCTGGCCGTGGGCCGCACCGAAGCGGGCGTGCGCCTCGCGCTCGCTGTGGCGGGCGGGCTGGACGTGCCGGCCTACCTCGGCAGCCGCAGCACCTTCACGCTCGGACAGTTCGGCGGGCATGCGGGGCGGCATCTGCGCGCGGGCGATGTGCTGCACCTGACGTCCTCCGCCGCATCCGTTCGGGCTGAGCCTGTCGAAGCCCCTGCGTCGCGCGATGCCCTTCGACAGGCTCAGGGCGAACGGTTGTTGCTCACACCGCCGCCTTTGATCCCCACCTACGGCCACCACTGGGACGTCGGCGTGCTCTACGGCCCGCACGGCGCGCCCGACTTCTTCCAGCCCGACGACATCGCCACCTTCTTCGCCACCGACTGGAAGGTGCACCACAACAGCAGCCGCACGGGCGTGCGCCTGATCGGCCCCCGGCCCCAGTGGGCGCGGGCCGACGGCGGCGAGGCCGGGCTGCACCCGTCGAACATCCACGACAACGCCTACGCCATCGGCGCGATCGACTTCACCGGCGACATGCCCGTGATCCTCGGGCCGGACGGCCCCAGCCTCGGCGGCTTCGTCTGCCCGGCCGTGGTGGTGAACGCCGAGCTGTGGAAGCTGGGCCAGCTGCGCCCGGGCGACACGGTGCGCTTCCACCGGCTTTCGCTGGCGCAGGCGGGTGAACGCGAGGCGGCGGTGGAAGCGGCGCTGTCGTCTCTGGCCGGCGCGCTGCCCGTGACGCCGAGCGACGACGCAGAGGCCCACACCACACCGGTGATCTACGAAGACCCCGCGCGCGAAGACGTGCCCGCCATGGTGATGCGCCAGGCCGGCGACCGCTACGTGCTGCTGGAGTTCGGCCCGCTGGTGCTGGACATCGAGCTGCGCCTGCGCGTGCACGTGCTGATGACGGCGCTGAAGGACCTGCAGGCGCAGGGCCATCTGCCCGGCATCATCGACATGACGCCCGGCATCCGCTCGCTGCAGGTGCACTTCGACCCGGCGCAGATCGCGCGCGACGCGCTGCTGAAAACGCTGATCGCCACCGAGGCCGCGCTGCCGCCGGTGGACGACATGGTGGTGCCCAGCCGCACGGTGCACCTGCCGCTCTCGTGGGACGACCCGCAGACCAAGCTGGCGATCGAGAAGTACATGCAGTCGGTGCGGCCCGACGCGCCCTGGTGCCCGAGCAACATCGAGTTCATCCGCCGCATCAACGGGCTGGACAGCATCGACGAGGTGTTCAAGATCGTTTTCGAGGCGCCCTACCTCGTGCTCGGCCTGGGCGACGTGTACCTGGGCGCGCCGGTGGCCACGCCGCTGGACCCGCGCCAGCGCCTCGTGACCACCAAGTACAACCCGGCGCGCACCTGGACGCCGGAGAACGCCGTGGGCATCGGCGGCGCCTACCTCTGCGTCTACGGCATGGAAGGCCCCGGCGGTTACCAGTTCGTCGGCCGCACGCTGCAGATGTGGAACCGATGGCGGCATGGCGAGGCGGGCACGGTGTTCGAACAGCCCTGGCTGCTGCGCTTCTTCGACCAGATCCGCTTTTATCCCGTGAGCCAGGACGAGCTGCTGCGCATCCGCGCCGATTTCCCGCACGGCGGCTATCCGCTGCGCACCGAAGCAGGCAGCTTCAGCCTGAAGGACTACCGCCGTTTCCTCGCCGACAACGCCGAGAGCATCGCCGCCTTCAAGGCCACGCAGCAAGTGGCGTTCGAAGCCGAGCGCGAGCGCTGGGCCGCGGCCGGCCTGGCCGAGGTGGCGAGCGAGGCCGACGTGGAAGCGGCCGGCCCTGACAGCGAGATCGACCTGCCCGAAGGCGGCCGACTGATCGCCGCCAGCGTGCCAGGCAACGTGTGGAAGGTGGCGGTGAGCGAGGGCCAGCAGGTGCAGGCCGGTGACGTGCTGATGGTGATTGAGTCCATGAAGATGGAGTTCAACCTGCTCGCACCCGCCAGCGCCACCGTGCACCGGCTCATGTGCGCCCAGGGCGGCTCGGTGGCCGCCGGGCAGAACGTGCTGGTATTGATCGACGAAGCCATCTGAGCTTCATTCAAAAAACATTCAAGGAGCCCTTCATGGACCTGAGCACCCTCTCTTTTGACATCGCCAGCCTGCAAGCCGCCTACGCCAGCGGCGCCCCCGTGCGCGCCGTGGTCGCCGAAGCCCAACGCCGCTGCGCCAGCGACACGCACCACGCCTTCATCCACCGCCTGACCGACGCCGAGATCGAACCCTACGTCGCGCGGCTCGACGGCGTGGACCCGGCGAGCCTGCCGCTCTACGGCGTGCCCTTCGCGCTGAAGGACAACATCGATCTCGCGCACATCCCCACCACCGCCGGCTGCCCCGAGTTCGCCTACACCCCCGGCGAGAGCGCCTTCCTGATCCAGCAGCTGGTGGCGGCCGGCGCCGTGCCGCTGGGCAAGACCAACCTTGACCAGTTCGCCACCGGCCTGAACGGCACACGCTCGCCCTACGGCGCCTGCCAGAACGCCTTCAACCCTGCATTCGTTTCGGGCGGCTCCAGCTCGGGTTCGGCGGTGAGTGTGGCCAAAGGCTGGGTGAGTTTTTCGCTCGGCACCGATACGGCGGGTTCGGGCCGCGTGCCCGCGAGCTTCAACAACCTGGTGGGCCTCAAGCCCAGCATCGGCCTGCTTTCGGCCACTGGCGTGGTGCCGGCCTGCCGCTCGGTCGACACGGTGTCGATCATGGCGCTCACCGCCGCCGACGCGCAGGCCGTGCTCGCCGTCGCCGCCGCCTACGACGAAGCCGACGCCTTCAGCCGTAAGGCCGAGCCCTTCGGCGTGGACTTCTCGGCCGGCCCGTTCCGCTTCGGCGTGCCGCGTCCGCAGGACCTCAACTTCTTCGGCAACGACGCGGCCATTGCCCTCTTTGCGCAAAGCATCGAACGCCTGCATGCCCTCGGCGGCACCGCCGTCGAGGTGGACCTCACCCCCTTCCTCGAAGCCGCGCGCCTGCTCTACGAAGGCCCCTGGGTCGCCGAGCGCTACGTCGCCATCAAAGACTTCATCGAAGCCCAGCCCGAGGCCGTGTTCCCGCCCGTGCGCACCATCATCGAAGGCGGGCGCGGCAAGACCGCCGCCGACGCCTTCGCGGCCAGCTACAAGCTCAAGGCGCTCAAGCGCGTGTGCGACGCGGTGTGGAAAGACGTGGACTGCCTGCTCACGCCCACCGCCGGCACCATCTACCGCATCGCCGAGATGCAGGTCGACCCGATCCGCCTGAACTCGAACCTGGGCTACTACACCAACTTCATGAACCTGCTGGACTACAGCGCCGTGGCCGTGCCCGCAGGCTTTCAGGCCAGCGGCGACGCGCAAGGCCTGCCCTGGGGCGTCACCCTGGCCGCGCCCGCGTTCAAGGACGTGCCCCTGCTGCGCCTGGCCGACCGCTTCCACCGCGCACAGGCGCTGTCACTCGGCGCCACCCCCGCAACGCTGGCCGACACCCCGGCCGTCACCACCACCGAGCTGCCGAAAGGCAGCAACACCGCCGGCACCGTCAAGGTCGCGGTCTGCGGCGCGCACCTCAGCGGCCTGCCGCTCAACTGGCAGCTCACCCAACGCGGCGCGCGCCTGCTCGGCGCGGTGCAGTCCGCGCCCGAATACAAGTTCTACGCATTGGCCGGCGGCCCGGTCCAGCGGCCCGGCATGGTGCGCGTCACCGAAGGCGGCGCCGCCATTGACATGGAAGTCTGGGAACTGCCCGCCGAACACTTCGGCAGCTTTGTCGACGGCATCCCCGCCCCGCTGGGCATCGGCAAGGTCAAGCTGGCCGATGGGACGTGGGTGAGCGGGTTTGTGTGTGAGGCGGTTGGGGTGGAGGGCGGTACAGAGATCACTCAACTGGGGAACTGGCGGGTGTGGCTGGCGCGACAAGCTTGAACGTCATTGGTAGCGAACACCTGTATTCCCCTTTCGACTTGTTGAAACCGAGTCGTCCTTTCAGCTGCGCTCCGCCGTGCCCTGGGACTCATGGCCGGGCGCCCGGATGGCTGCTCTGCGCTGAGTTGGAAAACCGTGGGCTTGTGAGCGCCTCAAGAAACGCGGTAAGCGCGTCAAGGTCCGAATCGGTGATGTTGCCCGCTTGCTGAACGAACACGCCGGGGTTCGGCTGTGTGTCGAAAATGACGTTGATGGAGGGGGTCTCACCGATTGAAAACCCGAGCTGCGTGCGGGCCATGATGCTCACGGCTTCCTTGAGATCGTTGACGGAGCCGTTGTGAAAGTAAGGGGCTGTCACCGCCACGTTGCGCAACGATGGAATGCGCCAGACCCCCTGATGGCTACCGGGAGATGCACGCCCCAGGTCCTCGGTCAGATCCAGCCGCTCCAGACCCGCAACCGGACGGGCCGGAAAGGCACGAAACGGCGCACTGCCATCGAACTGGCTCGCTGCACTGAAATTCGGTCCAGCGTGGCAATGGATGCAGCCAGTGGATTCGAACAGAGTCATACCCCTGATCTGAAGCGACGTTAGTGCGCTGGTATCACCGCGCACGAAGCGGTCAAAGGGGGCATCCGGAGTGATCAGCGTTCGCTCGAAGGCCGCCAGTGCCGCCGCCAAGCGCTCTGCGGTGACAGGTTCACCTTGGTCGTTTGCCCCAAAAGCCCTGGAGAAAGCCTCCCTATAGTCAGGGTCCGCGGCCAATCGCCGAATTGCGGCATCCACATCCGGCATACCCATTTCCAGAGGGTTGGTGATCGGACCGAGTGCCTGTTCTTCCAGTGAAGCGGCGCGCCCGTCCCAGAACAGGCGGGTCTGGAAAGCTGCATTCCACACGGTGGGCGTGTTGCGGCGGCCCATCTGCCGGTGTATGCCAAGTGCTGTCGGTCGCCCGTCAGCCCCTGCCTGCCCCTGCAAGTCATGACAGCTGGCGCAAGCCACATCACCTGTCAAGGAAAGGCTCTTGTCATGGAAAAGACGTCGCCCCAGTTCGGTTTTGGCGGGTGTGGTCGGGTTGTCTGCCGGGAAAGGCGCGACCAGGGGCAGACCTTGCCAACGAATCTTGCGCGCCGGTTCGATGCCGGTCCGATACCCGTCGACATCGCTCCGCTCCTTCACCGGTTCAAGGGTTTGGTGCACCCATCCGTTGGGTGCCAGCGAGAATGCGACGATGGCCAGCAGCTTGACGGCAAATGCCAGCAGGCCCGCTCCCAGCGCGGCGGCCAGCAGCCAGCGGCCACGGCCGGTGAGTCCGCCGGCTGGCGCCAACTCGAACGTGACTCCCAGCAGCAGCAGCGCGGCAACTGCAATCGCAACAAATGATCCTAGGGTCAGTTCAGTCATGGCTACCCCTACCAGTTCGTTGATTCGTCACAGGGTTGAGGGATCGCTTGAGTCCGAACAGGTCGGAGATCCGAATTTCTCCCCGGGCTGTCCGCACCAGACGCGCTGTGACCAGTTCCTGCATCAACCGGGCCACGACTTCGCGCGTGGTGCCGATGTGCCCGGCGACCTGTTGCTGTGTCATGCGAAGCACCCCGTCAGAGGAGGCATGATGGAGAATGAAGTGAATCAGGCGCTGCCTGTGGTGACTGCCATGCACCTGCTCCAGCTCGCTCATCAGGCGGTAAACCAGCGTTGCCAGGTTGCGCACTGTGAAGTCCCGCACAGCACCCTCGATCTCAAACAGGCGCCGATACACCGCACCGGGAATCACGCAAACCAGGCTGGGTTGTTCCGCCTGTACCCAGGCTGGGTAAAGCAGATCGTTGAAAACGCAGTTCAGCGCCAATACGCAGGTCTCACCAGGGGACAGGATGTAAAGCGTCGCCTCTACACCGTTGGGGGAGATGGTGAAAACGCGCAACCTTCCCTCTAGAACGACGTATGCCCCCGACACGGGTTGCCCTTTGTGCACGATGGTTTGCGCCGCGCGGGTAAACCGGTGCGTCTGCCCTTGCGCCAGCAACGCACGGCCGCTCTCTCCGAGCGATGCGAACGGCTCAAAAGACTCGAGCTGGATGCCAGCAGATGCGTGGGGTGCACCGGTCATGTTTGTTCACCTGCGATGGAAGAAGAGGTCTCCAGGCGTGGCCGTCGTGACCTCGGTGATCGAATCGTAGGGCAGGCCCACTCGCTCGTGAGCGCGGCACACGGCATCCGCATCGGGTGCCATGTTGAAGCAGAAGGCTCGTCCCTCCTCCAGCCCGACATGGATTCGCAGTGGCACCACACCCTCCGCTGCGCATGCCTGTTCGTATTGGGCGAAGAAGCCTTCGAACTGTTCGGGCGTCAGTTCAGGTGGGAAGGTCTGTTTGCTCCGGTCGTGTGTGTCGACGAAAAAACGCATGGTTTGCATAGGTCTATCCTTGAACAAGCTGCGAAGGCCGCAGCAAGCGCATAGTAGAAAGATGCCGCCACAACATCTGTAGCTTTAGATACGCTCAGCCTGCCAAGCCAATCTTCATCTGGGTAGTTCTCAACCCCGCCGATCTCTCACCGCCGTGAGCACCCAGGAACCAGATCCCCAGACCCAACCTGCCCCAAGCCTGTTCAAGAACGCAAAGACGTTCGAGACCTGGCTGAAGAGGCACCACGCCAGTTCCGATGGCCTCTGGCTCCAGATCGCCAAACGGGGTGCTCATGACCCAGCGTCACCTATGCCGAAGCGGTGGAGATCGCGCTGTGCTGGGGCTGGATCGACGGCTGGGAGATGGGGCTGGACGACCAGTACTCTCTGCAGCGCTTCACGCCACGGCGTGCGCGCTGCGTCTGGTCGAAGGTGAATGTGGAGAAGGTCGCGGCACTCATCCCGGCAGGGCGCATGCAGCCGCCGGGCCTCGCACAAGTGGACGCGGCCAAGGCCGACGGTCGTCGGGCCAGGGCCTACGACGGCGCGCGAACATCGGTGGTGCCGGACGACCTGCTGGCGGCGCTGGACGCACAGCCGCAGGCCAAGGCCTTCTTTGCCTCGATCAACGCAAGCAATCGCTACGCTGTGTTGTGGCGCATACAGACCGCGGTGAAGCCCGAGACGCGCGCCCGCCGCATCGCACAGCTGGTGGACATGCTGGCGCGCGGCGAGACCGTGCACATCTTCAAGCCCAAGGCCAAGGACTGACCGCGGGATCAGCGTCTCTGCGTCGGGGTCAAAGATTCGCCCCAAGCAACGGCGCCAAGTCCCGCTGCCCCACCGGCGTCACCACCACATCCCTGCCCGTCCCACGTCGCACCCAACCCTGCGCCACCAGGTGCAGATACAGCCGGTCGGCCAGTTCGCCCGCCAGGTGGTCGCGCCGCTCGGACCAGTCCAGGCATGGGTAGGCGTAGCGCCTCTTCCTGCCGGGCTCCGGTGGCTCGAAGCCCAGGCGCTGGCACCACGCGCGACCGCTGTCGGTGAGCGCATAGCCGGTGCTCACGGGCTGCAGTCCGTTGGCCGCTATCAGGCCGTCGAACAGCTGGATGCCCAGCCGTCCGGCCAGGTGCCCGTAGCAGCAGCGCGCGTAGCGCAACCGCGCGCGTTCGGGCGAGGCCCATTGCTGTTCGTGCTCGCCGCGCTCGGCCACCACGGCCAGGGCTTCCAGCGCGTGCGCCACGTCGGCATCGGCAAGTCGGTAGTAGCGGTGGCGCCCGCGCGGTTCGCAGACCACGAAGCGCGCTTCGAGCAGCTGGGCGAGGTGGCCGCTCGCGGTGGCGGGTGTGACGGACGCGGCCTTGGCCAGCTCGCTGGCGCTGGCGCATTCGCCGCTGAGCAGGTAGGCGAGCATGCGCGAGCGCGCCGGGTCGGCCACCATGGCGGCCACGCGGGCGAGGCGGGGTTCGTGCGGGGTGCGGGTCATGGCCCTCAGAGTAGCGCAGCCAGCGAGTCGGCGGGTGCCTGCGTGCGGTCGTGCAGGCCGTAGTCGCGCAGCACGGCGGCCACACGCAGGCGGTAGCCCGCGAACACGGCGCTGCGCCCCTCTTGCTGTGCGGTCCTGTGGTGCGCTTGGCAGCGCCACGCGCGCACGGCGGCCTCGTCGCGCCAGAAGCTCAGCGACAGGTAGCGGCCCGGCCGGGCAAGGCTTTCAAACCGTTCCACCGACACAAAGCCGTCGGTGGCCTGCAACTCGGGCAACAGGGCGGCCGCGATGTCGAGGTAGCGCGGCGCGGCCCCTTCGTGCGGCTCGACCTCGAAGATGACCGCAATCACGGCGCCACCTGCCGAGACTGGTTGCGCGTGCCGGCCACGTCTTCGAGCCAGCTGCGTTCTTCGCGCAGGATGAAGCGTTGCGCCTGCGCCATCTCGAAGTTGGCGCGGCCTTCGGCGTCGCTGCGCAGCCCGGCGCGGTAGCGTTCGTAGGCGGCGAGGCTGTCGAAGCCGATCAGGCCCCAGGCGATGTCGTTGCTGCCTTCGTGCGGCAGGAAGTAGCCGAGCAGGTGGCCGCCGCAGCGGGGAATGATGCGGCCCCAGGCCTCGGCATAGCGGCGGAAGGCGTCGCGCTGGAATGGGTCGATCTGGTAGCGGATGAAGCAGGTGATGGCCATGGTTTCGAGGCACAGAAGTGGAACAGGGTGTCCACTGTGCGGCCGGCCTGCCCCCGCATGCTTCGGTCTGCGCCGAAATGTGCGGGGTTCTCAGCCCATGTCCCTGTACCCGTTTCCTTACCGCAGCACCCCGGCAAAGAAGCTCGACAGTTCGTCGAACCCATCCAGCGGCAGCACGTTCGCCACGTATTGGTCGGGGCGCACGACGATGATGCAGCCCTTCTCGCGATCAATCCCCCGCATGTCGTAGATGTCGCCAGCGCCCTTGTGGTCGACGCAGAAGATCTTCTCGTGGTCCTGCAGGCCGAGCTGGCCGGTCCTGGGCTTGAGCAGCGAGGGCATGTGCTCGTAGGCGAGCTGGTCGAAGGTCTGCTGGAACACGGCGCGCACGTCGATCACCGCGTCGATGTCTTCGCCCTGGCGGGTGTGTTTGACCACCGGGGACTTCGGGTCGGTCTCCAGCCAGTCCGCGAGCTGGTGGATGGCCGAACCCGGGTTCGAGCTGTCGGCCTGGCCGGCGAAGGCGTAGATGCGCCAGCGCGCGTCGGCCTCGGCGACATGTCCGAGCTGCATCTGCTTCGCGTCTGAGAGCCGCACCACCGGCGCCGAGTGGAAGCGGCGGCCGATCTCTTCGCCTTTGGCGAGCGCCTGGTGTTTGCCTTCAGCGAACAGATACGACGTGTCGTATTTGACGGCGGTACCGCCGGTGAATTCGAGGTTGGCCTTGAACTGGCGGATGATGCGCGGCTCTTCGGTGCCGTCGCGCTCGGCCTGGGTGGTGGGCGCGGACATGATGCGCGACCACTCGTGGTCGGTCTCGACCAGCCGCTTGGCTTCGGTGAGGCGTTCTTTGGAGTAGCTGCGCAGCAGGCTGGCGTCGGCGCGGCCCTGCAGCACATGCACCAGCTTCCAGCCCAGGTTGAAGGTGTCCTGCATCGAGACATTCATGCCCTGTCCCGCCTTGGGCGAGTGGGTGTGGCAGGCGTCGCCCGCGGTGAACACGCGCGGTGCGCGGTCGCTGCCTTCGGGCACGTCGTCGAACTTGTCGGTGAGGCTGTGGCCGATGTCGTAGATCGACCACCAGACGACTTCCTTCACGTCGATCGAGTAGGGTTGGATGATGCGGTTGGCCGCGGCGATCATGTCGTCCTGCGTGAACTTGCGGCTCGCCGCCTTTTCGCCGTCTTTGAGCTTGTCGAGCTCGACGTACATGCGGAACACGTAGCCGCCCTCGCGCGGCAGGATCAGCACGTTGCCCTCGTTCGCCGACGAGATCAGGCACTTCTGGCGCACGTCCGGGAAGTCGGTGTTGGCGAGGATGTCCATCACGCCCCAGGCCTGGTGAGCGGCATCGCCGTGCAGTTCGCCGCCGATGGCCTTGCGCACGGCAGAGTGGGCGCCGTCGCAGCCGACCACATAGTTCGCGCGCACCGTGCGCGTGGCCCACCAGTTCACGCCGCTGGCGTCCTTGAGCGTCACCGTCACCGGGTGGTCGTCGGTGGTCGGGTCCACTGTCAGGCTCACGATCTCCCAGCTGTAGTCGGGTTCGAGGCGCGAAGACGAGTTCTTCATCACTTCGAGGAACAGCTCGTGCAGCCGCGCCTGGTTGATCAGGATGTGCGGCATTTCCGAGCTGTCGTCGGCCACGTCCTGCACCCGGCCGACGCGCTTGATGTGATCGGGGTTCACTGGGTCGGGCATCCAGAAGTTGGTCTGGTTGACCCAGTAGGTCTCGCGCTTGACCTTGTCGGCGAAACCGAAGGCCTGGAACATCTCCATGGTGCGCGTGTTGATGCCGTCGGCCTTGCCCTTGATGATGTTGGTGGGCATGCGCTCGACGATCATCGTCTCGATATCGGGGAACTGCGCCAGTTGCGCGGCCAGGCACAGGCCGGCCGGCCCGGTGCCGGCGATCAGCACGTCGACCTTCTCCGGCAGCGGCTCGTTGACGCCGCGGTTGCGCCGGTTGGGCGCGGCCTGCTTGACGTCGGGGTTGCCGCCGCGAAAGCCATCTTTGTAGAACTGCATGGGTTGTCTCCTGGGTTGAAGCGCACCGGGAACGAATGGTGTGTAGACAAATGATATCTATACTTACTATTAGTTGTCAAGACGGTACGTATACTTATCAAAACGGCATCGCTGGGGCATGCCGGTGTGAACATGAACCTTGAAACGGAGCGCGTGGATGGACTCACTCGACATGGCCGGGCACCTGATCCGCCGCCTGCACCAGCAGTCCACCCTGGTGTTCGTGCAGCGCACGCAGGCCGCGGGCTTTGACCTGACACCGGTGCAGTTTGCGGCCCTGGACGCCATCCACAACCAGCCGGGCACGGACCAGGCGCGGGTCGCGGAAATGATCGCCTACGACCGCGCCACCATCGGCGGCGTCATCGAACGGCTGGAGCAGAAGGGCTGGGTGCGCCGCGTGGTGAGCGAGCGCGACCGCCGGGCGCGCGAACTGTCGCTGACGCCCGAAGGGCAACGCACCTTCAACGCGCTGGTGCCGGTCGTGCGGGACCTGCAGGATCACATCCTGCCGTCCCTGAGCGAGGCGGATCGTGCGCGTTTTCTCAAACTGGCCCGGCAGGCCGTGGGGCAGTAGCCGTACTGGATCGGCCGCGACCGCCCTTTGCCCGCCGAGGGCGGTCGGTGCGGGGAGGTTTACAAGTGTGGCGCTTCGTCGGTGACGCGCACCATCGTGATCGCGTCAAACGGGCACTTCAGCACGCACTTCGCGCAACCCGTGCAGCCGGGCGCGTCGTGCAGCTGCGCAGACTTCTGCCAGTGCTCCACTTCCAGCGACAGCACGTGCGGCGGGCACACGCCCACGCACCAGCCGCAGCCGGTGCAGCGGGTCTTGTGAATGACAGGCAGGGCCTTGCGTTCGGTCGCCATGCCGGTATTGTGTCGGGACCATGCAAGACGACATCCCCACCCTGCGCCGCATCCTCGCGCGCGACCACACCATCGCCGTGGTCGGCCTCTCGGCCGAATGGCACCGCCCCAGCTACTTTGCTGCCAAGTACCTGCAGGAGCACGGCTACCGCATCGTGCCGGTGAACCCGCGCTACCCCGAAATCCTCGGCGAGAAGAGCTATCCGCGGCTGGAGGACATTCCCTTCCCCATCGACATGGTCGACGTGTTCCGCAAGGTCGAAGAAATCCCGGCCGTGGCGCGCAGCGCGGTCGCCATCGGCGCCAGGAGCTTCTGGCAACAGCTCGGCCTGATGAGCGAAGAAGCCGACCGCATCGCCACCGGAGCGGGCATGGACTCGATCTGGGACCGCTGCGTGAAGATCGAACACGCGCGCCTTTTCGGCGGGCTCAACTGGGCCGGGGTGAACACCCAGGTCATTTCGGCCCACCGGCCGAAGCAGGGCTGACACCATGGCCGACCGCAGCTTCCAGCCCGAAACCCTCGCCATCCACGCCGGCCAGATCCCCGACGCCGCCACAGGCGCGCGCGCCCTGCCGATCTACCAGACCACCAGCTTCGTCTTCGACAGCGCCGAACACGCGGCCAGCCTGTTCAACCTGCAGACCTTCGGCAACGTCTACTCGCGCCTCTCCAACCCCACCGTGGCGGCGCTCGAAGAACGCGTGGCCGCGCTGGAAGGCGGCCGCGCGGCGGTGGCCACGGCCAGCGGCATGGCCGCCGAAGCGCTCGCGCTCACCACGCTGTTGCAGGCCGGCGACCATGTGGTGGCGGCCGGGGCGCTCTATGGCGGCAGCGTGACCATGCTGGCCGTGAACCTCAAGAAGTTCGGCATCGAGACCACGTTCGTGGACGCGACGAGCCCCGACACCTTCGCCGCCGCCATCCGCCCCAACACGCGCGCCGTGTTCGCCGAAACGCTGGGCAACCCGAGCATGGTCGTGCTCGACATCGCGGCCGTGGCCGACGTCGCCCATGCGCACGGCCTGCCGCTGATCGTGGACAACACCGTGCCCAGCCCCTTCCTCTGCAATCCGCTGAAACACGGGGCCGACATCGTGGTGCACAGCGCCACCAAATACCTCGCCGGCCACGGCACCACGCTCGGTGGCGTGGTGGTCGAGAGCGGCACATTCCCCTGGGACAACGGCAAGTTCCCCGGCATGACCGAGCCCTCGCCCGGTTACCACGGTGTCCGGTTCTACGAGACCTTCGGCAACTTCGGCTTCACCATGCGCTGCCGCATGGAAGGCCTGCGCGTCTTCGGCGCCGCGCTCTCGCCCACCAGCGCCTGGCAGATCCTGCAGGGCGTGGAGACGCTGCCGCTGCGCATGGAGCGCCACTGCAGCAACGCGCTCGCCGTCGCGCAGTACCTGAAAGACGACCCGCGCGTGGGCTGGGTCAACTACCCCGGCCTCTCCGACCACCCGCAGCACGATCTGATGAAAAAGCAGATGCGCGGCGCCTCCGGCCTGCTCGCGTTTGGTGTGAAAGGCGGGCTTGAACAAGGCGTGAAGTTCATCGAAAGCGCGCAGTTCATGAGCCACCTCGTCAACATCGGCGACACCCGCACCCTCATCAGCCACCCCGCCAGCACCACCCACCGCCAGCTCGACGAAGCCCAGCAGCTCGCGGCCGGCGTGCCGCCCGACATGGTGCGCATCTCGGTGGGGCTGGAACACATTGACGACATCCTGTGGGACATCGACCAGGCGCTGACGTGGGCCACCGCCTGAATGCAATACGTATCCCTGAAATTCAAACAAATAATGTATGATTTTCAGGGATGATTCCCAGAAAAATCACCTCTACGGTTGTTGAGCGCCTGTCGCGGGCCGTGCCGGCGGTGGTGTTGCTCGGGCCGCGCCAGGTCGGCAAGACCACGCTCGCGCGGCGGATCGCCGCCGACTGGCCGCAGGGTGCCGTTTACCTCGACATGGAGCTGCCCTCGGACCGTCGGCGCCTGGACGACGCCGAGGCCTATCTGCGCGCGCAGGCACCCAAGCTCGTGATCATTGACGAGATCCACCGGGTGCCCGAGATCTTCACCGTGCTGCGCGGACTCATCGACGAGCGCCGCGCCGCCGGCCAGCGCTTTGGTCACTTCTTGCTGCTCGGTTCGGCAGCGCTGGACCTCATGCGCCAGACCAGCGAAACCCTGGCCGGGCGCGTGGCCTACCTCGACATGGCGCCCGTCACCGCCGACGAGGCGCTGGCCGCCCAGCTCAGCGCCGACCAACTGTGGAGCCGGGGCGGCTTTCCCGACAGCCTGCTGGCGGCCGACGACGCGCTGAGCTTCATCTGGCGGCAGGACTTCATCCGCTCCTATCTGGAACGCGATGTGCCCATGTTCGCCCCGCGTTTGCCCGCCGAAACCCTGGGCCGCCTCTGGACCATGCTGGCCCATCAGCAAGGTGGATTGCTGAACCAGGCGCAGCTCGGCGCAGGGCTCGGCGTCAGCGCGCCGACGGTGGCCCGCTACGTCGACCTGCTGGTTGATCTGCAGCTCGTGCGCCGCCTCATGCCGTGGTCGGTCAACGTCGGCAAACGCCTGGTCAAGTCGCCCAAGGTGTATGTGCGCGACAGCGGCCTGGTGCACGCCTTGCTGGGCCTCAAGAGCCTCGACGATGTGCTCGGCCATCCGGTGGCGGGGCCGAGCTACGAGGGCATGGTCATCGAAACGCTCACCCAGTGCCTGCCGGCGGGCGACCGCGCCTGGTTCTACCGCACCCACGAAGGCGCCGAGATCGACTTGCTGGTCGAGCGCGGCGGCCGTCCCGCGATCGCCATCGAAGTCAAACGCTCCACCGCGCCTTCGCCCGATCGCGGCTTCGGCCAGGCCTGCGACGACCTGGGCATTGACCAGCGCTACGTGGTCTATCCCGGCCAGGAGCGTTTTCCCCTGCGCCACGGCGCAGAGGCCATCGGTCTGGCCGGGATGGCAACGATCCTGTCCCAGCCCCACACCGCCTGACCGGCAAGAACAGCAGACGAAAAAAAACCGGCCCAAAGGCCGGTTTCAGTACCGAAGCGCCGAGCGCTCAGTAGCCGCCGCGTCCACCGCGGTCACCACCGCCGTAGCCGCCGGTGCTCGGCTCTTTCGGACGCGAGATGTTCACCACGATCGAGCGGCCGTCAACCGACATGCCGTTGAGGCTCTGGATCGCGGCCTCGGCCTGTTCGCTGGTGGACATTTCCACGAAGCCGAAGCCCTTGGAGCGACCGGTGTCGCGGTCCATCATGACCTTGGCCGACGTCACGCCGCCAAACTCGGTGAAGTTGTTGCGCAGGATGGCGTCGTCGATCGAATAGGGCAGGTTGCCCACGTAAAGTTTCGTGCTCATGTCAGAGCCTTTCAGAGAAATTGCGCCACAGCCAGGCCGAGCCCGGCAGCGCATGAAAAATGCAGCGTCCGATGGATGCCGCAGGAACGGTTGTTTGCGAAGATGCACACGGCCTGAACCGAAGCGAATCTGCGCCAAGCTGAAGTGGGGAACGTGGTGTCTGCAGCTCAACAGAACATCAAGACCGAATGGCGTCGGAGCTGACCGGGGCCCGGGATGCCGCCGGCTGGGCCGCGTGGGTTGGCGGATGCCACCGAACACGGCTCAAGCCGGTATTATATTTCACAATGCAATATAAAGGCAAATTTATATTGCAACCAGTTAGAAAGTAGCCCCCATGCCCGAAACCCGCTTCCACATCCCCACCCTGCGCACGCAGGAACACGCCGACGCCGTCATGTTCGAGCTGCAAGACCTGCCCTGCGTCAACCAGGCCGACGTCAACCTCGCCGAACACACCGCCTGGGTCAGCCACACCGCCATGATCTCGGCCGACGACATCGCCGCCAGGCTGCAGGAAGCGGGCTTCGAGGCGCAGCTGCTTTAAACCGCGGACACCTCCGGCCCGTCCAGCCGGCGCCACAGCTGCGCCGCCAGCGCCGCCGCCGCGCCGCTGACACCCGCAGGCCCGGCGCCCGACTGCCCCAACCGCAGGACCAGCCGTTCCAGAAAGTCCGCCTGCGGCGGAATCGCGCCGAGGTACAGCGCCTTGTCCGCCCGACCCAGCAAGACGGTCGGAAAGGTTTCGAGGTCCAGCCCGACCGTGTCCATCAACTCCGCCTCGTCCTCAATGTCCAGCCAGCGCCACTGCACCTCGGGGTGCCGCGCGGCCAGCGCTTGCATCAACGGACGCCAGTCCCGGCAGGCACTGCACCAATCAGCACAAAGACAGACAGCCCACACAACCCAATTCCTCTGAACAAAAAACAGCGCCGGGAGCGGCGCGATGGCATTGACGAACCCGCGGCGCGGCGCCACGGTATCGTGCGTCAGCATAACCGCGCACCCGGAGCCCGCCATGAACGACACCACCCCACCCAACACCCCCATCACCCGCCATCTGCGCATCACCGGCCGCGTGCAAGGCGTGGGCTACCGCTGGAACATGGCGCAACAGGCCCAGCGCTTGGGCGTGAACGGCTGGGTGCGCAACCGGCTGGACGGCAGCGTGGAAGCCGTGGTTTGCGGGCCGGTGGTGGCGGTGCAGGCGCTGGTGGATTGGGCGCAGCGCGGGCCTAGTGGGGCGCGGGTGGATGGGGTGGAGGTGACGGAGGCTGCTGGGACGTTTGAAGGGTTTCTGCAACGGGAGACCGCTGTTTGACCGCTATCCAAAGCTGGCTTGGTATGTCACGGGGTCGAGTTGGCAGTGGTCATCAAGCTGCCCCTTCAAAGAAAACAACTTGGGCGCCTTTCGGAACTCGAACACACGGCACAAATGAAACTGTGCGCTTGCCTCGCGTGAGAACGACAGTTCGCCGCGTGTCACATAGAACGGTGTTTCTTTTCCATAGGCTGTCGTCTTCACCTCGATAAAGCGCTCCCGGCCGCTGGGATCGAACGAAAGCACGTCGTAGCCAAGGCCGTCGCCTTTTGACTTCGACACGTGCTCCACGCGATCCGCGAGTTGTGGTTTTCCCATATGAACCAGTCGCCAGTGTTCGAAGTGCAGGACGAACTCTTCGCCGGCGAGGCCCAGCGATTGATTTCTTGCCTCCCTCGCGAGATAGTCTCGCTTCACGGGATGGGTGTGATACGGCCGCACAACCTCCCTTGCGACATGCTTCCTTTGCGGTGCAGTGGTCTCCACCAATCCGAAATCGAGCAGCTCTGGCACAACGGCCGGCTGTTGAACGGCTGCCAATGCGATGGCGTCCAGGTGTGTAAATCGTTGGAGCTGCTGCTCAACCACTTCACGGACCAGACTTTGGTAGTTCCCACGAGGTTGATAGCCTCGCAAAGGTGGGTAGTCCAGTTCGATCATCACGGCACTGATGTTGCAATGTTTGAACTCGATCGATCCTTCTGATCTGTCATGGAGTTTTTGCTGCAATGCTCGACGATGAGCAGCCTTGTTGTAGTCCTGCCCAGACAGATCGAGACTGAGCATCCGAAGGTGGTCGGCAACGATGGCCTCGACCTCTTCACGAGTCCAATCCATATCAGGTACCTGAGGAGAAACGAGTGGGGTGCATGTTGGAGCGCATCGCTGCAGCAGCGCGGAGAGCGCTTACCTGCGGTGAAGGTGTTCGATGAAGATGCTGCCATGGCAGCAAACACCATGAAATTCGGTGTTGCCGTGGTGGAATCTCATGGTCGAATCAGAGCCGCTGTTGCCAGCGTGCGGGGTGTTGAGTCTATTTGAGGCGCCGTCAGCCAGCATAGGCCATGCCGTCTTCCCACACCGCGCGCATCTTCGTCAGCAGCTCGCCCGGAACGCGCGCATCCCCGCGGGCATCTTCCAGCGTCACCCGCATCGCCTCCGCAATGGCCTGCAGCGTGCGCGCCGGTTGGCTCACGCCGCACACGCGGCGGCCGAAGTCGATCAGCTCTTCCCGCGTCGGGTAAGCCTTGCTGTGGTGTTTGCCGGCGAACAGTTTCAGCGCCAGCGTGCGGTCGGTCAGCTCGGGGCCGCCGGGGTATTGGGTGTAGGTGTAGATGGCGGTGGTGACCACGTCGAACAGGGGTGCGAGCCACACGTCCGTCGCCGAGCGGTAGAGCACGCCGAAGTTCTTGAGGTGCGCGTCGCCGTTGCGCACCATGACGGACAAGGCCACCTGTTCAAAGAAGCGGTGCAGGTGGCGGCTGTGCAGTTGCAGCTGGCGCAGGAGTTCGGCCACGCGCTGGTAGCTGCCCTGGTATTTGCGGTCCGACAGCACATCGCGCACGTGCAGGCCGGCCAGGGCGGCGATGTCTTCGAAACCCAGGCGTTCGATGCGGCCGTCGGCGTGCGTGACGAGGTCGAAGCGGTCGAGGATGAGCATCTGCCCATCGTGCGACAGATCGAACACCGGCACCTCGATGCCGGCGCGGCGCGCGGCGCTCAGGCACATGTATTCGTTGGCGGCCAACCCCGGGTAGGCGGGGCTGGCCGCTTTGACGATGAGCGAGGGGATGGGCACGGTGGGCCGGTCGGGCACCATGATCTTGGGCTGCATGCCGGCAATGCCGGCGCCGGTGCTGAGGTAAGCGGCCATCAGGTCGTTGAAGACCTCGGGCGTGTAGCGGGTCTGCAGCAGTTCGACCTTGCTCAATGTCCGTGGTGCGGCGGAGGCGGGCTGGTCGGGCAGGCTGTAGCCGAGCCGGCCGATGCCGTTGCGGCCAACCAGCGCCAGCAGGTGCATGGGCGTCATCGGCTGCTTGGGAAACAGCTGCCGGATCTTCATGAACAGATCGCCCTCGGGCAGGTTCTGGTCCATGGGCGCGAACAGGTCGCCGTCCTGCCAGGTCAGGCGCTCGGCGGCGGGCATGAGCAGGGCGACGGCGGGTTGCGCCGGATCAGGGTCGAGGTAACGAAATTCGTAGGTCGATGCCTTGATCAGCTGGCCGGCCTGGGCCTTGTCGCCAATGGCCACCTGCAGCAGGCGCAGCTTGTCAGGCAGGGCCGTCATCGTCTTCGTCGTCCTGCTGGAACCGGCGGGCGACGTCGCTCGCCGACGGCAGGCCGGCCCGTTCCAGCCGCAGCGCCAGGCCCAGCGCGCCCAGCACGGCCAGCAGCGACGACACGGTGGTGTCGTCCCCGGCTTCGAGCCGGTAGATCACTTCGCGCACCTTGCCCGCCTTGTCGGCCAGCTGCGACTTGCTCAGGCCCAGCGCCTCGCGCTGCTGGCGCAGCTGGGCGCCGAGTTCGTCCGGCAGGCGGATGATGTCAGTCATGACTTACATTTTTAGTCAATAGCTGTTAAATTGCAAGTTATAACTGTCAATTTGGTTCAACTCAGCAGCGCGGTGAGCGGCACTGCCTCCACCTTGGGCGCCAGAGCGTAGCGGTGCGGGCCGGGGTAGACCACATAGAGCGCATCCAGCCGCAGGTCTTCCAGTGCGATGCGCATGCTGGGTGTGAGCCGGGGTGCGTCGCTGCGCTTGAATTCCACGCCGATGCGGCGGTCGTCCTTGAGCAGCAGCAGGTCGAGCTCGGCGCCTTGGTGGGTGGCCCAGAAGTAGGCCTGGTCGGGTTGGGCGATGCGCAGCACCTGCTCCAGCGCAAAGCCTTCCCAGCTTGCGCCGCTGAGCGGGTGCGCCAGCAGTTGCGGCAGGTTGCGAATGCCCAGCAGCGCGTGCAGCAGGCCGGTGTCGCGGAAGTAGATCTTGGGCGCCTTGACCTGCCGCTTGGCCAGGTTCTCGTGCCAGGGCTGGAGCTGCCGGATCATGAAAGTCTGGGTCAGGTAGTCCAGATAGCGGCGGACGGTGGACTCGGAAATGCCAAGGGAGCGCGCGGGTTCGGCCGCGTTCCAGGTCTGGCCGTGGTAGTGCGCCAGCATCTGCCAGAAGCGCGTCATCAGCGGCGCGGGGGCGTTCATGCCGAGCAGCGGCAGGTCGCCGCTGACGTGCCGCTGGATGGCGGCGTTGCGCCATTGGGTGCTGACCGTGTCGTCCGGGGCGAGGAAAGCGGCGGGAAATCCACCACGAAGCCAGAGCTGCTGCATGACCGGCTCGTCGGCGCCCGTCTCGCTGATGTCGAAGCCACTGACTTCCAGCGTGACCGCACGACCGAGCAGCGACTCGCTCTTGTGCATCACGCGCGGCGCTGCGCTGCCCAGCAGCAGGTACTGGCCGTTTTGCTGCATGCGCCCGGGCCGGTCCATCAGTACACGCAGGGTCTCGGGCAGCTCGGGCAGGTGCTGGACTTCGTCGATGACGACCAGCCCCTGCAAATCGGCCAGTGCGGTCATGGGCTGGGCCAGACGTTGGCGCGAGACAGGGTCTTCGAGGTCGAAGTAGTTGGTGCCGGCAACGTCAATGAACTGCCGCGCCAGCGTGGTCTTGCCCACTTGGCGCGGGCCGACCAGTTCAACCGCGCGGAAGGACTTCAGCAGTCCGGATAGCTGGGCAGTGAGTTGACGGCGTTCGATGAACATACCGCCATCGTATCAAACACCATGAAATTCAGTGATGCCATGGTGGATTTTCATGATAGTCAGACGTCGATATTGCCCGCCCGCAAGGCGTTCGTCTCAATGAAATCCCGCCGCGGTTCCACCTCATCGCCCATCAGCATCGTGAACACGCGGTCGGCTTCGATCGCGTCGTCGATCTGCACGCGCAGCAGGCGGCGCACGGTGGGGTCCATGGTGGTTTCCCAGAGCTGGGCGGGGTTCATTTCGCCCAGGCCTTTGTAGCGCTGGCGGCTGGTGGTGCGCTCGGCTTCGCTGATCAGCCATTGCATGGCCTGTCGGAAGTCGCCGACCTTTTCTTCCTTCTGCTTGTCGCCTTCGCCGCGCATGACCTTGGCGCCTTCGCCGAGCAGGCCGCGGAAGGTGTCGGCGGCGGTGGCCAGGGCCGCGTAGTCGGCGCCGTGCACGAAGTCCTGCGTGATGGTGCTGCTCTTGATGTTGCCGTGGTGGCGGCGGCTGATGCGCAGGATGGGTTTGTCGGTGCGCACGTCGAACTCGCTCGCCACTTCGGCCGGCACGCCGGTGGTGCTGAGCTCGCGCAGCTTGGCCTGCAGCGCCACGGCGCTGGCTTCGGCTTCTTCGACGGTGTCGAGCTTGATCGACACGCCGTCGGCCATGGCGCGCAGCGC
The DNA here is from genome assembly GCA_030653975.1 of Hydrogenophaga sp. Lineage (GTDB taxonomy): Bacteria > Pseudomonadota > Gammaproteobacteria > Burkholderiales > Burkholderiaceae_C > Hydrogenophaga. Next base: position 54,342 of record JAURYH010000008.1, on the reverse strand, counting down.
TTCGGCGTCCATGAAGTTGGTCAGGCGCGCAATCACGCGCTCAGCCACCTGGTGCTTGCGCGCCAGTTCGCCCAGCGTGTCGCCCTCGAGCACTTGTAGCGCCGGCACGGAGCCGTCAGGCGACCTGCCCACGTCAACCTTGGCGTCTTTCAGCGCGATGCGCAGCAAAAAGCCGTCGAGCGCGGGGCCGTCTTTCAGGTACAGCTCTTCCTTGCCAGCCTTCACCTTGTAGAGCGGCGGCTGGGCGATGTAGATGTGGCCGCGCTCGACCAGCTCGGGCATCTGGCGGTAGAAGAAGGTGAGCAGCAGGGTGCGGATGTGGGCGCCGTCCACGTCGGCGTCGGTCATGATGATGATGCGGTGGTAGCGCAGCTTGGCAACGTTGAAGTCGTCCGCGCCGGTGCTGCCCGAGCCACCGTTGCCATTGCCGTCACCGCCGGCCTTGCCGATGCCGGTGCCCAGGGCGGTGATGAGGGTCAGGATTTCGTTGGACGTGAGCAGCTTTTCGTAGCGCGCTTTTTCCACGTTCAGGATCTTGCCGCGCAGCGGCAGGATCGCCTGGAACTTGCGGTCGCGACCCTGCTTGGCCGAGCCGCCGGCGGAGTCGCCCTCGACGATGTAGATCTCGCACAGCGCCGGGTCTTTTTCCTGGCAGTCGGCCAGTTTGCCGGGCAGGCCCATGCCGTCGAGCACGCCTTTGCGGCGCGTCATTTCGCGCGCCTTGCGCGCGGCTTCGCGGGCGCGGGCGGCCTCGACGATCTTGCCGCAGATGATCGTGGCGTCGTTCGGGCGTTCCTGCAGGTAGTCGCTCAGCAGGCGGCTGACGATGTCTTCCACCGGGCCGCGCACTTCGCTGGACACCAGCTTGTCCTTGGTCTGGCTGCTGAACTTGGGCTCGGGCACCTTGACGCTGAGCACGCAGCACAGGCCTTCGCGCATGTCGTCGCCGGTGACTTCGACCTTGGCCTTTTTGGCGAATTCGTTTTCTTCGATGTACTTGTTGATGACGCGCGTCATCGCGGCGCGCAGGCCGGTCAGGTGGGTGCCGCCATCGCGCTGCGGGATGTTGTTGGTGAAGCAGAGCACCTGCTCGTTGTAACCGCTGTTCCACTGCATGGCGACTTCAACGCCGATGTTGGTGCCCTGGTCGCTCGCGCGGTCGCCCAGCGCGTGGAACACGTTGGGGTGCAAGACGGTCTTGCCCTTGTTGATGAAGTCGACGAAGCCCTTGACGCCGCCGGCGCCGGAGAAGTCGTCTTCCTTGCCGCTGCGTTCGTCCTTCAGGCGGATGCGCACGCCGTTGTTCAGGAACGAGAGTTCGCGCAGGCGCTTGGACAGGATCTCGTAGTGGAAGTCGGCGTTCTCTTTGAAGATGTCGTAGTCGGGCAGGAAGTGCACTTCGGTGCCGCGCTTCTCGGTCGCGCCCGACGTCCGCATGGGCGAGATCTCGATGCCGTTCGGGGTGGTTTCCAGCAGGCGGTTCTGCACGAAGCCGCGCGCAAATTCGATCTGGTGGACCAGGCCTTCGCGGCGCACGGTCAGGCGCAACCACTGGCTCAGCGCGTTCACGCAGGAGACGCCCACGCCGTGCAGGCCGCCCGAGACCTTGTAGCTGTTCTGGTTGAACTTGCCGCCGGCGTGCAGCTCGGTCAGCGCGATCTCGGCGGCCGAGCGCTTGGGCTCGTGTTTGTCGTCCATCTTCACGCCGGTGGGGATGCCGCGGCCGTTGTCGGTGACGCTGATGGAGTTGTCGCTGTGGATGGTGACGACGATGTCGTCGCAGTGGCCGGCCAGCGCTTCGTCGATGGAGTTGTCGACCACCTCGAACACCAGGTGGTGCAGGCCGGTGCCGTCGGACGTGTCGCCGATGTACATGCCCGGGCGCTTGCGCACCGCTTCCAGCCCTTCCAGGATCTGGATGGCCCCTTCGCCATAGCCCTCGCTCGCGCCGGCCTGGTGGGCGTCGATGGTGGGCTGGAAATTGGAGCTGGCGGACCCTGCTTCACCGGTGTTGACGGCAACGGAATCGGGTTCTGCGGGCTTGTTGGCTTCGGACATGGTGGACTTTTCAGAAACGCTAGAAAGGCCAAACCCGCTGTGCAGCGGGTCGGGCTTTGGGGGGATGTTGATCGGGAACGATCAGATCCGCATCGGCATGACAACGTATTTGAAGGCGTTGTCGTCGGGGTTGGTGATCAGCGCCGAGCTGTTGCCGTCGGCCAGTTCGATGCGAACCATCTCCTGCGACATGTTCTGCAGCGCGTCGATCAGGTAGGTGACGTTGAAGCCGATCTCGATGGTGTCACCGCCGTAGTCGATGTCGAGCTCGTCCACGGCCTCTTCCTGTTCGGCGTTGCTCGATGCCACGCGCAGCACGCCGGGCTCGATGTTCAGGCGCACGCCCTTGAACTTCTCGCTCGTCATGATGGCGGTGCGTTGCAGCGAGGCCAGCAGCGGTGCACGGCCCAGCGTGATGATGTTCTTGTGGTTGCGCGGGATGACGCGGTTGTAGTCGGGGAACTTGCCCTCGACCAGCTTGGTGACGAACTCCATGCCGTCGAAGCTGAACTTGGCCTGGTTGGCGGCGAACTGCATCTCGATCGCGCCTTCCTTGTCGGACAGCAGGCGCTGCAGCTCGATCACCGTCTTGCGCGGCAGGATCACTTCCTGTTTCGGCACTTCCACGTCCAGCGTGGCGCTGGCAAACGCCAGGCGGTGGCCGTCGGTGGCCACCAGACTGAGCTGCTGACCTTCGGCCACGAACAAAATGCCGTTGAGGTAATAACGGATGTCGTGCACCGCCATGGCAAACGACACCTGGCCGAGCAGGCTCTTCAGCGTCTTCTGCGGCACGCTGAACACCGGGCCGAAACTCGCCGATTCCTGCACCAGCGGGAAGTCTTCGGGCGGCATGCTCTGCAGCGTGAAGCGGCTCTTGCCGCCTTTCAGGATCAGTTTGCCGGCACTCGATTCGAGGCTGACCGTCTGGTCGCCCGGCATGGTGCGCAGGATGTCGATCAGCTTGCGCGCACCCAGGGTGGTGGCGAAGTTGCCGTCGTCGCCGTCGAGCTGCGCCGTGGTGCGGATCTGGATCTCCAGGTCGCTGGTGGTCAGCTGCACGGCCGAGCCGGTCTTGCGCACCAGCACGTTCGCCAGGATGGGCAGTGTGTGGCGGCGTTCAACGATGCCCGCGACCGACTGCAGCGCAGCCAACACCTTGTCCTGGGTCGATTTCAAAACGATCATGTCAGACTCTTTCGTCTCTGGTTGCCGGTTGGCGGGAGGGACTTCCCTGGCCCAAGCAGGGCTTTTTGCAAGCCAAATACCCGCTATTTTCGCTTTTTTGAAACGCGGTTCCGGAAAACACCTGCCCGGCCATGGACGGGCGTTGCCGGCCGCGATGAACGGGTGCGCACCACGTCACGCCCATCAGCCTTTGAGCGTCTGTTCCAGCACGTGCAGCTGCTGGTTGAGCTCGGTGTTCTGCTGGCGTTCGGCGCCGATCTTGCGCACCGCGTGCAGCACCGTGGTGTGGTCGCGGCCGCCAAACAGCTCGCCGATTTCCGGCAGGCTTTTCTGCGTCAGCTCCTTGGCGATGAACATGGCGATCTGGCGCGGCCGGGCAATGCTGGCCGGGCGCTTCTTGCTGTACATGTCCGCGACCTTGATCTTGTAATAGTCGGCCACGGTCTTCTGGATGTTTTCCACCGAAATCTGGCGGTTCTGGATCGACAGCAGGTCTTTCAGGGCATCGCGCGCCAGCTGGATCGAAATCTCTTTCTGGTTGAAACGCGAATAGGCCAGGATCTTGCGCAGCGCGCCTTCAAGCTCACGCACGTTGGAGCGCACGTTCTTCGCCACGAAAAACGCCACTTCTTCGGGCATGACGGCGTTTTCCACCGCCGCCTTGTTGATCAGGATCGCCACGCGCATTTCCAGCTCGGGCGGCTCGATGGCCACCGTGAGGCCTGAATCGAAACGCGAAACCAGACGCTCGTGGATGTCCGGCAGGCCCTTGGGGTAGGTGTCGCTGGTCAGCACGATGTGCGACTTTTTGGCCAGCAGCGCCTCGAAGGCGTTGAAAAACTCTTCCTGCGTGCGCTCCTTGTTGGCGAGGAACTGCACATCGTCGATCAGCAGCAGATCCAGCGAGTGGTACTGGGCCTTGAACTCGTCAAAAGTCTTGCGCTGGTAGGCCTTGACCACATCCGAGACGAACTGTTCGGCATGGATGTAGAGAACTTTCGCCTGTGGATGGTCGGACAGCAGGTGGTTGCCGATCGCGTGCATCAGATGGGTCTTGCCCAGGCCGACGCCGCCGTAGATGAAGAGCGGGTTGTACAGCTGGCCGAGGCTGCCCGCCACGTGCATCGCAGCGGCGCGCGCCATGCGGTTGGCCGAACCTTCCACCAGGGTGGAAAAAGTCAGCGCCGGGTTGAGCCGGGACTTGGGGGCGCGCGGGCTCGTGATCTCTGCAGGCGCCAGATCGGGCAGCTCGGCCAGCACCTGGTCCTGCACCGTTCGGGGTGCAGGCGACGTTCTGCTGGGGCCTTCGCGCGGAGCGAGCGCCAACTCCAGTGTCACCGGTGCGCCCTGGATGGCCTCCAGCAGCAAGGCAATGCGGGACGCGTATTGGGCCCGGATCCAGTCCAGCTTGAAGCGGTTGGCCACCGACACCACGACCTTGGAGGCGTCGGTCGAAACGCTGGCCGACAGCGGCCGGATCCAGGTGTTGAACTGCTGTTCGGGGATTTCTTGCGCGAGCTTGTCGACGCAGGCCAGCCAGAGGGACTGGACGTCGGTGGACGGGGTGTCTGGGGGGGTGCCCTCGATCATGCTGGGAATGGCGGACGCTGTATTTTTGTGGACAAATGACTCGGGGCAGACCTGCCATTGTAGTGTGGCAGGCGACTTATCCACAATGCGGTTCTCCCTCTGTGCTGCCCGGCCCAGGCGCGGGCCTGCTGAAGTAAGGCAGACAGAAAAGCGGCCAAGTGCTTGCCGTGCCTTGAGTTTATTTGCGATAATTGCGGGTTTCCCCGACATTTACTGAGCATCATGAAACGCACTTACCAGCCTTCCAAAGTCCGCCGCGCCCGCACCCACGGCTTTCTCGTCCGCATGAAGACCCGTGGCGGCCGTGCCGTGATCAACGCTCGCCGCGCCAAGGGCCGCAAGCGTCTGGCTCTCTGAGCCTGAACGTGCATCGCCGGTATTGGCCGGTCCCAGCTTCCGTTGCCGGCTTCCGGTGACCGACAGGGAAGCGCAACGGGCCATGCAGCGCATCCGGTCCCGGCAGCAGTTCCAGGCCGTCATGGCGGGAGCCCCTGTGGCCAAAACCCCCCACTTTGCCTTGCACCGAGCGTCGCTCGTGAGCGAGCATTTGGGCCGTCCCTTGTTTCCTGTGGCCGATGTATGGCTGGGTGTGCTCCTGCCCAAGCGCTGGGCGCGCCGCGCAGTCACGCGCAATGCCATCCGTCGCCAGATCTACGAAGCCGCCCGCCACATCGCGACCGGTTTGCCGCAGGCGGCGCTGGTGGTTCGTCTGCGCAGCGAGTTCAGCCGCAAGCTGTTTGTGAGCGCGACCTCCGATGTGCTCAAGCGCGCGGTTCGTGCCGAGCTGGATCAGTTGCTGGGGCGTGTGCTCAGTCCCGCTCCGGTCGAACCGGCTGGTCAATTGCCCAGGACGGAGACCTCCCATGGTGTCTGACTGGCCGCGCCAGCTGCTGGTGGGCCTGGTCAAGGGCTACCGTTTGCTGCTCAGTCCCTGGCTGGGCAGCAGTTGCCGTTTTGAACCCACCTGTTCCGTCTATGCGATCGGTGCGCTGGAGCGGCACGGTGCACTGGCCGGTGGCTACCTCATGCTCAGGCGCCTGGGCCGTTGCGGGCCCTGGTGCGAGGGTGGCCACGACCCGGTTCCCGAGGCGGCGCCGCGCCTGTTTTCCCATCTGCTTTCCCCTTCCTCAGAAAAGAAGAACCCGTCATGAATGACATCCGTCGATCCATCCTGTGGGTGGTTTTTGGTTTCTCGATGGTCCTGATCTGGGACAAGTGGCAGATCCACAACGGCAACGCGCCGACGTTTTTCCCTTCGGCCGCCGTGACCGCGCCCGCTGCACAGGATGCCCAGCCGGCAGCCCGTGCCGACGCGTCCGTTCCCGGCAGCAACGCGGCGGCCACGATGGCTGGTGCCGAGGCGGCTCCGCTGGGATCGACCGCCCCGGCCCCCGCAGCGGCACGCCATGAGGTCACGACCGACGTGTTGAAGCTGGTTTTCAACACCGAGGGGGGCTCGCTCATCGGCGCCGATCTGCTCAAGCACGCAAGCACCTCGCTGGGCACGCAGCCGTTTGCGCTGCTGGTCCAGAACGACACGCAAACCTACCTCGCCCAGACCGGCCTGATCGGCGGCAGTTTCCCCACCCACAAGACGCCCATGACCGTGGCGCCCGGCCCGACCGCGCTGGTCGACGGCCAGAACACGCTGCAGGTGCGTTTCGAGTCGGACGAGGTGGGCGGCGTCAAGCTGGTCAAGACCTACACCCTGACCCGCGGCAGCTACGACATCGCCGTGCAGCACGAAGTCCTGAACAACAGCGGCCAGCCGGTGAGCCCGCAGCTCTATGTGCAGCTGGTGCGCGACGGCAACAAGACCAGCAGCGAAACGCCGTTCTACTCCACCTTCACCGGACCGGCCATCTACACCGAAGCCCAGAAATACCAGAAGGTCGAATTCGCCGACATCGACAAGAACAAGGCCGACTTTGAAAAGAGCGCCACCAACGGCTACGTGGCCATGGTGCAGCACTACTTTGCGTCGGCCTGGGTGCTGGCTGACGGCATCGCACGCGACAACTTCGCGCGCAAGGTGGACAACAACCTGTACGCGGTCGGCTCCATCACCACCCTGTCGGCCATCGAGCCGGGCCAGCGCAAGGCGGTCGAGGCGCGACTCTTCGTCGGTCCGCAGGAAGAGAAGGTCCTGGAGGTCATCACCCCGGGGCTCGAGCTGGTCAAGGACTATGGCTGGCTGACCATCCTGGCCAAACCGCTGTACTGGCTGCTGGAAAAGATCCACGGCTTCGTGCAGAACTGGGGTTGGGCCATCGTGCTGCTGGTGGTGCTGATCAAGGCGGCCTTCTACTGGCTCAACGCCAGTGCCTACAGGAGCATGGCGAAGATGAAGGCGGTCAACCCGCGCATCATGGAAATGCGCGAACGCCTGAAGAGCAACCCGCAGCAGATGCAGCAGGAAATGATGAAGATCTACCGGGAGGAAAAGGTCAACCCGCTGGGTGGCTGTTTCCCGATCCTGATCCAGATTCCCGTGTTCATCGCGCTCTACTGGGTGCTGCTGTCATCGGTCGAAATGCGCAACGCGCCCTGGATGGCCTGGATCCACGATCTGTCATCGCCCGATCCGTTCTTTGTGCTGCCCGTGGTGATGGCCGTGACCACCATGATCCAGACCGCGCTCAACCCGCTGCCGCCGGACCCGCTGCAGGCCAAGCTGATGTGGATGATGCCGCTGATGTTCTCGGTGATGTTTTTCTTCTTCCCGGCCGGTCTGGTGCTGTACTGGATCACCAACAACGTGTTGACCATCGCGCAGCAGTCCTTCATCAACAAGCGCATGGGCGTGCCGTTGAAGTTCACGTTGCCGTTTGACCTGTTCAAAGGCAAGCCCGCGGCCAAGTAAGAGCGGGTATTTTCCCAACGAGGGCCGCGCGAGCGGCCTTCGCCGTTTCTGATCCATTGCCTGCCAGAATCCCCACCATGCTCAGCGCCCAACAAGACCCCATCGTCGCCATCGCCACCGCGCCCGGGCGCGGTGCGGTGGGCATCGTGCGGGTGTCAGGCAAGGGGCTGGCGGCGTTTTCGAAGGCCCTGTTGGGGCGCGGCTTGCGGCCACGCGAGGCGACCTACCTGCCCTTTTCAGACGAACACGGCCAGCCGATCGACCACGGTCTGGCGCTGTGGTTTCCGGGGCCACATTCCTACACCGGTGAAGACGTGCTGGAGCTGCAGGGCCACGGCGGCCCGGTGGTGTTGCAGTTGCTGCTGGCGCGCTGCCTGCAGGTGGCCCAGACCGCGGTCGACGCGGACAAGGACTTGCTGCCCGGTCTGCGCCCGGCGCGTGCGGGTGAATTCACCGAGCGCGCGTTCCTCAACGACAAGCTCGACCTGGCCCAGGCCGAGGCGGTGGCCGACCTGATCGACGCCAGCACCGAGGCCGCTGCGCGCAGTGCCAGCCGCTCGCTCGCGGGGGTGTTTTCCGAGCGCATCCACGCACTGCGCGATGCGCTGATCAACCTGCGCATGCTGGTCGAGGCGACACTGGATTTCCCGGAAGAGGAGATCGACTTCCTGAAGAAGGCCGATGCCACGGGCCAGCTGCAGCGTCTGCGCAGCGCGCTGGCCGACGTGCAGGCACAGGCCCGGCAGGGAGCCCTGCTGCGCGACGGGCTGACGGTGGTGATCGCCGGGCAACCCAATGCGGGAAAAAGCTCGCTGCTCAACGCACTGGCCGGCGCCGAGCTGGCGATCGTGACCCCGGTGGCCGGCACCACGCGCGACGTGGTGCAGCAGACGATCCAGATCGACGGGGTGCCGCTGCATGTGATCGACACCGCGGGCCTGCGCGACAGCCCGGACGTCGACGAGGTGGAAAAGATCGGCATCGAACGCGCGTGGGGCCAGATCCACAAGGCCGACGCGGTGTTGTTCCTGCACGATCTCACGCGCAGCGACAGCCTCGCCTACCAGGCCGCCGATGCGGACATTGCCGCCGCCCTGCCCGGCGGCGTGACCGTGTTGCAGGTCTGGAACAAGCTCGATCAGTGCCCCGACAGTGCCCGTGCGCTGCTGGCGGAACGGGTGGGGGCGGGTGAATTGGCGATCTCGGCCAAGAGCGGCGATGGACTGGAGGCCCTGCGCCAGCGACTGCTGGACCTGGCCGGGTGGGAGCACGCGGGCGACGGCCTGTTCATGGCGCGCGAACGCCACCTGCAGGCGCTGGCGCGCGTGGGCACGCACCTCGACGGCGCACACACGCTGCTGGCCGCGCAAGCCGAACACCTGGACTTGTTGGCCGAAGAATTGCGCCTGGCCCAGCAGGCGTTGGGTGAAATCACCGGCGAGTTCAGCGCCGACGACCTGCTGGGCGAGATTTTTTCGCGTTTTTGCATCGGCAAATGAGGTTCGGTCCGGACGGTGGCGGTGGCCCGATAATCGCTTTCAAAATGTCACACTTCGACAGATGATGCCGGAAAACATCATGAATACCACCGTGCAACCGGTTGAGGCCTTTTCGTGGAACCAGGCGTGCGCGATCCCTTTCAGCGCTGACCTCGACGCGCAGCGGGCGATCGACGGGATCGGGCGAACCGAAGACGTTCATTTCTCGCCGGACAACCAGCGCCTGGCGCTCGTGGGCCACCTGGACAACCGCCTGCTGGTACTGGGGGTACGCCTTGCCGGGGACGGGGCCACGCCCAGGATTCACCTGCACAGCCCTCAGGAGATCCTTTCTGACGCCTTCGCATACCCGCATGGGGTGTTCTGGATCAATGACGAGACCCTGATCGTGGCGAACCGGCAGGGAGACGCACCGATCTTGCGGGTTCCTCCCGCATCGCCTGTCACGGATGCCCTGTCACTGGAACCGCTGGTGCGCCTGTGCACCGATGGCCCCGACGGGATGGTGCACACCCCCGGATCGGTGAGCGTGGCGGTGCTGGACGGTGGCTGGCTGGAAGTCCTGCTTTGCAACAACTATGCGCACCATGTTTCCCAGCACCTGCTGGATGCGCGAAACGGTTATGAGGCGCTGGCCGGTTCCAGGCTGCTCGCCGACGGACTCGACATCCCCGATGGCGTGGCCCAAAGCCGCGACCAGCGCTGGATTGCCGTCAGCAACCACAACGAACATTGCGTGTTGGTCTACGAGAACACCGCCACGCTGGGTCCGTCCTGCCCGCCGGCGGCGGTGCTGCGCGGGATGAACTACCCGCACGGACTGCGCTGGACCCGGGACGGCCAATTCCTGCTGGTGGCCGATGCGGGTCTGCCTTTTGTCCATGTCTTCCAGTGCGGTGGCGGTGGCTGGCAGGGGGAATGCCATCCGATTCAGACCCTGCGGGTGCTGGACGAGCAGCGCTTTCGGCGCGGGCAGTACAACCCCCAGGAAGGTGGGCCCAAGGGCATCGATCTCTCGGCCGACGACCGGGTGCTCGTCACCACCACGCAGGAGCAGGCGCTGGCCTTCTTCGACCTGGAGCCGGTGCTGGGACCTGCTCGCAGAGCCGGTGCGGACGCGGATCGCCCGGCCACCACCGCGCCCACCTTGGCCCGCCATGTACTGGGCCAAGCCAGGACCCTGAACATCTTGGCCGAGTGCCGGCAGCAAGAGCGTACCCGCCATGAGCAAGAGCGCGCCCGCCATGAGCAGGAGTGCGCCCGCCATGAGGCGGCGCTGGTGGCCACCAGCCTCGCGCTGGAGCAGGCTCAGCGCCTCGTTGCAGAACGCCTTTCCGAGATCGAGACGCTAAGAAGCGTGGTCGACCAGCAGCAACGGCACATACAGCAGGTGGCCAACAGCCACTCCTGGCGTCTGACAGCGCCTTACCGGCTGTTGCGGCAACGCCTTCGCGACCTATTTCCGGGCATGGCCGGCTGAACTCCCGAGCCAGATCCCGCCTCGTCACCCCGACACCCTCCAGACACCGTGCCCATCCTGAAACATCTGAAAAGCGCTTCTGCCGATATCGCCCGGGCCCTGCGGCACCTGCCTTTGGTGGGTCTCTTGGCCTGGCAGGACGTCAAGCAGCGCTACCGTCGGTCTCTGCTGGGGCCGTTCTGGCTGACCATCAGCATGGGGGTGATGATCGGCTCCATCTTCATGGTGTTCGGGCAAATCTTCGATGTGTCCATGGACGAGTTCCTGCCGTTTCTGGCGATCGGCCTGATCCTCTGGACCTTGCTGTCGTCGGTGCTGTCCGAGGCGTGCACTGCCTTCATCGGCGCGGAAAGCATCATCAAGCAACTGCCCTTGCCTCTGTTTGTCCACGTGCTGCGCATGATTTGGCGCAATTTGCTGATACTCCTGCACAACCTGGTCATCGTGCCCCTGCTCTTCCTGGTGGTCGGCAAGGGCCTGGGATGGGACGCACTGCTGTCAATCCCAGGACTGCTGCTGCTTGTGCTCAATTTGGCCTGGATCGCCCTGATCCTGGGCGTGCTCTGCACCCGGTACCGCGATCTGGCCCAGATCGTCGGCAGCATCCTGCAGGTGATGTTTTACCTGACTCCCATCATGTGGATGCCCGGTCTGCTGCCCGAAAGAGCTGGGCGCTTCCTGCTCGCGTTCAACCCGCTGTTCCATTGGTTCGAGACCGTGCGCGGCCCCCTGCTCGGACAACCTCCATCCCTGCACAGCTGGCTGGTCTGCGGCGCGATGGCGGTCGTCGGTTGGGTCGTGGCCCTCGCTTTTTTCGGACGCCACCGGGCACGCATCGCCTACTGGCTCTAGACTCCGTTTCCGTCATTTTTCGCACTCCGAAAACGGTGTGCTCCGGCACCAACACATCATGGCATCCATCGTTTTCGATAAGGTTTCGGTTGACTTCCCCATTTACAACGCGAGCGGCCGCTCGTTGAAGAAGCGCCTCATGCAGGTGACCACCGGGGGGCGTCTGGGCGCCGATCAGCAAGGTCGCGTCATTGTTCGGGCGCTGGACGGTCTGACTTTCCAGTTCCGGGATGGCGACCGCGTTGGTCTGCTGGGGCACAACGGGGCCGGCAAGAGTACCTTGCTGCGCCTGCTTGGGCGCATCTACGAGCCCACCTCAGGCGTGGTTCATATACAGGGCGAGATCGGATCCCTGATTGATGTTTCGCTGGGGATCGATCCCGAGGCCAGTGGCCGGGAAAACATCTTTCTTCGCGGTGCCATGCTCGGGCTATCGCGTGCGCAGATCACCGACCGTTTTGAAGACATTGTGGGGTTTTCGGAATTGGGCGACTTCATCGAGATGCCGGTGCGGACCTATTCCAGCGGCATGCACCTGCGTCTGGCCTTCGCGGTGTCGACGATCATGCGCCCCGAGATCCTGCTGATGGACGAGTGGCTTTCTGTCGGTGACGAAGCGTTCAAACACAAGGCGGAACAGCGGCTGAAGGAACTGGTGCAGGCGACCAACATCCTCGTGCTGGCCAGTCACTCGCGCGAACTTGTGATGCACACCTGCAACCGGGCGCTCTGGCTGGAGCACGGCAGGATCCGGATGGACGCCAGCCCCGAAATTGTGTGCGAGGCCTATTTCGGCGGGTAAGCCGCGCGCGTTGCCGTTGGGCAACGGTTTTTCGACCGCTGGGAGCGCAAACGTAAGGAGCCGTAAATGCCGATGACCCGGGCTTGCATGCGCGGGCGTCCCACGGTTAATGTCAATAAATGAACACCAGTTTCCCTGCGCCGATGCGTGCCGACATCATGGTCCTGGCCCAGGCGATGAGGCAGAGCAACGCGCTGGACGCCGTGCCGCTGAACCTGACCGATGTGCAGTGGCAGAGCTTGGCCGACTTCCTGCAACCGATGGCCCTGCCGCAGGGGCAGGTGCTGATCGAGCAGGGGGTGAAGGACCGAACGGTCTATTTTGTCGAGAGCGGTAGCCTGACGGTTCACTATGAAGATGCGAAGGAGCGTGTACGCCTCGCGTTGGTGGGGCCCGGTTCGCTGTTGGGTGAAGGCGCGTTTTTCAGCCATCTGCCGCGCAGTGCGACCGTGCAGGCGGGTGCGCCCAGCCGGCTCTGGTGTCTCACACCCTTGCGCTTTCGCGAGCTTTCCACCCGATTTCCGCCGATTGCGCTGGAGTTGACGTTGGCCATGGCCGCGGTCCTGGCTTGCCGCATGTACAACAGGCCCAAACGCGTGGCTGTGACCTGAATCAAGGGGTGCGAGCGCCACTTGCCCGACAATAGCTCCGCACTTGTTCTCATACCGCGATGCACTCGGCAACGCCTACTTCAACCATGTCTCTATTGCGTTGGCTTCAAGCCAGAAAATCGGATCAGGGTACCAACGGGGGGCGTTCGAAACCTCGCCGCTCGTTCGGCCAGACCACCTTGCCCCTGATCTCGCCGCGCCGTGGCCGGCGCATTCTGCGCCGGGAACAGCTGTTCTCGGTGGTGCGCGAGTCCCTGATCCGCGCCGGGGTGCTGTCGACCAGCTACGAATTCAAGGTGCTCTCGCTGGACGCCAACGGCGACGGCTTCCTGGTGCTGATCGATCTGGCCCTGCCCGCCGACATGATGCCCGACGAATACCTGCGGGAGGTCGAGCGCTGGATCCAGAGCAGCGCGCAGAAGCGCCACACCATGGTGGTACAGGGGGTCTACTGGCGGCGCAAGGCGGTGCACGACCAGCGCGGCATTGCGCTCAAGGCGGCGGTGGCTGCGCAGACGCAGCGCCTGGTCACCTCGGACAACCCCACGGCGATCCCGGTCCCGGTGCTCATGGCATCTGGCGGTCGCGCGCAGCCCGTGGCCCGCGATGAGCTGGATGCGTTTCGCCGTGCATTGCAGACACCCGCGATCCCGGCGCACCGCCTCGACACCGAGGCGGACGTTCCACCGCCCGAGTCGCACAGCGATTTTTCGGCGTTGAGCGATACGCAGTACGGAAAACTGTAAGGAAGAAGCACCCACACTCCGCCGCTGCGCGGGCCCTGGCTTCAGTGCCCCGCGAAATCCACCAGCGTGAACAGCGGCAGCCCGCTGGCACGCAGCCGGGCCGAGCCACCCAACTCGGGCAGGTCCACGATGGCAGCCCCTTCCATCACCTCGGCGCCCAGTTTCTCCAGCAGCCGCGCTCCGGCCATCATGGTGCCGCCGGTGGCGATGAGATCGTCGATCAACAGGACCCGGTCGCCGGGCTTGACCGCGTCGGTGTGCAACTCGACGGTGGCGCTGCCGTACTCCAGTTCGTAGGTTTCTTCCACCGTGGTGAAGGGCAGTTTGCCCTTCTTGCGGATCGGCACGAAGCCCAGGCCCAGTTCGTAGGCCACCACCGATCCGATGATGAAGCCCCGCGCGTCAAGACCGGCCACCACGGTGGGGCGCAGCGAGGGCGCCATGTAGCGGTGCACAAAGGAGTCGATCAGCACGCGGAAGACCCGGGGATCCTGCAGCAGCGGCGTGATGTCGCGGAACATCACACCGGGCGCGGGCCAGTCGGGCACGGTCCGGATGTGGGATTTGAGGAAGGCGGAGCTGTCCATGGTGTGACCTTGGCTGATGGGTGCCGGTGACTGAGGGTTGAGGGGACTGCAGAAGGGAACCGGCGCGTCAGCCCGACAGCAGCCGGTCTTCGGCCAGCGCCAGTGCGGGCGCCTTGCCGCTGAGCACCAGGGTGTCGCCGCCTTCGAGCACGGTGCTGTCGTCAAAGGGCACGCCGTGGCCACTGGACCGGCGCAGGTTGGCGACGCGCACGCCCACGGTTTGCAGTGCCAGGCTGCCGAGCGTCCGGCCCACCGTTCGACCCCCCGACGGCAGCGTCACGGTGTTCAGGCGTTCGTGTTCGGCTTCTTCCACGCCATCATCGTCGGCGCCGTGGAAGTAGCCCTTGAGCAGGTTGTAGCGTGCATCGCGCTGGTCCTGCACGACGCGGATCACGCGCCGCATGGGAACGCCCACCAGCGCCAGCGCGTGGCTGGCCAGCATCAGGCTGGCCTCGATGGCTTCGGGCACCACCTCGGTGGCGCCGGCACTGCGCAGTTTCTCCAGGTCCGCATCGTCGATGGTGCGCACCACCACCGGAACCTGGGGCGCCTGTTCGTGGGTGTGGTGCAGCACCTTGAGCGCGCTGGCCGTCTCGATGTAGGTGATCACCACCGCACTGGCCCGGTGCAGGCCGGCGGCGATCAGGGCCTGCAGTCGCGCCGCGTCGCCGAAGACGACCGAATCCCCGGCCGCAGCGGCCTGGCGCACACGGTCGGGATCCAGATCGAGTGCCATGTAGGGAATGCCTTCGGCCTCCAGCAGCCGCGCCAGGTTCTGGCCGCAACGGCCGTAGCCGCAGATGATCACGTGCTTGTCGGCGTTGATCGCCTTGCGCGCGATGCTGGTCATCTGCACCGACTGCATCAGCCAGTCGCTGCCGACGACGCGGGTGACGATGTCGTTGGTGTACATGATCACGAACGGCGTGGCCAGCATGGACAGCACCATCGAAGCGAGGATGGGGTTGAACAGCTGCGGCGGTACCAGGTTGTTCTGCCCGGCCAGCGTGAGCAGGACCAGTCCGAACTCGCCGGCCTGCGCGAGGTACAGGCCCACGCGCAAGGACACGCCCATGCTCGCACCCCAGACCCGCGTCAACCCGGTGATCATGGCCAGCTTGAACACCACCGACAGCGACAGCAGCAGCAGCACCAGTTGCCAACGCTCCAGCACCAGTCGCCAGTCGAGCATCATGCCGATGGTGATGAAGAACAGGCCAAGCAACACATCGTGGAACGGCCGGATGTCGGTCTCCACCTGGTGCTTGAATTCGGTCTCCGAAATCAGCATGCCGGCCACGAACGCGCCCAGCGCGAGCGAGAGGCCAGCGTGTTCGGTCAGCCAGGCCAGGCCCAGCGTGATCAGCAGCAGGTTGAGCATGAACAGCTCGTCGCTCTTCTGCCGCACCACCAGCGTGAGCCACCAGCGCATGACCTTCTGGCCACCGGTGAGCAGTACGCCCAGCAAAACCACCGCCTTGACCAAGGCCAGGCCCAGGGCGGGCAACAGCTCTTCCGGCGCGGCGGCCAGGGCCGGGATCAGCACCAGCAGCGGCACCACGGCCAGATCCTGGAACAGCAGGATGCCCATCACACGCTTGCCGTGTTCAGATTCCAACTCCAGCCGCTCGGCCATCATCTTGATCACGATGGCCGTGCTGCTCATCGCCATGATGCCGCCCAGCGCGACCGCGATCTGCCACGAGACCTTCCACCAGGTGGGCAGCAGCAGCGCCAGCGCCAGCGAAGCGGCGGTGGTGATCAGCACGGTGAGCACCACCTGGGACATGCCGAGACCGAACACGTGGCGCCGCATCGCGCGCAGCTTGGGCAGGCTGAACTCCAGCCCGATCACGAACATCAGGAACACCACGCCGAATTCCGCCAGGTAGCGCACGCCGCTGGAGTTCTGCGCCAGCGCCAGCGCGTTGGGACCGATCACCACGCCCACCACCAGATAGCCCAGCATGGGCGGCAGCTTGAACTGGCGGCAGGCCACCACACCCAGCACAGCGGCCAGCAGGTAGAGCAGGGTGATGTCCAGCGAATTCATGCGGCAATGGTAAGGGCTGGCCGCGACCGTCCGGACCGGGCCCTGCGGCGATAATCTGGTCATGAGCCTGCCTTCCACGTTCGACCCGGTCCGCGCCCTGACCCTGGCTCGCGAGACCCTCAGCATCGAGGCCACGGCGGTCAACGCCATGGCCGAACGCATGGATGACAGCTTCTCCCGCGCGGTGGCCCTCGTGCTGGGCAGCAGTGGACGCGTGGTCGTCATGGGCATGGGCAAGAGCGGCCATGTGGGTCGCAAGATCGCCGCCACCCTGGCGTCGACCGGCACGCCCGCGATGTTCGTGCACCCGGCCGAAGCCAGCCACGGTGACCTGGGCATGATCACGGCGGCCGACGTGGTGCTGGGCATCAGCAACAGCGGCGAGAGCGAAGAGCTCACCGCCATCCTGCCGCTGATCAAGCGCATGGGGGTGCCCCTGGTGGCACTCACCGGTCGCGTGCTGTCCACCCTGGGCCGCCACGCCAGCGTGGTGCTCGACGCCTCGGTCGAGAAGGAAGCCTGTCCCCACAACCTGGCCCCCACCGCCAGCACCACGGCCCAGCTGGCCATGGGCGATGCACTGGCCGTGGCGCTGCTCGACGCGCGGGGCTTCAAGGCCGACGATTTCGCCCGTTCGCACCCGGGTGGCGCACTGGGCCGAAAGCTGCTGACCCATGTGAGCGACGTGATGCGCAGCGGCGACGGAGTGCCGCGTGTGTCGCTCGACGCCGATCTGATGACGCTGATGCGCGAGATCAGCGCCAAGGGCCTGGGCATGAGCGCCATCGTCGACGGCGAAGGTGGTGTGCTGGGTGTGTTCACCGACGGCGATCTGCGCCGCCTGATCGAAAAATCCGGCAGCAGCGTGGACCTGCGTGCGCTCACAGCGCGCGAGGTCATGCACCCCCACCCGCGCACCGTGCGGGTCGATGCGCTGGCCGTGGAGGCGGCCGACATGATGGAGTCGAGCCGTATCACCAGCCTGCTGGTGGTGGACGAAGCGGGCGCCCTGGCGGGCGCGCTCAACAGCAACGATCTCATGCGCGCGAAGGTGATATGACCCCCCGCGCCGCCTGCGGCGTCACCCCCTTGGGGGCAGCGCTGGCGGCCCGGCAAAGCCGGTTCCGCGGCGCCCTGGGCTTGCGCTTCTTCACTCGGTGCTTTTCTTCTCCCCGGTTAGCATTGCGCCATGTCTTCTGATCTCTCACCGCTGCGTCCCACGCTGAACTTCCCGCCCGAGCTGTTGTTGCGCGCGCAGCCGGTGCGCGTGGTGTTCTTTGACGTGGACGGTGTGCTGACGGATGGCGGTCTGTACTTCAGCGAGTCGGGAGAAACCCTCAAGCGCTTCCACACGCTCGACGGCCACGGCATCAAGCTGTTGCAGCGCGCGGGCATCACACCGGCCGTGGTGAGCGGGCGCGACTCGCTGGCGCTGCGCGCGCGCCTGAAAGCCCTGGGTGTGGTCCACACCCGTTTCGGTACCGAAGACAAGCGGCCGGCGGCCGAAGCCATCCTGGCCGAGCTCGGGCTGGACTGGTCGGCTGCGGCCGCCATGGGCGATGACTGGCCCGACCTGCCCATGCTGCGGCGCGCGGCCCTGGCCTGCACGCCGCCCACGGCCCATCCCGAGCTGCTGGCAGTGGCCCACCATGTCACGCAACGCCTGCCGGGGGCAGGTGCCGTGCGCGAGCTGTGCGACCTCTTGCTGGTGGCCTGCGGTCACTACGCGCGTGAGCTGGAGGCGGCTGCATCGTGAACACGCCTGCACCCGTCGCTCTCCAGGTGAAGACGCACCGCGGGGGCATGAGCCGGGTCTGGGACCAGCTCTCCCTGTACCTGCCGGTGCTGATGATGATGTTGCTGGCGCTGGTGTCCTACCTCCTGCTGCAGGCCACGCCCCTGCCCCTGGAGCCAGAGCCCGAGCAACCGGTCACCAACGAGCCCGACTTTTTCATGCGGCGGTTTTCTGTCAAGGTGTTTGCGCCCGACGGGGTGCTGCAGACCGAGGTCTACGGCGCCGAGGCCCGTCACCACCCCGACACGGACCTCACGGTGATCGATACGGCACGCATCCGCACCTTCAGTGCGCAACGCCAGCTTTCCACGGCCACGGCGCGCGAGATCGTCAGCAATGGCGAGGGCACGGTGTACGAGCTCAAGGGCGACGCGGTGGTGGTGCGCCAGGCAGGACGCAACGCCGCTGGCGCGCGCTTGCCGCGCATGGAGTTTCATGGTGAATTCCTGCGGGTGAGCACCGACCCGGAACGCATCGAGTCGGATCTCCCGGTGCTGATGATCCGTGACAAGGACCAGATCACCGCGGACTCGCTCGACTACCGCGGCGGTGATGCCCGTGTTGCCGAACTCACCGGCCGTGTGCGCGCCCGGCTCGCACCGCGCTGAGGCGGTTGCTTTCTTCGCACCCGGACGCCTGCCATGTCGAACGACCTGCTGCACACCCGCCTGGTGTTCATCACCGGGGCTTCCAGTGGCATTGGCCAGGCGCTGGCCCTGCGGTATGCGCAGGCGGGCTACCGGCTGGCGCTGGTTGGTCGTCGCAGCAGCGAGCTGCAAACCTGGGCGCAGGCCCAGGGCTGGAACGACAACACCTGCCGGATCTACAGCGCCGATGTGGCCGACCCCGCAAGCATCGTGGCCGCCGGCACCGATTGCCTGGCGGCACAGGGGCTGCCCGATGTGGTGATCGCCAGCGCCGGGATCAGCATCGGCATGGACACCGCCGAACGCGACGACATCGATGTGATGGCGCGCACCTTTGCCACCAACAACACCGGCATGGCCGCCACCTTCCAGCCCTTTGTGGCCGCCATGGTCCGGCGCGGCGGTGGCACGCTGGTGGGCATCGCCAGTGTGGCGGCCATTCGTGGCTTGCCCGGGCACGGTGCCTACTGCGCCAGCAAGGCCGCGGTCGTGGCCTATTGCGAGAGCCTGCGCGGCGAGCTTCGCCGCAGCGGGGTGGCGGTGGTCACGCTCTTGCCAGGTTATGTGGACACGCCGCTCACCCGCAAGAACCGCTACGCCATGCCTTTTCTGATGAGCCCGCAGGCCTTCGCGGCGCAGGCGTTCGACGCCATTGCGGCGCAAACCAGTTACCGGGTGATCCCTTGGCAGATGGGTGTGGTGGCCAGGCTGCTGCGCCTGCTGCCCAACACCCTGTTTGATCGCTTGCTGGCCGGTCGGCCACGCAAGCATCGGCAAGACCAGGACGTGGCAGCCTGAAACCGGGGGCCTGTCCGATGCGGCAGCGCAAGCGCTTCACACGCCGCCACCGGGAAAGAATGCAAAAGCAATATGGTGCAAACACCCAAACCGTTGCCGACGGGCGTTCGGGGCAGCACGCGCAACAAGTTGTGTAAAAAGTCACAGCGCAATACCCGGTTTTCCGACAAAGTTGCTGAAATGATATGCACCACCCACGCTCCACACACACCGTCCCTGGCCAGGAAGGGCACCCTTTTTCACAGGTTTTGGGCCGTTTGTTGCCTGGGGCTGGGGCTGGGGTTGGGGGTGACTGCGCACGCCCAGTCCAAAGACCCTGCCGTTTTCCAGGCCGAGGTCTGGGCGGCGAGCTGCATGGCGTGCCACGGACCCGACGGTCGGGCCGAAGGCACGGGCCTGGCGATCGGTGGACGACCGGCCAAGGACCTGTTGGACAAGCTGCTGGGCTACAAGAGTGGCCAGCTCAAGGGAACCATCATGCAGCAGCATGCCAAAGGCTACAGCGACGAGGAGCTCGCTCGCATCGCCGACCATTTCTCCGCACTCAAATGAGAACCCCGGCATGACCCAGCGACGTGCATTTCTCCAGGCCGGTCTGGTCGCCGCTTCGACACTGGCGGCGCCTTATGTGGCCGCGCAAACCGGTGAACGGGTGGTCATCATCGGGGGTGGTTTTGGCGGGGCCACAGCCGCGCGTTACCTGCGCCGTTTCAACCCCGCCCTCCAGATCACGCTGGTCGAGCCGGCCAGCGAGTTCGTCATGTGCCCGATGAGCAACCGCGTGATCCATGGCGGCCTGAGTCTGCGGGACATCTCGCGGCCCTACACCCGCCTCGTCGCCCAGAACGGGCTGCGCTGGGTGCAGGCCCGTGCCGACGCCATCGACACCGCCCTGCGCGAGGTGCGCGTGGGGTCCGAGAAGATTCCCTATGACCGGTTGATCGTGGCACCCGGCGTCGACTACCTGTACGACGGTATCGAGGGTCTGCAGACCGCGGCCCAGCAGGCGCGCGTGCCCCACGCCTGGAAGGCGGGCGAGCAGACACAGCAGCTGCGCCAGATGCTGCAGGCCCTGCCCGACGGTGGTGTGGTGGCCATGACGGTACCCAAGGTGCCCTACCGGTGCCCGCCTGGTCCCTACGAGCGGGCCAGCCTGATCGCCCATTTCCTGCAGATGCGCAAACCCGGTGCCAAATTGCTGGTGTTTGATGCGAACCCGGAAATTCAGGCCAAGAAGGGTCTGTTTGAAGCGGTCTGGAAAGGCCGCTACGGCGCACAGATCGAGTACGTACCCAATGCCGATCTGAAAGCGGTGGACACCCAGAGTGGCACGCTCAGCTTCGATATGCAGGGCAAAGTCAAGGCGCAGGTGATCAACGTGATCCCGCCACAGCGCGCCGGCGCCATTGCCCGCAACAGTGGCCTGGCCAATGTGGGGGACCGCTGGTGCGGCGTGGACTTCCTGAGCTACGAGTCGACCGCCGCCAAGGGCGTTTACGTGCTTGGGGATTCGATCGCGGGTGCCCCTGGCATGCCCAAGTCGGCGCACATGGCCAACCAGGAGGCCAAGGTGTGCGCCGGGGCGATCGCCGCGCAGACGCTCGGCATGCCTGTTCCTTCCATGCCCATCATCGCCAACACCTGCTACAGCTTCGTTTCACAGTCGGAGGTGATTCACGTGGCCGCGGTTTACCGCTACGACCGCGACAAAAAGACCATGGTGGCGGCCAAGGATGCGGGTGGATTGTCCGAACGCCCGACCACCACGGAAGGCATCTTTGCCATGGCTTGGGCGACCAACATACTCAACGACACATTGGGTTGAGTCGGGGATCGACAGACGAAAAAAAAGCCTTTCGGATAGGCCGAAGGGCTTTTTTTGAGCAACCCGGTCACGACAACCGGGTCTGCTGGGGTGAGCGATCAGTAACCGCCGCGGCCACCACCACCACCGTCACGACGACCACCGCCGCCGTAGGGGCTGCGGAAGCCGCCTTCACCGCCGCCGCCACCACCACCGAAGCCGCCGCCACCACCGCGGGGGCCGCCGAAGCCACCGCCGCCGGTGCGGGGAGGACGGGCTTCCATCGGACGGGCTTCGTTGACCACCAGGCTGCGACCGCCCAGGGACTGGCCGTTCATGCCTTCAACAGCGGCTTGCGCTTCTGCGTCGTTGCCCATTTCGACAAAGCCGAAGCCCTTCGAACGGCCGGTGTCACGTTCCATCATGACCTTGGCGCTGTTGACAGAGCCGTAGGCGCTGAAAGCTTGCTGCAGGTCTTCGTCGCGCACGGTGTAGGGCAGGTTGCCTACATACAGTTTGTTGCCCATGATTGGGACTCCTAATAACACTGAGAAAAATAGCGATGGAGCCCCGTTAGCAAACAAACCTGTAGCACGCGAAACCAACCGATCACTTGTCAAGCGAGGCCTCAAGGCGCTCGCGGGAGGATTATGCGCTGAATGCCGCATGGATAGTGACAATTTTACGGACCCGCAAAAGCCCCCCATTTTGAGATGCGGAATAACAACATTTCTTCGGGAAACTTGTGCGACGGGGGGCTTGCCGCCGTTCGGTGGGGTGGCTGCGCGACCGCAGCGCTTCAATTTATACTTGCTGCCAGCGCCGATTTGATCCAGATTGCGGGCGCTTAAGAAATGCCGCTAAAGGGGAGATTCCCGGTCTCGCTCTTGGCGGCACCGGGTTTTTGTTTTTGGACCCTGCCCGGCAGGGGAAACCGCTGTGATCGTCACGCCCCAAACGTTCCGGTTCACCGAACCGCTGCCGCTCAAAAGTGGCGCCGTGCTGCCCGCCTACGAGCTGGTGGTGGAAACCTGCGGCACGCTCAACGCCGACCGCTCCAACGCGGTGCTGGTCTGCCACGCCCTCAACGCCTCGCACCACGTCGCCGGCTGGCACGCCGACGCCAACGGCCAGCCGCTGCCGCGCAGCGAGGGTTGGTGGCACAACATGATCGGCCCGGGCAAGGCGGTGGACACGGACAAGTGGTTCGTGATCGGCGTCAACAACCTGGGTTCCTGCTTCGGCTCCACCGGTCCCACCCACACCAACCCCGCCACCGGCCAGCCCTGGGGCGCGGACTTCCCCGTGGTCACGGTGGAAGACTGGGTCCATGCGCAGGCGCGCCTGCTCGACACCATGGGCATCCAGACCCTGGCCGCCGTGATGGGCGGCAGCCTGGGTGGCATGCAGACGCTGAGCTGGACGCTGCAGTACCCCGAGCGCGTGCGTCACGCCGTCGTCGTGGCCAGCGCGCCCAACCTGACTGCCGAGAACATCGCCTTCAACGAGGTGGCGCGCCGCGCCATCGTGACCGACCCCGATTTCCATGGTGGCCACTACCTGCGCGAGGGTACCCTGCCCCGGCGCGGCCTGCGCATCGCCCGCATGATCGGCCACATCACGTACCTGAGCGACGACGTGATGAACGAGAAGTTCGGCCGCAGCCTGCGCACCGCCAACGGTGAAGACCCGGCCGACACCGCCGAGCTGGCCTACCGCTACACCACGCAGGACGTGGAGTTCCAGATCGAGAGCTACCTGCGCTACCAGGGCGACAAGTTCAGCGAGTACTTCGACGCCAACACCTACCTGCTCATCACGCGTGCGCTCGATTATTTCGACCCGGCGCGCGAACACGGCGGCAGTCTGAGCGCCGCGCTGGCGCGCGCGAAAGCCCGGTTCCTGCTGGTGAGCTTCACCACCGACTGGCGCTTCTCGCCGGCCCGCAGCCGCGAGATGGTCCAGGCCCTGCTGGAAAACGGGCGCGACGTGAGCTACGCCGAGATCGACGCGCCGCACGGCCACGACGCCTTTCTGCTCGACGACCCGCGCTACCACCAGGCGGTGCGGGCCTACTTCGAGCACACGGTGGCTCAGGCTGCGGGAGGTCAGGCATGAGCGAAAAAGCCATACTGGAATCGATCGCCCGGCTCGTGCCGCCGGGCTCGCGCGTGCTCGACCTGGGCTGCGGCGACGGCGCGCTGCTGGCCCACCTGCAGGCCACGCGCGGCTGCAGCGGCTACGGTGTGGAGATCGACGACGCCAAGGTGCTGGCTTGCGTGAAGCGCGGCGTCAACGTGCTGCAGCTCAACCTCGAAGGCGGCCTGACCATGTTCGGCGACGACGCCTTCGATGTGGTGCTGCAGATCGACACCCTGCAACACCTGCGCAATGCCCAGACCATGCTGCTGGAGACCGCGCGCGTGGGCCGCCTGGGCATCGTGGCCTTCCCCAACTTCGCCCACTGGCCCAACCGGCTGGCGGTGCTGCAGGGCCACATGCCGGTGACCAAGCGCCTGCCCTACCAGTGGTACGACACGCCCAACATCCGCGTCGGCACCTACCGCGACTTCGAGGTGCTCGCGCGCCGCAACGGCCTCACCATCGAAGACAGCTTCGGCCTGCACGAAGGCCACGAGGTCCGCACCCTGCCCAACCTGCTGGCCAGCACGGCGGTGTTCCGCTTCTCCAGCTGACGGCTGCGGTTAAACTCGCGGCTCACCCGTCACGGGGGAGTAGCCGCCCTGCAAGCTGCAGGGGTCTGCGTCAACACACTTGGCCCTCACGGCCATGGCGCAGACAGCCCGCCAGCCTGGCCAGACCTTTGACCACAATGCCTCCGGTAGGGCCGGGGTCGCGTTGTGGTTTCTTCATTGGTCTGGCCCTGGGAAAACCATCTTGGAAGCATTTCTGGTCTCCACCGGCATCGTCGCGCTGGGGGAAATGGGCGACAAAACGCAACTGCTGGCCATGCTGCTGGCCGCGCGCTTTCGCAAACCCCTCCCCATCGTGTTCGGCATCCTGGTGGCCACGCTGGCCAACCACGCGCTGGCCGGCGCCGTGGGCCAGTGGGTGGCCGACGCGATCGGCCCGGTGTGGCTGCGCTGGATCATCGGCGCCTCGTTCCTCGCCATGGCGGTGTGGATGATGATCCCCGACCATATTGACGACGACGAGGCCGCTACCAAGGGTCTGCGCCTGGGCGTTTTCGGCACCACCGTGGTCGCGTTCTTTCTGGCCGAGATGGGCGACAAGACGCAGATCGCCACCGTGGCCCTTGCCGCGCGTTACGACGCCTTTGTGGCTGTGGTGGCCGGCACCACGCTGGGCATGATGCTGGCCAACGTGCCCGCGGTGTACCTGGGCGACCAGATCGCCAAGAAGGTGTCCATGACGCTGGTGCACGGGGTCTCGGCGCTGATCTTCGCCGTGCTGGGTGTGCTGACGCTGTTCAACGTCGGCCGCTTTTTCTAGCGGCCAGCCTCGCGCGCGGCGTCGGCCGCGAAGTCGCCGCCCGGGTTTCCGAGCAGGCCCGGGTAGACCTGTTCAAAGGTGGCCGTGATCTGCGTCAGGGGCAGGTCGTCGAAGCTGCCGCGCTGGTTCACGTATTCCATGTGCTGCTGCCCCGCCCGGTCGAACGGGTGGTAGAGCGAATCGTGCACGCCGTCGAATTCCAGTGGCAGCAGCCCGAATTTTTCGCACAGCGAGAGGTTGAAGGCTGGCGTCGCCTTGCGCCAGGCGCCGTCCAGCCACAGCTCGGTGTAGCCATGCCAGACGAACACATCGGTCTGCATGGTTTCGCGCAGCTTCTGGGTGGAGAGGTGGTTGCGCACGTCGGCAAAGCCCAGCCGCGCCGGTATGCCGGCCGCCCGCGCCACGGCCGCCAGCACCACCGCCTTGGGCACGCACCAGCCCAGGCCCTGCGCCAGCGCCGTGCTGGCTTTCATGCCGTGTTCGGACAGGTCGATGCGGTAGGGGTCGTAGCGCAGGCCGTCGCGCACCGCGTTGTACAGCGCCACGGCGCGGTCCCGTTCGGTGGCGCCCTGCGCATGGGCGCGCGCGAAGGCCGTCACCGCGGGGTGTGCACTGTCGATGCAGGGGGTGGGGGCCAGGTGGGGGTTGAGTGCTTGCATGGTGCGAAATTACCAGAGTGCCACACGGCCGCACGACTTCGGGTCTTTGTGTGGGCACGGTGTAACGCCGCCGCGTGACCGCCACGCAAGCCGTGGCCGGGCCAAGGCGGCGCGGCCCTGCCTATACTGGCGTTTTGTCCGCGCGGCCCGCGCCGCCAGCCGAAAGATCACGCCATGAATGCCCGACTGCCCCAACCGCTGCCCCCGCTGGATGCTTCGGCCTTGCAGGCCCATGTCGACACCGCCTGGGCGCATCGCATCGTGCCCGAGCTGGTGCGCTACATCGAGGTGCCCGCCAAGTCGCCCATGTTCGACCCCGACTGGGCGGCGAACGGCTTGCTCGAACGTGTGTTGCAGAGTGCGGCCGACTGGGTGTGCGCGCAACAGGTCGAAGGCCTGGCGCTGGAGATCGTGCGGCTCAACGATGCCCACGGCGTGCCACGCACGCCGGTGCTGTTTTTCGAGGTGCCGGCCAGCGCCGGCAAAGAGGGCACACCGGTTCCCGCCTCCGGCCAGACCGTGCTGATGTACGGCCACCTCGACAAACAGCCCGAGTTCACCGGCTGGCGCAGCGACCTCGGCCCCTGGACGCCCAGGATCGACGACGGCAAGCTGTATGGCCGCGGCGGTGCCGACGACGGCTACGCGGTCTACGCCAGCATCGCCGCGGTGCAGGCGCTCAAGGCCCAGGGCGTGGCGCACCCGCGCATCGTCGGCCTGATCGAAACTTGCGAAGAAAGCGGCTCGACCGACCTGCTGCCCTATGTGGACGCGTTGCGCACGCGGCTGGGCGATGTGGGTCTGGTGATCTGCCTCGACAGCGGCGCCGGCAACTACGACCAGCTCTGGCTCACCACCAGCCTGCGCGGCATGGCCAGCGGCGTGTTGAAAGTGGAGATCCTCACCGAAGGCATCCATTCGGGCGACGCTTCGGGCCTGGTGCCGTCGAGCTTTCGCATCATGCGGCAGGTGCTGGACCGGCTCGAGGACAGCGCCACCGGCCGCCTGCTGCCCGCGAGCTTCCACTGCGAGGTGCCGGCCGAGCGGCTGGTGCAGGCGCAGGCCACCGCCGCCATCCTGGGCGACGAGCTGTACAAACGTTTCCCCTGGGCACACCACGACTGCGGTGGCTCCACCGTGTTCGCCCTGCCCACCACCACCGACCCGGTGGAGGCCCTGCTCAACCGCACCTGGCGGCCCACGCTGAGCGTGACCGGTGCCGATGGTTTCCCCACGCTGCAGAACGCCGGCAACGTGCTGCGGCCCTACACCGCCTTCAAGCTCAGCCTGCGCCTGCCGCCGCTGGTCGATGCCTCCGGCGCCGTTCAGCAGCTCAAGGCGCTGCTCGAAGACAACGCGCCCTACCAGGCCAAGGTCACGTTTGAAGGCGAAGGCGCGGCCACCGGCTGGAACGCACCCAGCACCGCGCCGTGGTTCGAAGACGCGCTGCAAGGCGCCTCACAGGCCCACTTCGGCGCCGCCTGCGGCACCATCGGCCAGGGCGGCACCATCCCGCTCATGAACATGCTCAGCCAGGGCTTTCCCAAGGCGCAGATGATGGTCTGCGGTGTGCTCGGCCCCAGGAGCAACGCGCACGGCCCCAACGAGTTCCTGCACCTCGACTACGCGCGCCGCCTCACCGCCTCGGTGGCGCAGGTCATGGCGCGCATGCCCTGAGGCTGTCCAGTCCCCGAGCTGCCGGCGACATGTCCAACACCACCCAAGCCCCCTTCACCCTGCGCGACGGCCTGAACCTGGCGCTGTACGACTGGCCATTGCCTTTGCGCATGCGGCCACGCGGGGTGGTGCTCATCGTGCACGGGTTGGGTGAACACGCCTGGCGCTACGACCCGCTGGCTCAGCGCCTGAACGAATGGGGCTTCTGCGTGCGCGCCTACGACCAGCGCGGCCATGGCGATTCGGGCGGCGATCGCGGGGTGCTGCCTTCCGACGATGCCCTGCTCGACGATCTGCAGGAGGTGGTTGAAGACACACGCAGACACCTGGCGCAGCCTTGGGCTTGTCCGCTGATCCTGCTCGGGCACAGCATGGGCGGTCTGGTGGCCTCGACCTTCGTGTTGCGCCAGCAGTCGCCGGTGGACGCGCTGGTGCTGTCTTCGCCAGCGCTGGACGCAGGGATCGGGCCGCTGCAAAAAGGGCTCATGCGTCTGCTGTACCGCTGGGCGCCCAACCTGGCCCTGTCCAACGGGCTGGATGCGCTCTGGATATCGCACGACCCCGAGGTTGTGGAGGCCTACCAGCGGGACCGTCTGGTGCACGACCGGATATCTGCACGGCTGGCGAACTTCATCGACAGCAACGGACCACGTGTGATGGCGGGAGCGCCGCACTGGACCGTGCCCACCTTGCTGATGTACGCTGGCGCCGACCACCTGGTGCGGGCGGATGGGAGCCGTGCCTTTGCCGCCGGGGCCCCACGGGAGCGTGTGACCAGCCATTGCCTGGAGGGCCAGTTCCACGAGATTTTCAACGAGCAGGATCCATCGGCGGCCTACGCCCTGCTCAAGGGCTGGCTCGACCAGCTGGCGCCGGTGGTCTGAAGGGCAAACCCCCGTTTCGCTTCGCCGGGCTCAGCGCTTCATCAGGCCGCCGAGCATGCCTGGCGATCATGCCCATCAGGTCCGGACCCAGCGCGGCGCCCATCAGTGAATCCAGCAGTCCCATGTGACATCTCCCGTAAAAAAGATGGCCTGCGCCGCCCGGTACCGGTTCAGGTTGCATTCTGGGCTTGGCGCCGAAGCCACGCCAGCCACGCCAGCGCCAGTCCGGTGAGGGCCACGGGCACCAGCGAACCCACGTTCAGCCACAGCCAGCCCTGGGTGGTGACCAGTGCGCCGGAGGCGAACGAGGTGAGCGCCATGGTGGCAAAAACAAAAAAGTTGATGGCGGCCTGTGCGCGGTCTTTTTCCTCCGGCCTGTAGGCTTGCAGCGACAGGGTGGTGCTGCCGGTGAAGAGGAAGTTCCAGCCCACGCCGAGCAGGAACAGCGCGATCAGGAACTGGTGCAGGTCCACGCCCGAGAGCGCCACCGCGATGCAGGCGATGTTGAGCACCACGCCCACGCCCATGATGGTGAGCGTGCCGAAACGCTTGATCAGGTGGCCGGTGAAAAAGCCCGGTGCAAACATGCCGATCACGTGCCACTCCAGCACCAGCGCGGCGTCATCGAATTCGAAGCCGCAGACCTGCATGGCCAGCGGTGTGGCGGCCATCAGCAGGTTCATCACGCCGTAGCCCAGCGCAGCGCCGGCGGTGGCCACGATGAACACTGGCTGTTTCATGATCTGGCGCAGCGGCCGACCCGTGTCGGCGTTGGCCTTCCTGGGCGGCAGCGGTGGGAACTTCAGAAAGGCCATGATGGTTATCGAGACCAGCGCCACCAGCGCCAGCGACAGGTAGGCGCCCGCGAACGGCACCTCGAACAGGTTGCGCGTGCGGCTCGCCAGATTGGGCCCGAGCACCGCGCCCACCAGACCGCCCGCGAGCACCAGCGATACCGCTTTTTCGCGGAAGGCCGGCGCGGCCAGTTCGGCTGCGGCAAAGCGGTAGAGCTGGCCGTTGGCGCTGTAGTAACCGGCGATCACGGTGGCCGTCACGAGCAGCCAGAAGTTTTTGTCGAACGCCGCCCAGGCGCACAGCAGCGCCGAAGCCAGCGCCACCAGCAGCCCGATCTGGAACGAGCCCTTGCGGCCGAACGCACTCTGGGTGCGCGCCACCAGCGGCGTAGACAGCGCCCCGCCCACCACGTAGCCCATCACGGGCAGGGTGGCCATCCAGCCCAGTGGCGCGAGCGACAGCCCGACCAGCCCGTTGATGGCGATGAAGACCACGTTGTTGGTCAGGAACAGGCCTTGCGCGGCGGCCAGGAGCCAGAGATTCTTGTTCATAAGTGGTTGTTTATACAAGGCGTTGGGCGCTTCTGGGGTCGCGGACCCGACGGTATAGTGCGCAAAGTCGGCCAGCCGGCCGTTTGCACCATCTGTAGAGACGCAAATTCCAGGAGGACTCATGAACGCAAGCGCTGAACCGAAGGCCGACGACGCCAACAAGACCCTCACGACGGTGATCTACGCGCTGTACGCTTCGTCGCTGCTGCTCGGTATCACCTGCCTGGTGGCCATCGTCATGAACTATGTGAAGAAGGACGACGTGGCCGGCACCTACCTGGAAAGCCATTTTCGCTGGCAGATCCGCACCTTCTGGTTCGCGTTGCTCTGGAGCGTGATCGGTGTGCTCACCCTGTTTCTGGTGGTGGGCGCCTTCGTCCTGCTGGGCAGCCTGGTCTGGTTCATCTACCGCATCGTCAAGGGCTGGCTCTACCTCAACGATGGCAAGCCGATGTACGCCACGACCGCCTGAGGGGGTCCAGCGCGGCTTCAGGGCTGCGAGGCGATGACCAGCGCCGCCAGCGCGGCGGTTTCCGCGCGCAGCACGCGTGAGCCCAGCGTCACCGGGATGAAGCCCGCCGTTCGGGCCTGGGCATCCTCGGACGGGCTGAGCCCCCCTTCCGGGCCACTCAGGAACAGCAGCGGTGCCTGGGCCGGCATGTCGCGCAGCACGTCGGCCAGGGGGCGGGTGTCGGGCGCGAGCGAGAGCAGACAGCGCAGGGGGCGGGTGGCCTCTGGATCGGCCCCTTGCGCGGCGCCTGATTTCAGCCAGGCCACCAGTTCCTGAACCGGCGACACGGCCGGCACGCGGTTGCCGCCACATTGTTCGCAGGCAGCGATGGCCACCGACTGCCAATGCGCCTGTTTCTTGGTGGCGCGCTCGCCGCTCAGGCGCAGCACGCTGTGCGCGGTGTGCAGGGGCTGGATGCCGGCCACGCCGAGTTCGGCGGCTTTTTCCACCAGCCAGTCCATGCGGTCGTTGGCGGGCATGCCCAGTGCCAGGTGCACACGGCGGCTGGCTTCGCGCTCCCAGGCCTCATGGCTGTCCACGCGCACCGCCACGTCGCTGCGGCCCATGCGCAGGATGGTGGCGCTGTATTCGCCGCCCTCGCCGTTGAAGAGCGTGATGACGCCGCCCGGTTGCAGGCGCAGCACCTGTACGTGGCGCGCAGCGGCAGCGGGCAGTTCCAGCTCGGCGCCGAGGGTCAGAGGGACGGGGCAGTGAAAGCGCGGCATGTGGGGATCAGACCCGCCCGAAGGCGAAGCCCGACGCGGCCTCGAAGCCTTCGATCTTGTCGATGAGCTGGAGAAACGGGCCGAGCTCGCGGTAGCGGTGCGTGGTGTTGCGGATGTAGTGGATGAAGCGCGGCGCATCCGCCAGGTACTTGGGTTTGCCGTCACGCAGCGTGAGGCGCGCGAAGATGCCAGCCACCTTCAGATGGCGCTGCAGGCCCATCCATTCCACCGCGCGGTAGAAGGCGCCGAAATCGCTGTGCCATTCTTCGAAGTCCATCAGGCCGGCTTTGCGGGCCTTTTCCCAGTAACGGATGGTGATGTCGATGACGAAGTCTTCTTCCCAGCTCAGGAAGGCGTCGCGCATCAGGCTGGCCACGTCGTAGGTGATGGGGCCGTGGACCGCGTCCTGGAAATCGAGCACACCGAGCTGCTGGGCCGGTGTGGTGCCAGGCAGGCGGGGGATCATCAGATTCCGGGGCATGAAGTCGCGGTGCACGTAGACGCTGGGCGCGGCGAGGCAACGCTGGACGATGCTGTCGAAGGCCTTCTGCAGCGTCGTGGCCTCCTTGGCATCCAGCGTCACCTGGCGGTGCTGCGCGAGGTACCAGTCAGGGAACAGCTGCAGTTCGCGCCGCAGCAGGGCCTCGTTGTAGGGCGGCAGCACGCCGGGCTTCGAGGCGAGCTGCCAGGCCAGCAGGCTGTCGAGCGCGGCCATGTAGTGGGCGTGGTTGGCCTGCGGCTGTTCCGGGTTGATCACGTCCAGCAGGGTCTGATGACCGAGGTCGCTCAGCAGCATGAAGCCCTGCGGCTCGTCCCAGGCCAGCACCTCGGGCACCAGCAACCCCGCATCGCGCATCAGCGCGGCCACCTGCACAAAGGGCTGGCAGTTTTCGTGTGCCGGTGGCGCGTCCATGATGATGAGGCTGCCGCCGCTCAGGCGGTCCAGCCGCAGGTAGCGCCGAAAGCTGGCATCGGCGGAAGCCGGGCGCAGCGAGGTCGCCAGCAGGCCGTGCTGCCGGGCGAGGGGCTTCAGCCAGGCCAGGAAGGCGGCTTCGCGCTGCGGGTCCGTCCACGCGACGGCGTTCGTATTGGGGGGCATGTCTGGGGCGGGGGTTGGGGGGTGTCAGCGACCGTCGCCGGGAAGCGGCAACAGGCATAGGATAATCGCCGCAGATTCCAAAAATCCATTGCGCCGCTGACCTGGTTCCGGGCGGGCGTTTCGTGGTCCCGCCGACCTGTTGCAGCGGGGCCGAGTTCCTACAGCATTCAGAGTCGGCCGTTTTGCCACACACCGCCTTGAAACCTGCTTCCAGACCCATCCCCGCTTTTTCCCGCAGCGCGCGTGCAGCGAGCGGCGCCTGTCCCGAACCGACCCGCCTGGCCCGGGCCGTGCAGGGCGCCATTGCGGTGCTGGCGCTGGGTGCCGGGGCTGTGCCGGTGTGGGCGCAGGATGCCGATGCCGGGGAATCGATCCGACTCAAACCGGGCGCCCTGTTGCAGGAGACGCTGCCGCCAGAAACGCGCAAGCAGTTGCCGACCTTTGTGTGGGGCGAGCGCATGGAAGGCAAGACCGACGACCTCACCGTGATCGAGGGCGAGGTGGAGCTCCGGCGCCACGACACGGTCATTCGCGCGGATCGGGTCGAATTCGACCAGCGCACCAACGAGGCGCTCGCCACGGGCCATGTCCTGATCAACCGCAGTGGCGACCGCTTCGAGGGTCCCGAGTTGCAGATGAACGTGGAGACCTACAAAGGCCATTTTTCGGAACCCACTTACCGTTTGTTGAAGAACCAGGCCAATGGCGACGCCAGCCGCATCGACTTCCTGAGCCGGGACAAGATGGTGGTGCACGACGGGCGCTACTCCACCTGCGAGCGGCCGCCGGGCAGCACCTGGATGCCCGACTGGCTGGTCCGCGCCACCACCATCGATCTGGACACCGAGGAAGACGTGGGCACGGCCAAGGGCGGTGTGCTGGAGTTCAAGGGTGTGCCGATCCTGGCGGCGCCCTATTTCACTTTCCCGTTGTCGGACAAGCGCAAGTCGGGGGTCCTGCCGCCGAGCATGGCCATTGACAATCAAAGCGGCGTGCAGCTGACAGCCCCGTATTACCTGAACCTGGCGCCCAACATGGACGCCACGCTCGTGCCGTCCCTGATGACGAAACGGGGCGTGGATCTTGCGGGTGAGTTCCGCTACCTGCAGCCGAGCTACACGGGGCGGCTGCGGGCCGCGTTCATGCCGTCGGACCGGCTGCGCGACGATGACCGCTGGGCGTATTCGCTGCAGCACAACCAGCGCCTGACAGACAACGTCGGTGGCGGAGGCCCGATCGGCCTGCGTGTGAACCTGAACCGTGTGGGCGATGACAACTATTGGCGCGATTTTCCGCGTTCGATCACGTCCTTGACCTCGCGGCTGCTGCCGAGCGAGGTTGTTGCAGGATGGAGTTCCGGCCCTTGGTCGATCGGTGGCGGGGCCTACCGGTGGCAGGCTTTGCAGGACACCAGTGCCCCGTTCACACCGCCTTTTGATCGTTTGCCGTCTGTGGGCTTGAGCTACCAGAAAACGGACCAAACCCTGTTGGGCTCATCGGATTGGGATGTTGCGGTCCGCACCAACTTCACCCGCTTCCAGCGCTCCGTTCTGTCCACGGCCGGAGAGCTCAAATCCGGGGGGGATCGATCCCTGGCTGTGGCCGAACTCACCCGTCGCTGGCAGTCCCCTGGCTGGTTTGTGCAGCCGCGTGCGCGCCTGCATGCGACCCAGTACCAGTTTGACAACACCGCCGGTGTCCCCACGTCGGCTTCGCGGGCGGTGCCCACCGTCAGCCTGGACAGCGGCCTGGTGTTCGAACGACCGGCCGCCTACTTCGGCCGTCAGTACACGCAGACGCTGGAGCCCCGGGCGTTTTTCACCTGGACGCCCTACCGAGACCAGACGGGCCTGCCCAACTTCGACTCCGGTGCACGGGACTTCAACCTGGCGACGATGTTTGCCGAAAACGCCTACAACGGCCACGACCGCATTTCGGACACCCGGGCGGTGACCCTGGGGGTCAATTCCCGGCTGCTGGATGTCGACAACGGCGTTGAGGTGATCCGGCTGGGCATCGCCCAGCGCCTGTTGCTCGAGGACCAGAATGTCACATTGCCGGGAGGAACGCCTGTCACCGAGCGGCTGAGCGACATGCTGCTGGCCGCCCGTGTCCAGTGGGATCCGCTGTGGTCGTTTGACACCACCCTGCAGTACAACCCCAAGAGCCGGGAGAGCGTGCGGACCACGGTGGGGGGGCGTTACACGCCGGGGCCCTTCCGGGTGCTCAGCGCCGCCTATCGCATCCAGCGCGGCACCAGCGAACAGATTGATCTGGGCTGGCAGTGGCCGCTCGCCGCCTTGTGGGGGAATGCGCCGGCGCGTGTGCCGGGTCGTGCCCTGGGGCCGGGCCAGTGGTACTCTGTCGGGCGCTTGAACTACAGCATGCCCGATCGCAAGATCATCGACCTCGTGGCCGGATTTGAATACGATGCCGGGTGCTGGCTGGGGCGCGTGGTGGTGTCCCGTCTGCAGCAGAGCACGACCGCAGCCAACCAGAGCATCTTGTTCCAGCTTGAGTTTTCCGGCTTCTCTCGCGTCGGCGCAAGCTCGCTTCAGACCCTGCAGGGCAACGTACCGAAATACCAGTACCTGCGTGAAGAAATTGCCCCGCCAAGCCGTTTCCAGCAGTACGACTGACCCACACAGATCCACATGACCGACATTGCCCGCTTGCGCCCTTTGCCCGCTTTGTTGTGCGGCCTGGCACTGTTCGCACTGAATTCCGTTTCCGCCCAGTCCTTGCGCTTGAGCAGCGAGCTTGAACGGGCAGGCAGTACACAGCCGTCCGTGGCCACGCGCACGGTGGACTACATCGTTGCACTGGTCAATTCCGATCCGGTCACCAACAGCGAAGTGCGGCAACGCCTGCTGCGTGTCGAACAGCAGTACGCCCAGCGAGGCGTCGCGCTGCCGCCCCGGGAGGAACTGGCGCGCCTCGTGCTGGAACAGCTGGTGGCCGAACGTGCTCAGCAACAGGAGGCGAACGAGCTGGGGCTGCGTGTGGACGAGGCGTCCCTCGCTCAGGCCGAACAGGCGATCGCGGCCCAGAACCAGCTCACCCCGGAAGAGTTTCGCCGGCGTGTGGCTGCCGAAGGCCTGGACATCAACCGGATGCGCAACGAACTGCGCGGCCAGATCCTGCTGCAACGCGTGCGCGAGCGCGAAGTGGAACTGCGGGTGAAGGTGAACGAATCCGAAATCGACGCGTTCATCCGGGAGCAGGGCGCCAACAACCCCGACAGCCTGGAGCTGAGTCTGGCTCATGTGTTGGTGCAGGTACCCGATTCGGCCAGCGCTGCGCGCATCAGCGAGTTGCAGGCCCGGGCCCAGAGCGTGGCCGATCGCGCGCGCGCGGGGGGCGACTTTGCTGCGCTGGCGCGGGAGTTTTCCGATGCGCCAGAGGGCGCGACGGGCGGTGAGTTTGGCTGGCGTCCGATTGCCCGGCTGCCGGACTTGTTCGTTGAAGCGACACGTTCACTGGTCGCCGGGGGTATCGCGGGGCCGCTGCGCAGTGAAGCGGGCTTCCACGTGCTCAAGCTGATCGACAGGCGCCAGGCCGGTTCTTCACCCGAGTTCACCGTCACCCAGACCCGCGCGCGCCATATCCTGCTGCGCACAGGACCCCAGCTCAGCCAGGCCGATGCGGTCGCCCGGCTCAATCGGTACCGCCAGCAGGTGGCCAGCGGGCAGGGCCGCTTTGAAGAACTGGCGCGAGAGCACAGCCAGGACGGTTCGGCGAGCCAGGGGGGTGATCTGGGCTGGAGCGTTCCGGGGCAGTTTGTCCCCGAGTTTGAAGAGGTGATGGACAGGCTGCAACCCGGCGAGATGTCGCAGCCGCTGGTGTCGCGCTTTGGTGTGCACCTCATCCGGGTCGATGAGCGCCGCGATACCGCCATGAACGAACGTGAACAGCGCGAAGTGGCCCGCGCCCGGTTGCGGGATCAGAAAGCCCAGGCGGTGCTGTTGAACTGGTCACAAGACGTGCGCGCACGCGCCTTCGTGGAATACCGCGAAGATCCCCGGCCCTGATCGCGGACCGTACGCCGCGGACATGAAACACATCGCGCGCAAGCGCTTTGGTCAGCACTTCCTGACCGACCAGGGCATCATCGAAGCCATTGTGCGCGAGATCGCGCCGTCGCCGGCCGATCACATGGTCGAGATCGGTCCCGGGCTGGCCGCGCTCACGCAACCCCTGGTCGAGCGACTGGGACGCTTGACGGTGATCGAGCTGGACCGTGATCTGGCTGTTCGCTTGCGTGCCCATCCTCGGTTGCAGGTGGTCGAGTCCGACGTGCTGAAGGTGGACTTCACGGCCTTGGCGCATGAACTGCATTCGGCTCAGCGCCCCCCGGCCCCGGGGGGCGCACCGGACCCCCAGCGGGCGGAGCGCATCGGGATCCGGGTGGTGGGCAACCTGCCCTACAACATCTCCACACCCATCCTGTTCCACCTGCTGGAGCATGTGGATGTGATTCAGGACCAGCATTTCATGCTGCAGAAGGAAGTGATCGACCGCATGGTGGCCCGCCCGGCGACGTCCGACTACAGCCGCCTGTCGGTCATGCTGCAGTGGCGCTATGCGATGGAGAACGTGCTCTTCGTGCCGCCGGAGAGCTTTGATCCGCCGCCGCGCGTGGACAGCGCCATCGTGCGCATGGTTCCGCTGGCACAGCCACCGGCCATCGACCTCAAGCTCTACGGTGAACTGGTCCAGACCGCCTTCAGCCAGCGCCGCAAGATCCTGCGCAACACGCTGGGCAAGTGGCTGGAAGCCCGCAACTTTGCCGGGACCTTCGATCTGCAGCGCCGCGCCGAAGAAGTGCCGGTGCACGAGTACGTGGCGCTGGTCCAAGCTGTGCAGTAGCAAAGCTCAGGCGCAAAAAAACCGCTGCGATGCAGCGGTTTTTTCCTTCCAGGGCACCGCGGAACCGGCTTTGCCGGGCCGCCAGTGCCGCCCCCTTGAGGGGGTGACGCGCCCTCAGGCGCGGCGCGGGGGTGGGGTCAGCAGGTCAGGCTGCGGCCAACCAGTACCCGGCGTTGAACGGGCTGCTCATGCGCAGCGCCATCGGGCTCACGTCCAGGAGCTTGTCCGTCGGCATCGGCTCTTCGTTTTCCACCTCGATCGGTGCTTCGCCCTTGGACGCGCGTGCGACCGAAAAGGAGTAGAAGCAGCGGAACGGGATCTTGCGATCGCTCCAGTAGTCGGCGGTGTCGCGGAAGATGTCGAGCAGCTGCTCGCGCGCTTCCTTGTCGAACTTGGCGTGCGCCGGGATGTGCTCCAGCACGACGATGAAACCGGTCTGCGGACCCGACTTGTGGACCAGATCGGTCATGCAGTCGTAGAGCGCATCGAAGTTCTTGCCGAAGTGCGACGGCAGGGTGTACTGCGCCGCGATCAACTCCAGCACATCCTGCTTGCTCTGGGCCTTGGCCAGGTTGGCGTACAGAAAGTGATGACCCAACTGCTCGGCCGCGGCCTGCAGGTCTTTCACGCCATAGGCGCGAATCGACTGAACGATATTGGGTTTTACGTTACGAAGTGGCGTGTCCATCTCCGCGTCTCTTTCTAAAGTCAAAGTTAAAAATCTGCTCACTGCGCTCCGGATCACTGCACGATCAGCCTGAAGCTGCTGTAGTGATCCTCGGTGTAATAACAATCATCAGGTGCCCGGGGCCTCTGTCCTCCACACACGATCCGTCTCGCACCCCGGTGGTTCAAACCCGGTGTGGGCACGGTGTATTCGCGGTAGTAACCTCGCTTCTGACCCGGCAGCAACCGCTCCCTGTTGCCAAAAACGGTGCCATCTTTCTCGTACCGGAAAGGACCACCCTGCCGTATCTGCGACATCACCTCCCGGCCCTGCACGGGCAAGCCCGAGTAAGCCACGGAGGCGACGGCCGAACCCGGAAGGCTGCTGCTGTCGGGCGATCGGGCTTGCACCAAAAAGGTGCTGATTGCCGCCAACAGGACGGCTGATACCGCCCATGCACCTGACCACCGGATCCGTTTCAGACCCATGAAATCCCTGCTCCTGATGCGATCAACCCGCCTCCGGCACCTCGACAAGATGTGTCTTGCGGCGGTGTTGACGGGGCGGGTTAACCCTGTGATTCAAGGTCGGTAGTGTGCCCGAAGCGTTACAGAATTGCAAGCGATTGCTGAATAAACAGGCAACTTGCAGTGGCAAAAATGTTTGGAAAAGTTAGCGCTTGCTTTTTCCCGAGGGATTACCGGGAAACGTTGGCCTCGGCCACGGTGAGGGCTGTCATGTTCACGATGCGGCGCACGGTGGCGCTGGCTGTGAGAATGTGCACGGGTTTGGCCACGCCCAGCAGCATGGGGCCGATGGCGATGTTGCCGCCGGCCGCCGTCTTGAGCAGGTTGTAGGCGATGTTGGCGGCGTCGATGTTGGGGCAGATCAGCAGGTTGGCGTCGCCTTTGAGGGCCGAGCGCGGCATGATCGAAAGTCGTGCATCGGCGTCCAGTGCCACATCGCCGTGCATCTCGCCGTCCACCTCGAGCCACGGTGCCTGGGTTTGCAGCAATGCCAGCGTGTCGCGCATCTTGATCGCGCTGGGCTGGTTGGACGAGCCGAAGTTGGAGTGCGACAGCAGCGCGGCCTTGGGCGTGATGCCGAAGCGCATCATCTTGCGAGCGGCCATCTTGGTGATTTCGGCCAGCTGTTCGGCGGTGGGGTCGTAGTTGATGTGGGTGTCCACCAGGAACACCTGGCGACCCGGCAGCATGAGCGCGTTCATGGCCGCGTAGCAGTTCGCGCCTTCGCGTTTGCCGATCACCTGGTCGATGTAGTCCAGGTGCAACTGGGTGTTGCCCCAGGTGCCGCAGATCACGCCGTCCACGTCGCCCTTGCGCAGCAGCATGGAGCTGATGAGCGTGAGGCGGCGGCGCATCTCGATCTTGGCCAACTGCTCGGTGACGCCGCGGCGCTCCATGAGCTGGTGGTAAGTCTGCCAGAGATCGCGGTAGCGGTGGTCCTGTTCGACGTTGACGACGTCGTAATCCAGTTCCTGCTTCAGGCGCAGGCCGAACTTCTCGATGCGCTCGGCGATGATGGCGGGGCGGCCGATCAGCGTCGGGCGGGCCAGTCCATCATCTACCACGATCTGGCACGCGCGCAGCACGCGCTCTTCCTCACCCTCGGCGTAGGCCACGCGCTTCCTGAGCGCCGTCTTGGCCGCCGCGTAGATCGGCTTCATGATCGTGCCCGAGGCGAACACGAAGCTCTGCAGGCGCTGCTTGTAGGCCTCCATGTCGGTGATCGGGCGCAGCGCCACGCCGCTGTCGGCGGCGGCCTGGGCCACGGCCGGCGCGATTTTCATCATCAGCCGTGGATCGAACGGTTTCGGGATCAGGTATTCGGGGCCAAAGGCCAGCTTCTCGCCCGCATAGGCTGCCGCAACGACGTCACTCTGCTCGGCCTGGGCCAGCTCGGCGATCGCGTGCACCGCGGCGATCTCCATCTCGTCGGTGATGGTGGAGGCGCCGGCGTCGAGCGCACCACGGAAGATGTACGGGAAACACAGGACGTTGTTGACCTGGTTCGGGTAGTCGGAGCGGCCGGTGGCCATGATGGCGTCGTCGCGCACGGTTTTCACGTCCTCGGGCGTGATCTCGGGGTTCGGGTTCGCCAGCGCAAAGACCAGCGGATTCACCGCCATCTGGGCCACCATGTCCTTCTTCAGCACGCCGCCGGCCGACAGGCCGAGGAACACGTCGGCACCGACGATGGCTTCCGACAGGGTGCGCTGGGTGGTCTTCTGCGCGAACTGGACCTTGTCCTCGTCCATCAGCTCGGTGCGCCCCTCGTACACCACACCGGCCAGGTCGGTCACCCAGATGTTTTCACGCGGAATGCCGAGCTTCACCAGCAGGCCCAGACAGGCGAGCGCCGCAGCGCCAGCGCCCGAGGTCACGAGCTTGATCTTTTTCGGGTCTTTGCCAGCGACCTTCAGGCCGTTGAAGATGGCGGCACCGACCACGATGGCCGTGCCGTGCTGGTCGTCGTGGAAGACCGGGATCTTCATGCGCTCGCGCAGCTTGCGCTCGACATAGAAGCAGTCCGGCGCCTTGATGTCTTCGAGGTTGATGCCGCCGAAGGTGGGCTCCAGCGAGGCGATGATTTCGACCAGCTTGTCCGGGTCTCTTTCGTTGATCTCGATGTCGAACACGTCGATGCCCGAGAACTTCTTGAACAGCACGCCCTTGCCTTCCATCACCGGCTTGGCCGCGAGCGGACCGATGTCGCCCAGGCCCAGCACGGCGGTGCCGTTGGTGATGACGGCCACCAGGTTGCCGCGGCTGGTGTATTTGAAGGCGTTGTTCGGGTCGGCGACGATCTCTTCGCAGGGAGCTGCCACACCGGGCGAATACGCCAGCGCCAGGTCGCGCTGGTTGGTCAGCTGCTTGGTGGCGGCGATGGCCACTTTGCCAGGCGTGGGGAACTCGTGGTATTCGAGTGCGGCGCGCTTGAGTTCGGCGCGTTTGTCTTCCTGGCTGTTGCTGGTGGTCATGGCCTTGTCTCCTGATGGATTCTCATCTTGCAATGTGAAAGTGAATTGCACATTCTAAATGCGCGACCCCAAAATGCCCAGTCCGCAATAGTGCGTAGCGGGTGAACCTGGCGTGACATTTTCGGATGGAATGGCGCGGCACGGCGCAGAACTGTGCGGCCGCACAGGCTCAAGGACAGGCGAAAAGTGGTGCCGTATGGGTTTGCGCGCCCCGGGCGCGCGGGGGAACGGCCCTCAGACCGGCGACAGCTGCAGCGTGCCCCGGGCCAGTTGCTGCCGCAGTTCGTCGATTTTGAGGTGTGCGGTGGGATGACCCGACCTGCATTCGGACCACACCGAACGCGCGCAGCTTTCGCACTTGCCGCACTGCGTGGCCACCCCGAGCTCCAGCTGGATGTCGTCAAAGGCCATGCCCGAACGTGCAGCGCGGGCGATGGTCTGGTCACTGACGCGATGGCAAACACAAACGATCATGGCAGGCGTTTCCTGGAAGGGATGGGCCTACAAATGATAATTGATCGTATTCTGTTTTGAAAATAACCTCCGGAAACCCAGGGGTATCCCGGCCGGCACCGGATGGCCCCACGCCTCCGCCGAGGATCTCGGGAGGTGTTGCCCGCTCAGCTGGGTTCGCCCATCTGGCTTTGCAGGTAGTTGGGCAGGCCGACCTTCTCGACCAGCTCCAGCTGGGTTTCCAGGAAGTCGATGTGCTCTTCGGTGTCGTCCAGGATCTTCTGCAGCAGATCGCGCGACACGTAGTCGCGCACCGACTCGCAGTAGGCGATGCCGTCCTTGATGGTGGCCTGGGCGCCGCGCTCAAGCGCCAGATCGCTGGCCAGCATCTCGGGTACGTTCTCGCCAATGTTCAGCTTGCCGAGGTCCTGCAGGTTGGGCAGGCCATCAAGCACGAAGATGCGGTCCATGAGCCAGTCGGCGTGTTTCATCTCGCCGATGGACTCCGAATACTCCTTCTTGGCCAGCTTGTCGAAGCCCCAGTGCTTGAGCATGCGGTAGTGCACGAAGTACTGGTTGATGGCGGTGAGTTCGTTCTTCAGCTGGGCCTGCAGGTGGCCAATGGCCTTCTTGTCGCCTTTCATGAGCGGGTTCCTTTCTTGATGGGGTTTGGGGCTGTGGCTCGGATCATTGTCGTCATTCACAGGCACTCGCGGTGGAGGTCATCGGGGCTACTTTACAAATGCGAATCATTCTCATATGATTTGATTTTGCACCAACCGATCGTGGATTGCCGACACGATCTTCATCTCCCGGAGACCCCCATGCGCCACCCCCACTGTGAAGCCAGCGATCCGGACGACGACAGGGTCTGCCTGCCCTCCGTCGAGGCCCTGACGGCCGGTACGCTGGCGCTCATGACCGGTTACGCCCAGGCCCCGGTGGACTGCCCGAACCGCAGCCTGATGGCGCGCAAACTGGTCTCCAACCTGTTTTTCCTGTCCGGTCATCCCCAGGTCTCGCCGCCCATGCGCGCCATGGCGGCCAACCTGCACACACGCTGGCAGCATTCGCTGGAAGATACGCCGGTGCAGGACGGGCCTCCAGAACCCACACCGCTGTGGCACCGCGTGGCAGCGGGTGTGCATTGAGATGACCGGTGGAACGCCTGCCGCGTGCCCGGGCATCCACACCCCCGACCTGTCGCGCACCCGCGCCGACCCCACCGGCGTATTCGGTTTCACCGGCCGCCAGCA
Source organism: Hydrogenophaga sp. (assembly GCA_030653975.1). Classification (GTDB taxonomy): domain Bacteria; phylum Pseudomonadota; class Gammaproteobacteria; order Burkholderiales; family Burkholderiaceae_C; genus Hydrogenophaga. Next base: position 12,348 of record JAURYH010000008.1, on the reverse strand, counting down.
CCTTCCTGACGTGCTGGCCCTCGTGGCGCACGGGCCAATGCAGCTGTGGGCCTGTGGCGCCAAGCCCGGTCGCCGGGAAAAGCCCGACCCGCGCGAGACCGCCTGGGCGCCTGCCCGGCACCGCGTGGTGGTGCGGCACCCGTCACCAGACAGAGCCATGGCCTGTCCACGCCCAGGGCGATCCACATGATCCCGGGCCACAGCCCCGCACGGCAGCCGGAGAACCGCGATGAAGGGCCCATGACGCCGGGACTGGCGCACGAACACGGGGTCCTGATGCGCCAGATGGGGGGGCTGCAGAGCCGTTGCACCGAGCTGCTGCGGTCCTCGGCCAGCCGCGTCGCTGCGCTGGAAGGTGACAACCTGCGGCTGCGCGCCGAGCTGGTGCTGCTGCGCACCAGCGTGTTCTGGGGCCTGGGCGCGGCCACCGTGCTGCGCCGTGCCCGACCGCTGGCAGGGGTGTCGCGGCCACCGGAGGAGCCCGGCACCCGCGAAGCCCAGGCCGTGATCTGCCAGGCCGGCTGTGTGGGCCATGCCCACCCCTGGCTGGAAGAGGATGGCCAATGCCGGCGCAGCGGTCTGGCCTGTGACCGGGTCAGCGATGACGCCGAAGCCGACCGCTCCTGAGCGACCGGTGCGTCAACCCGCCATCAGCGCCCAGTGGTTGTCGATCTGCAGGGCCTGCGCGTTGCGGTCTGATGCCTGGGGTCGCAGGGGCGCTGCACCATTGGTTCCCCCGTGCAGCAACCCGGCCTGGCCCCGGCTGCTGGCCAGCCACCAGTGGTCCGGGTTGGCGGTCAGGGCATAGGCGTCGGTGTGCTCCAGCGCGCCTTGCCAGGCGCCCTGGGGGTTGAACAGTGCCAGGCGGTTGACACGCGGGCAGCTCACCGCAAAGCCGCCACGCGGCAGCGCGCAGATGTCGCCACCGTAGCCGGCCAGAGCGGGCTGCCCCTCGGCCGTGCGCAGCGTGTGGCCGTCCCACACCGCCAGCAACGGGGCGACCTGCTGAGCCGCTTTGTCGGGGTGTTCGGCCTGGAGTGCGATGCCCAGCGTGCGCGAGAGCGGGTCCCAGGCCAGGTGGCGGATGCTCAGGTGCGGATCGTTCAGGCGCCATTGACCGAGCAGCGCGCCATTGTCGGGGTGCAGCGCCACCAGCGAGGCGTCCATGCGGCCGAGTGCGCGTTTGCTGCGCCCGGTTTCGGGCAGCGTGGGGATGCCGCCATTGGCCACCATCAGCGTGCCCGCAGGCAGCTCGCCCAGCGCCTGCGGCAGCGCCAGCAACTGGTGCGGGTCCATGCCGTGGGTGGCCCATTCGCCGGTTTTTTCCAGGCTCTTCGCATCGCGCACGCCGAGCAGGCCCTGTGCCGTGTCGAGGTCGGTTTCGGTGCTCCAGAGCGTGGCACCGTCGGCGCTGGCGATCACGTGGCCGTTGAAGCGGCGGTCGCCGTTGATCCAGTGCCACTGCGTCCGGCCGCGGGCCGGGTGCCAGCGCAGCAGCCAGTCGCCGGGGCGTCGCGCCACGGCCAGCACGCTGCCGCCCGCCTCGGCCCACAGGCCGTGCGCGCGCGTCGGCACGACCAGCGAGCGCTGCAGCGACCATTGGTTGGCGTCCACCGCCAGCAGACCGATGCGCTGCTCTTGATCCTGTTGCCAGGCGGCGAGCAGGGTGGTGCGCTCGGCCTTTGCTGCCCAGACCGGTGCAGCGCCAAAGGCCGTGAACAAGGCGAGGATGGCGCGCCGCTGGAGCGGCGCGGGTTCAGTCTCCATCGGCATCGGAGAAGCCCAGTGGCACGTCCAGCGCGGCGGCCACTTCGTTCTGGTACAGCGTGGTCACGCCCTTGAGTGTTTTGGACAGCGCCATGAGTGCCGCATCGGACGGTTTCGCCGGCAGCCGCTGGAAGGCCCCGTCGGCCGCGTCCAGCGCGGTGCCCCAGCGTTGGGCCAGCGCGATCTGGCCTTTGCCCATGAGCAGCCCCTCGATGGGGATCGGGCCCTGTCCCGGTTGCGGTGGCATCGCGATCTGCTCGGGTCGCAGCCGAGCCTGCGCGCGCAGGGCCTGCCATTGGGTGCGCCATTCGGCGGCGTTGTCGGCGGCGGCCAGGCGGGCGAATTCTGGCTGGTGGCCTTTGCCCGCCGTGCGCGCGCGCTGCACCGGCTGTTCGATGTGGATCCAGCGCAGGCGCTCCAGGCCGCCGAGCCACTGGTTGATCCATTCGGCAAAGGCGCTGCGGGCGCCCTCTTCGTCGGCCGTCCAGTCGCGTGTGGCGGGTTCTTCGAAGCCGGCGCGCAAGGCGCGGGCTTCGGCCTCGATGCCTTCGGCGATCAGCACCAGATAGGGGCAGTGGGCCGGGCTGGGCTTGCCGGCCAGCAGCCGCTCCATGGCCGGAAAACCCTTGGCCGGCGTGCCGATGCGCTCCATGTCGACCAGCGTTTGCGGCGCGCTCTTCAGCGCTTTCTCCAGCAAGGCCGGGCGCGTTGGCCAGAAGTCGATCTGGCGCTGCGAGCGGCGCTCGATCACCGGGCCGAGCGAGGGGGATGACAGCGCCGCCCAGGCCAGCAGCGTTCGGCGCCAGGCGTCCTTCAGTGCGCCGCTGGAGCCGGGCGCGGCGCAGTGCTGGCGCGCAGCGGCGGTGAGGGCCCGGGCTTCGCGCTCAAAGGCCCGGGCCAGCGGCGGCAGGTGCTGGCCGTACAGGCCTTGCAGGGCCTGCTCGCCGCTGTAGTAGGGGAAGGCCAGCGCGCGGCCGGCGGTTTGCGCCCATGCGCCGCTGGCGGGCAGCAGGGCTCCGGCCAGCAGGCCGGTCAGCAGGCGCCGTCGCTCCTGGAAGGTGTGTGCCGTGTTCACAGCGACTCGACAAATTTGACCAGCGCATCGCGGTCTTTTTTCGAGAACTGGAGCACCTGCGCCTTGGCGGCTTGGGCTTCGCCGCCGTGCCAGAGCACGGCTTCGAGCACACCGTTGGCGCGGCCGTCGTGCAGCAGGCGCTGGTGGCCGTTCACGGACTTGAACAGACCCACACCCCACAGCGGCGGCGTTTTCCACTGGCTGCCGCTGGCGCGGTGGTCGGGGCGGCCATCGGCGAGATCGGGACCCATGTCGTGCAGCAGCAGGTCGGTGTAGGGCCAGATGCGCTGGCCGCTGATCCGGGCGCTGCTCAGGTGCGGGAACAGTGGCGCACCCGTGGTGTAGCTGGGGCGGTGGCAGGTGGCGCATTGCGCCTGAGCGAACAGCGCCTGTCCGCGCAGCACCTGCGGGTCGTCGGGCTGGCGCCGCGCGGCAGGGGCCAGCGTGGCGGTGTAGAAAACCACATGGCCCAGGGTGTCGTCGTCGATCTCGGGCACCTCGGCCGTGGCCTGAGACGAGGGCATCAGGCCGTCGTGCCCGGTGCGCTTGCCGCCGCCGTGCGGCGCGGCCAGGCAGTCTTTCTGCGCCGCTGTGCAGGCTTCCTGCCAGAACACGTTGGTGGTGATGCCCATGTCGCCGTTGAAGGCGCCCGCGCTCTGGTGGGCGACCGAACCGGTGTTGGCCTTCCAGCCGAAACGCCCGATGACTTCCTTCTGCGCAAACGCGTCCCAGACGCGGTTGGGCTGGCCCTTGATGGGGCCGGCTGCGGCGGCCTGGTCTTGGGCGTTGCGCAGGATCTCGCTCTCGGGAATGGCTTCGATCAGGCCCAGACCGATCACCTGCGGCGCGATGCGCGGGCTGAGCATCACGTCTTTGGCCATGGGGCCGTAGCCCAGCCGGGTGAGCCTGTATTCGGGTTTGTGCAGCGTGTAGCGCGTGCCGTCGGCGAAGCGGCCCCGGATGGGCGTGCTGCGGATTTCCACATGCCCTTCGGGCTGGACGCCTTGCACGGCGGCGTTGTTGAAATGGTCGCCGTAGACGGGTTCGGGCTTGACGCCGGCGTGGGGCTCGGGCGTGCTGGGGACCGACAGGCGGATCAGCAGCGAGACGGTGTTGTCGGGCTCGGGGCCGAGGGTCTTCTTCCAGTCGGGCGGCGCACCGCGACCGTCCATCACATGGCAGCCGGCGCAGGAGCGCGCGATGAAATGTGGACCGAGGCCGTCGCGTGCCGTGGTCGACGCCGGTGCCTCGACCCAGTTGCGCTTGAAGAAGGAGTTGCCGATGGCAAACCGCGTGCGCTCGGCGTCGTCCAGGTTGGCCAGCGGGAAAGAAAAGGACTGGCGGCCGGTGGCGTAGACCGTGCCCTGCCCGCCGGCTTTTTCACCCAGCGGATCGGGGTCGGTTTCGGCGGTGGCCGGTCCGTGCAGAGCCATCGCCGTCACCCCGACGGCGATGGCCCCCATGGCTAGCGTGAACCGCGTGGCTTTGGGCAATGTGGACATGGGTAAAGGACCGAAAAATGCAGGCCAGCTGCGAGGGAGGGGAAGTCAACCAGAGCGCGGTGGAACCGGCTTTGCCGGGCCACTCGCGCTGCCCCCCTTGAGGGGGGTGACGCGCCCTTAGGCGCGGCGCGGGGGGTGATCAAGGTTCCACGAGCGTCAGCTTGGCGATGCCGACGGCGGAAGCGGATTCGACCAGCAGCTTGGACTGTTCGACCAGGCTGGCGATGGTTTTCTCGATGGCCGGCCGGCCGGCCGAGCCCTTGACGATGGCGCGGTCGAACGGGGCCGGAATGGCTTCGGCGCCCGCCACCGAGGCGGCCAGCTGGGCGCTGGTCTTCTCGGCCAGGGTCGGGTTCCTGGCGGCGACCAGATCGCGCACGCCCGGGCCTTGCAGCTGGCTGCCGTCGCGGCGGGTGTACTGGCCCAGCCACACGTTCTGGATGCCCATGGCGTTGGTCACCACGTCGCGGTGCGTGTTGTCGGAGAAGCAGGAGTGTTCGTCTTCCTGGTCCTGCGAATTCAGTGCCACTTCCATGCGTTCGCCGGAGAGTTCACCGCGCGAGAGCGAGCCCAGGCCGACGATGATCTTGCGCACCGATTCCTTGCCGCCTTTTTCAAACTTGGTGCGGTAGTTCCTGGCGTTGGGCGCCCAGGCTTTGACCATGGCCGTCAGGTCGTCGACCAGCAGCTCGGTGGCGACCGTCAGGTACTGGGCGCGGCGCTCGGCGTTTTCACCCTTGCCCTTGACGTAGTCCTCAAACGAGCGGTTGCCCGGGCCGGTGTCGCTCTGGTCCTGGCCCCAGAGCAGGAACTCGATGGCGTGCCAGCCGGCGCTGATGTTCTCTTCACCGCCGCGCTCGTTGGCCTTGATCAGCGTGGCCTTGGTGATCTTGAACTTGGGGTTGTTGACCATGCCGGCCTTGGGCTTGCCGGTCACGTAGTCCACATAGGCCTCGTCCAGCGGCCAGGCGTTGATCTGGCCTTCGGGGCCCTTGTCATCGTCGATCGGGCCGCCGTAGAAGCGGAAGGCTTCGGTCTGGCCGTAGAACTCGCGCGCGTCCAGCCAGGCCTTGCGGGCTTTCTCCAGACCTTCGGCGGAGGGTGCCTTGACGAACTCGGCAATGGCGGATTGCATGTCTTTGGCCGCGGCCAGGGTGTCGCTGTAGTTGGCATGCACCAGGGCGGCGTAGTGGGCCGCCACGGCCTTGAAATCCACCGCGGAGACGGCGGTTGCAGCCGGTGCCGCGGTCTGGGCGTGGGCCGGCAGGGTCGCCAGCGTGGCGCTGGCGGTCAGGGTGGCAAGGGCCAGGGTCAGGGCGCGCAGCTGCATGGAAATTCCTTCGGGAAAGTAAATGAGAACGATTCTATTTTAGATTATTGAGCGCTTGGCCGCTTGCTGAAGACGGTTTGATGCAGATCAAGCCGATTCGGGTGTTGGCCCAGACCGGCCGATGGCGCAGCGCGCGTTTTGGCACGGATCTATATGCCTGAACAGGCGTCTCGTGGTCTTGCGTTTCAAATGAGAATGGTTATCATTTGAAAACTGGCAATCGGCCAGTGTTTCACTTTCAGGGAGCGTCCTCATGTCACAGCCATCCATCGAGACCGGCCAGGGTGGGCATTTCATTCCGCTCGCGGCCATGCCGGGGTGGACGCAGGCCATGCACCGGGCTTCGAGGGCGCACCGCCTGGGTCAGGTGTTGCAGGCGATGGGCTTCTACCACGCGGCGCTGGGCCAGGCGCACGAGCAAGTGGAAGCGGGCCACACCGACAACGCAGACGCTTGCCTGGCCGCGCTGGTGAGCAGCAGCCTGTGTCTGTCGGAACTGCAGGTCGAGCAGGGCTGCCGTTCGCAGGCCGCGGCGGTGATCGCCGATGCACACACCACGCTGGTCCGGCTGATCCTGGGCCAGCCGTGCGCCAGCGCCTGGCGAAAGGCCGCCGTCTGGCACAGCCACGACACGCACGAGGCGCTGGTGAACCACTGGCAGGCGCACGGTCCCGATCCCGTGATCGAGCGGGCGCTGCGCGCGGGCTGCCTGGTGATGAGCGCCGCGCGCCCGGTGCACTGAAGCGCGCCATGTGTCTGAAACACAGGCCTGCTCAGGCCATCGGGGTCCTGGGTGACTGCGCAGGCGGACGGCACCCTGAAGGCCGCGCGGATCTCAGCCCGCCGGCTGGAGCTGCACCTGCGGCAGCAGGCGCTGCACATCTTCTCGGCTGCACAGGCCGGTGCCGATCGAGAGCAGCGTGGCGGAGCCGGCAGCGACCCCGAGCGCAAAGGCGTCCGGCAGGGGGCGGCGCTGCTGCAGCGCAAGCACCATGCCGCCCACGAAGCTGTCGCCCGCCCCCACCGCGCTGGCCACGGGGATGTCCAGCGGTGGGGCGCGCCAGCTCGCATCGCGCGTGACGAGCAGGGCGCCCAGATGGCCCAGCGTCAGCGCCACGACCTCGGTCATGCCGCGTTGAATCAGCTGACGGGCAGCGCCCAGCCACTGTTCGGGGGTCTCCAGCGTCTCGCCACTGAGCTCGGCGAGTTCGCGCAGGTTGGGCTTGAAGAGGTACACGCCCTCGGCCAGCGCCGCGGCCAGTGCCGGCCCCGAGGTATCGAGCACCATGCGTGCGCCGCGTTCGCGGCACAGGCGTGCCAGCCGGGCGTAGAAGTCCACCGGAACACCCGGCGGCAGGCTGCCGCTGGCGACCAGCAGGTCGGGGAATTCAGGCATCTGCTCCAGCTGGCTCAGGCAGGCCTGCCATTCGGGTTCGGTCAGGTGCGGACCCGGCATGACGAAGCGGAATTCGGCGCCGGTGCTGTGTTCGTGCACCGTGAAACTGACGCGGGTTTCGTCGGCGATGGGCAGGAAGACACTGTGCAGCCCCTCGTCGCGCATGCGCTTCTCCAGCCAGTGGCCGGCCGAGCCGCCGGTGGGGCACAGGGCGGTGCATGCACCCCCCAGGCGCGTGATCACACGCGCCACATTGATGCCGCCGCCGCCCGCGTCGTGCAGCGTGTCACCGCAGCGCAGCTTGTGCGTGGGCACCACGCGCTCGGTTTCGGTCGCCAGGTCGACCGAGGGGTTCATCGTCAGGCAGAGAACGCTGAGGCGGGCATCGTGTGTGTTCATGCAGGGGTTCTACCCGAAAACCATGACACCCGATCGGCGGATCAACGCAGGTGTTTCAGGCGTTTGGCGGCGAACGCCTCGCTGACCCGCAGGCCACGGCGGCCTGGAACGAGGCGGAACGGCTGTCCGGCTTCGAGGCTGCCGGCCTGCGCCACCGCCAGGTAAAAGCCGGAGCACAGGTGCTCCATCATCAGCTTGCCCGCCTGGTTCAGCCCCATGACGGCGTTGAACTTGAAGCAGGGTTCGCGCGGCGCGGTCACGCGCAACACGCAGCCGGGGAAGTGCAGCTCGTCGCCGATCCAGACCTCGTGCTCCAGCAGGCCTTCGATGCTGAGGTTCTCGCCCATGAAGCCGGGTGGCAGGGCTTCGTCGAAGAGGCTTACGCCAGCTTCGCGCCGCTGCTTCTGCCAGAACGGCAAGTGTTCCACCGGGTAGGCGTAGACCGCCTTGTCCAGCCCGCCATGCACGCTAGGATCGGCCTGCTCGTCGCCCTGCAGACCGAGACGCCCGACCGACACCGCGTCGCTGACCGGCGCCTTGCCAATGGCCGAGAGAAAGCTGCGGGTGCCCACCCGCAGTGGGCGGGCGATGCCGGTGTTGACGCTCAGGACGCGCACTTGATTCACTGCTCCGCAGTGCGGATCAGCCGCGCATCAGCGCTTCGATCTCGTCGGGCTGCACTGGCACGCCGCGCGAGATGAGTTCGCAGCCGGTCTCGGTGACGAAGGCGTCGTCTTCGATGCGGATGCCGATGTTCCAGAACTCGCGTGGCACGCCGTCGCTCGGGCGCACGTACAGGCCGGGCTCGATGGTCAGCGCCATGCCGGGGCGCAGGATGCGGCTCGGGCGGTCCTTGATGGTCTCGCCGCTCAGCGGGTCCTGGCGTTCGCTCACGGTGTCCACCTCGGACGGCTCCACGTAGCTGCCGCAGTCGTGCACGTCCATGCCCAGCCAGTGGCCGGTGCGGTGCATGTAGTGGGCGAAATAGTGGCGGTGCTGGATCGCGTCTTCCAGTGTGCCGACCTGGTTCTTGTCGAGCAGGCCGAGGTCCAGCATGCCCTGCGTGAGCACCTGCACCGCCGCTTCGTGCGGCGCCACGAAACGCGCGCCGGGCCGGGTGGCCTCGATCGCGGCCACCTGGCTCGCCAGCACCAGCTCGTACAGCGCACGCTGCGGGCCGGTGAAGCGGCCGTTGGCCGGGAAGGTGCGCGTGATGTCCGAGGCATAACCGTGGAGCTCGCAGCCAGCGTCGATCAGCACCAGCTCGCCGTCGCGGATCGGCGCGTTGTCGGCCCGGTAGTGCAGCACGCAGGCGTTGGCCCCGGCGGCCACGATGCTGCCGTAGGCCGGGTACTGCGAGCCGTGCTGGCGGAATTCGTGCAGCAGTTCGGCGTCCAGGTGGTACTCGCGCACGTCCTGCCCGGCGCGCAGCATGGCGGCGCTGCGCTGCATGGCGCGGATGTGGGCGCCGGCGCTGATCTGCGCGGCGCGGCGCATGGTGTCGCGCTCGAACGGGTCCTTGAAGAGCCGCATCTCGTCGACCACGCCGCACAGGTCGCGCTGCGACTCGGGGCACAGCGCGCCAAAACGCACCCGCGCGCGCACCGACTGCAGCCAGCCGTCGATCCGGCCTTCGAGGCCCTTGTGCGTGGCGAAGGGGTACCACACGCTGTGGCGGTTCTCCAGCAGCCGGGGCAGGCGCTGGTCGAGCTCGGCCACGGAAAAGGCCGCGCTCACGCCCAGGTGCTCGGGCGCGGCCTCGGGGCCCAGGCGGATGCCGTCCCAGATTTCACGTTCCAGGTCCTTGGGCTGGCAGAACAGCGTGGTCTCGCCCTCGGCGGTGATCACCGCCCAGGCATTGGGTTCGGAGAACCCGGTCAGGTAGTAGAAGTAGCTGTCGTGGCGGAACAGGAAGTCGCTGTCGCGGTTGCGCTGGCGTTCCAGCGCGGTCGGCACGATGGCGATGCCGCCGGGGCCCAGCAGGGCGGCCACGCGGGCGCGGCGTTCGGCGTAGAGGGCGTGGGTGGTGTGAGCGTCCATGGGGGCATTCTCCGTGTTTTGCCACGACGCCGCAGGCGGCGCGGGGGGAGCCGATTCGTTCAGCCCAGTTCTTTCAAACGTTCGGGCGTGCCCACATCGGTCCAGGGGTCGGTGTAGAGCTCGGCGCTGACCAGCCCCGCGTCCATGGCTTTGCGCAGCAGCGGTGCCAGCGGGGCGGCGGTGCCCTGCGGGTTGCCGGGGATGGTGTCGCACCACGGGTCTTCGAACAGGGCGCGGCGGTACAGGCCGATGGTGCTGTAGGTGTGTTTCAGGTCGGCCTGGTTGAGCGCCCGGCCGTTGGTGCTCAGGCCGAAGTCGCCTCCGGGGTTGTGCGCCGGGTTGGGCACCAGCCAGAGGTGCGCCAGCAGGCCGCTGTCGGCGAAGCGGTCCACACGGGCCTGCGTGAAGGGAAAACCCGGCACGTACACATCGCCCGCCAGCACCCAGAACAGCTCGCCCAGCAGGGGCAGCGCGCGCGAGATGCCACCCGCGGTTTCCAGCGCGTAACCGAAGTCCTGGCCCTCGTGCGAAAACACGATCTGCGCGCCCGGGTGCTGTTGTGGCCAGTCGGCGAACCGCTGCTCGATCTGCTCACCCAGCCAGGCGGTGTTGACCACCAGGCGGGAGAAGCCGCCCCGGTACAAGGCTTCCATCGGCCACTGCATCAGCGGCTGGCCCCGCACCAGCAGCAAAGGTTTGGGCGTCACGTCGGTCAGCGGGCGCATGCGCATGCCGCGTCCGGCGGCCAGGATCATGGCGGGGATGGTGGCTTTCGCGGTGGTGTGGGGCAAGGTCACGTCTGCATTATTCACGAGCCGCCGGGGCCGGACGGTCGGCCCGATAAAATCTCGGGTTTGGCGCCCTGGGCGCTGTCACTCACCTCATCACGGTTCATCCATGTCCGACGACGCCAACACCCCCACCAGCCCTGTCCCCGTCGCCACCCCCGGCGTGTCGCCCCAGACCCAGGCCAACGCCATCCGCGCGCTCGCCATGGACGCGGTGCAGGCCGCCAACTCGGGCCACCCCGGTGCGCCCATGGGCATGGCCGACATGGCGGTGGCGCTGTGGGGCCGTCACCTGCGCCACAACCCGACCAACCCGGCCTGGGCCAACCGCGACCGCTTCGTGCTGTCCAATGGCCACGGCTCGATGCTGATCTATGCATTGCTGCACCTCACGGGCTACAAGCTGCCCATCGGTGAACTGAAGAACTTCCGCCAGCTCGGCAGCAAGACCGCCGGTCACCCCGAAGTCGGCCACACGCCCGGCGTGGAAACCACCACCGGCCCGCTGGGCCAGGGCCTCACCAACGCTGTCGGCATGGCGCTGGCCGAGAAGCTGCTGGCGTCCGAGTTCAACCGCGACGGCCACGCCATCGTGGACCACAACACCTATGTGTTTCTGGGCGATGGTTGCCTGATGGAAGGCATCAGCCACGAAGCCATCGCGCTGGCCGGTGCCTGGAAGCTCAACAAGCTGGTCGCCCTGTACGACGACAACGGCATCTCCATCGACGGACAGGTCGCGCCCTGGTTCATCGACGACACGCCCAAGCGCTTTGAAGCCTGCGGCTGGAACGTGATCCGCGCCGTCGACGGCCACGACGTGGACGCCGTGGACCAGGCCATTGCCGCCGCCAAGAACAGCGCCGACAAGCCGACGCTGATCTGCTGCAAGACCAGCATCGGCAAGGGCAGCCCGAACCGCGCCAACACCGCCAAGGCCCACGGCGAGCCGCTGGGCGCCGAAGAGATCAAGCTGACCCGCGAAGCCCTGGGCTGGCCCCACGCGCCGTTCGCGGTCCCGAAAGACGTCTACGCCGCCTGGGACGCCAAGGAACTCGGCAAGTCCTTCGAAGCCGCCTGGAATGCGCAGTTCGCTGCCTACAAGGCCGCCTTCCCCGAGCTGGCCAAGGAATTCACCCGCCGCATGAAGGGCGAGCTGCCCAAGCAGTTCCACCAGGTCGCCGTGGACGCCGTGCTCGCGGCCCACACCAAAGCCGAGACCGTGGCCAGCCGCAAGGCCAGCCAGATCGCGCTGGAAGCCTACACCGCCGCCCTGCCCGAGCTGCTGGGCGGTTCGGCCGACCTGACCGGCTCCAACCTCACCAACACCCAATCCACGCCCAGCCTGCGCTTCGATCTGGCGGGCAACGTGGTGAAGAACGAGGCCGGCCAGGGTGGCCGCCATATCAACTACGGCGTGCGCGAGTTCGGCATGGCCGCGGTCATGAACGGCGTGGCGCTGCACGGCGGTTTCATCCCCTACGGCGGCACCTTCCTCACGTTCAGCGACTACAGCCGCAACGCCATCCGCATGGCCGCGCTGATGAAGCAGCGCGTGATCCACGTGTTCACGCACGACTCCATTGGCCTGGGTGAAGATGGCCCGACCCACCAGTCGGTCGAACACGCCGCGAGCCTGCGCCTGATTCCCAACCTGGATGTGTGGCGTCCCGCCGACACGGCCGAGACCGCCGTGGCCTGGGCCGTGGCTCTGCAGAACAGCAACAAACCGACCGCGCTGCTGCTGAGCCGCCAGAACCTGCCCTACGCGCCCAAGCACGGTCTGGGCGACATCAGCCGGGGTGCCTATGTGCTGTCCGAACCCACCGACGTGGGCATGAAGAAAAAAGCCAAAGCCGTCATCATCGCCACCGGTTCCGAAGTGCAGCTGGCGCTCAAGGCGCAAGAGCTGCTGGCCAAAGAGCACAAGATTGGCGTGCGCGTGGTGTCCATGCCCAGCACCACCGCCTTTGACCGCCAGGACACTGCTTACAAAACCGACGTGCTGCCCAAGGGCCTGCCCCGCATTGCGGTGGAAATGGGTTCCACCG
>JAURYH010000063.1 GCA_030653975.1 Hydrogenophaga sp. | reverse complement strand
GGCGACTCACTTTCTTTTGCTTCGCCAAAAGAAAGTAAGCAAAGAAAAGGCGAGCCGAAGTCCGGGCCGCTGCGCGGTGCCTTGCGCTGCTCGCGTCGAGCGGGGTCGGGCTGAACTCGCCTTCGGCTCAGACAACGCCCGCCCTGATCCGCTCGCCCCTGCGCTGCTCAGCCCGGCCACACGGCATGGGTTCGGGGACGGGGTCGGGTTCAGATTCGGATGCGGGAGCGGGCTCCCCTTCTTCCTCCCTCTCCCTCTGGGAGAGGGCAGGGGTGAGGGCAAAACCAACAAGGCAGCCGGAGACAGTGTCCCCGAATCCGCTCCCGCTCCCGCCCCCGTCTTCCGCCGTCATGCGCTGGCGAGTAGCGCAGGGCCGGGCGGATCAGGGCGGGCGTTGTCTGAGCGCAGCGAGTTCAGCCCGACCCCGCCCGGACCGAGCAACGCAGCGTGCCCGCAGCGAAGCGGAGGGACAGCGCATCCGGCTCGCCTTTTCTTTGCTTACTTTCTTTTGGGCGTTGCAAAAGAAAGTGAGTCGCCCGCCGGGGCGAGACCCGGCACCTCACTCAAGCCCATGCACATGAGGAACAAGAGATGAGCCTCCTAGAAGTCAAACAAGTCAACCAGTACTACGGTGGCAGCCACATCCTGCGCAACGTCAACCTCACCGCCGAACTCGGCAAGGTGACGGTGGTGCTGGGGCGCAATGGCGTGGGCAAGACCACGCTGCTCAAATCGCTCATGGGTCTGGTGCCCATCAAGAGCGGCAGCATCACACTCGACGGTGTGGCGATCGACAAGGCCACACCCTACGAACGTGCCCGCATGGGCGTGGGCTTTGTGCCGCAGGGGCGCGAGATCTTCGGCCGCCTCACGGTGCAGGAAAACCTGCAGATGGGGCTGGCCTACAAAAAGGGCAGCACGCCGATTCCGACCGAGCTGTTCGAGCTGTTCCCTGTGTTGAAACAGATGCTGGGCCGCCGTGGTGGCGATCTCTCGGGCGGGCAGCAACAGCAGCTGGCGATCGCCCGCGCGCTGGCCGCGGGGCCGAAGCTGCTGATCCTCGATGAACCCACCGAAGGCATCCAGCCCAACATCATCAAGGACATCGGCAAGGTGATCCGCATGCTCGCCGACCGCGGCAACATGGGCATCGTGCTGGTGGAGCAGTACTACGACTTCGCCGAAGAACTGGCCGACCAGTATGTGGTGATGGAGCGCGGCGAAGTGATCGCCAGCGGCCCGGGCAGCGAGATGCAGGTCAGGGGCGTGCGCCAGCTGGTGGCGATCTGAGGGTGGTTGCGCGGGGGCAATCACCAGCGCCGTTCACACCCGCCAGATGCGGGGTGTCGCGGCGCCCAGTCCCCACGCGGCGGGACGCAGTTCGGTCCAGACGCGCTGGAACAGTGCCATCAAGGGTTCCACCAGCGGCGCCACGGCGCGCAGCACCAGCAGCTGTGGGTGGGGGCAGGTGGCGCCGGCCTGTGTGCTCTGTGGCTCGGCATCCAGCACGCCGCGCACCACCTCCAGCAGGTGCTCGCGGCGATCTCGCGTGAGCGCCGTGCCGCAGGCCAGCCAGAGTGTGCCGATGCAGCGCTGGCCACCCAGGCCCAGCGGCGATTCGAGCAGCCGGGTGTCGGCCGCGTCGATGCGCGCCTGCTCCAGCCAGAGGCCCGGCAGCTCGAGCCGCTGGTTGAAACAGCCGTGGTCAAACGCCTGGCCGGTCATGGGCAGGCCGAGCGCGGTCACGTCCCAGGCCAGCAGCTCGGCGCCTTCGGCGAGCGTGGCGCTCAGGCGGTTGTGGGCCTGGCAGCCGGGGTAGGCGATGGCCTCCAGCGGCAGCCATTCGAGCCGGGCGCCGGCATCGAGCACGAGGTTCACCTGCTGGGTGGTGGGCAGGCCATCGGAGGCGTAGAAGCACGTGGCGCCCGGGGTGCTGATGAGGCCGTGTGCGCCGCTGCCCACATGCACCTGCACGTCCAGCACGTCGCCACCGACCAGCCCGCCGGGCGGGTGGATGATGACGTTGTGGCAGATCGCTTCGCCTTCGGGGTAGAGGCTCTTGAAAATGCGCAGCGGGCCGTTGTGTTCGTGGCGGAGCACGGTGCGCTGGGCTTCCAGGCGGTAGTCGAGATTCAGTTGGGCGTGCCAGGACATGGCGTGAGTTTAGGTCCCCCCGCGTCGCTATCTGGTGTGCCAGAAGTCGCGGTGCGGGGCGAGCATCTCGGCTTCCAGTTCGGCCACCGGGCCGATGACTTCGATGCGTTTCTGACCGCGCTCGATCAGCTCGCGGCAGGGCAGGGACAGCGTGGGGTTTTCGGCGTGGCTGCCGGTGAGTGCGAGCAGGGCTTCTTCGCTCGCGCCGTAGACGATGCGCCCGATGTTGGCCCAGTAGACCGTGCCGGTGCACATGGCGCAAGGCTCGAAGGTGGTGACCAGCGTGCAGCGCAAGAGGTATTTACCCGGCCAGTTGTCCGCCGCCGCGCGCGCGAGCGTGGACTCGGCGTGGTTCACGGTGTCGATGTTGCCCTGCTCGGCCAGCACCGTCTCGCCATCGGGCGCCACCAGCAAGGCGCCAAACGGATGGCGGCCCATGCTGGCGGCACGGAGCGCCACGCCGTTGGCGCGCCGAAGGTGGCGAAGGACTTGATCGGGGTTCATTCAGCTCTTCGGTGTGCCCAGCCCGTGGTGTGTTTTTCCACGAGGCTGAACAGTTCGTACATCGCCATCGCCATCGCGCCCACCACCAGCAGGCCGCTGAAGGCCAGGCCCATCTGCATGGAGCTGCCGGCCGAGATCAGGAGGTAGCCGATGCCTTCGTTCGAGGCGGTCATCTCCGACACCGTGGTGCCCACGAAGGCCAGCGTGATGGCGACCTTGAGCGAGCCGAAGAAATAAGGCATGGAGCGCGGCAGGCCGACCTTGGTGAGCACGTCCCAGCGCCGGGCGCCGAGCACGCGCAACACGTCTTCCAGCTCGGGTTCCAGCGTGGCCAGGCCGGTGGCGATGTTGACCATGATGGGGAAGAAGCTGATCAGGAAGGCGGTCAGGATGGCCGGGCCGACGCCGATGCCGAACCACACCACGAGAATCGGCACAAACGCCGCCTTGGGCAGGGCGTTGAAGGCCGTCATGAGCGGGTAGACCGCGGCGTAGGCCAGGCGCGAGCTGCCGATCAGGAAGCCCAGCAGCACGCCGACCACGATGGCGATGCCAAAGCCCGCCATCGTCACCCAGTAGGTGCGCCAGGCGTGGCCCAGGATGGTGACCTTGTGCTCCATCGTCTGCTCCCAGATCCGCGATGGACTCGGGAAGATGAACTCCGAGACGCCGAAGCCGCTGGTGATCACTTCCCAGATCACGATGATCGCGAGCAGCAGCAGAAAAGGCGACCAGCGTTCGACTTGTTTTTTGTTCATGGTGCTTCTCACTGGTTGATCGTTGCACCGGCCTTGCGCATGGCTCCAATGTGCCCGCGCAATTCATGGACGATGTTGGTGAACTGCGGTGTGTAGGTCACTTCCAGATCGCGCGTGCGCGGGATGTCGATCTCGCGTTTCACCACGAAGCGGCCCGGGCTCTTGCTCATGCAGTACACGGTGTCGGCCAGGAACACGCTTTCGCGCAGGTCGTGCGTGACCAGGATGACGTTGAAGCGCTGCGCTTCCCACAGGTCGCGCAGCGTGCACCAGAGTTCTTCGCGCGTGAACGCGTCGAGTGCGCCGAAGGGTTCGTCGAGCAGCAGCATCTTGGGTTCGTGGATCAGTGCGCGGCAGATGCTGGCGCGCTGCTGCATGCCGCCCGAGAGTTCCCAGGGAAACTTCTTTTCCATGCCGCCCAGGCCCACGCTGGCCAGCAGCTTCTTCGCGCGCTCCTCGAATTCCTTGCGCCGGTCTTTGAACTGATGGCGAAAGGGCTCGACGATCTCCAGCGGCAGCAGCACGTTGTCGAGCGTGGTGCGCCAAGGCAGCAGCGACGGCGCCTGGAAGGCCATGCCCGAGATCTTCAGCGGACCGGTGACCGGCTGGCCGTCGATCAGGATCTTGCCCATGCTGGGCATCTTCAGCCCGGTGGTGAGCTTCATGAAGGTGGACTTGCCGCAGCCCGAGGGCCCGACGATGGCGATGAACTCGCCTTTCTTCACCTGGAGGTTGATGTCTTCGACGGCGAAGATGTTCCTGGCCAGCAGGTCGTCGTTGTAGGCGAGCCAGACCTGGTCGAAGTCGACAAAGGGTTTGTCGGTGGTGGAGTTGTTGGACATGCGGGTTCCCGAAAAAAAGCCAGGCGCTCCGCAGAGTGTCTGGCCCAGGTCCTGGTCTGGAGAGGGCTTATTTCTTGGCCGGTGGCAGCACGTTGAGTTCGGCGGCCGAGGGCAACAGGGAGCCGTTCCACACCGCCTTGGGATCGACGCGGGTCTTGGTGCCGTAGGCGTCAGATACCTGCGAGGCCATCAGCGAGAGCCGGCCGGGGTTGACCTGGCCGAAACCTTCCTTGCGCGCGTCGGGGCTGGCCACCACCGAGTCCACGGCGAGCTGCAGGCGGCGTGTTTCCAGCGCCACGTTGATGATGCCGTCGCGTGCCTTCACGGTATCGATGGTGCCGGCCGGGCTGGCCATCACCTCCTTGGCGCCCCTGGCGAACGCGGTGAGGAAGGCTTTCACCGCGGCGGGGTTCTCCTGGATCATCTTCGGACTCGCGATGATGGCGTTGCCATAGAGCTTCACGCCGTGGTCGGCGTAAGGCAGGATGACCACGTCTTCGGCCTTCACGCCGCGCGCTTCGAGGTTGAGCAGCGAGGTGAACGAGAAGCCGGTGATGGCGTCGATGTCACCGCGCACCAGCATGGTCTCGCGCAGCGGCGGATCCATCGAGGTCCAGGTGACGTTGCTCACGGCGTTGGCCTTCTGGAAGATCGGGAAGCCCTTGCGGCCGGCGTCGAACACCGGGGCACCGAGCTTCTTGCCGCTCAGGTCGGCCGGTTTGGTGATGCCGCTCTTCTTGAGCGCCAGAACGGCGGCGGGCGTGTTGTTGTAGACCATCATCACGGCCACCGGCTTGTTGGGCGCGTCCGGGTTGTTGGCGTGGAACTCCATGAGGGCGGCCATGTCGGCAAAACCCATGTCGTAGGTGCCCGAGGCCACGCGGGTGACGGTGCCGCCCGAGCCGTTGCCCGAGTCGATCGTCACGTCCAGCCCGGCGGCCTTGAAATAGCCTTTGGCGGCGGGCTGCAGGAACAGCGCGGCCGGGCCTTCGAAGCGCCAGTCGAGCTGGAACTTGACGGCGGTCTGGGCCTGGGCCGAGCCGAAAGCGGCCAAGGCGGCGAGGGCGGCGGCGGTCTGGATGAAGTGGCGCTTGTTCATGGGTTCTCCGGTGGGGGGCAAGGGTTGCGGGCGGCTGTCCGTGGTCAGTCCGGGCAACCGCTCCATCAGCAATAACGGTGCCAGCCTGCGTTGGTCCGGCACACCGGTGTCTCGCGCGCCTGCAAGGTGAATACACAAGGTGTATACACATTGAGCCTGAAGAAGAGGGACTTCCAGGCCGAGGAGGGATGCCCAAAGTGGTGCATTGCGGGGTGCAGGGAATCAACTTGGTGCGGGCTTCCCGATGGCCCTGCATGAAAAGCCCGACCAGGCCAGGCTGGTCGCGGGGGTGAGGGGGCTCAGCCTCGGTCGAGTTCCTGCGGGAGTGCCAGGTTCAGGGTGATGGAGATCGCCGCGGCGGGAAGCAGGCCGCTGGTCATCAGCACCTTGGCGATCGGGGGCAGATGTTGCAGCGCCTCGGGCGCGAGTTGCAGACCCAGGCCGATAGACAGGGAGATCGCAAAAATCACCATGTTGCGCCGGTTCCATGTCACATCCGAGAGCATGCTCACGCCGGCCGCGGTGACCATGCCGAACATGATGATCACGCCACCGCCCAGCACCATGATGGGCATGGAGGCGATGACGGCGCCGAACTTGGGCACCAGACCACAGATGATCAGGAAGACCGCACCCAGCGTCACGACGTGGCGGCTCATCACACCCGTCATGGAGATCAGACCCACGTTCTGGCTGAAGCTGGTGTTGGGCAGGCCGCCGAAGAGGCCCGCCACCGCGGTGCCCAGACCGTCGGCAAACGTGGCGCCGGCGACTTCCTTGTCGGTCGCCTCGCGGCCGGCCCCGCCCTTGGTGATGCCGGAAACATCGCCCACGGTTTCCACGGCCGACACCACGGCCATGAAACACATGCCGATGATGATGGCCCAGTTGATTTCCCAGCCGAACTTGAAGGGCTCGGGCGCGGTGAACCAGGCCGCGTTGCCGACCGGCGCGAAGTCCACCTTGCCCAGCAACATGGCGTAGAGGTAGCCCGCAATCAGGCCAACCAGCACCGCCGCCACCGAGAGCATGCCGCGCGTGAAGAATTTGAGCAGCAGCGTGACCACGATCACCACCAGAGCGACGGACCAGTTCACCAGGCTGCCGAACTCGGGCTTGCCCTTGAGCGGCACGCCGCCGGCGGCGTACTCGATACCGACCTTGATCAAGGCCAGCCCGATCATCAGCACGATCAGGCCGGTGACCAGCGGCGGCAGCGCATGGCGCATGCGGCCGATGAAAAAACCCAGGAAGAAGTGAAAGATGCCACCGATGATGACGCCGGTCATGAGGCCCGCCATGCCGGCCACACCCGCTCCGGCCACGGCGGGAATCATGATCGGGATGAAGGCGAAACTGGTGCCTTGCACGATCGGCAGGCGTGCGCCCACCGGGCCGAAGCCGATGGTTTGCAGCAGGGTGGCGATGCCCGCCAGGAACATCGACATCTGGATCATGTAGATCATGTTCGGGAAATCGGGCGAGTTCGATCCGAAGCCGAAGCCGGCGGCGCCGGCGACGATGATGGCCGGTGTCACGTTGCTCACGAACATGGCCAGCACGTGCTGGATGCCCAGCGGAATCGCCTGGCCCAGCGGGAGGGTGTGGTTGGGGTCTCGCAGTTGCTCCGGGGTGCCCAGGCTGGGGTTGGTCATGGATGGCTCCAGTGAAAGCGGGATCGAAGTTGCTTCAGGAAAACTGCCTGCAAACTGTGTGTACATCAACAGGGATGTCGCACAGGGGAAACCCTGACCGGTGGCGTGCGGTACGGTTGACGGCAAAAAAATGGACGCCGGAGCGTCCATGGCCTGAGCGGTCTTTTGGACCGGCCACTTCGATCAGACCTTGTTGCTCGCGGCGGCCAGTGCCGTCATGTTGAGCACGCGGCGCACGGTGGCGGCGGGCGTGAGGATGTAGGCCGTGGCCGCTGCACCCATGAGCACCGGGCCCACCGTCACGCCACCGCTGGTGGTGGTCTTGAGCACGTTGTAGAGGATGTTGGCCGAATCGAGGTTCGGACAGATCAGCAGGTTGGCCGAACCGGTGAGCGTGGTCTGCGCGTCGTAGCTGCGGCGGATTTCTTCCTGCAGGGCGGCGTCGCCGTGCAGCTCACCGTCGCACTCGATCCCGGGGTGCTGCGCCACGAAGAGGTCGCGCGCGGCGCGCATCTTCTTGGCCGAGGCCCGCTTGCTGGAACCAAAGCTCGAATGCGAGAGGAAGGCGATCTTGGGCGGTATGCCGAAACGCTGCACCTGCTGCGCGGCCATGAAGGCGATCTCGGCCAGCTGTTCGGCGTTCGGGTCTTCGTTGACGTAGGTGTCGGCGATGAAGATCGGGCCGCGGTCGGTCATGAGCGCGTTGACGGCGGCGTAGTTGGCCACCCCCGGCTGCTTGCCCAGGATGGCGTCGATGCGCTCCAGGTGGGTGCTGTAGCTGCCCACCAGGCCGCAGATCAGCGCATCGGCATCACCCAGCGAGAGCATGAGCGAGCCGATGATGGTGTTGGAGCGGCGCACCGCGGCCTTGGCCACTTCGGGTGTGGCGCCGTTGCGCGCCATGAGCTTGTGGTAGTGCTCCCAGTACTGGCGGAAGCGCGGATCGTCCTCGGGGTTGGTGTTCTGCACGTCCACACCCAGGCGCATGCGCAGGCCGGCCTTGGCGATGCGTGCGGCGATCACCGCCGGGCGCCCGATCAGGATGGGCACGGCGAGCTGGTCGTCGATCGCCATCTGGGCGGCGCGCAGCGCGCGCTCGTCTTCACCGTCGGCGAAGGCGACCCGTTTGCGCTCCGGAGGCAGGGCCTTGGCCGCGTTGAAGATCGGCCGCATCAGGATGCCGGTCTGGTAGACGAAGCGTCCCAGGCTCTCCTTGTAGGCCACCATGTCGGTGATGGGGCGCGTGGCCACGCCGGAGTCGGCAGCGGCCTGGGCCACGGCGGGCGCGATCTTGAGGATCAGGCGGGTGTCAAAGGCCTTGGGGATGATGTAGTCGGGGCCGAAAACCAGCTCCTGGCCGGCGTAGGCGGCGGCCACCTCGTCGCTGATTTCGCTCTTGGTGAGCTCTGCAATCTGGCGCACGCAGGCCATCTTCATCTCTTCCGTGATCTTGGTCGCGCCGCAGTCGAGCGCGCCGCGGAAGATGTAGGGGAAACACAGCACGTTGTTGACCTGGTTCGGGTAGTCCGAGCGGCCGGTGGCGATGATGCAGTCGGGCCGCGCGGCCTTGGCGATCTCGGGCCGGATCTCGGGCTCGGGGTTGGCCAGCGCCAGGATGATGGGCTGAGAGCCCATGCTTTTGACCATGTCGGCGTCCACCACGCCCGCGGCCGAGCAGCCGAGGAAGACGTCGGCGCCGTTCATGGCATCGGCCAGCGTGCGCGCGGCGGTGGTCCGGCAGTAGCGTTGCTTGGATTCGTCGAGCTTGCCGCCCGCGACGTCGGCGCGTTCGCTGTGGATCACGCCCTTGGAGTCGCAGACCAGGATGTTCTCGATGTTGACGCCGAGGTTGACCATCAGGTCGAGGCAGGCGATGGCCGCGGCGCCCGCGCCCGACACCGCCATCTTGATCTGGCCAATGTCCTTGCCGACCAGCTCCAGGCCGTTGATCAGGGCGGAGCTGGAGATGATGGCTGTGCCGTGCTGGTCGTCGTGGAACACCGGGATCTTCATGCGCTCGCGCAGCTTCTTCTCGATGTAGAAGCACTCGGGCGCCTTGATGTCTTCCAGGTTCACGCCGCCCAGCGTGGGCTCCAGCGCGGCGATGATGTCGACCAGCTTGTCGGGGTCGCGCTCGGCGAGTTCGATGTCGAACACGTCGATGCCGGCGAACTTCTTGAACAGGCAGCCCTTGCCTTCCATCACCGGCTTGCTCGCCAGCGGACCGATGTCGCCCAGGCCCAGCACCGCCGTGCCGTTGGTGATCACACCCACCAGGTTGCCGCGCGAGGTGTACTCGGCCGCCAGCGACGGGTCGGCCTCAATGGCCAGGCAGGGGTAGGCCACGCCGGGCGAATACGCCAGCGACAGGTCGCGCTGGTTGGAGAGCGGCTTGGTCGGGTTGACGGAAATCTTGCCTTTGTTGGGGGAGCGGTGGTATTCGAATGCGGCGTCGCGCAGGGCTTGTTCAGCGGGGGTCATGTTGTCTCCAGAATCGGGCCGCCCGGCGTGGGCGGGCGGTCATTGTGGCACGCTGCCCGCCAGCCATCTGCTGGGGCATTCCACAGGTGGCTCAGGCGGCTTTCAGCAGGTCCAGCAGGGTGCGGGCGATCACTTTGGTGGCGCGCCGCAGGTCTTCCAGCACCAGGTTTTCGTCAGCGCGTTTGGCGTTGGACTCGCGCACCGTGCGTGGGCCGGCGCCGTAGATCACGCCGGGGATGCCGTGTTCGCCGTAGATGCGCACGTCGGTGTAGAGCGGTGTGCCCACGGCGGGGATGGCTTCACCAAACACCGCCTGGCCGTGCTTCTGGATCGCTTCGACCAGCGGCTGGTTGCCCGGCAGGGGTCTGAGCGCGCGCGCCAGCAGGATGCGTTTCACGTCCACGCCGATGGCACGGCCACCGCGCGGCGGGTTGTAACTGGCCGCAGCTGCGGCGATGGTGCGGCGCAGCGAGGCTTCCACCTCGGCCGGGTCTTCCTCGGGGATCATGCGGCGGTCGAGCTTGAGCACCACCTTGCCGGGGACCACGTTGGTGTTGGTGCCGCCGCTGATCTGGCCGACGTTGAGGTAGGGGTGGGTGATGCCTTCGACGCCGGACGTGACCAACAGGTAGTCGGCGTTGAGCGCGTAGAGCGCGTTGAGGATGTGCACCGCGCCCTGCAGCGCGTCGGTGCCGCTGTCGGGAATGGCGGCGTGCGCCATGTCGCCGTGCACCGTCACCTCCAGTTGCAGGCAGCCGTTGTGCGCCACCACCACCTGGTAGCTGAAGCCGGCGGCGATCATCAGGTCGGGCTTCGTCAGGCCGTTCTTGAGCAGCCAGTCGGGGCCGACCTCGCCGCCGTATTCCTCGTCGTAGGTCACGTGCAGTTCCACGCCGCCCTTCAGAGGGGTGCCGAGCGATTCGAGTGCGCGGATGGCGAACGTGAAATTGGCGATGTCGCACTTGCTCACCGCGGTGGCGCGGCCGTAGATCTTGCCGTCCACGATCTCGCCGCCGTAGGGGTCGTGCGTCCAGCCTTCGCCGGGTGGCACCACGTCGCCGTGGGCGTTGAGCGCGATGGTCTGGCCGCCGTCGCCGAAGCGGCGGCGCACGATCAGGTTGGTGATGGACTGCAGGCCGGCGGCTTTCACCTCGGCATCGGGCACGGCGTGCTTTTCAGCTGTCAGACCCATGGCGGCCAGCAGCTCGGCCGTGCGCTCGGCGTGCGGCGCGTTGTTGCCGGGTGGCGTGTCGGTGGGCACGCGCACGAGTTCCTGCAGGAACTTCACTTCTTCGTCGAAGTGGGCGTCGATCCAGGCGTCGAGTTGTTGTTGCGGAGTGGTCATGGGGTGTTCAGTTGGGGTGTTCGGCTGCGAGTTGTTCGAGCAGGTGCGCGAAGGCGCGCACGCACAGGTCCATGTCGTCGCTGGTGGTGGATTCGAGCGGGTTGTGGCTGATGCCGCTGTTGAGACCGCGCACGAACAGCATCGCCTGCGGCATCAGCTCGTGCAGCTTCATGGCGTCATGGCCGGCGCCGCTGGGCAAACGGTGCAGCGGCACGCCGAGCGCGGCCACGGCGGCTTCCCAGCGCGCCTGCCAGGCCGGGGCGCTGGGCGCGGCCGCGGCGCGCATGGTTTCCTCCAGGGTGTGGCGCACGCCGCGCCGGTCGCAGATGGCCTGCAGCTGCGTCACGATGTCTTGCGCCAGCGCGTCGCGCTGCGCATCGCTCGGCGCGCGGATGTCCAGCGAAAACTGGCAGGCGCCGGGCACCACGTTGATGGAGCCATTGGGCACCTGCAGCATGCCGACGGTGGCGACCGAGTCGCCGTCGGACGCGGCGCGCTGCTCGGCATGGAGCGCGAGCTCGGCCACGGCGCAGGCGGCGTCGCGCCGGCGGTCCATGGGGGTGGTGCCGGCGTGGCTGGCCATGCCGATCACTTCGCCCAGGTAGCGCACGCTGGCGTTGATCGAGGTGACGACGCCCAGCGGCAGATCGAGTTCGTTGAGAACCGGTCCCTGTTCGATGTGCACCTCGACAAAGCCGAGGTATTTCGATGGGTCGCGTTGCAGGGCACGGATGGCGTCCAGTGTCGCGGGCAGGCCGGCGTGCTGCATGGCTGCGCGCAGGGTGATGCCGTCGGCATCCTGCTGGTCGAGCCAGTCCGGGTTGAAGTGGCCGGTGAGCGCGCCCGAGCCCAGGAAGGTGGCCTTGTAGCGCTGGCCTTCTTCTTCGGCAAAACCCACCACCTCAATGGCGAACGGCAAGCGCCGCCCCGCCTGATTCAACTGCTGCACGCAGGCCATGGGCACGAAGATGCCCAGCCGCCCGTCGTATTTCCCACCGTTGCGCACGGTGTCGTAGTGGCTACCGGTGAGCAGGGTTTTGGCCGTGGCAGGTGAATCCGAACCATCCGTTCGGGCTGAGCTTGTCGAAGCCCTCGCGAGCCCTTCGACAAGCTCAGGGCGAACGGCATTGGGTTGCGGCCCGGCGTGGTACACGCCCACCACATTGCCCACCGCGTCGATGTGCGCCTCGTCAAAGCCCAGTGCCAGCATCTGCTGCTGCAGCTGCGCGGCGCAGGCGCGGTGCGCGTCGGTCAGGTAGGTCACGGTGAGCTGGCCGAGTTCGGCATAACCCGGGTCGGTGTGGCGGGCCAGGTTTTCGTGCCAGTCCCACACCGCGTTGCCCAGCGTGGGCTCGAAGCCGAACTTGTCGTTCAGCCGGATCTCGGCGATGCGGTGGATGTTGCGCAGGCACTCGGCGCGCTCGAAGTCCACCGGGTTGTGCAGGCGGCGTTCGAAGGTGGCGATGATCTCGGCCTTGCTCAGGCCGGTGCCGCGCGGCCCGCGCACCGCGAGGATGAACGGGAAACCGTGCTTCGCGTTGTAGTCGGCGTTGAGCCGCTGGATGTGCGCGAACTCTTCGGGTGTGCAATGCGTCAGGCCGGCCTTGGTCTGCTCGTGGGTGGACTCGGCGGTGAGCGACTGGCTGACCATGGCCTTGCCCGCGAGTTCGGGGTGGGCGCGGATCAGGGCGAGCTGCGGTTCCACGCCGGCTTCATGGAGCACGCGCACCATGGCGTGCTTCAGCGCAGCCAGCGAAGCGAAGGGGCGTTGCTTCAACGCCTGCTCGGCGATCCAGGGGGAGTGCTCGTACAGGCCGTCGAGCAGCAGCGCGGCTTCGGCCAGCGGCGCGGCGTTGAGTTGGTCCAGGGTGATGGGCATGGTGGCGGCTCAGGCTGCGTGGAGAGGGTGCGTGGCCTTCCAGTGCCGCGCGATGTCCAGCCGGCGCGCCACCCACACCTTGTCAAACGACTGGATGTGGTCCAGGAAACGCTGCAGGGCGGTGATGCGGCCTGGGCGTCCCAGCAGGCGGCAGTGCATGCCGATGCTCATCATCTTCGGACGGTCCAGACCATCCGGGTCGCCTTCGGCGTAGAGCGCGTCGAACGTGTCCTTCATGTACTGGAAGAACGGATCGGCGTGTGAATAACCCTGGGGCAGGGCGAAGCGCATGTCGTTGCAGTCCAGCGTGTAGGGCACGATGAGCTGGTGGGCGTCGCTGCCGTCGGTCTTCTTCACCTTCATCCAGAACGGCAGGTCGTCGCCGTAGTAGTCGCTGTCGTATTCGAAGCCGCCGAAATCGGCCACCAGACGGCGCGTGTTGGGGCTGTCGCGGCCGGTGTACCAGCCCAGGCCATGAATATGGCCTTCCACGCCCCGGCGCTCGCCCGTGAGGCGCTCGATGATCGCCATCGCCTCGGCCATGTGGGCGCGCTCGGTGGCTTCATCGATGTTCTGGTAGTGGATCCACTTGAGTCCGTGGCAGGCGATGTCGTGGCCCAGCTGCTGGAACGCGGCCGTCAGCTCGGGGTGTTTTTCCAGCGCGGTGGCGACACCGAACACGGTGAGTGGCAAGCTCCGTTTTTCGAACTCGCGCAGCAGGCGCCACACACCCGCGCGTGATCCGTATTCGTAGATGCCTTCCATGCTGATGTGGCGGTCCGGAAACGACGCCGGGTTGAACATTTCCGAGAGGAACTGTTCCGAGCCTGCGTCACCGTGCAGCACGGAGTTTTCGCCACCCTCTTCGTAGTTCAGCACGAACTGCACGGCGATGCGCGCGCCATTCGGCCAGCGCGCGTGCGGCACGTCGCGGCCGTAGCCGACCAGGTCGCGGGGGTAGGGTGCAGTGGCGTCGTAAATCATGAGGACAGGGCCATCGAAATGTCGTTGGACGGCAGCTTGCGGTCGAAGGTCAGGCCTTCTTCCACGTGCATCAGGTGTTCGTTCATCAGGCGCACGGCGGTTTCTTCGTCCTTGGCCGCCAGTGCCTTGACGATGGCCACGTGTTCTTCATTGGAGTGTTCGGCCGCGTTGGTGCTCTGGTACATCAGCGTGATGAGGGCGCAGCGTGAGATGAGTTCGCGCAGCAGCTCGGCCAGCACCTGGTTGCCCATCAGTTCGGCCAAACGCACGTGGAAGTCGCCCAGCAGTTCGGTCCGTCCCGGCACGTCCTGGTTGTCCACGGCCCGCTTTTCCTGCGCCACGTGTTCGCGCAGGGCCTTGATCTTGCTTGGCGTGACCTGCCTCACGAAGGCACGCGTCATTTCGATCTCCAGCATGCGGCGCACGGCGAACACCTGCTTGGCTTCTTCGACGGAAGGTGCCGCCACGAACGCGCCGCGCGCGGGTTCGAGCCGGATCAGGCGGTTTTGCGAGAGCTGGAACAGCGCCTGGCGCACCAGGGTGCGCGAGACGCCGAAGTGGTCCGCGAGCTTCTGTTCGGCCAGCTTGGTGCCCGGGTGCAAGCGGTGCTCCACGATGGCCTTGGTGAGTGACTCGACGATCTGGCGCGTGCTGGAGGTTTCCATGCGGGCATCATATCCAGAAAAACAAAAAGTGTATACACTTTCAGTCGACTGCAATTGAAAGGAACTGCGATGGGCTTGAGTACACACGTTCTGGACACCATGCATGGTTGCCCGGCCGCCGGCATGGCCGTGGAGCTTTACACCACCGAGGGCGATCAGGCCACGCTGGTCAAGCGTTTCGAGCTCAACACCGACGGCCGCAACCCCGATGGCCCGCTCTACGACAACGCCAGCCTGAGGGTGGGCACCTACCGGCTGGTGTTTGACGTGAAGGGGTATTTCGCGGCCAAGGGGGTGACGCTGCCCGAGCCGAATTTCCTCAACCGGGTGGCGCTGGATTTTGGTGTGGCCCACACCGATCAGCACTACCACGTGCCACTGCTGGTGAGCCCGTGGAGTTACTCCACATATCGGGGCAGCTGATTTCCAATCTCCCCCCGCGCCGCTTCGCGTCACCCCCCAGGGGGCGGCACTGGCCGTCCGGCAAAGCCGGCCCGGCGGTGCCCTGGGCAGCTTCCCCTCCGCTTCAAACAGGGTCTCTCCGGAGCGCGTGTTCTGACCCAGGATGCGGTGGAACCGGCTTTGCCGGGCCACTCGCATCGCCCCCTGGGGGGTGACGCCGCAGGCGGCGCGGGGGGAGTCACATCCTGCGGCGCGGGGGGCCTATTTACTGCGTTGCCCTTCGGTCAGCGTATCGAGCTGGAAGTTGCCGCTCTTGTCCCAGAGCCAGACGTCGGTGTAGATCACGCTGCCCAGCTGAACGGGTGCCGGAAACGGGGCCGCCTCGTGCACGGTGCGTTCGATCTCGCGCACCACGTCGGGGGCATGCGAGGGGGCACGCATCCAGTTCAGGCGCCGCACGTTGCCGCGGTTGTCCAGATCCACCTGCAGCACGCCGACCGCGTGCATCAGCGGCGGCAACTGGCCCTTGAAGATGCGGTGGGCGTTTTTTCCGTAGATGTGGCGGGCGCCGTCCTGGCGGTAGGCGCGCGGATTGTCCGCCTGCGACACCAGGCTCGGAGGCAGCTCGGTTGAGGGCGCTGGCAAGGCAAGCGGTTCGGCTGCCGGTGGGGCTGCGGGGGGGGCTGTCACTGGCGACGCGCAGGCGGCCAGCAGGGCAGCGGCACACAACGCGAGCGATCCCCAGACGCTGCGCAGGCGGCTGGAGTCGGCATTTGCGGGGTCGGCCGGTCCGGGGTGGGCAGGGGTGGTGTTGTTCATGGTGCCAGGTCTCCTGATGCAGGGTCCGCACGGGCTGCCAGCGGGGTGGCGCTTGCGGGTTCATACGGGCAATCTGATGAAGTGTATGTGGGTTTCGCCTGGGGGTGTTTGCTGGCCGCGGTGATACTCCACGGCAGGCTCCGGCTTTACGTCTTCATACAGTTCTGTAGGCAAACGCACCACACATGACACCGGAACTTGATGGTTTCTTGCGGCATCTGGCCCTCGCGCCAGCGGTGCTGGTCAGCGTGTCGGAGACGCGCGGTTCGGTGCCGCGCGAGCGTGGTGCCTGGATGGCGGTGTTTGGCGACACCCAGGTGGGCACCATCGGTGGCGGCCAGCTCGAATGGAACGCCGTTCGCCAGGCACGCGAACGGCTGGCGCTGACCGGCCACATGGCGGGTGGCGGCGTGTGGGAGCACGAGGTGGCCCTGGGACCCAGCCTGGGCCAGTGTTGTGGCGGTCGCGTGCGCCTGCGGTTCGAGCCGGTCCAGGCGGCGGACGTGACCACCCTGCGCCAGCGCCTGAGCCCCCGGCTGACGCCGCTGGCCCTGTTCGGCGGCGGTCACGTGGGGCGGGCCATCGTGCAGGCGCTGGCACCCCTGCCTTTCGAAGTGACCTGGATCGACAGCCGCGACGAGGTGTTTCCCGACGATTGGCCGCCGCAGGTGCATGCGGAGCACTCCGACCCGGTGCAGGCCGCCGTGGGCGACCTCGCTCCGGGTTCGATGCTGCTGATCATGAGCTTTTCACACGCGGAAGATCTCGACATCGTGGCGGCCTGCCTGCAGCGTCATCGCACATGGGCCGACCTGCCGTTCGTGGGCCTGATCGGCAGCCAGACCAAGTGGGCGAGTTTCCGCCACCGGCTGGCCGAGCGGGGTTTCAGCGATGCTGAACTGGCCCACGTCACCTGTCCGATCGGCTTGCCGGGCATCGCAGGCAAGGAGCCGGCCGTGATCGCGGCCTCGGTCGTGGCGCAGTTGTTGCTTGTCCGGTCCGGGGCTGTCAAGGGCTGAAACGAAGCGGAATCTGCGGGTTGTCATGCAGTCGACTGTTTGCAAAAAGTGTATACAATTTAATGGTCTGGTCGCAGCGGTGCGGGCGTCGTTCAACAGCATCGACGCTCAAACGCGGCCCTCAGTTGGCTCAGAGCGCCTGCGGTGGTGAGTCGCAAACCCTGACGGCCAGTCCGTCGTCGTGTTGAGGTGCCATGGAAACTTATTTGCTCGATTGGGCCAACCTGCTGTTGCGCTGGCTGCACGTGATCGTCGCCATCGCCTGGATCGGCTCCTCTTTCTATTTCGTCTTTCTCGACAGCAGCCTCACGCCCCCCGTTGACGAGCAACTGAAGAAAGACGGCGTCAGTGGTGAACTCTGGGCGCTTCACGGCGGGGGCTTCTACCACCCGGTCAAGTTCGGTGGCGCGCCGCCCACGCTGCCCGAGCACCTGCACTGGTTCTACTGGGAAAGTTATTCCACCTGGCTCTCGGGCTTTGCGCTGTTCCTCATTTCGTACCTGTGGAGCCCCAGCGTCTACCTGATCGATCCGAACATCATGCCGTGGAGCCCGTCCGGCGCGATTGCCGCCGCGCTGGCTTTCCTGGTGGTGTTCTGGTTCGCCTACGACGCCATCTGCCGCACGCTGGGCCAGACGCAGAACGGCGATGCCAAGGTGGGCGCGCTGGTGCTGGTGCTGGTCTGCATCGCGGCCTATGCGGCCACGCAGATGTTCGCCGGCCGCGCCGCCTTCCTGCTGGTGGGCGCCATGCTCGCCACCGCCATGAGCGCCAACGTCTTCTTCTGGATCATCCCGGGCCAGCGCACCATGGTGGCCGACATGAAGGCTGGCCGCCCGGTGGACCCGATCCACGGCCAACGCGGCAAACAGCGCAGCGTGCACAACACCTACTTCACGTTGCCGGTGCTGTTCGCCATGCTGAGCAACCACTACAGCTTCACCTACGCGAACGAACACAACTGGCTGATCCTCATCGGCATGATGTTCGCCGGCGCCGCCATCCGCCAGTTCTTCGTCATGCGCCACGGCTTCAAGCTCGGCCGCAATGCCCACCCCTGGCCCTACGCCGCCGTGGGTGTGGTGGTGTTGCTGGTCCTCATCGTCTGGCTCAGGCCCGCGCCAGTGGCCGCGGTGGCCGTGCCCGACACAGTGGGCTACGCGCAGCTCCAGCCGGTGATCGAGCAGCGCTGCGTGATGTGCCACGGCGAAGCCCTGCAGTCCAAGGGGGTGCGCCTGGACCAGCCAGCCGCCGTCAAACAGCACGCGCTGATGATCTACCAGCAGGTGGTGCTCATGAAGGCCATGCCCATGAACAACGCCACCGGCCTGACCGACGCAGAGCGTGCCCTGTTTGCGCAGTGGTTCATGGACGGCGCTCCGACGGATTGACCCCCCCGCAGCGCTTCGCGCTACCCCCCAGGGGGCAACACCTGCGGCCTGGCGAAGCCAGTTCCGCGGTGTTCTGGGTTCCAGGCATGTCGCTCCGGAGATGCCTGCGCCTGGTGAGCATGGACTTTCTTGTTCTTCGGTAACCTCGGTTCCGCCGTCACAACACCATCCCCAACGCCATGAAAACCAAAGCCGCCGTCGCCTGGAAAGCAGGCCAGCCCCTGACCATCGAAACCGTCGACCTCGAAGGTCCGAAATTCGGCGAAGTGCTGGTCGAGATCAAGGCCACCGGCATCTGCCACACCGACTACTACACGCTCTCGGGCGCCGATCCGGAAGGCATCTTCCCGGCCATCCTCGGCCACGAAGGCGCGGGCATCGTGGTGGACGTGGGCCCCGGCGTGACCTCGCTCAAGAAGGGTGACCACGTCATTCCCCTCTACACGCCCGAATGCCGCCAGTGCAAGTTCTGCCTGAGCCGCAAGACCAACCTCTGCCAGCTCATCCGCGGCACGCAGGGCAAGGGCCTGATGCCCGACGCCACCAGCCGCTTCAGCCTCGACGGCCAGCCCATCTTTCACTACATGGGCACCAGCACCTTCAGCAACTACACGGTCGCCGCCGAAATCTCGCTGGCCAAGATCCGCGAAGACGCACCGTTTGACAAGGTCTGCTACATCGGCTGCGGCGTCACCACCGGCATCGGCGCCGTGATCTTCACGGCCAAGGTGGAGGCGGGCGCCAACGTGGTGGTGTTCGGCCTGGGCGGCATCGGCCTGAACGTGATCCAGGGCGCCAGGATGGTGGGCGCCGACAAGATCATCGGCATCGACCTCAACCCCGAGCGCGAGGCCATGGCCCGGAAGTTCGGCATGACGCACTTCATCAACCCCAAGGACGTGGAAAACGTCGTGGACGCCATCGTGCAGCTCACCGACGGCGGCGCCGACTACAGCTTCGAGTGCATCGGCAACACCCAGGTGATGCGCCAGGCGCTGGAGTGCACGCACAAGGGCTGGGGTCGCAGCATCATCATCGGCGTGGCCGAAGCCGGCGCCGAGATCAGCACCCGCCCGTTCCAGCTCGTCACCGGCCGCAAGTGGGAAGGCTCGGCCTTCGGCGGCGCACGTGGTCGCACCGATGTGCCGAAGATCGTGGACTGGTACATGGAAGGCAAGATCAACATCGACGACCTGATCACCCACAAGCTCAAGCTCGAAGACATCAACAAAGGTTTCGAGCTGATGAAGAGCGGCGAGTCGATCCGCTCGGTGGTCGAGTTCTGACGCGGCCAACCAGGCCATGAACCGTCTGACCGCCGACACCCGCGTGCGCGCCGGTGTGCTCGACGTGGCCTGCCATGTGGCCGGGCCAGCCGACGGCCCGCCGGTGCTGCTGATGCACGGCTTCCCCTACGACATCCATGCGTATGCCGAGGTGGCACCGATGCTGGCCGATGCCGGTTGCCGCGTGGTCGTTCCCTACCTGCGCGGTTTCGGTTCCACCCGGTTTCTGGAAGCGTCGACACCCCGATCCGGCGAACAGGCGGCGCTGGGTGCCGATCTGCTGGCGCTGCTCGACGCAATGGGCATCGCGCGTGCCGTGCTCGCCGGCTACGACTGGGGCGGCCGCGCGGCCTGTGTGGTGGCGGCGCTGTGGCCCGAGCGCTGCGCGGGGCTGGTCTCGGTCAACAGCTACAACATCCAGAACATCGCCCGCGCCATGGAGCCGGACACGCCGGCCAACGAACACCGCCTCTGGTACCAGTACCTGTTCCACAGCGAACGGGGGCGCGCGGCCCTGCTGCAGGATCGGCGAGCGCTCTGCAAGCTGCTCTGGCAGATGTGGTCGCCCACCTGGGCTTTTGACGAGGCGACTTTCGAACGCAGCGCAGCCGCCTTCGACAACCCCGATTTCGTCGACGTGGTGATCCACTCCTACCGCC
Organism: Hydrogenophaga sp.; assembly: GCA_030653975.1. Lineage (GTDB taxonomy): Bacteria > Pseudomonadota > Gammaproteobacteria > Burkholderiales > Burkholderiaceae_C > Hydrogenophaga. The sequence goes on along the minus strand of JAURYH010000063.1, from coordinate 23,941 downwards.
ACCGCTTCGGCCTGGTACCGGGCGACCCGGCGGTGGCCGAGGTGGAGCGGCGCCTGGCCGCGCAGCCGGTGATCGGTGTGCCGGCCATCACCCTCGACGGTGAAGCGGACGGCGTGCGGCCGCCCGAACCGGCGCAAGCCAACGCCCACCGCTTCGCCGGGCCGCGGTCACACCGCATCCTGCCGGGCGTGGGCCACAACCTGCCGCAGGAGGCGCCGCGCGCCTTTGCCGACGCCATACTGGAACTGGTTCGCCGCTGAATCCGGCGACCCCAACACGAGGAACTCCATGGGATTTGATCGCCTTGAACTGGTCAGCGAGCACGGCAGCTTCGGCGGCGTGCAGCGGTTTTACAAACACGCGTCGAGCGAGATCGGCTTGCCGATGCGTTTTGCGCTGTACCTGCCGCCGCAGGCGCTGGCTGGTGAGACAGTGCCGCTGCTGACCTTTCTGGCCGGCCTCACCTGCACCGAAGAAACCGCCACCATGAAGGCCGGCGCGCAGCGTCTGGCGGCGCAGCTCGGTCTGGCGCTGCTGATGCCCGACACCAGCCCGCGCAACACCGGCGTGGACAGCGAAGACCACCACTGGGACTTTGGTGCCGGTGCCGGCTTCTACCTCGACGCGACGCAGGCACCGTGGTCCGGCCACTGGTGCATGGAGAGTTACCTGCTGAAAGAACTGCTGCCGGCGGTGACGGCCGAGTTCCACCTGGACAGTGAACGCCTGGGCCTGTTCGGTCACTCCATGGGCGGCCACGGCGCGCTGACCCTGGCGCTGCGCCACCCGGGCGTGTTTCGCAGTCTCTCGGCGTTTGCGCCCATCTGCGCGCCCACCCGATGCCCCTGGGGCCACAAGGCCTTCACCGGTTACCTGGGGCAGGACGAATCCACCTGGGCCGCGCACGACGCCAGCCTGCTGATGGCCGCGCAGAAGACCGCGCCATACCCGGGCGGCATCCTGGTCGACCAGGGCCTGGCCGACAAATTCCTGGCCGAACAGCTCTATCCCGAAGCTTTTGAAGCCGCCTGCGCGCAGGCCGGCCAGCCGCTCACGCTGCGCCGCCACGCCGGTTACGACCACGGGTATTACTTCATCAGCACCTTCATGGACGACCACCTGCACCACCACGCGCAGGCGCTGGCCTGATACGGGTTCGCATTCAAACGTATAACTTCGTTGCTTCGCCTTGCCGTGCCGTGGCACTGTCTGCGGCTTCGCGCCTTGTTCTGCGCTTGAATGCGAAACCGTATGAGGACACTCAGGGCGCCAGGGTTTCGGGCCTCAGCTGCCGGTGGACCGCGTCGGCCAGCTGCGCCAGCCGCTCCCGCGGCAAATCGCCGCTGAGCGCGTAGCCCAGCGAACCCTCGATCCAGTAAAAGGTCTCGGTCTGGCCCACACGTGCGAAGCGGAAGGCCGCTGGCGCCGGGGCGGCATCACCCGACAGCACCGAAACATGCAGCGTGATGCGCCCGGCTGCGGGGTTTTCGTACATGAAGAGCGCGCGCGGTTCGCCCGCCTGGCCAGGCAGCAGGCGCCCGCCCATCAGCCCAAAGCCCTGGTCTTCCAGCAAGGGCGCCTTCAGCGGCGTGCCCAGGCGGCGCGACAGCCATTGCACCAGGTGCGCCTGTTCCTGCGCACCGACCTCGACCGCGTGGCGTTTTTCGGGCACGTACACCGCATGTGCCACGCGCGCCTCCTGCACGAAACCCGGCTCGCTGGCGCTGGCCAGCGGCGCGGCGGCCGGGCGCAACCACCAGCCACCGGCGAAGCCCAGGCCCAGCATCAGACTGGCCACCAGGCCCTGCAACCAGGGCCGCGAGCGGCGTGGCCGGGTGGCGCGCGCGAGTGCCAGTGGCACGGGTTCATCAAGCACGCCGCGCTGCAGCCCCTGCAGGCCCAGGCGCTGGGCCTGCCAGGCCTGGACCCGGGCGGCGTCTTCGGGGTGCTGCAGCAGCCAGTCCGACACCACCGGGGCGCGCTCGGGGGGCAGCTGGCCGTCGACCCAGGCGTGCAGCTCGGCGTCGGTCACGGGGGCGGGATGGTCGGGGTTCATGTGCGATGCGTTTTCATTGGACGATCTTCAAGCGGGGTGCCCGGGTCTGGGCCGGGGCGCCACCGTCCATCAGGCGACGCAGCTGTTCGCGTCCGCGCGACAGCCGCGACATCACCGTGCCCACCGGCACCCCCAGCACCTCGGCGGCTTCCGCATAGGCCAGTTCTTCCACACACACCAGCAACACCACCTCGCGCAAGACGGGGTTCAGCTGCCGCAGCGCCTGTTCCAGATCCAGCCGCTCGGGGGTGCGCAGGAACGGGTCGTGGCTGGGCTCGTTGCTTTCGTCCAGCTCGACCGCCTGGCGCTCGTGCACCGTGTCACGCACCTGGTTCAGGTACAGGTTGTGCATCAGCGCGAGCAGCCAGCCGCGCAGGCCGCTGCCGTCCTCGCGCGGGCGCCAGAGCGACCACTTGTGACACGCCCGTTCCAGCGTGTCCTGCACCAGGTCGTCGGCACGGCTGGCATCTCCCGTCAGCAGGCGCGCGTAGCGCCGCAGACGGGGAATGTGGGTCAGCGCGTTTTCCGGGCCCAAACGTGGCCGCTCTCAGGGCTTGACGACGTGCCAGACCCCGTTGACGCCGTCACCGGTCTTGTCGCCGGGCTTGGTGTCCTTCACCCAGTAGTACAGCGGCTTGCCCTTGTAGGCCAGCTGTTTGCCGCCGTCATCGCGCGTGACCACGCTGTAGTCGCCGCCGGGTGCGGCGTTGCCGGCCATCAGTGGCGGCCAGTTGGTGGCGCAGGGGCCGTTGCAGACGCTCTTGCCGCTGTTGACCGCGTCGTTGTCAAAGGTGTAGAGCGTCATGCCGTTGGGGCCGGTCAACAGGCCATTGGCCACCATCGGGCCGCCAGCGGGCGCGGGGGCCGGGGCCGTCATGCCGTAGCCGTGGCGCTTCATCATGCCGGGGTGGCCGGGTCCGCCCATGCCCCGGGGGCCGGCGCAGCCCACGAGCAGGGCGGCGCCCAGCAGCAGGGTGGCAGAAGTGGAAAACAGGAGGGTTCGGCGTTGCATGAGCAGGCTCCTTGAACAGGGGTTAAACAGGGACTGACATGCGGTGAACACCGCAGCGGGACCGTTTATTCCCGATGGCCCGACTGTTTTGTCCGGTGGCCGGTTTCAGAAGTCCGACCAGACGACCGGCTTTCCCGCGGTTTCCCAGGCTTCGTAGTGTTTCGCGTACAGCTCTTCGATGCGGTTGCGCTTGACCTTGAAGGTTGGCGTGATGACGTCGTTGTCCACGGTCCAGGCGGTGGTCACCATCACGATGCACTGCAGCTGTTCGTGCGGGTCGAGCGTGGTGTTGATGTGCTGCAGGTGTTGCGCCAGCGAGGCCTCCAGCGCGCGGCGCGCGGTGGGGTCGCCCGTCTGTACAACCGCCTCGGCGTTGAGCATCACGATGCCCAGCGGCTGCCCCAGGTTGGCGCCGGTGACCACGCAGGCTTCCACCGCCTCGTGCATCACCAGCCGGTCTTCGATCGGCGCCGGCGCGACGTATTTGCCCTTGCTGGTCTTGAACAGGTCTTTCACCCGGCCGGTGATGTGCAGGTTGCCCTGGGCGTCGATGTGGCCCTTGTCGCCGGTGTGCAGCCAGCCGTCGGGCGTGAAGGCGTCGCGGGTCTGCTCCGGTTCCTTGTAGTAGCCCAGCATCAGCGCCGGGCTGCGCATCTGGATTTCACCGTTCTGCGGGTCGATGCGGTGTTCCACGCCGTCGTAGGTCGGGCCGACCGAGCCCTGCTGGTTCTGGCCCGGGATGGTGATGTGCGAGACCGCCAGGTTTTCGGTCATGCCGTAGCCTTCGTTGATGTGCAGGCCGAGCCGGCTGTACCACTGCAGCAGCTCCATCGGCATGGGCGCAGCGCCTCCTGCGGCAAAGCGGCACTGGTCGAGACCGAGCGCCTTCTTCACCTTGCGCCGCACCAGGCCGCCGATCAGCGGGATGCCCAGCAGGCGCTGCAGCTTGGCCGGCGGCAGCTTGTGGTGCACGCCTTGCTGGAACTTCACCCACAGGCGTGGCACCGAGAAGAAGATGGTCGGCCGTGCGCGCTGCAGGTCGGCGGCAAAGGTGTCGAGCGACTCGGCGAAATACAGGCTCATGCCGGTCTGCAGCCAGCCGTGTTCCACCAGCACCCGCTCGACCACGTGGGCCAGCGGCAGGTAGGAGAGCATGCGGTCCTCGGCCGACATTGGCACGCGTTTGAGGCCGCTGGTGATGGCCCAGGCGAAGTTGCCGAAGGTGTGCATGACGCCTTTGGGTCGCCCGGTTGTGCCCGAGGTGTAGATCAGCGTCGCCAGCTCGTCGGGTGCGCGGGCCGGTTGGCCGGGCAGCGGAGCGGTGCGCGCCACGATGGCGTCCCAGCCGTCGTAGGCCGCGATCGCGTCGGCCGGCGACAGCGGGTAGCTGATGCAGGGCAGGCCGGCCGGCACGCCGGGCTTCATGCCGGCCCAGCCGTCGAGCTTGCCGATGAAACAGGCCTTGGCCTCGCTGTGCGTGAGGATCTGGTTCACCGTGTCGTGCGCCAGCGTGGGGTACAGCGGCACCGACACATACCCGGCCATCCAGATCGCCAGATCGCTCATGAGCCACCAGGCGCAGTTCTTCGACAGGATGGCGATTTTCGAACCCGGCTCCCAGCCCTGCGCCTGCAGGTGGGCGGCCATGCGCCGCGCCTGGTCGGCCACCTGGGCCCAGGTCCAGGTCTGCGTGGCGCCGCCACCCATGGGCTGGGTCAGGGTGACGCGGGACGGGGCGGTCTGCTCCCAGTGGTAGAGGCGTTGCAGGGCGAGCAGGTCGGGCGCGACGGGGTTCATGGATGGGTCTCCTGTTGTTGTGGCTGCGAGGGGCAGGCCTCCCGCAGGGAAATTACCCTGCTGCCGGTGTTTCGCGCAGTGGGTTTTCCCTGCCACCGTTGAGCATGCGTCACCGCCCGGCGCCCATTGTTGATCCGGCTCAAACCGCTTTCGCGAGGATCAGGCGGTGAGCGTGGCCGAGAGGCTGAACCCGGGCAGGGAAAAGTGGGCCGACCAGTGTTCGCCCGGCTGCACCGGCCAGGCATCGGTCCAGGTGCCGGTGGTCACCACGTCGCCGGGCATCAGGTCGGGCGCACCGGGGCAGGCGCGCAGCGTGTTCACGAAATGGTGCAGCGCGCGCAGCGGGCTGTCGAGCACGTTGGCGCCCTGGCCCTGTTCGACGGCTTGACCCTGCCGGTCCAGCACGACGAGGGTCTGGGCCAGCAGGGCGTCGAGCTGCGCGGCACCGGCGGCCAGTTCGTGCACCGGGGTCTGGTGCCCGACCAGCAGTCGTGCGTGCAGGCCACCGTCGGCCACCGTGTCGGCGGCCTGGAACTTCCAGTCCGGCAGGTGGGACTGCACGACTTCAAAGCCGGGTGCGACCCAGGCGATGGCGTCGAACAGCTGGGCCAGCGTGGCACCGGGTGCGGGAGTGGCCCGGAGACCGAACACGATCTCGGGTTCCAGCCGGGGCTGGCAGGTGGCCGCCAGCGAGACCGTGCCATCGCCCTCGCAGAAGGCCAGCGTGCTGCTGTAGACCGTGCCCCAGATGGGCGCGAACACGTTGTAGCGGGGCCAGATCGTGCGGTTGGTGAAACCGACCTTGTAGCCACGTGGCACCTCGCCACGCGCCTGACGGAGCGCACGCACCGCCAGCGCTCGGGCGTAGGCGGTGGGCAGGTCGAAGGCGGGATCGTCGCTGGGCGGTGCGCTCCAGAGCCGGCCCTGGTCGAGGTGTCTGAGCAGATCCTGAGGCGTCATGACGTCAACCTGAAAACGGGGTGGATGGAATCATAGGTCGCCGCCGCCCAAGTGTCAGGCCCTCGGGCGACCGTGCCGCGTTATGCTGGCGCCATGAGCCCAAACCCGTCCATCGAACTTCGTGAATTCGTCACCGGGGGAGACCCCACTGCCCAGCCCGTGGCCAGCATCGTCGTGCTGCACGGCCTGGGTGCCGACGGCAGCGACTTCGTGCCGATCGCCCGGCAGCTCGACCTTGTCGCCATCGGGCCGGTGCGCTTCGTCTTCCCCAGCGCGCCGGTGCAGCCGGTCAGCATCAACGGCGGTTACGAGATGCGCTCGTGGTACGACATTTACCCGCCCGACCCCGCCGGTGGCCGCCGCGAGGACGAACCGGGCCTGCGCGCATCGCAGGCCATCGTGCAGCAACTGCTGGACCGCGAAGCGTTGCGCGGCGTGCCGGCCGAGCGCACCGTGCTCATGGGTTTTTCACAAGGTTGTGCCATGACGTTGCTGACCGGTCTGCGTGCACCGCAGCGTCTGGCGGGGCTGGTGGCGCTCTCGGGCTATTTGCCGCTGGCCAGCCGCACGGGCGCTGACATCAGCGATACCAACCGCGGCCTGCCGGTGTTCATGGCCCATGGACGCCACGACGACGTGGTGACCATCGAGCGTGGCGAAGCCGCGCGCGACGCGCTCCAGGCGCTGGGCTACCCGGTGGAATGGCACAGCTACCCCATGGCGCACGAGGTGTGCATGGAAGAAGTGGCCGACCTCAACAGCTTCTTGCTGCAGGTTCTGGCACCACGCTGAGCGCGCCACCGCCGTGAACGGCGGCAAGCTGGCGTTTGTTTGTTAAGTCTGCATCCGGATGCAACCGCAGCGCCGCTGAACGCCGGTTTTCGTTTCACCGGATGCACACCTGCGCTTATGCTGGCCGGATGAATGCGCCAGACTTTTTCTTTCAACACCACACCATCGCTCTGCAGGAATTCGTGACGGGGCGCGACCCGGCCGCCACGCCCGTGGCCAGCCTCATCGTGTTGCATGGCCTGGGCACCACGGGTGTTGACTTCATGCCCCTGTTGCGCAGCATGGACCTCGCTGCCGTGGGGCCGGTGCGCTGTGTGTTTCCCGATGCGCCCTGGCGGACCATGAGCCTCAACGGCGCCGACATGCACGCCTGGTACGACGCGGCGCCGCCGGAGACCCGGCGCCACGCCTCTCTGCCACTGGACGAAACGGGCCTGCGCGAATCCCAGGCCATGGTGCAGGCCCTGATCGAGCAGGAACAAGCCCAGGGCATGCCGTCCGAGCGCATCGTGCTCATGGGTTTTTCGCAGGGCGCGGTGCTCGCGCTGCACACGGGTTTGCGCGCGCCCCAGCGCCTGGCCGCGATCGTGGCGCTCTCGGGTTACCTGCCGCTGGGCGCCCGCACGCTCCAGACCGAGTCCAACGCCGCCAACCAGCGCCTGCCGATCTTCCTGGCCCATGGCGAGCAGGACGAGGTGGTCGTCATCGACCGCGCCCGGGCCGCGCGCACCGCCTTGCAGGTCATGGGCCACCTGGTGGAATGGCACACCTACCCCATGGGACACGAGGTGAGCGACACCGAGCTGACCGATGTGAGTGCCTGGCTCACGGGCGTGCTGAGCGTGGTCTGAGACCGTTTTCAAGGTTCCGGAACACCACCCCGAGGCATGAAGGGGAGCAGCCCAGGGCACCGCCGGGCCGGCTTTGCCGGACGGCCAGTGCCGCCCCCCCGGGGGGGTAGCGCGAAGCGCTGCGGGGGGGGTCACCTCTCTGCGATGTAGTGCGACATGTGCGCACTCTCGCCGGGCGCCAGGAACTCCCGCACCTCGGCTTCGAGCGCGTGGTCGGCCACGGTGGCGCGAGCGCGCTGGTGCAGGTAGTCGGCCCACGAGGTGACGATGAACCGTTCGACGTAGCGCGAGGGTTCGCCCAGGTCCCGGTAGATGCGCCAGAAGGTGGCACCGTCGCGGCGGCGCGGCGCCTTCATGCGGCTGATGGTGTCGAGGAAGGCCTTGTCTTCCCCCGCGCGGATGCGGTAGCCCACTTCCACGGCCACCGGGCCGGCCTCGGGGCTGGGCTCGTCGTTCACAAACAGCTCGTCCCACGGCGTGCCCTGGGTCACCTCGTGCGCCTCGCCCACACGCAGCGGGAACGGGCGCGCCAGCAGCAGGCCGGCGGCCATCAGGGCCCCGGCGGCCACCAGCGCGGTCCTGAGGCCGGCGATGTCGGACACCGCGCCCCAGAACGCCGAGCCGATGGCGAACGCGCCCAGCGAGGCCACGATGTGCAGCGCTACCGCGCGCGAGCGCACCCAGGGCGGGGCGCTGGCCTGGGTGGCGGTGTTGAAGGTGGACATGGCCGCCATCCAGGCCGCGCCGCCCACACCCATGGCGGCGTACACCAGCAGCGGCACACGCACCCAGGCGGCCAGCAGCATGACGGCGGCAAACGCCACACATGCCGCGGCGATGATGGCGTCGAGCCCGAAGCGGCTGCGCAGGCGGCCGATCACCAGGCCCGAGGCCACCGCGCCGGTGCCCATGCAGCCCATCAGCAGACCGAAGCCCTGCGCGCCGGTGCCGAGCTGGCGCTGCGCGATCACCGGCAGCAGCGCCCACAGCGCCGAGCCCGCCGCGCTGTAGGCCATCACGCGCACCAGCTGCGCCAGGATGATGCGCGAGTGCCAGGCGAAGCGCAGGCCGCTCAGCGTGCCGCCCCAGAGGCGTTCGGCCGGCAGGCGCGAGGGCGGGTGCGCCTTCGGCGGCCAGCGGCGGATCGACTCCCACATCACCCCCGTGGTGAACACCGTGACCACGAACACCCAGCCCGCGCCGAGCATTGCAAACAGCAGGCCGGCCAGCGTGGGGCCGATGGCGCGCGCCGCGTTGTAGGCGATGCCGATGGCCGTGATCGCCTGCGGCCATTCGTCGCGCGGCACCGGGTCGACCACCGACGAGTTCCATGCCGGCGTCAGCACGGCGGTGCAGCAGCCGCACACGAAGACCAGGAACAGCACCGAGGCCGGCCCACCCCAGCCGCCGAGCACCAGCCCGGCCAGCAGCACGCAGGCGACCACCTGCGCGATCAGCGCGCCCGAGATCAGGCGGCGGCGGTCGGTGGTGTCGGCCAGCACGCCCGCGGGCAGCGCCAGCAGGAACATCGGCAGGAACACGGCCGTCTGCACCAGCGCGGCGAGGAAGGACGAACCCGTGAGCTCGATCATGAGCCAGGCCGCCGCCATGGTCTGCATGCCCGCGCCGATGAAAAAGACGGCGCCGCAAAGCCACAGCCCGCGGAAAGCGGGCTGTCGCAGGGGGCTCCAGATGGAGTGGGAGGGGGTCATCGGGCCCATTGTCCCGCAGCGGCTCAGGCCAGGCGTGTCGCTTCGGTCAAAGCCCTGGCCAGCCGGTTGTGCCGCTCCACCAGCGGCCCCAGGTCCACGGTGGTGAGCTGGCCTTCACGCACCACCACGCGGCCATTGACGATGGTGTAGGCCGCGGGCGGACTGGCGCAGAGCAGCAGGCTGGCCACCGGGTCGTGCACCGCGCCGCCGGCAAAGCCCAGCGTGCGCAGGTCGAACAGCGCGAAGTCGGCGCACATGCCGACCGACAGGTGGCCGATGTCCCGTCGCCCCAGCACCTGAGCCCCGCCGCGCGTGGCGATGTGCAGCGCATCGCGCGCCGTCATCTCGGCCGGGCCGAGGTCGCAGCCGAAGAAGGTCTTGCCGTCGCGGGTTTCGGGCGGTTGCAGTGCGCGGCCCACGCGCGCGAGCAGCAGGGCCTGGCGCGCTTCGTTGACCATGTGCGCAGCGTCGTTGCTGGCGCTGCCGTCCACCCCCAGGCCCACCGGCACGCCGGCGTTGAGCATGCGGCGGATGGGGGCGATGCCGGAGGCCAGCCGCATGTTGCTGCAGGGGCAGTGCGCCACACCGGTGCGGCTGGCGGCGAACAGCGAAATGCCTTCGTCGTCGAGCTTGACGCAGTGCGCGTGCCAGACGTCCTCGCCCAGCCAGCCCAGCTCCTGCGCGTACTGCGCCGGGGTCTTGTTGAACTTCTCGCGGCTGTAGACGATGTCGTGGTGATTCTCGGCCAGGTGGGTGTGCAGGCGCACGCCCTGGCCCTTGAAGCTGCGCGCGAGTTCGGCGCTCTGCTTCATGAGCGTGGGGCTCACCGAAAACGGTGAACACGGCGCCAGCGCGATCTGCAGCATGGCGCCGTGGTCCGCGCTGTGCCAGGTCTCGATCAGGCGCTGGCTGTCTTTCAGGATCGCGTCTTCGGCTTCGACCACGCGGTCCGGCGGCAGGCCACCTTGAGACTGGCCCACGCTCATGCTGCCGCGGGTGGCCAGAAAGCGCATGCCGATCTGCTGCGCGGCTTCGATGCTGTCTTCCAGCCGCACCCCGTTGGGGTAGATGTAGAGGTGGTCGCTGCTGGTGGTGCAGCCGCTGAGCAGCAGTTCGGCCATCGCCACCTGGGTCGAGACCTGCACCATCTCGGGCGTGAGACCGGCCCAGATCGGGTACAGACCGCGCAGCCAGCTGAAGAGTTCGGCGTCCTGCACGCCCGGTATGGCCCGCGTGAGGCTCTGGTACATGTGGTGGTGCGTGTTCACCAGGCCGGGCATGACCAGGTGGCCGCGTGCGTCAATGGTTTCTCCCGCCGATTCGAGCAGTGCGCGCGGCAGCTCGGTGCTGGGGCCGATCCACTCGATCACGTTGTCGCTCACGAACAGCGAAGCGTCTTTGATCTCGCGACCTTTTGATGGGTCAGCGTGGTCGAAGGTGGCGATGCAGGTGGCGTTGTGGATCAGCAGGGTGTCCATGTCATTTCAACCAGTAACCGGAACGTGAATACACCTTCTTCAGGTGCTCGATGAAAAGCCGTACCTTCGCGGGAAGGTGCCTTTGCTGCGGGTACACGGCCAGGATGTCGTAGGCGGGCAGCGCGAATTGATCGAGCACGGTCAACAGTTCGCCGCGCTGCAGCTGCGCCTGGATCTCCCAGGTGCTGCGCCAGCCCAGGCCCATGCCTTCGCTCACCCAGCGGTGCAGCAGCTCGCCGTCGTTGCAGTCCAGGTTGCCGTCCACACGCACCGTCACCGTCTTGCCGTCCTGCTGGAAATACCAGCCGCGCTGCTGCCCGCCCTGCAGGTTGAAGGCCAGGCAGTTGTGGGCCTTCAGGTCGTCCAGCGTTTGCGGCTTGCCGTGCTTGCGGAAGTAGGCCGGTGTGCCGCAGACCACGCGCTGGTTCGTGGCGAGCTTGATCGCCACGAAGTTCGGGTCGATCACGCCCCCGATGCGGATGCCCATGTCGTAGCCCTCGCGCACCAGATCGACCACGCGGTCGGTCAGGTTGAACGAGAGCTTTACGGCCGGGTTGGCCTTCAGAAACGCCGCCGCGTGCGGCGCCACGTGCAACCGCCCGAACGCCGCCGGGGCCGACACCACCAGGTGCCCGCTGGCGCTGTGTTTCTGCGCCGACACCGTGGCTTCGGCCTGCGCCCACTGCGCCAGCAGCGCGCGGCATTCGTCCAGAAAACGCGCGCCCTGTTCGGTCAGCGCCAGCCGCCGGGTGGAGCGGTGGATCAGCTGCGTGCCCAGGCGCTTCTCCAGCGCGTCGATGCGCCGGCCCATCATCACCGGGGTGATGCCCGCGTGCAGCGCGGCCGCGGCCAGGCTGCCGTGTTCCATCACCATCACGAAGGCTTCGATTTCCTTGTAGCGGTCCATGCGCGCATGTTATCCGCAGGATTGCATACCTGGCGTATCGAATCAAAGTACCGTCAGTGGCATTCTCAAAACGGACTGCACTCCATAGCATCGGCTCCAGTTCTTGAACCGATTGGAGACTCACATGCCGAAGATGAAAGCCGCGATGGCCGCCGTGCTCGTGATGGAAAAAGAAGGCATCACCCAGGCCTTCGGTGTGCCTGGCGCCGCCATCAACCCGCTCTACGCCCAGTTGCGCGAGCGCCAGACGATTGCACACGTGCTGGCGCGGCACGTGGAAGGCGCCTCGCACATGGCCGAGGGCTACACGCGGGCGCGCGCCGGCAACATCGGCGTGTGCATCGGCACCAGCGGCCCGGCCGGCACCGACATGATCACCGGCCTGTATTCGGCCAGCGCCGATTCGATACCGATCCTCTGCATCACCGGCCAGGCACCGCGCGCCCGGTTGTACAAGGAAGACTTCCAGGCGGTGGACATCGAGGCCATCAGCAAACCGGTCACCAAATGGAGCGTGACGGTGCGCGAGCCCGCGCTGGTGCCCCGCGTGTTCCAGCAGGCCTTCCACCTGATGCGCTCCGGCCGGCCCGGCCCGGTGCTGATCGACCTGCCGATCGACGTGCAGATGGCCGAGATCGAGTTCGACATCGACACCTACGAACCGCTGCCGGTCTACAAACCCGCCGCCACGCGCAAGCAGATTCAGAAGGCGCTGGACATGCTGGCGGCATCCGCCAAGCCGCTGATCGTGGCCGGCGGCGGCATCATCAACGCCGACGCTTCCGACCTGCTGGTCGAGCTGGCCGAACTCACCGGCGTGCCGGTGATCCCCACCCTCATGGCCTGGGGCGCGATCCCCGACGACCACCCGCTCATGGCCGGCATGTGCGGCCTGCAGACCAGCCACCGATACGGCAATGCCACCCTGCTCGCGAGCGACTTCGTGCTCGGCATCGGCAACCGCTGGGCCAACCGCCACACAGGATCGGTCGAGGTCTACACGCAGGGGCGCACCTTCGTACACGTGGACATCGAACCGACCCAGATCGGACGTGTGTTCAACCCCGATCTGGGCATCGTGTCCGACGCCAAGATCGCGCTGGAGCTGTTCGTGCAGGTGGCGCGTGAGCGCCAGGCAGCCAAGGCGCTGAAGGACTTCGGCACCTGGGCCGCGCGCTGCGCCGAGCGCAAGAAGCTGATGCAGCGCAAGACGCATTTCGACAACGTGCCCATCAAGCCGCAGCGCGTCTACGAAGAGATGAACGCCGCCTTCGGCCGCGACACGGTCTACGTGTCGACCATCGGCCTCAGCCAGATCGCCGGTGCGCAGTTTCTGCACGTCTACGGCCCGCGCCAGTGGATCAACTGCGGCCAGGCCGGTCCGCTGGGCTGGACGATTCCTGCTGCGCTCGGCGTGGCCGCGGCCGACCCGACCAGGACCGTGGTTGGCCTCTCGGGCGACTACGACTTCCAGTTCCTGGTCGAGGAACTGGCGGTCGGTGCGCAGTTCCGCATTCCCTATGTGCAGGTGCTGGTGAACAACAGCTACCTCGGCCTGATCCGCCAGAGCCAGCGCGGCTTCGAGATGGACTACTGCGTGCAGCTCGCCTTCGAAAACCAGAACGTGGACGACCCCACGCTCAAGGGCTACGGTGTCGATCACCAGGCCGTCGTTGAGGGACTGGGCTGCAAGGCGCTGCGCGTGACAGACCCGGCCAACATCCAGGGCGCTCTGCGCGAGGCGCAGGTGATGGCGCGCCAGTACAGTGTGCCGGTGGTCGTGGAGGTGATCCTGGAGAAAGTGACCAACATCGCCATGGGCACCGAGATCAACGCCATCAACGAGTTTGAAGATATTGAATGCCTGCACCCCGAGGGCCGTGAAGGCCTCATAGCAGCAGGTCTGCTGGAATGAACTGAAAGAGAACGAACATGCCCCGCTTTGCCGCCAACCTCACCATGCTCTGGAACGAGCTGCCGTTCCTCGACCGCTTTGAAGCCGCATCGAAAGCGGGCTTCAAGGCCGTGGAGTTCCTGTTCCCCTACGACCATCCGGCTGAAACCATCGCACAGCTGCTGAAAGCAAACCAGCTCGTACTCGTGCTGCACAACCTGCCGCCCGGCGACTGGGCCGCGGGCGAGCGCGGCCTGGCCTGCATCCCCGGGCGCGAAGACGAGTTCCGCGCCAGCGTGACCCGGGCCGCCGAATACGCGCCGGTGATCGGCGTGCAGCGCTGGCACTGCATGGCCGGGCTGGTGCCGGCGGGTGTGAGCGAGGCGCAGGCGCGCGCCACCTGGGTGGGCAATGTGCGCCATGCCGCGGCCGAGGCCAGGAAGCTCGGCTTGCCGCTGCTGATCGAGCCCATCAACACCTTCGACATGCCAGGCTATTTCGTCAGCCGCCCGCGCCAGGCGATCGCGCTGATGGACGAGGTGGGTGCCGACAACGTGTTCCTGCAGTACGACATCTACCACGCGCAGCGCATGGAAGGCGAGCTGTGCAACACCATCCAGGACCTGCTGCCGCGCATCGCCCACATGCAACTCGCCGATACGCCCGGTCGCCACGAACCCGGCACCGGCGAGATCCATCACAAGAACCTCTTCGACCACATCGACGCGCTGGGCTACAGCGGATGGATCGGCTGCGAATACAAGCCCAAGGACCCGACGCCGGGTGGCACCGACCGCGGCCTGGGCTGGATCGCCGCGCATGGACAGGGACTCTGAAACACACCCACCCGCACCGCCTGCGGCGTCACCCCCTCAAGGGGGCAGCATCGGCGGCCCGGCAAAGCCGGTTCCGCGATGCTCCCGGCGATACCGATCGACCTCACCAGCAAAGGAACCTCGACATGACCAAGAGCGGCCAAAAAGTCGGCTTCATCGGCCTGGGCATCATGGGCACGCCCATGGCGCTGAACCTCATCCAGGCCGGGCACCAGCTGTTCGTCAGCAGCCGCAGCAAGATCCCGGCGGCACTGGCGGAGCAGGGCGCGACCGTCTGCACCAACGCCACCGGGGTGGCCAAGCGCGCCGACGTGATCATCACCATGGTGCCCGACACGCCGCATGTGCTGGACGTGCTGTTCGGCGACACCGGCGTGGCGAAGGGCCTGTCGGCTGGCAAGACGGTTGTGGACATGAGTTCCATCAGCCCCATGGCCACCCAGCAGTTTGCGCGGCAGATCAATGCGCTGGGCTGCGACTACCTGGACGCACCGGTCAGCGGTGGCGAGTTGGGCGCCAAGGCCGGCAGCCTGACCATCATGGTCGGCGGGCCGGCCGCGGCTTTTGAGCGCGTGAAGCCGCTGTTCGACGCCATGGGCAAGAACATCACCCTGGTGGGCGGCAACGGCGACGGGCAGACCACCAAGGTGGCCAACCAGATCATCGTGGCGCTCAACATCGAGGCCGTGGCCGAGGCCCTGCTGTTCGCCAGCAAGGCCGGCGCCGACCCGGCCAGGGTGCGCCAGGCGCTGATGGGCGGTTTCGCGGCCAGCCGCATCCTGGAGGTGCACGGCGAGCGCATGGTCCAGCGCACGTTCAACCCCGGCTTTCGCATCGAACTGCACCAGAAGGACCTGAACCTCGCGCTGCAGGGCGCGAAGGAGCTGGGCGTGAGCCTGCCGAACACGGCGAGCGCGGCGCAGCTGATGCAGAGCTGTGCGGCGCATGGTTGGGCCGGGCTGGACCATTCGGCGCTGTGCCGCAGTCTGGAGCTCATGGCGAATCACCAGATCGCGCCCACCCCCGCAGCCTGAAGTGCCTTCGCTCCCTCCCCCTGGGGGAGGGCAGGGGTGGGGTGGGGGCACGTGCGCCATGGGTTCACTTCGACAAACAGGGTTTGCTGGCAGAGAGCCCCCATCCCCACCTTCCCCCAGCGGGGGAAGGGGCAAGCCCCCCAGACGCCTGCAGTTCGTAAACTCGCCACCATGAACGAAGCCACCAACCCCACCGCCCCCAGCCTGACCAACCCCCGCGCCCTGCTGCGCCACCTGTACGACGTGGCCGTGCAGCGCGCGCTGCCGCTGCACAACACCGCCGCGCATCTGCCACCACCACCCAAGGGCCGCACCCTGGTGCTCGGCGCCGGCAAGGCGGGTGGCGCGATGGCGCAGGCGGTGGAAG
This sequence comes from Hydrogenophaga sp., assembly GCA_030653975.1. Taxonomy (GTDB): domain Bacteria; phylum Pseudomonadota; class Gammaproteobacteria; order Burkholderiales; family Burkholderiaceae_C; genus Hydrogenophaga. The sequence goes on along the minus strand of JAURYH010000063.1, from coordinate 8,245 downwards.
CGCTGTGGCCGGCCGACGCGCCCCTCTCGGGCCTGGTCGTCACACGCTACCACCACACCCCACCGCGCCCCGAAGGCCTGCCGCAACGCATCGAGGTGGTCGAAGCGGCGCACCCCGTGCCCGACGTTGCCGGGCTGGAAGCCGCGCAGCGCATCCTGCAAATGACCCAGGGGTTGACCAAAGACGACCTCGTGTTGTGCCTCATCTCCGGCGGCGGCTCGTCGTTGCTGACCATGCCCTGCGACGGCCTCACGCTCGAAGACAAGCAGCGCATCAACCGCCAGCTGCTGGACAGCGGCGCGCACATCGGCGAGATGAACACCGTGCGCAAGCACCTCTCGCGCATCAAGGGCGGGCGCCTCGCCGCCGCCTGCGCACCGGCCCGCGTGGTCACGCTCACCATCAGCGACGTGCCGGGCGACGACGTGAGCGTGATCGCCAGCGGCCCCACCGTGGCCGACGCGTCCACCTGCGCCGAAGCGCTGGACATCCTGCGCCGCTACGCCATCGAGGTGCCTGAAGCCGTCAGGCAGCAGCTGGAGAGCGGCGCGCTCGAAACGCCCAAACCGGGTGGCGCCTCGCTCGCCGGCATCCAGACGCACCTGATCGCCACCCCCCAGCAAAGCCTGGACGCCGCCGCCGACGCCGCGCGAGCCCTGGGCCTGAACGTCGTGGTGCTCAGCGACGAGATCGAAGGCGAGTCGCGCGAGGTCGGCAAGGTGCACGCTGCGCTGGCGCGCTCCACGGCGCTGGGCCGCAGCAGCTTCGCCAGACCCTGCGTCATCCTGAGCGGCGGCGAAACCACCGTCACGGTGCGCCCACGCGCCGAAGGCCAGAAAAAAGGCCGCGGTGGCCGGGCCGGCGAGTTCTGCCTGGGTCTGGCCCAGGCACTGGACGGGCAGGCCGGTGTGTGGGCGCTCGCCGCCGACACCGACGGCATCGACGGTGTGGAAGACAACGCCGGCGCGCTGGTCACGCCCGACACCCTGGCCCGCGCCGCCGCGCTGGGCCTGAAGATCAGCGACCACCTGGCCCGCAACGACGCCTACGGTTATTTCGAACCGCTCGGCGATCTGGTCATCACCGGACCCACGCACACCAACGTGAACGATTTCCGCGCCGTGCTGGTGGTCTGAACCCGGCACGGACCGGCGGTTACAAACCCGCCGGCCGGATGGTTTCTAATGACGGCCTGCCGCCCGGCCCGTCGGCCGGTCCGGCGCCAGCCCCCCGTTCGGGCCGGCAAACCCCCTGTTTTCCTTCACGCTCAGGCGCCCTGCGGGGTGCTGGGGACCGTTTTTTTGCGCAGTTCTTTCTTCCACACCCAACCCGCCGCCCTGGTGCGCCAGCTTGCGGGCTTCTTGCCTGCGGGGGCGGCTGCGCCCGGTGACGCGGCGCGGCAGGACGTGGCCGAGCGCCTGGGGCAGTGGCTCCACGTGGCCGACGCCATCAGCCTGAGTTCGGCGCACGCGGCCATCGCCGCCGCCGGTCGGCAAGCCGCCCGCGCAAACGGTCGGCCGGACACCAGCGCCGCCGCGCTGCAGGCCGAGCTGGAGCGCGTGCGCGCCGTGCTCAGCCAGTCCATCACCACGCGCGACACGCGCCACCAGCCCGACCCGGACGACCTCGACACCGAGTTCACCTTCTGCCTCCAGCGCTACCAGGACCAGCAGCGCCGCATGGAAATGAGCGTGGACGCGCTGCGCGGCCACGTGCGCCAGACCCTGGCCCAAGGCACGCCCCGTCTGGCCCAGCTCGCCGCGCTCGACGCCGCGCTGGGTGAAATGCTGGGCGGGCGCGAGCAACGCTTGCTCGTTGGCCTGCCCAATTTCCTCAGAGCGCGGTTCATGACGCTGCGCCAGGCCGCCGCCGCGTCCGACACCCCGCATGACCTGCGCTGGTTGCTGGGCTTCAACACCGAGCTGGAGCAGACGCTGCTCGCCGAGCTGGAGCACCGTTTGCAGCCGGTTGTCGGAATGATCGAGGCCATGACCCATGAGCCCTGAATACACCCTCACCCCAACCCTCTCCCGCCAGCGGGAGAGGGGGCTGAATGCCAGCCCGGCGGCTCCATGTGTCTTCACTCCCTCGCCCCTCTGGGGAGAGGGCTGGGGTGAGGGGCTCTCCCCACGCACAAAGCGCCAGGCCAACGCCCCACACCGAATCTGAGCCTTTGAAAACACAAGCCATGTCTTCTCCCTCCTCTTCAAACCGCGCCCCGCTCACCGGCGCCTTCCTCCTCGGCCTGCTCGCCATCGGCTGGGTGGGCTGGGGCTTCGTCGGCAGCAACTGGCTCGCCCTGGGCATGACGGTGCTCATCGCCGCCGTCTACCTGTTTGGCGCGCTGGAAATCCGCCGCTTCCGCAGCGCCAGCACCGGCCTGGCCCAGGCGCTCGCCCACATCCCGCAGCCGCTGGGCAGCCTGGCCGACTGGCTCGCCCGCGTGCCCGCGCCGCTGCAGAACGCCGTGCGCCAGCGCGTCGAGAGCGGGCGCGGCGCGCTGCCCGGCCTGGCGCTCACGCCCTACCTCATCGGCCTGCTGGTCATGCTCGGCATGCTCGGCACCTTCCTCGGCATGGTGGTCACCTTCAAGGGCGCCGTGTTCGCACTCGAAGGCTCGGCCGATCTGATGGCCATCCGCTCGGCGCTGGCCGCGCCTATCCGCGGCCTGGGCCTCTCGTTCGGCACCTCGGTGGCCGGTGTGGCCAGCTCGGCCATGCTCGGCCTCATGTCGGCCATCGCCCGCCGCGAGCGGGCGGACGTGGCCCGCAGGCTGGAGCAGCAGACCGCCGGTGCGCTGCGCCCCTTCACCGCCGCCCAGCGCCAGGACAACAGCTTCGTCGCCCTGCAGCGCCAGGCCGACGCGCTGCCCCAGGTCGTCACGCAGCTGCAGGCGCTGATGGAGCAGGTCGAGCGCCGCCACCAGCAGCTCGATGAACAGCTCACCGCGCGGCAAGACCAGTTCCACCGCGAAGCCGCCGCCGCGTACACCGGCCTCGGCCAATCCGTCGCGCAGGCGTTGAACGACAGCCTCAGCGCCAGCGCGCGGATGGCGGGCGAGAGCATCCAGCCTGTGGTCGAGAGCGCCATGGCCGCCATCGCGCAAGAGTCCACCCGCCTGCACGAGCGCGTGAGCGCGGCGGTGCAGACGCAGCTCACCGGCCTGTCCACCCAGTTCGCCGCCACCACCGGCAGCGTGGCCGAAGGCTGGGCCAGCGCGCTGCAGCACCACACCCGCACCAGCGAGCAACTCGTCGGCGGTCTGGGCCAGGCACTGGAACAGTTCAACACCAGCTTCGAAGCCCGTGCCGGCCAGTTGCTGTCCAACGTGCAGCAGGCCACGGCGCAGCAGCACCGCGAGCAGGCCCAGGCCGAAGCGCAGAAACTTGCCGCCTGGACCACCGCGCTGCAAGGCATGGCCAGCAGCCTGCTGGCCGAGTGGCAGCAGGTGGGTGCGGCCAACCTCGCGCAGCAGCAGGCCGTGTGCCAGACGCTGGAGCAGACCGCCAGCGCCATCCAGCAGAGTGCCGCCGAGCAGGCCACGCGCAGCATGGAAAGCGTGACGCGGCTGCTCGAAAAGAGCGACGCGCTGGTGCAGGCCCGCACCGAGGCGGAAGCGTTGTGGACCGAGGAGCACGGCCAGCGCATGGACGAATTGGCCGCCCTCTGGCGCAGCGAACTCAGCGCTTTGCGCAACGAAGAAAGCACGCACCTGCAGACCCTGCGCAGCGAAGAAACCACCCGCAACCAGGCCGCCGCCGAACGCGCCGCCGCGTTGCACGCCGAGCTGGCCGAGCAACTGCAGACCCTGCGCAACGAAGAAGCCGCGCGCGGCCAGGCCGCGGTGGATCGCTTGGCCAGCCTGCAAACCGAACTGGCCGCGCAACTGCAAAGCTTGCGCGCCGACGAAGCCAGCCGCCAGCAAACCACCGTCGAGCAGGCCGCCGCGCTGCACGCCGACATCGGCACCCAGCTGCAGGCGCTGCGCACCGAAGAAGCCACGCACTTGCAAGCCCTGCGCAGCGAAGAGGCTGCGCGCGGTCAGGCCGCGGTGGACCGCCTCAGCGAGCTGCAGGCCGCCGTCACCGAGCACCTCGCCACACTCGGCACCTCGCTCGAAGCGCCCATGTCGCGCCTGCTCGAAACCGCGTCCGAGGCGCCCAAGGCCGCGGCCGAAGTCATTGGCCAGCTGCGCGGTGAAATGAGCCGCCTCACCGAGCGCGACAACCTGGCCCTGCAAGAGCGCAGCGAGCTGGTGGCGCACATCAGCAGCCTGCTGCAGAACGTGCAGCAGACCACCGGCGAGCAGCGTGCCGCCATCGAATCGCTGGTCGCGTCCGCCACCACCGTGCTCAACCAGACCGGCGCGCAGTTCGCGCAGACCCTGGGCGCGCAGGCGGGCCGGGCCGACGAGCAGACCGCGCAAATGGCCACCAGCGCCGCCGAACTCGCCGCGCTGGGCCAGGCCTTCCAGCAGGGGGTCGAGCGGTTCAGCAGCACCAACGAAAAACTCGTCGAAGGCCTGCAACGTGTCGAAGGCGCCATCGGCCAACACATGGCGCGCAGCGACGAACAGCTCGCCTACTACGTGGCGCAGGCGCGCGAGGTGATCGACCTCAGCATCAGCGCGCAGCAAGGCATCGTCGAAGACATGCGCAGCCTGCGCGCCAGCAAGCCCGCGCTGCCCAACAAAGCCGCCGCGCCGGTTGCGCAAGGGGCTGTGTGATGAGCGCCGCCCGGCCGTTCCGAAGGCGCTCAGCCCCGCAGTGCGCAGCACGGAGGGTCGTCCGATGAGCAGCAGCGTGGACGACACCGCCATCGACGACGGCCTCGGCGAAACCGCGCCCGTCTGGGCCGTGTTCGGCGACCTCATGGCCGGCGTGGTCGGCGCCTTCGTGCTCATCCTCATCGGCGTGCTGCTGGTGCAGATGGACCTGGTGGCCAGCCTGCAAAGCGAAGTGGCCAAACGCCAGCAGGAAGAAGCCCGCCGCATGGCGCTGGAAAAAGCGCTCGCCATCCCGCTGCAGAGCGGCCGCGTCACGCTCAACAACGGCCGCATCGGCATCAGCGGCAGCGTGCTGTTCGACTTCAACTCCGACCAGTTGCGCCCCGAAGGCCAGCAACTGCTCAAGAGCCTGGTGCCACCGCTGGAGGTGTACCTCGGCGAGCGCGACGAGATGCTCATGGTGAGCGGCTTCACCGACGACAAACCGATCGTCAAAGGCCCCAGCCAGCGCTTCGACGACAACCTCGAACTCTCGGCCCAACGCGCGCTCACCGTGACGCGTACCCTCGTCAAGGAAGGCATGCCGCGCCAGCGCGTGTTCAGCGCCGCCTTCGGCGCCGAGCAACCCGTGGCCAGCAACGCCGACGAAAAAGGACGCGCCCTCAACCGCCGCGTGGAAATGGCCCCCGTGCCCCGCGCCGCGCCCACGGCCAGCACGGCCGCGCCGGAACAGCCTGCACAGGCAACGCCGGCCACCGCCAAGCCATGAACACCAAACCCACCGGCCCGAATCTTCCCCCTCCCCCTCTGGGGGAGGGCAGGGGTAGGGGCGGATGTTCGGCCATCCCGCCGGCGCGCAGCCCCCATCCCAACCTTCCCCCAAAGGTGGAAGGAGCAAGCCCAGAGCAGCGCGCAAAACCCTCCCCCCTCGCCACCCTCAACGCCCACATAACCCAAGCCAGCCAGGCCGCAGCAGGCGGCCTCAGATCAAACGGCGGAAAGTGGCCCGAGCTGCGCAGCGCCCAGCGCTTCCGCGAAACCTGGGAACGCCTGGGCGCCGAAGCAGCCGTGGTGCAGGCCACCCACCGCGCGCCCGAAAACGCCGGCCCGCTCAACTCCCACATGCTCGTGCTGCGCACGCTCGGCCTCATGCGCGAGCTCTCGCCGCACTACCTGCGGCGTTTCCTCTCGCACACCGAAACCCTGCTCTGGCTGGAGCAGGCGCAGGGGCAGCTCAAGGCGCCGGCGGGCAAGGGCAAGGCGGTGAAGGTGGCGCGCCAGAAGAAGTGAACCCCACGGTTCCGTGGGGTGGTGTGCGTCGGTGTCCTGGCGCAAAGATCAGGCACCCGACGGCGAGAGAAGCTGAGCGCCGGTCACTGTCGGACGCCATGCTTGAACTGGTTTCGTGATCGCGGTGCCGACCGGGAACCGGCAACAGTTCATCCAACACGCCCACAGGGTTGACAGCGCCTTCATCGATCACGGTGCGCTGCGGGTGGTCGAAGCCTGGGGCGACGATGTGCCCGAGGGCACGGACTGGCCGTTCGACGGCAAGCGCATGGTTTCTGGCGGGTTCACCCGCGTCGTGACACTGGAGCAATGACATGAGCAACCCCAAAGGCGATTTCATCTGGTACGAGTTGCTGACCACCGACGTCGACGCCGCGGTCGCCGACTGGACGGCCGCAGGCGGCAGTGTGCAGATGCCCGCGATGGACATCCCGAACGTCGGGCGGATCCCGATGCTCGCCGATCCGGACGGCGTGCCGCTGTACGTGATGCGCGGCACCAGCGATGCGAGCAGCACCGCGTTCCGCATTGCCGACGCGCGCCATGTGCGCTGGAATCAAATCGCCGCCAAGGACGATGCGGCGGCGCTCGGTTTCTACAAGGCGCGCTTCGGCTGGGAAGTGGTCGGCGCGATGCCGATGGGCGCCATGGGCGACTACCACCTGCTCGCCGTCAACGGGGTCAACATCGGCGCGTTGATGCGCAGCCAGGATGGCCAGGCGCCGCGCTGGATGTACTGCATCGGGGTCGAGGACATCGATGCGGCGATGGAAAAAATCAAGGCGGGCGGCGGCCAGGTGCTCAACGGCCCGCACCAGATCCCTGGCGGCGAATACAGCCTCCATGCGCGCGACCCGCAAGGCGCTGCCTTCGGCCTCGTCGGCCCGCGGATTGCACAGCGGTGACCAGGCAGCACTGGGCAAATGCTCGTCGGACACTATCGGCCCGTCCCTGCCTTTTCATCATGGGTTCGACAGTACTTTCTTCATGCGCTTGAGATCTCGCCTGTATTTGCCCGCCAGTGCGACTTTTTGCTTGTCTGTCAGGATCTTTCCAGCCTGCTGAAAAAAGCCACGTTCCTCCTCCTTCAGGTGGTGGCGAACTGTCTGCCCGAGCTCGACAGCCTTTTTCTGCCATGCGGCCGTGGATTTGTCGTTGACCGACATGTCTTCCAGAATCTCCTCGATCTCGTGATGCTCCGACAAGGCATGCCGCGAAGGCGTCAAACCGTTGTCGTCCATCAGGATGGGGCAGTAAAGGTAGCGCTCCTCAGCGGCTGCGTGGGCCTCCAGTTCAATCTTGAGATCCATGAATGTCGCCTCCTTTGCTGCCGTACCCGACCTGGAACGGATCAGTCGGGTGCAAAGCTGGCGCTGGATGTCGTGGCTCTCGCGAAGGGCTTCAAAAATCGTGGTCGGCATAGGGGTCTCCTGGTTCAAGGGTTGCGCCGTCCTGCTTTCTGATGGACCTTGCCACGCTGCCATTGTTGAGCGTCGCGTGCCGTCCAGGATCTGTCATCCACCAGGACGCATTGGTGAACTGCTATGGGTCGGCTTCACCAGTATGCGGCCATCTGACGCATCCGCTCATCAATGTTCTTGTATGGGTTGACCGGCGTGACCCGCGAACGACCGCTGTCCTTTTGCACGGATTTCCCGGCCCCAACGTACATTCGGGTCCCGATGTTCGAACAGGGGTGAATCGACCACCGGCCAAGCCACCTCGTCAACGCCAGCAGCGGCAGTTGCCCCGACCACCCAGGCTCCACCGCCGCAAACTGCAGCACGAACGGAAAGATGGCGATGTTGGTGGCGCAGGAGGCCTGGCTACCCAGTTGGCTGGACATCACACCGTGGCTCAGCTGGTTTTGGCCTGCCTGCTGCGCGCTGTGCAGGGGGCCAATGGCATGTGTCGGACAAAGCCCAGTTCTGGCAACGCTGGGCCGGCACGCCCATGAATCCTCGGCAAACCGCGGTGTTGAACCACGTGCTGGACCGCGCGCCGGACGGCAGGGATGGCAAGCTGACGAACGCCCGGTGGGCCTCCATCGGCAAGTGCTCGGCCGACACCGCGTTGCGCGATATCAATGTAAGCGCGCGGCCATCCCATCTTGACCGCAGGACGCGGTGGTGTTTCTGAGAATGCTTTGTCAGGCTGGCTGCCACCGATGTGGCAGCAGCTCGCCGATCTGGCTGGCGCGCTGCATGGGCAGGCGTGCCATCACATCGC
>JAURYH010000059.1 GCA_030653975.1 Hydrogenophaga sp. | reverse complement strand
GATCACGAAGACCGCCGCTGTCAGTGGCATAGACGAATCCATGTACTCAGCTCGATCGCCTTCGGCAACTGTTCATAACTGGGACCTGCGCATAACAGCCTGGGACCGACTTTGCGCAACTGAGGATCAGCAGTGCAGCGGTTGCCGTCCGTGAGCTTCTAAACGCGACCTTGCGGTCTGCGCCTGGATGCGGTCGTACGAGTGACGTTGCTTAATGAAGGGCAGACGGCCGCTTTTGGTACCGAAGCTGACCACCGATTGACTCTTATTTGGACACCAATGACAGTCGTGCCTGAAGCCCGCCTTCGGCCCGATTGCTCAGCTCGACGTCTCCGCCGTGGCTGCGGGCAATCTGGCGCACGATGGCCAGCCCCAGGCCCGCGCCGCCGGTGTCGCGGCTGCGCGAGTGCTCGACGCGGTAGAAGGGTTCGAACACCTTCTGCAACTCTGCTTCCGGTAAGCCAGGCCCGTTGTCCTGTACACGAACCTCCACGCACTGTGGCTCACCAGAGAGGACCACGTGCGCCTGGCCTCCGTACTTGAGTGCGTTGTCGATCAGGTTGGTCAGCGCGCGCTTGAGCGCTTTGGGCCGGCACGACCACTGCAGCGCGTCCGGCGCCTGCAGCGTGACCGTGCCCAGGCCCTGGTAGTCCTCGACCAGGCTCTCCACCAGCGCCACCAGATCGACGCGCTGCAGGAGTTCTTCCACCGCCTTGCCGCGCAAGAAATCCAGCGTGCCGTCGAGCAGTTGCAGCATGTCGTCGGTGTCGGCCTGCAGCTGCGCGCGCAATTGCGGGTCGGCCATCATCTCGGTGCGCAGGCGCATGCGCGTGAGCGGTGTCTTTAGATCGTGCGACACCGCGGCCAGAAAGCGTTCGCGCTCTTCAATGCCGCTGCGGATGCGCGACTGCATGGCGTTGAAGGCCTGTGCCGCTTCGCGCACTTCGGTCGGGCCGTTCTCGGGCACCGGCGGGCTGCGCAGATCACGCGACAGGCTGTGCGCTGCCTTGGCCAGCTCGGTCAGCGGGCGCACCGTGCTGCTCGCGGCCATGGCCACCAGCAGCACCACCGCCACCAGCATCAGGCCCAGGTTGAACAGCAGGTTCCAGGGCAGGGCAAACACACCCTCCGGCGCGCTGCCGTTCAGGCGCAGCCATTCGCCCGACGACAGCCGCAGGTGCAGCTTGAACGCGAACCGCCCCTGCCGCGGCAGCTCGGTCGTGCGGACCTCGGCGCGCGGGCCGAGCACTTCCGTGATGTGCCCGGGCAGGTCGTCCAGCATCGACGGCGCCGTCACGGTCGGCAGCGGGGCCCGATCGACGATGTGAATCTGCAGGCTGGGGGTGGACAGCAGGGTGGCCATGGGCTGCCGCTGAGGGCCGGTCTGGGCATCCACCACCCGGTACACGGCCGCGATGCGTTGCGCCAGCTCGTGGCTGACGGTGTGGCCCAGCGTGCGCTGCCGGTCCCAGGACTGGATCAGAGACCCGGCCAGCTGCGCCACCAGCAGCCCGGCGCTCATCAGCAGCAGCAGGCGGCCAAATAGCGAATGTGGCCAGAGCCTCACAGCGCCTCCACGCTGGCGGCCAGCACGTAGCCTTCGCCACGCACGGTCTTGATCAGGGCCGGCTCCTTGCCATCGTCGCGCAAGCGCTTGCGCAGCCGCCCCACCAGTACGTCGATGCTGCGGTCGAATAGGATGGCTTCGCGGCCGTTGGTCAGCTCCAGCAGCTGGTCGCGCGAGAACACGCGGTGCGGGTGTTCCAGCAGCACCCGCAGCAGCCGGAATTCGGCGCCCGAGAGCGGCACCACCAGGCCATCGGGCGCCGTCACGTTGCGCGAAGCCACCTCCAGCGTCCAGCCCGCGAAGCGGAACACCGCCACTTCTTCGGGCACCAGATTGGTCGGCAGCGCATGGGCGCGGCGCAGGATGCTGCGGATGCGCGCCAGCAGCTCGCGCGGGTTGAAGGGCTTGGCCAGGTAGTCGTCGGCGCCCATCTCCAGGCCCACGATGCGGTCGATCTCCGAGCCCCGGGCCGTGAGCATGAGGATGGGCAGGTTCGAGCGGCTGCGCAGATCGCGGCACAGGCTCAGGCCGTCTTCGCCGGGCAGCATCAAGTCCAGCACCACCAGGTCGAAGCGGTGCTGCTCCATCAGGCGCCGCATCGCCTTGCCGTCGGCCGCGGTGGAGACGCGGTAGCCCGCCTGCGTCAGGTACTCCTCGATCAGGCGGCGGATTTCGCGGTCGTCATCGACGACAAGAAGGTGTTCGGGGGTGGGACTCATGTGCGTTTTTTGCCGGGTCGCATGCGCAGCAGCAGGCCGTCCTTGACGATCCATTGATGGTACAGAGCGGCCAGCACGTGCACCGCCACCACCGCCATCAGCAGGCGCGACGTCAGGCCGTGTACCTTGCGCAGCGTCCATCCATCCAGCGACTCGGGCAAGGGCGCCGAGCCAAGCACCGCGGCCAGCACGCCGCTCTGCAGCGCCAGCACCACGCCGCTCATGGCCAGCACCAGCACCAGCAGGTTCAGGCCCATGTGGCCCAGGTGCGCCCACTTTTCGGCGACGACGGCCGGCGGCCGGGGCTTTACCCGGCGCAGCACCACGCGCGCCACCACCAGCAGGGCCGCCAAAGCACCCAGGATCATGTGGATGCGGAAGTTGCCAATCTTGTCGGCGGTGTTGGGCAGCTCGGCCAGGACGAAGGTGCCGGTGATCAGCAGGAAGACGATCAGGGCAGCGGCCAGCCAGTGGACGGCGATTTGCGAGGTGGCGTAGCGGAAGTGGCTCATGATGTTGCTTGGCGGGTTGCGATGGCCGCATCTTCGCGCCGCCATCGCTGCCCAAGGCGGGATCTTGGTAACACAGCATGTCAAGCGCGCCCCTGTCATGCAGGCTCACCAAACAGGGGGTGGGCCGACACACAAGCGCAGCGGTGGCTGCCTAGGATTCGGGCATCCCATCCACAAACCCCGGAGCCTCACATGAAAAAGATCGCCACCGCCTTGCTCGTCGCCGCCTTGCTGCCCCTGCCCCTGCAAGCCCAGGACACCGCCGAGAACCTCGTTGCCGGCATGCGCAAGGCCGAAATGACCTACAAGGAACTCATGACCCTCATGGGCAAGTCCATCGGCATGATGCAAGAAGGCGTGTTGACCCACAACCGAGAGATGGTCGAGCAGGGCGCCAACATCATCTTCACGCACCCGGCGCCCAACCACTCACCCTGGGCCATCATGAAGCCCGAAGACCAGGCCGGCTTCAAGCAGGCCCTGGTGACCTACGACAAAGTGCTGGACGAGAACACCAACGACATCCTCAAGGCCACTCGCACCCGCGACTGGATGGGCGCCACCGGCGCGCTGTCTCAGTTGCAGGTGTCCTGTGTGTCGTGCCACGCGCAATGGAAGGACAAGGCGCAGAAGTGGCCAGCGCCGCTGCGTTGAATCCGGGCAAAAACGCTGGTCGAAGAAGGGGGCGGTCCTGCGCCGATAGAATCCGCATCTGTGAAACCCGCCCTTACCACCTGGTTCCTGCTGTTCGGCCTGCTGCTGCAGTCCGTGGCGTGGGCGCTGCCTGCTCAGCGCACCGGGCAAGCCGAGCGGCTGGCGCACGAGGTGGCCCACGCGATCGATCACGGCCACCACCAGCACGAGGCAGCAGGCCACGACATCGATGTCGCACTGCTGATGGACGACACCCAGGACGATGGCCAGCACGGCCCCCACCACTCGCACGCCAGCGAGGGCGTGCAGTTCCAGGGCCTGCCCGTGACATCGGCCCAGCCTGTGCCGACCCTGCCGCACAGCGCCCCCCGGGCCTGGACCGCGGTCCAGCCGCTTTCGGCCGACCCCGACGGCCTGCTCCGGCCGCCCCGCTCCCTGGTCTGATGCTCCCGGGCGCCTGCGTGGCGCCCCATGCGCCGCGTCGAAAGCGCAGCGTGGTCCGTGCCGCAGGCCCCGCGGCCGGCTTCCCCTTCAGACACACAGGATTTCCATGAACTTATCCCGCTTGCGCAGCGCGGCCGTCTGGCTGTCGTTCGCCTTGGCGCCGCTGGCCGTGCTGGCCCACGGCATTTCCGACGCCGACCGTCAGCGCATGCTCGACGGCGGCTACCTGCAGTACGTGGGCCTGGGTGCCAGCCACATGCTCACCGGCTACGACCACCTGCTCTTCCTCTTCGGTGTGGTGTTCTTCCTGGCCTCGTTCAAGGACGTGGTCAAGTTCGTCACCGTGTTCACCCTGGGGCACAGCATCACCCTGGTCTTTGCCACCATGCTCCAGATCACCTGGAACTACTACCTCATCGACGCCATCATCGCCATCAGCGTGATGTACAAGGCCTTCGACAACAACGGCGGTTTCCAGAAGCACTTCCAGATGGCCTCACCCAACCTGTTGTGGATGGTGTTCGGCTTCGGCTTGTTGCACGGCTTCGGTCTGTCCACCCGGCTGCAGCAACTGCCGCTGGGCGACGACGCCCTGCAGATGCTGGGGCGCATCCTCAGCTTCAACGTCGGCGTCGAGCTGGGCCAGATTGCCGCGCTGGTGGTGATGGTTGGTCTGCTGGCCCTGTGGCGGCACCGTCCGTCGTTCAAGCGCTTTGCCTACATGGCCAACCTGGGGTTGCTCTACGCCGGTGTCTACCTGCTGTTCATGCAGCTGCACGGCTACCAGCACGACGCCAACCCGGACAGCTTCCGTTTTCCCGCCGCCGAACACCGCCACGCGCACGAGGACCTCGATGTTGAAAACACACAAGATGCCAGCCGTGACGGTCTCTGATCTTTCCCTCTCTCAAACCTGTTGTTCCCAACCCCAAAAGGACTCCCCATGAAATCCCTCTTCATCGCCGCCGCCCTGGTGTCCACCCTCATCGCCACCCCCGCCGCCATGGCCGCCGAAGGCAGCAGCTGCCACTTCCACGGCAACAAGACCGCGAGCGAAGCCGTCGTCACCCAATGCGCGGACCAGCGCAAGGCCTCGCTGGTCAAGGCCGGCAAGCTCGACGCGTCCTGGCAGGCCGTCAAGCTCGACAAGGCCGAGCTGGTGGAAGGCCAGAAAGGCAAGGAGTGGAAGGTCACATTCAAGAACCCCGCCGTGACCGACGCCGCCAAGCAGACGCTCTACATCTTCTTCTCGCAGCCGGGCAACTTCATCGCCGCCAACCACACCGGGCAGTGATGAACACCGGGTCGCCAGCCTTGCGAGGCGGCGCGCTGGCCCTGCTGGCCGCGGCGCTGTTTGGCCTGAGCACACCGCTGGTGCAGCGCTTCGGCCAGGGGCTCGGCCCGTTCAGCACGGCCGCGCTGCTGTATGGCGGTGCGGCTCTAGTGGCCCTGTTCCAGCGCCGGGGTGCGAGCGTGGAAGCGCCGCTGCACCGCAGCGACGCACCGCGCCTGCTCGCCATGGTGGCGGCGGGCGCGGTCATCGGTCCGGTGGCGCTGGCCTGGGGCCTGCAACGCACCAGCGGCGCCAGTGCGTCGTTGCTGCTCACACTCGAAGCCGTTTTCACGGTGGTGCTGGCCTGGCGCTGGTGCGGCGAGGTGCTGGACGGCCGCGTCAAGACCGCCGTGGCCCTGCTGCTGGCTGGCGGCGCCCTGCTGGTGATCGACCAGGGCCTCACGGGCCAGGTGCAGTTGCTCGGCCTGCTCGCTGTGGCCGTGGCGACCGTCGCCTGGGGGGTGGACAACACCCTCTCGCGCGGCGTGGCCGAGCGCGACCCCGGTCAGGTGGTGCTTGCCAAAGCCGCGTTGGGCGCCAGCGTCACCAGCGCCATCGCATTCGCCTGGGGCGAGCCGCCGCCCGCGTGGCCCGCCGCGCTGGCCCTGCTCGCCGTGGGCGCCACGGGTTACGGCCTCAGCCTGCGCTTCTACCTGCTCGCGCAGCGGCAATTTGGCGCCGCGCGCACCGGCTCGGTATTCGCGTTTGCGCCCTTCATCGGCGCGCTCGGCGCGTTCGCACTCGGCGAGCGTTCGGTCAGCGGGCTGCTGCTGGCGGGCGGTGTGCTCATGGTGGCCGGCGTGCTCATTCACCTGGCCGAAGACCACAGCCATACACACGATCACGAAGCGCTGGACCACGAACACGCGCACACGCACGACGACGGTCACCACCTGCACCGCCACGAGCCCATGCCCGCCGGCCCGCACAGCCACCCACACCTCCACAGCCAGCTGCACCACAGCCACCCCCACGTGCCCGACGCACATCACAAGCACCGGCACTAGGTAGGCCGGCATTTGTGGGCTTGACCGGCGAGGTCGGCCCAGCTAAACCACGATAGCCTCAACGAACTGCCGGTATGGGAGGTCAAGCTGTCGTTTGAAGTCTTGTTCTCCTAGTGACCGGTTAAGTAGCCCTCGAAAATTCAAAGTGTCTATTTCGAATGTCTGCCCCCAGCCTCAAGCGGGCTCTCACCAGCGGTGAGGCAAGTGTGCAGCGACTGGAGCCGGTCGCCGGCGGTGGTTGTACTAACGCTGACTGCCACGAAGCGGCTGTTGGGTTCGGCAACCGGCGCTTGCCCGAATGGCGGCTGTACGAGGTACTGCGGTCACAGGATCTCCGCGACCCGGACGGCGCCGCGCCACCGACCGCTTCCCCATCACCTGGACTGGTGGTACCGAACTAAATTTCTTCGGACAAAGCGTCGTCAGTCTCGCGCGTGAACGAGGGAATCATTTCTTCCATCACGCTGTCAGGGTTGATGCCAAGGACCATCCCTATCGGGTCGGGATAGCTGCTGATCAACTCTTCGCCGCTCAAAGACATCTCTTGACCGCGGGCACGCCAGGAAGCGATGTGGACCACACCCGCAATCGGTTCGTACACATCGTCTTCAAACGGTGCAGCCTGGTGACGAATGGCATCGATCATCTTCTGTGGGAAACGCCATTCTTGGGCAAGCGCAGCACCCACTTCACCGTAGCTGTAGCCAAACAAGTCCTGTTCGGCATGGGCCCTCTTGATATCCAACACGGGCACGCGCTGGTTCAGATCCATCATGGCTTCGGGCATGGCCGCATGCATCATCAGCTCGCCAATGCTGTGCACAAGACCAGCGGTGAAAGCCGTGCTCTCGTCGATCTTGATCGGCAGGGCGATGCAGCGGGACAGGTTGGCCGAAGCGATGCTGTAGCGCCAGAACTGTGTGTGGTTGACTCCGCCCACACAACGAAAACCCTCACCCAATGAGGCCGCAATGACCAGTGCGCGAACTTAGATCAAGCCCATCACATTGAGGGCATCCCTGGCGTTGGTGACAGAGCGACTCAGCCCAAAGTAGGCGGAATTGGCGGTCTTCAGCAGCTTGGCGGTCAGCACCGGGTCTTCTTCAAGCAAAGACGCCACATACAGCGTGTCCACGTCTTCCTGATTGAACGTTTCCATCAATTTGCGCACGACCTTCGGCGCAGAAGGCAAGGTGTTGGGAAGCTTCAGGAGTCTGTCGATGTTCATGTCGCACCGGTGGATGTTTGGAATGAAGAAAGGGCGCTCTTGAAAGTTATCGGCGATAGCTCGTCACAGTGGAGTGCTATTTGGAAAACTTTTGAATTCAACCAAGCTGTTACAGGCTCCAGGTCGCTTTCGCGACAAGCACGCCTGATCATGATCGAAACAGTGGGTTTCAGCGGTTTGACATTGACGGGCGAGGACGCATTGCCCGAGCCAGATGCGACAGCTCAAGCCGCAGCGACTCAAAGCCCATCTCCGCATCGGCCCCGGCGCCAAAGCGCAGTCGCTCAAAGCGTGTTGCCCAATCGACCAGCGAAGGGCCGCGCCAGCGGGTCTGAACCCGAACCAGCAGCTCGAACAGCGTGGCACCACTGGTATCTCCGCCAGCCAGGCCCGCCAGCGCCTGGTGCAGTTCCAGCGCTCCGGTGCTGCGTTCGATAGCGTCGAGCAACCGTGCATGCTCGCGTGATGCACGCTGGTACCGACGCCAGCCGCACCGCAGCCGCCACGCACTCCACAACGTGGCACCCGCAGCAAGCAGAACCGTCAGCGCACCGATCAACCAATGCCACACTGCACCAGCCTGCGGATCGCTGATCTCGACCACTTCCGCGTGCACGGTCACCTGCTGCAAGGCCTGAGATGGCCCGCCCGCCTGCGGGTCCACCCAGGGCAGGCGCAGGGTGGGCGGTTGCAGCGGGCCAGTGTTCTGCGGCTGGGCCAGCAGGCGCACCGACCAGCGTGGCGAGAGGCCACGCGCGGGCGCTGGCCGCACCTCGGGCAGGTACGCCGACCAGACCGCATCGCCCGCGAGCTGTGCGCGCAGGAGCTCGGCCAACGTGCCGTCGCCGTAGTCGCCCTCGATCTCCAGCTCCCACGCCAGCGGGTCGCGCAGGCTGGCTTCATTCGGCAGGCGTTGCCCCAACACCTGCGGTTCGCGCAGCGGTAGCTCGCCCGGCAGCCAGCCCGGCAGTGCACGCGCCACCGCCTCGACAGCGGGCGCGGGGAAGCGCCATTCGCTGCCAAATCGGGTGGCCTGGAGCAGCGGCCAGGTCAGCCGCAGCGGACCGATCACCTGCGGCACCACTGCCCATTGCCAGCGCTGCGCGGTGCAGGGCTGACCGTCGATCTCGCCCGCTTCGCCGAGCTCGCCCAGCAGGCGCACGCTCAGACCGTTGCGCGAGGCCAATGTGGGCGGCTTCCAGAGCAGATGGCCGGTGAAGCAGGCTTCAAGCGTGAGTCGAACCGGCTGTCGCACCACCCAGCCGGCGGCGATGTCGGGCTCACTGAACACGCGCACCCGCACGCGCGGTGCTTGCCCGGTGGCGGTCACGCCTTCGACAGGGCCGTCGTCCACCTGCAGCGTGAGCGGCTGGCCGCGCGGCGCGAAGCGCGGCAGCGTGAGGGTGCCGACGCGCAGCGGGTAGAGCGTGAGCCGCAGGTCTTCCGTGCTGGCGTCGCGCCCGAGGCTGCGCGTGGCGATGTCGAAGTCTGCCCGCAGCGCCTGCAGGTCCAGCGTGTCCAGCCCTGGTGCCTTGGACGCCGGGCGCCGCAGTATGAGTGTGACCGGCTCGCCGAGCGCGATGCGGCTCTTCTCGAGGGTGGCGACCAAACCCGGCAGGGTCTGGAGTGCGGCGGCCGGTGCCTGTGCAAAAGCCGGCGGCCACAACGCAGCCCACAGCCCGGCAGCGATGCAAACGCGCAGCAGCCGCATCATGGTTGGCGCTCCGTGGCGAGCGCGCGGTTCACACGCGGCGTGTCTTGCGCCATCAGACCCTTGAACAGCCGGGGCCGCGGGTTGGCCAGGCGGTCCAATTTCGCCAGGCCAGCGTTCAGGTGTCCGGGCTGCGGCACGAAGGCCGGGGCCTGCGCCATGGCTGCAGGGGCGCTGGCGGTGGCCCCGCGCGCGTCGACCGCGCTGTCGCTGTAGCTGCTGCCGCCTTCGGGCATGTCGAGCTCGTCGGGGTTGCCGGTGCCGTTGGGGTCGATCTGGCCTTGCACCAGTTTGCCCCGGCGGCCATACAGGTCTTGCGCGCCGCCCACGCCGGCAAGCTGACGGGTGGCTTCCTTCTCGGCGATGCGCAGGTTGTTGGTCGCCGCCGCATCACCCGGGCGCTCTAGCAAAACCGCGCCAAAGGCCTGCGAGGCGGCGGCCCAACGGCCGAGCCGGGCCTGTGCCAGACCGAGGTTGTAGAGCGCGTCGAGCCGCTGCGCGGGCGTGGTGGCGAGCGTCCAGGCCAGACCCAGGTGGCGCTGCGCGGCCAGGCCGTCGTGCAGTTGCAGCGCGGCCACGCCGGCGCCGAAATGGCCGTCGAAGCCTCCCACCAGCGCGTAGCGCTGCTGGGCCAGCGCCCACTGCTGCGCGGCGTGGGCTTGCGAGGCCTGGGCCAGTTGCTGCCGGGTGGCAAACGGTGCGGCGGTGCTCACCTGCGCCCATGAGCGCTCGGGTGCGCTGGCCAGCAACAAGACGACCGCCACCAACCCGGCCGACAGCACCTGAGCGGATGGCCGGGGGCGCAGCACCATCCACACCCGCTGGCCGAAACGGGCCGCGCCCGCAGGCCAGCCCGGCGTGTGCGCCAGCAGCATCAGCAGCGCGCCCAGCGCCAGCGGCAGCGCGAAGCCTTCGCGCCAACCCTGCACGGCCCGGCCCGCCGGCGTGGCGGGCGGGGCCAGGCGGTCAAGGCTGTTTTGGTACCAGCGGCGCACGGCCTCGGTGCCGTCGCTCACCTGCACCGCACTGCCACCGGTCTGTTCGGCCAGCGCCCGGTAGGCGGCCGGGTCGGCCACCGGCGCGCCGAATCCCATGCCGCTGGCGGCGGGCCCGGTGTCGGTGGTGGCGGCGGTCGGCGCGGTGACCAGCAGTATTTGCAGCGCGAAGCCTTGCGCGCGCAGGCGCCGCAAGGCCTCGTCCACCGCCGCGCCAGCAGCGCCTTGCAGTGCATCGCTGTCGGCATCGGTCACCAGCAGCAGCGTGCCGGGCTGACGAGCGGGGGTCTCGTGCGCCAGTTGCTCCAGTTCGAGCGCGGCCAGGGTCAGGGCCTGGGCCAAGTCGGCGCGGCCCGCGGGCACGAGGTCTTCGCCGGTGGCGTTCAGCACGTCGCGCAGCAGCGCGGCGTCGTGCGTGGGCGGCAGCAGCACGCCGCTTTGTGCGCCGTAGACCAGCAGACCGACCTGCTCGCCGCGTTGTTGTTCGCTCAGGTCCAGCAGTGCGAGGCGCGCGCGCGTCAGGCGATCGGGCGCGAGGTCGGTGGCGCGCATGGAGTCGGACAGCTGCAGCAATACCAGCGCCGTGGCACCCGCGCGCTCACCGGCGCCGGCGCCCGCCTGCGCTGTGTCTGCGGGCTGGCTGACCGGCCAGCGCGGGCCGGCCGCGGCCAACACCAGCAACAGCCAGGCCAGGGCCGCCAGCGCACGCTGCAGTTTTTGGCCCGCATCGGCGCGCGGCGTGGACAGCGCCCAGGGACGCAGGGCTTCGTCGGCATAGGCCAGCGCCCGCAGGTGGCGCCAGCGCTGCCACAGCGCCAGGCCCGCGGGCAGCGCCAGCAGCAGCGCCGCCCATGGCCAGCGCCACTGCAGATCGAGCAGCACGCTCCACCCGTTCATGCCACAACCTCCATGCTGTGCACGGCGCTCATGAAACGCTCCTTCGCCCCAGGCGTCCTTGAAGCCATCCGGCCAGCGCGAGCAGCAGCAGGGCCAGCAGCAGCGGTACGGCATACCACTCATGCACGTCGCGCTGCGAGGGCGCGGGCCGCAGTGTGGGCTCCAGCGCGTCGATGGCGCGCATGACGGCTTGTGCGTCTTCGGTGCGCAGCACACGCCAGTGCGTGCCGCCGCTCAGGCGCGAAATTTCTTGCAGTGTGGGTTGCGGATCGGCGACGTTTGCTGGATCGGCTTTGGCGGGACCGGCGCCGATCTGCAGGGTGTGGATCGCCACACCGAGCTGCACGGCCACGGCCAGCGCCTCGGCCGGCTGCAGGTCGCCGGCGTTGGACGGGTCGCCGTCGCTCACGATGAGGATGGCCGGGCGCAGCCGCTGGTGGCGCACGCTGCGCAGCGCCAGGCCCATGGCGTCGCCGAGCGCGGTGTGGTCGTCGAGTACACCGGGCTGCAGGCGCTTGAGCTGGCGCACCACGTGCGGCAGGTCGTGTGTGGGCGGTGTGAGCTGGGCCGCCTCGCTGCCGAACACCAGGAGCGCGAAGCGGTCCACTTCGCGCGCCGCCACGAACTCGGCCAGCACCTGACGCACCATGGCCATGCGGCTCACCGTCTTGTCGCCATCGGCGGTCTTCACGCGGAAGTCTTCGGCCTCCATGGAGGCCGAGGTGTCAATCACCAGTGCGATGTCGCGCCCTTGGGGTGGCGGTTGCAACCAGTCGCCCAGGCTGCGCGGCTGGGCCAGGGCCAGCAGCAGCATGGCCCAGGCCAGGCTGCGGCACAGGCGGGGCCAGGGATCCGACACCACTGCGCTCTGCCCCGCCTGCTGCAACAGCGCGGCGATGTGCGGGTGGCGCAGCCAGACCGCCACTGGCGGCGCGGCCGGGTGGCGGCGCACCCAGAGCCACCACAGCGGCAGCAAGGCCAGGCCCGCCAGCCAGAGCGGCTGATCCCAGACGATCGCCGGCAAGCCGAGCGCGTTCAAGGTGCCGCTCCGTCGATCTGCAGCGCGAGCCTCGCCAGCAGCGCCTGCACCGCGGCACGCTCCTCCAGCAGCCCACCGGCCATCGGCAACGGACCGAAACGCCACCGGTCGATGCAACGGCTTTCGTTTTCGCTCACAGGCAGGCCGTGCGCGTGCAGCCAGCCGGCCAGCGACTGCGCGCCGGTGGCCAGGGCCTGCGGCGTGGCGGAATCGTCGGCCCAAACAGCGGCGATGCGCGCGAATGCATCACGGCGCGCGCGCCGGGCTTGCAACCGCTGCCAGCGGCGGCGTGCCACCGAGGTCAGTGCGATCAGCAACACCGAGGCCACGGCGCCGGCCACCCAGGGCAGCGCCTGCGCCCAGGTGCTGGCCAAGAAGGTGTCCCACCACCCTGGCGACGCCACCACAGGGGGCGCGATGGGGCTGCTCAGTTTGTCGAGCGCGTCAGCCATGGGGACCGAGGGTGGCGAGCAGTTCGTCCAGGGGCGTGGCGACGTCAATGGCGCGCAGCCCGTGGCGCTGCAGGAGCGCGTCCTGCGCCGCCAGGCGTTCGGCGTTGGCGTGTCGCAGCCGCTCGTTCAGCGCGGCCTGGCCGCCCAGCCAATGGCGCGCGCCAGTGGCGAGGTCTTCGACGCCCGCCGCGCCCAGCGCCGGCCAGTTGGTTTCCACCGGGTCGAGTACGCGCACCAGGCGCAGGCGGCGTCGGTGTGCGAGCCGCGCCAGCGCTGGCGCGGTGCGCTCACCCAGCCAGACCAGATCGCTGGCCATCCAGACGTGGCAGCCCGCGGGCAGCTCCTGTGCCAGGTGGTCCAGGCGTTGCAGCGCGTGGGCGTCGGCGTGGGTGGCCGCCTGCAGCTGCTGCGGCGGCGGGCAGGGAGCGATCAGGCTTTGCGCCAGCTCCAGCCAGGCGCCCTCGCCGTGGCGTGCGGGCCACCACAGGTCGCGCTCGTCCCAGGCGGTGGCGGCCACGGCCATGCCGGCGTCCATGGCGGCAAAGCCCGCCAGCAGCAGCACGCGCGCGGCCTGCGCAACCTTGAGGCGGCGGCGCGTAGCAAAGCGCATGGTGGCCGTGCGGTCGAGCACCAGGTGGCAGATCGGCAGGCGCTCTTCGCGGTAGGTCTTGATGAAGGGGTGTCCCAGGCGCGCGGTGCTGCGCCAGTCCATGTCGCGCAGGTCGTCGCCTGGCGCGTAGGGGCGGGCTTCCTCAAAGTCGAGCCCGCGCCCGAGCGCGGTGGACGGCCAGTCGCCGGCGTGGTGTTCGTGGATCTCCAGCGGCGTGGGCGCATGCACCCAGTCGCGCGCACGCGCCGCGAGCGCACCCAGCTCGGCGGCGTCCAGCAGCGCGGGCCAGTGCGGCGCGGTGTCAACGCGGGCAGCGAACATGCGCGCGATCAGGGTGCCGGCACGGCCGCGATCAGGCCTTGCAACAGCACGTCGCGGTCCAGCCCCTGCAGGCGCGCTTCGAGCCCCAGCTCCATGCGGTGGCGCAGCACGTCGGGCGCGAGCACCTGCACGTCCTGCGGTGCCACGAAGTCGCGCCCCTGCAGCCAGGCCCAGGCGGCCGCCGTCTTCACCAGTGCGAGCGATGCGCGCGGGCTGGCGCCGTTCTGCAGCACGCCGGCCCATTCGGGGCGAAACGCACCGGGCTCGCGCGTGGCGCGCACCAGCGCGACCACGTAGGTCTCGATCAGCGGCGACACGTGCACACGCTGCACCTCGGCGCGCGCGGCCAGCACGTCGGCCGCGCTCACCGTCAGCGGCTGTGCGGCGGCCTGGCCGCTGCCTTCGGCCAGCGCGCGCTCGCGGTCCAGCCGCAGGATATGGATTTCTTCGTCGGCACTTGGGTAGCCAAGCTTCACGTGCAGCATGAAGCGGTCGAGCTGGGCCTGCGGCAGCGGGTAGGTACCGGCCTGCTCCACCGGGTTCTGCGTGGCCATGACCATGAACAGCTCTGGCAGCGCTCGGGTCTGGCCACCGACGGTGATCTGGCGTTCCTGCATGGCTTCGAGCAGGGCCGCCTGCACCTTGGCCGGTGCGCGGTTGATCTCGTCGGCCAGGATGATGTCGTTGAACAGCGGGCCGGGCAGGAAATGGAAATCGGCGCTGCGCGGGTCGTAGATGTCGGTGCCGGTGAGGTCGCCGGGCAGCAGGTCGGGCGTGAACTGGATGCGTTTGAACGGCGCGTGGATGCCCTGCGCCAGCGCCTTCACTGCCGTGGTCTTGGCCAGGCCAGGCAGGCCCTCGACCAGCACATGGCCGCCGCACAGCAAGCCGATCACGAGGCGGTCCAGCAGCGCGTGCTGGCCGACGATGGTGCTGGAGAGCGACTGGCGCAGCGCGGCAATGGCCGCCTGGGTGCTCGACATGGGGCTCAGTGCTTGGCCGGTGCGGTGGCCTTTGCGGCGGCGTCGAACCCGCCCTTGGCCTTCCACTCTTCCATGCCGCCCTGCAGGATGCGCAGGTTGTCCCAGCCCGCCACACGCATGGCAAAGCCGGCCTGGGCCGAGAGCGAGCCGGTGTTGCAGTAGATCAGCACCGGTTTGTCTTTGGGGATGGTATTGCGCTTGGCGAGCACCTGGCGCCAGTCCATGTTGATGGCGCCGGGGATGTGGCCCTTGGCGAACTGGCCGGCGTCGCGTGCGTCGATGACGATCATCTTTTTCCACTCGTCGGCGGGGATCTGCTCGGCGAAGATGACGCCGCCGCCGTAGTCCACGAATTCCAGATAAGCCTCCATCTCGTCCACGGCAATGGCTTTGTTGTCGGCGTGGGCGGCGGGGGCCAGCAGCAGGCTGGCGGCGGTGAGGGTGGCGAGCGCGAGGTGTTGCAGTTTCATGGCTGTCTCAAAACGGATCGGGGTTAAAAATAAGTGAATGCTGATATTTTCGCGAAATGAACGGCAGGCGGGCATAGGGCTTTCCGCCATCCCGGTGTTGCGCGGTCAGGGTTGGTTCAAGTGCTGGTTCAGATCGCCCAGGTAAGCGCGGATGCGTTGGGCGTTGGTGCCGCGGTCGATCTTGCCCAGGCGCGAACGCGATCGCATGTCAACGCGCGCACCACCTTCGGCGGGAGAGATGCGCACCGCCACCTCGTCGGCAAAGCCGAACAAGCGGCTGGTCGCCACCGCCTCGATGCGGCCTTCCGCCGCGTCGCTGGCCACGACGGCCCAGCCCCGCTGATTCACCAGCGCCAGCGCCTGGGCGTACACCGCGTCGGGTGCCTGCTTGACCTGCAGCGGCACGATGTCCGGGTAACCCGTGCGCTGCAAGGTGGCGAATTTCTCGCCAGGGTATTCCGTGGGGTTGGGCATGTCCCAGAACACGGGGGGGTCCTCGGTGTCGGTGCTGATGTCGTTGATCGGCGGCGTGGTCCGCGTCGCCACTTCCCACTGCAGCGCCATGCCCAGCACCGGCAGCGCCATCAGCACACCCAGCAGACCGGTCACGAAACCGCGCCGGCGCGGTTGCCGACCCGGACGCGCGATGATTGCAGCCGCCAGCGAGAGCACCAGACCCAGCGCCGCCGAATACACCGCCCACTCGGCGATCTGCAGGCCTTGCAGAAAGTGCCACCAGCCCTGCCGGTAGCCAATGCCGGCCAGCAGCAAGGCAGCAATGGCCGCCATTGAAAGCAACAATCCGGCGAGGGACAAGATGGGGCGACGGCGCGAAAGAGGCATGTTCATCGGTGTGTTTCGGGTCAATCGGAGCGGGTTCAGAGCTTGGCGTCCGAGGCGGGCGGGGTCCAGTTGCGGCGGTTGATGGCGTAGTCGGTCACTTTGCCCTTGAACGGCAACAGCAACATGCCGGGCAGACGCGCCACCTCATGCGGGTCGGTGTGGTCGTGGATGCCGATCGTCATGCCCAGCTGGCCGGCGCGCGGCTGCTCGCGGTAGGTGCCAAACAGGCGGTCCCACCAGGTCAGGTTGAAACCGAAGTTGGAGTTGCTCTCGTCGTCTTCCACCGAGTGGTGCACGCGGTGCATGTCGGGTGTGACGAGAAACCAGCGCAGTACGCGGTCCACCCGCTCGGGCAGGCGGATGTTGCCGTGGTTGAACATGGCACAGGCGCTGAGCAACACCTCGAACACCACCACCGCCAGCACGGGCGCTCCCAGCAGCGCGATGGTGGCGAACTTGATGCCCATAGACAGCACGATCTCGATGGGGTGAAAACGCGCGCCGGTGGTGAGGTCGTAGTCGAGGTCGGCGTGGTGCACGCGGTGCAGCCGCCAGAGCGCGGGCACGGCATGCACCATCACATGCTGCAGCCAGATCACGAAGTCCATCGCCACCACGGCCAGCGGCACGGCAAGCCAGAACGGCACATCGAAGTTGTTCAGCAGTCCCCAGCCCTTGTCGACGCTCAGGGCCGCCATGCCCACCGCGGCCGCGGGAAAGGCCACCCGCACAATCACCGTGTTGAGCAGCACGACGCCGAGGTTGGCGGTCCAGCGTTGCTTGCGCGATAGCTTCAAGTCTCGGCGCGGCGCGGCCAGCTCCCACAGGGCCACCAGCGCGAACACCCCAACGAAGAAACCCATGCGGATCTGCGGTTCATAGGAAAGGACAAACTGTTCAAAATTCATAGGACCTCCCGCAAGCGGATGGTTTTCAGTTCAGTACGGACGGATGCCAACAAGGCCAGCACCAGAAACGGCACCACGGCCAGGTTCAGCGTGGCCCAGCCGTAGCGGTCGTAGAGCCAGCCTGCGGACAAGGTGGAAACCGCTACCAGGCCGAACACCAGGAACTCGTTGATCGCCTGCACCTTCAGCTGTTCGGCCGGGCGGTAGGTCTGCGTCAGCAACGCGGTGCCACCCACGAAGGCGAAGTTCCAGCCCACACCCAGCAGCACCAGCGCCGAGGCAAAGTGCAGGAACTCCAGCCCCGAGAGTGCGATGGCCACATGCCCCAGCAGCAGCACAAAACCGGTCTGCATGATGCGTGGCGCACCGAACCCCTTGATGAGGTTGCCGGTGAAGAACGAGGGCGCGAACATGCCCACGACATGCCACTGGATCACCGGCGTGACGCTTGGCCCGGGCAGACCGCAGCCCAGCATGGCCAGCGGCGTGGCCGTCATCACCATGATCATCACGGAATAGCCCACCGCCGACCCCAGGATCGAGGTGAGCAACAAGGGCTGCGACAACAGTTCCCACACGGACCGGGCCGTTCCTGCCGCCACCGACGCCGCCGGCTTGAGCCGGACCTGCGACAGCAGACCCAGCGCCGCCACGCTGAGCGCGGCCTGCGCCAGGTAAGAGCCCACGAACGGCCCGGAAATGAACCAGTCGCGCCCCCATTCCCCCAGTTGTGGCCCCACAAACGCCGCCACC
Source organism: Hydrogenophaga sp. (assembly GCA_030653975.1). GTDB lineage: Bacteria > Pseudomonadota > Gammaproteobacteria > Burkholderiales > Burkholderiaceae_C > Hydrogenophaga. Next base: position 38,016 of record JAURYH010000059.1, on the reverse strand, counting down.
ACCCCGCCCGCCACCACCCAGGAAATCGCCCGTGTGGTGTGCGCAGCGTCCACCGCCTCGGCGGCGGCGAATCGGTAGTAGTTGGCAAAGCCCTGGTAGCTGCCCAGCAGCAGGTGACCCAGAACGAACAGCTCAAACGACTGCTGCCAGAGGGCGTAGCCGGCCAGCATGCTGCCCACCACCCCCAGGCCGGCGCCCATCAGGAACCCCATGCGGCGGCCCCAGCGGCGCATGAGCATGGCCGCGGGCAGAGAAGCCATGGCCGTGCCCACCACCATCGCCGCCACCGGCAGCGTGGCAAGGCTTTTGTCGGGCGCCAGCAACGCGCCCAGGATGGCGGCCAGGCTCATCGACAGCACGATGGCCGAGAGCATCAGGGCCTGGCTGCCGGCGAGCAAGAGTACGTTGCGACGACCTGCGAACATGGTGGGCTTTCGAGGCATTCAGAAAACCAGGACCTTGTCGGCCTCGGCGGTCCAGTCGGCGAGTTGGGCCAACGTAGAGCGCTTGGCGCCCTCGACCATGTCCGCCTCGCTCAGGCCGCGCGCGTCCATGCAGGTGCCACACAAGGCCACTTCGCCCTTGCGCAACACCTTGCCCAGCATGAGTTGCACGTTGTAGTAACCCTCGGGCACTTTCTGGCCGGCCTTGGCGCAGCCCACGGCATCTGCCATGAGGAACACGCGAACCTGCACACCGGCTTTGGCGGTCAGGGTGCCGGCGAGTCGCAGGCCGTTATAAGCGCGCTCATTGCCGTAGGGTGCGTCGTTGAGGATGAAAAGCACAACACTCATGGGGATCTCCTGGTTCATGTTCAATCAGCCTGTCGCACCAGCGGCAGACCGGCGGCCTGCCACTCGCTCACGCCGTCGGACACCTTGCGCGCGCGGTAGCCGCGCGCCTGCAGCAGGGTCACGGCTTCGTCAGAGAGCAGGCAGAACGGCCCGCGGCAGTACGCCACGATCTCTTTGTCGCGCGGCAAGGAAGCCAGGTGTTGTTCCACTTCGGCCAGCGGCATGGAGCGGGCGAACGGCAGGTGCGCCACGGCGTATTCGTCGGAGGGGCGCACGTCGATCACCACCACCTCGCCACGCCGTGCCTGCGCCATCAAGGCCTCGCGGTCCACCGGAGCGAGCTGGCCAGGATTCGCCGCCATCTGGTCCAGCGCCAGGCGCAGTTCCAGCAGGTGTTCTTCGGCCACCTCGCGCAGCGTCACGCCCAGGCCCGCTACGTCGGGGCCGGTGAGCCGGTAGTGGATGAACTTGCCCTCGCGCCGGCTGGTCACCAAGCGGGCATCGCGCAGGGCTTTCAGGTGGGCGCTGGCGAGCTTGATGTCGATGGACAGCTCGGCGGCGAGCGCGTCCACCGACTTTTCGCCCTGGGCCAGCATTTCCAGCAGTTCGAGCCGCTTGGGGCTGGCCAGGGCTTTGCCAATGCGGGCGACCTGTTCGTAGAGCAGGTCTTTGAGTTCACGGTTTTTCATGCCGTCATTCTAACGATATTTAGAATATTAGTGCAATACGCATTTTGGCTGACTACGCAACCGGTCGAAATGGGGAGTGGACTCCCCCAAAGGTGAGTCTTGTGCTTGAGCGAAGACAGCCTGGACTGGTCGCAGACAAACCCGAAAAAGCGCCTCACTTACGAACAACGCACATGCTCATGAATGAGCTGTTGAAAGCGCAGATCACGCCCACAGCAACCGGTGCTAACAGTTCTTGCGACAAAGCGAAGTTGCCCGCCGTGAAACCAGCGCCAAAAAGCCCAGTCGTACAGCGTCAGCGATGGCGACGGCAACGGCGCATGTCGCGACGCCGGCGCAAGGCGAATGCGCTGACGGATCAGACCAGTGGTTTCAGTTGCTGCAGCAGCGTCGTGCCAAACTCGGCGGCATTCAGGTCTCGGAGGCCCAGCGCCTGCTGACCGAGGCCCATATAGACATGCATGCGCTCGTGGCGGTTTGTGGTGAACGCTGGGTGCAGCCATGCCGCGAAAATTCGCACATCAACAGCCTGTTGCGGAACGCTTGAAGTCATGAACCCCTCACGATTTTGTTCAACATCCTGATCATTTGAAGTCCATGAACGTCAACAAACGCAACAACGTCAACACCTTGGGAGACAGCGGGCCCACGATTTTATTTGCCCACGGGCTTGGCTGTAGCCAATCCATTTGGAGCCGCATCACGCCCGCTTTCGCTGGCACACATCGCCAAGTCTTGTTTGACTATGTTGGAAGCGGCAAGTCGCAGCTATCGGCCTTTAGCGCCGTTCGTTACAGCAGCTTGGCCGGCTATGCGCAAGACGTTCTGGACGTGTGCGAAGCGCAAGGGCTGCAGAGCGGCGTCACATTCGTGGGCCACTCTGCCAGTTGCAATGTCGGACTGTTGGCTTCGATTGCACGCCCTAACTTGTTTGATCGCTTGATATTGGTGGGGCCCTCGCCCTGCTTTTTGAACTATCCGCCTGAGTATGCCGGAGGCTTCGAGCGTGCCGACATCCAAGGCCTGTTGTCGCTCATGGACCAGAATTACATCGGCTGGGCCAATTACCTATCGTCCGTGGTGGTGGGTGCCGCGCAGTGCGAAGCGTTGGCTGGTGAGCTTTCCGACAGTTTTTGCTCCACCAACCCGGTCGCGATGCGGGTATTTGCGCAAACCACCTTTTTTGCTGACAACCGGGCCGACCTGCCCCAGGTGTCTCGCCCTTGCCTCATTCTTCAACACCAAGAAGACAGCCTGGTTCCCCTTGCGGTGGGTGAGTATCTGAACCAGCAACTGAAGGGCAGCACCTTGGAGGTCATGGACGTGGCGGGTCACGCCGCCCACATGAGTCACCCCGCGCTGGTGATCGATGCCATGCAGCGCTACATGGCCAAAGAGCATGCTTGATGTTGATTGGGTCAAAATTCAGTCGGCGCAGACACTCAGTTAAGCCCCAAGCAGTCCGACGGCCAAGCAATGTGAAGTGAAGGGCCGTAGGTGGCCGATACCGGGTTTCCCGTAGGCTGCTTGAACCTGACTTTGGCCGTTGTCGGAACCTATGAACCGAAGGTCAGCTTCCTGGCGCGGCCTCGTACTCACACTGCCGGCCATGAACGGTCTAGCCTGAATGGGAAAAGTCGTCGCTCAACGTTTGAGTTAAGCGGATGGCAAAAGCATAGCTTTTACCATCCGCTGGAACGAGTTGTTATGCCCGGCAAAAAATTGGACCGAGATAGATTTTCGGCTACTGCGGCGTATGCGCAACTGCTCGTAGATGTTGCTCGCGGCATATATTCACCAAAATCTAGTCTGTACGAATAGCATATGCAAAACGGGGGGGGAGGGGACCACTGGATTGCATCAACATTTCCGGCGTGGAGCTGAGTTTTCTTACAGCAGGATAAAACACCATTTGTCCTATTTCTTCTTGAATAGGATGTATCCGACGACTAGCACCGCAATCCATATTAACGAACCCCAGAAGCTTGGCGATGCCTCTCCAGCCTCGTCGATCCCGAATCGGTCCGAACGCGCTGAAGAGATTGCGAGAAGACATACGGCAGCGACGAGCAGAGAGCGCATCTGTAAGGCCTAACTTTGACTTAAATCGGCGCAACACTGGATACCAACCACCGCAGTCGTTATAAAAAACCGCATGCCACCTCCGAAAAATGTTTTAAATCTAACAGTTGGATCAGATTGGCAGGTATATCAGATTCGACCAATCTGACCAAAATCGAGATTCATCACCGATGATGACCTACCAAGCCTGCGCGCCACTTGCCCAGTCTACTCGGGCATGCACATTCAACTCCGCAGAAACTGCCGACAGGGACAACCGGAACGACGACCTTCCAACACTTGGGCGAATGCCTGCTCGGGGTCACGAGCACCACTTTACCACCGAGTGCTCTCGGTCAGGGCCTGCCGATCCTCACTCGCGAATGCGGTCGCTCAAGGTTCGAGCTAAGCGGGCGACGACGATTGGACCCCTGGTCCGGGCTGCCGAAAATGTACCGCGTACTGCCAGCCAAGGCCTGGTGGCCTGCCGTTGGAGCTCCGCTTGAGCGAGGGGTTACCTCATCGCGTTAAAGGTTGAAGTAGTCAGTGGGTGAGCCGACATGCCCATTGCAGCGTACATGCAATTGAAGAGCTATTGCCGACGGCGTGAGACGGCACGGTTGAATTTTCGCCGGGCTCAGCCCGCTCTGCATATCAAGGAGACCGATTTCGCGGAGATGATCAACTTCTAAATCAAGAACGTGCAAATCACGGATCCCGCTCGCCTCAATAATTTGCTCTATTGTTGGATAGAAGTCTTGTGTCAGCAACAGACCTGTTTCCGACTTGTATTTCTCCGCGTTGGTGCAAGCAAAGCTGATTATTCGAGCTTGAGAAGTCGTAAGCTGTGCGAGAAGATTCATGAATATTAGATTTTCCTGACTCCTTCCGCTCTCTGTGCATGATGTTGCCAGTAATCCCGCCCACATACCTCTGACGTCTTCATCATCAGCCCAAGACCCGTTCTCAAGGATTCCGCCAACAATCCTCGGGTGGGCATGACGGGCGGCTGAATTTGGGAGTTCTTCGAAAATTATTGCTGCACGCTCTGCAATCGCTTCGGCATTTCTTGCTCTCCATGCACTGACTTTGTCCCTCAACAATAAGCCAAACTCTTCAGCTGCCGGCAGGCAGATTCGGCTCAGGAAAGCGCCCGCCCCAGCCGCTGCTGCTGTCGTGACAGTGTTTGCTGCCTCGGCGAGTGGCTTCGCGCCGAGGATGTCTAGACTTCTGTCGGATTCGGCCATATGGTACCTACGAGGTCTAACGTGGAACTAAGGGCGCCGCGCTTTTGCGGCGTCCCTCTTGAGCGTAAAGTTAGACCTATAGTTCAGGAGGTCTCGCATCTGCAACAAATTTTAGCTTTGCGTTTTCTAGTGGATTGGCAAACGACACGGTGAAGCCATAGCGCGACCAGTGATCTAGAAGTAAAGGGCTAAGTGACTCGCCATCGGCTCCAACAAATCGGAGCGTTGGACTACAGCGCATTGGGGGTTGAAATACAACCGAGAATCTATTCTTATCAAGAGGGATAACGTGAGAACTCTCTTCAGTGTGCATGTACGCGCAACCGGGCTCAGGATCAGCGGCAATAACTTTTGACACTACTTCAAGAATGGCGGTACAAGCAGGACCAAGAGCCGCTTTGAAATTTCCATCGCTACGACGGTGATAGGTCGCCAGTGTGAGCCCAAGTAAATCTGACGGAATGCGAAAGTCTGGCACATCGGAAGGGGCGACCACATAGACACGCTTTCGCCCAAGAATGCCCATAAACAATCCAAGTTCAAAAAGTACGTTATCGCGGACAGCAACTGATTCACGCCCGCGAATCACTACATCGTCATCAGGTGAAAACACTAGGATTGCGAAAGCCGCGCGATGAGCTTCCTCTATTAGCGCCTCCATGGTGTATGAGGAAAGGTCAAATATGCCTTGATCCCAAACTGTAACCTCCATCTTTTCGTCCAATGCGGCTTGCAGGGCATGTGCGTACCGAAGGCCTTCTTTGGATGAGCCTATAAATGCGCGGGGCTTCAATATCATTGGTAGATAAGTCTAACGTAATGTATCCCGCAGATACCTGCGGGATAAACTGGACGATACGGGACATTCTGGTCACTGTTTCACCGAGAAAACAATCAAATCATGGGCTTACTTACGTGCAAGAACCTGATTTTCATACAAGTATAAGTAAACCACGAAACCCGGCAACCTCTCATGCCTCCTATCAAGCACTGAAGCCGTTGCCGGGGAGGGCCGGTTGGCGGGTCGACGTAGGACGTCCGCTCCGGGTCGCTACTTGCAGCTCGCGTCAGAGTGAAGCGGTCATCGGCCGATGGCCGCCTGTAGCGCCCGGTGAGCAGCGAACGCAGCGAGTGTGGCTTGGTCGGGTGCACCGTAGTCGATGACTTTCAGGGGCGTCTTGGCCAACCAGAGCGATTGCGCCATCAGCGTACGATCCGGGAAGTTGAGCAGCCCGACTTGAAGCTGAAATGCCAAGTCGTTGAGCGATCCCAGGACTCTGCGATTTGCCGTCTTTCCAACTGCCCAACGTTGCATCGCACCGCGCTCGGCAGCCGCATCGTCCGCGGGAACGCCGATTTCGGTGAGGATCGGCTCCAGGGTCTCGCAGAGTCGATGAACGAGGGCTCGACTATCCCGTGCCGGCACCACTACGGGCAACAAGCTTCGCTCGCTGACAGCGAGTACAACTTGGATTCGGCCTACGCGGATCAGATTGGCGTACCAGTCACCGAGGACTGTGTCCGGCGGTGCCGACTCTGGATCAGGCTTTGAGCTCAGCCGGTCAAGGAGCTTTTGGGTGCAGCGAAGGACAAACACAGTGCAGAGACAGATAGACAAATGGCAAGTATCGGTGCACCAATGTTTCCTTTCGGCGGTAGAGCGGTCATACCGTTCCTAGAGCATCGAATGGCCGGTAACGAACGTCGTCGCTGCTCAGGAATCAAGTGCGAGTGACTCAGTTCAGCCTTGACGCGACCTAGGTTGTCGGTGTCAACGCGAAGTTGGAGTCTTCGCGGCCTCGCCATGCAACCATGAGAGAAACGCCTTAACAGCTGGGCGCTTGGCGTGTCGCTCGGGATAGACGGCAAAGTGTGCCTTCACGCAAATGGCTTGGTCCATGCCGAACGGCGCCTTGAGCTTGCCCTCGGCTAGGTGCCCTCCCGCGTTCATGGCGCTCTCCAGCGCCACGCCCAGGCCCTGCGTTGCAGCGTCCAGCGACATCTGGGCGCGGTCGAAGCGCAGGGAGAAGCGGTCGGGTGCCCGTAGCTTAGTGAAGCGGCCGAACCAGTCGGACCACTGCACGATGCTCACGTTGCTCTGGATCAGCGGCACCTCCAGCAGTTGCTCGACCCGTTTGAGCTTGTGTTGCTTGATGAAGGCCGGGCTGACCAGGGGCACGATGGACTCCATGAACAAAGGCTCCACCACCAGATCGCCCCATTGCGGGATGCCGTAGCGGATGTCGATGTCCGACTGGCCGAGCGCGAAGTCGCTGGGCGTGTGGGCGGCCGAGAGGTTCATCGAGATGTCGGGGTAGGCCTGGGCAAAGTGGTGCAGGCGCGGCATGAGCCACAGGCTGGCGATGCTGGGGGCCGAATGCACGTACAAGCTGTTGCGGATGCCTTGGCGCAGGTCGTCGGTGGCGGTGGCGATTGCAGACAACGCAGCCCCCACATGCAACAGGTAGTGCTCGCCCGCCGGGCTCAGGCGCACACCGTGCGCACTACGCTCAAAAAGACGGATGTCGAGCATGGCTTCAAGCCGCGCAACCTGGTGGCTGATGGCCGATGCGGTGAGGTTCAGCTCGGCCGCGGCCAGCGCAAAACTGCGCCGCCGCGCCACGGCCTCGAACGCCTGCAGATTGGCAATGGGGGGCAATGCGGCCATGGGGTCAACCCTGCTGTTAGATGACGTTTTGTCATCTTACGCTGACATTTAATCGCTTGTCATCATCTTGGACGGCTTTCAAAATCCGCTCCCAGAACAGGAGACAAGGCACGCCCAGTGCCACCACCAACAAGCCCACTGGGCGGTGCGTCTCCTGCCGTTGTTCAATCCACAGGAGACAAGACTCATGCTGCTCAAAGACCAAGTTGCCATCATCACCGGCGGTGCCGGCGTCAATGGCCTCGGCTTCGCCACCGCCCGCTTGATGGCCGCTCAGGGCGCCAGGGTCGCCATCCTCGACCTCGAACGCGCCGACCCGGCTGGCGCTGCAGCCCAGCTGGGCGCGGGGCACATCGGTCTGGTGGCTGACGTGACCGACAAGGCTTCGTGCGATGCCGCCGCTGCCGCAGTGCTCCAGGCCTTCGGCCGCATCGACACGCTGGTCAACAACGCCGGCATCACCCAGCCGGTGAAGACGCTGGAGATCACCGGCGCTGACTACGACCGCATCCTCGACGTGAGCCTGCGCGGCACGCTCTACATGTCACAGGCTGTGCTGCCCGCCATGCGCTCGCAACAAGGCGGTTCCATCATCTGCATCTCGTCGGTGTCGGCGCAGCGCGGCGGCGGCATCCTGGGCGGCCCGCACTACTCGGCCGCCAAGGCTGGCGTGCTCGGCCTGGCCCGCGCGATGGCGCGCGAGTTCGGCCCCGAGAACATCCGCATCAACTGCATCACGCCCGGCCTGATCGGCACCGACATCATCAAGGGCAAGCTCACCGAAGAGAAGAAAGCCGAGATCGCCGATACCATCCCGCTGGCCCGCCTCGGCCGCGCCGACGACATCGCAGGTGCCTGTGTGTTTCTGGCCAGCGACCTCTCAACCTACTGCACCGGCATCACGCTCGACGTGAACGGCGGCATGCTGATTCACTGAAATTTTCGTTCCCACCACAAACCGACTGGAGACAAACCATGCAACGCAAGACCTTCACCCGCACCCTGCTCGCCGCCTGCGCCCTGGCCGCGGCCTTGCCCCTGGCCGCTCAGGCCCAGGCCACGAAACTGACCCTCGGACACGGAGCCGCTGTTGGCAACCCGCGCCACGAAGCCGCCGTCAAATTCGCCGAGGTGGTCAAGGCCAAGAGCGCTGGCCGTATCGAGGTGCAGGTAGCACCCTCAGGCCAGCTCGGCGACGACGCCGCCATGGTCACCGCCGTGCGCACCGGCGCGCTGGACATTACGGCCAACTCGCAAGGCGCCCTGTCGGTGGCCGTACCCGAGTACGCCGCCTACGGCATGCCCTTCATGTTCTCCACGCCGGCACAGGCCTTCAAGCTGCTCGACGGCCCGCTGGGCCAGGAGCTGGCGCAGAAGTCGGCCGACAAGGGCATGGTGGTGCTGGGCTATTGGGACAACGGCATCCGCCACATGACCAACAGCAAGCGCCCGATCAGCAAGGTCGAGGACATGAAGGGCCTGAAGATGCGCACTCCGCCCGACGCGGTTCTGGTGGACATCATGCAGGCGCTGGGTGCCGAGGCGCAGCAGATCAAGTTCGCCGAGCTGTACGTCGCGCTGCAGCAGGGCGTGGTGGACGGCCAGGAGAACCCGCTGGTCAACATCCACGCCAGCAAGCTGTACGAAGTGCAGAAGCACCTGGCGCTGACCAGCCATATGTTCCAGATGACGCCTTTTCTGATGAGCAAGCGGACCTGGGACCGCCTGTCCGACGCCGACCGCAAGGCCGTGCAGGAAGCCGCAGCCGAAGCCACCACGCTGCAGCGCAAGCTCTCGGCAGACGCCGACGCCAAACTGCTGGATGACCTCAAGGCCAAGGGCGTGCAGGTGACCACAGTGGACAAGGCGGTCTTTGCCAAGGCCACCAGCGCCGTGGACGACAAGTGGGTCGCATCGCCCATCGGGGCCTACGTCAAAAAAGTGATCGCGGCGGCCCGCGCTCTCTGACCCCCACCGTCCGACACAGCTGATGACGTCGGTCCGTGCCCTGCTTGGGGTACAGGCCGGCGCCTTGGAGACATCCCATGCAAACCGTGCAACGAAATCCCCTGGAACGCGCCATCGTGGCCGTCTGCAGCCTGGTGCTGTGGCTGACCACGGCCGTGATCTTCATGATCCTCACGGCCAACACCGTGTTGCGCTACGTCAGCGGTTCGAGCCTGCAGTGGGCGAACGAACTGCCCGAACTGCTGTTCCCCTGGCTGGTGATGGCCGGCGTGGTGATGGCCGCCGAAAAAGGCGCGCACATCGCCACGGTGTTCCTGGTGGAGGCGGTGCCGCCCGCCGCCCGTCGCGTCATTGGTGTGCTCGGCTGGCTCGTCGTGGCCGGTTTGTACGCCACCCTGGCCTGGGCCACGTTGTCCATGATCGAGATCGTGCACGACGAGAAGTCGCCGATTTTGCAGGTGCCGGGGTCGGTCACCTACGGCTGTGTCATGGGCGGCATGGTGATGCTGGCGCTGCTGGCTGCGCAGTCGGCCTGGCGCGTTTTCCAGTCCGACGGCGCCCTCCCGGCTGCGTCGATTGACCCCCAGGAAGTTCACTGGTAACCCGCCCGGAGCCCATCATGAGCGCACTCATTCTTTTTGTCTTCCTGTGTGGCGCCGTCGCGGCGGTGCCCATCGCACACGCCCTGCTGATCGCGGCCATGGCGGCGGCTGCCACCAGTGACCGCATCCCGCTGGACCTGCTGGTGCAGCAGATGGTGGCGCAGGTGCAGAGCTTCCCGCTGATCGCCATTCCCTTCTTCATGCTCACCGGTGCGCTGATGATGGGTGGCCGCCTAGGCCAGGCCATCATCGGTGTGCTGACCGCCACCGTCGGCCGCTGGCATGGCGGCCCGGCACAGGTCAACGTGTTGTCGTCCACGATGTTCGGCGGTGTCTCCGGCTCGGCCGTGGCCGACGCCTCGGCCATCGGCGCGCTCGTCATGCCCTGGCACCGCAAGCTGCGCTACCCGATGGCGTTTTCGGCCGCCTCGCTGGCTTCGGCGGCCACCATCGACATCATCATCCCGCCTTCGATTCCGCTGATCCTGTTCGCGCTGAGCGCCAATGCGTCGATCGCAGCGCTGTTCTACGCTGGCGTTCTGCCCGGTCTGCTGCTCTGCGGCGGTTTCATGTTCGCCTGCTGGTGGGTCGGCAAGCGGCGCAACCTGCCGCGCGAGACCGCTCCGCGCGACCGTGTGGCGTTCCGTCGCAACCTGTGGCACTCCGCCCCGGCCCTGGCGCTGCCCGTGCTGATCGTCATCTTCCTGCGCTTCGGCTTTGCCACACCGACCGAAGTGTCGATCCTCTCCACGTTGTACGCAGGCCTGGTCTCGGCCCTGATGTACCGCGACCTGAGCCTCAAGCGGCTGCACCACGCGGTGCTGGAAGCGGGCCTGGCCACCGGTGTGGTGCTGCTGGTGATCATGGCCTCGGCCGCCATCGGCTGGTTGCTGACCTTCGACCAGATGCCCCAGCACATCGCACAGTGGGTGCAGGAGAACGTGAGCGCCAAATGGATGGTGATCCTGCTGATGAACCTGATGATGCTGTTCATCGGCATGTTCCTGGACCTGCCGGCTGCCGTGCTGTTGCTCACCCCCGTGTTCCTCCCGCTGGCCCAGAGCATCGGCATGGACCCGGTCCAGCTCGGCATCATGATGGTGGTCAATCTCGCCGTCGGCCTGTACACGCCGCCGGTGGGCACCACGCTGTTCATCACCAGCGCGCTGGCCCGGGTGAAGGTGGGCGAAACCGTGCGCGCCATGGGTCCTTTCTACCTCGTGGCCTTCCTCGTTCTCGCCATCGTGTCCTACGTGCCCGCATCCATCCTGCGCTGAGCACCCCTTTCCCTTTCAGGAGCATTTCCATGACGTCATCCGCTGACAAACTGCCTGCGCTCGCGCAGTGCGCCCACCGCATCCGCCGCTACGCCCTGCGCATGGGCGAAGTCCAGGGCCAGGGCTACATTGGCCAGGCCCTGGGCTGGGCCGACGTGCTCGCCGCTGCCTACGGCCACGCGCTCAACTTCAAACCCGAGGACCCCGAGTGGGAAGGCCGTGACCGCTTCCTGCTCTCGCACGGCCACTACGCCATCGCCCACTACGCCGCGCTGATCGAGGCGAAGATCATCCCGGAAGAGGAACTCGAAACCTACGGCAGCGACGACAGCCGCCTGCCCATGTCGGGCATGGCCACCTACACGCCGGGCATGGAGATGTCGGGCGGCTCGCTGGGCCAGGGCCTGGTGATCGGCGTGGGTATGGCGCTGGGTCTGAAGCAGAAGCAGAACCCGGCCTTCGTCTACAACTCCATGAGCGACGGCGAACTCGACGAGGGTTCCACCTGGGAAGCCGCCATGTCGGCCGCGCACCACCAGCTGGACAACCTGATCTGTCTGGTGGACATCAACAACCAGCAGGCCGACGGCCCATCCAGCAAGGTGTTGGGCTTCGAGCCGCTGGCCGACAAGTGGCTGGCCTTTGGCTGGCATGTGCAGCGCATCGACGGCAACGACCTGGCCGCGGTGCACGCCGCCTTTGACACCGCGCGCAACCTCAAGGAAGCCAAGCCGCGCGTGATCCTGTTCAACACGCTGATGGGCAAGGGCGTGCCCTTCCTGGAAACGCGCGACAAGAACCACTTCATCCGCGTCGATCCGCCCGAGTGGCAGCAGGCCCTCGCCATCCTCGACCAGAACGCCCCCGAAGGAGCAGCCGCATGAACACCGTTGCCGAGAAAAAACCGCGCCTGACCACCTCCGCCATGATCGCCTCCATCGCAGGCGAAGGGCAGCGCGTGAAGGCCGCGCCGTTTGGCAAGGCCCTGGTTGAGCTGGCTGCCAGCCGCCCCGAGATCGTGGGCATGACCGCTGACCTGGCCAAGTACACCGACCTGCACCTGTTTGCGCAGGCCTACCCCGAGCGCTTCTACCAGATGGGCATGGCCGAGCAACTGCTCATGGGCGCTGCCGGCGGCATGGCCAAAGAGGGACTGATTCCGTTCGCCACTACCTACGCCGTGTTCGGCACCCGCCGCGCCTACGACTTCATCCACCAGGTGATCGCTGAAGAAAACCTCAACGTGAAGATGTGTCTGGCCCTGCCTGGCCTGACCACCGGCTACGGCCCCAGCCACCAAGCCACCGAAGACATCGCCATGATGCGCGGTATCCCCGGCCTGACCATCATCGACCCCTGCGATGCACTGGACATCGAGCAGGCCGTGCCGCAGATGGCCGCGCACAACGGCCCGGTTTACATGCGCCTGCTGCGCGGTAACGTTCCCCTGGTGCTGGACGAATACGACTACAGCTTCGAGCTGGGCAAGGCCAAGCGCCTGGTGGACGGTGACGAGGTGCTCATCATCTCCAGCGGTTTCATGACCATGCGCGCGCTGGAAGTGGCGCAGGCACTCAAAGCCGACAACATCGGTGTGGCGGTGCTGCACTGCCCGACCATCAAGCCGCTGGACGAAGTGACCATCCTCGCCGAGGTGCTGCGCAAGCCGCGCCTGGTGGTGGTGGCCGAGAACCACTCGGTCGTGGGCGGTCTGGGCGAAGCCGTGGCCAGCAGCTTGCTGCAGAACGGCGTTCAGCCGGCTCGCTTCCGCTTAGCGGGCCTACCCGATGCCTACCTGGACGCCGGCGCCTTGCCCACGCTGCACGACCGCTACGGCATCAGCACCGAAGCGCTGTCGGACCGTGTGAAGGCCTGGCTGGGCTGAAGCCATTCGAGGCTGTCGCAAGTCATTCCACATGCAGCGGACTGTCTTCGATACAAGGCGTACGCCTGCCAGTTTCAGGGGTTGACACCTGCATGAAGCAAAGGAAGTCATTTCACCTACTTGCTCAAACCGGTCGTTCAAATGGACAACACGAATGAAGGAGGAGAGCCGAGCACCAGTGCTTCCCTGGCGCGAGCAGTCGCTCCAGGGACCTTGTCTGGCCGACCCCGGTCAGCTACCGGTCTGGGTGGCATGGCGGTCGCTTGCGTTCTTGCTCGGCGAATGATTGCTTGGGACACCTGCGAACGTTCAGGCGCCAGTTTCGAATGTCCGTACCCCGCCTGGAGCGTCATTCGCGATTTGGAGTACAACTTCGCCAGCGAGAGCCGTCAATGGGCGCGGCAAGGCGTGCTCCCGCTGACTGCAACAAAGCGGCTGTTGGGCGCTTCGACTTGCCCTGGTCCGAGTGGCGGCTGTACGAGGTGCTACGGTCGTAGGGCTTCAGCGACTAGGCTGCCGCCGCGCCACCGACCGCTTCACCATTACTTGGACTGGCGGCACCAACCCGAAGCGGAATTCGGGCACTGCATTTCCAAGCAGTCACTGGCCCGTAGGGCTGGTTTTGAGCGCCTCGGCCTACTTGCGTTGTCGGCCACCACGTGCCGCTCGCTAAAGTCAGCTTAAGGGAAGGCCGATGACTCGAATCACAGGCTGACACCCCGTCTGTATTTCGCACCTGCAATTGGCCCCATCACGGGCGACTACGGCATCGCTCGTGGTTGCGGGCTTATTGCTTGGTCATCGGCCGATACGGGCGCGAATCTGAACGCAGCGCGCTGGACATGAGCGAACGATGAGCGTATACCTCAAAGAGGCGCTAGCTTGGCCGCGGCGCTATCGGTGAAACAGTGTTTGTTTTCCGAAACGCTAAAGGAGACTTCGATGCCCACCATCGTCGCCCACCACAAGGTCAAGGATCAGAAGCACTGGCTGGCCTCGCCCAAGCGCAAGGAGTTCTTCGGACTGATCGGCGTAACGAACATCCGCACCTTCATCAACCCGACGGATCCGACCTCCGTGGCGTTGATGATGGACGTTCCGGACATGGAGAAGTTTGGCGCCGCGATGCAGTCCAAGGACGCGGCCGATGCGATGTCCGATGACGGCGTGCTGCCCGAGACCGTGGTGGTGTGCATCGAAGCCTAGACGAGCGCTGCCGACCCGGCGACCCGTCCTTGCGGCGGTGGCTGGGTCATGGTCAATGCGGCTCTCAAGAAACACCAGACAGCTGATTGATTTCCAAGGTGTTTTCAAGCGGGGTTGTCGGCGGAGACGAGCTGCATGCCCATGGCCTTGGCCTTCTTGGCGAGGTTGTGCAAGACGCGCTGGCGGTAACGCTCCTCGAAGTAGTCCTGCCCCTGATCGGTGTATTCCTGCCCGTGGGTGAGCATGGCGTAGATGAGTCGGGCCAGCTTGTGGGCAGCGGCGGTGACGGCCTTAGGCTTGTCCATGCGCGCGCACATTCGCCGGTAGTACGCGCCCAGCGCCGACTGGCTCGAACGCAAGGCCGCTGCCGCCAGTCGCAGCGCCTGGGCCGCGCGGTTGGCGCAGCGTTTGGTCTTGCTGCTCATGACCTTGCCGCCGGTGATCTTGGTGCCCGGACACAAACCCAGCCAGGAGGCGAAGTGCTTGTCGCTGGGGAACTTGCCCATGTCCGCACCCACCTCGGAGACCACCACCAGTGCAGTGGTCACATCAATGCCGTTGATACGCGTGAGGTCCACGCCGCACATCTGGAAGAGTTGCGTGCGCAGATCGAACTTTGGGGCATTGCGCGCGCGCCCGCGCTTCTTGCCTTTGGTCGGCTCATCCTCACGCACATGCAGGGATTGCAATTGCGCCTGAACCTGCGCATCGCACTCGGCCAGTTGGGCGCCACAGAAGTCAAACGCGTCCAGGGCCTGCTTCAAGGCAAAGAGGTGCTCAACGCGCCAGGTGCCTTGCAGGCTCTTGGCGATCTCGTCCTCGCTGGCGCGGATGCGCGCGTTCCTAAGTTGGGCCAGGGCCTGCCCGTCACGCTCGCCGGCGACGATGGCGCGAAGGATCTTCTGGCCCGTCTCGCCAGCCACGTCGGAGATGACGTTGGCAAGTTGGAGGTTCATCTGGGTCAGGGCCTTTTGCATGTGCTGCACGAAGCGCCCCTGACTGCGCAGCAGCATGGTGCGCTGACGCGTGAGCGAGCGCAACACGCAGACCTGATCGGCCGGTCGGAAGGCGCCGTGCAGCAGGCCAAAGCTCATGAGCTGCTGCAGCCACTGGCAGTCCAGCACATCGCTCTTACGGCCCGAGACGTTCTTGACATGGCGGGCGTTGACCAGCAGCACAGTGAAGCCGCGCGATTCGAGCAGTTCCTACAGGGGAATCCAGTAGACCCCGGTGGACTCCATGGCCACGGTGTCCACACAGCAGGCGTCGAGCCAGTCGGCCAGGCGGTGCAGGTCGGCAGTGAAGCTGGCGAACTCGCGCACGGGCTCATCGTCGCGGTCCGGCGGCACGGCTACGAAGTGCGCGGCGCTGCCGATGTCGATACCGGCGGCGTTGGGGTGGGTCAGGGTGATGGCCGCCTGTGTGGTGGGCCGCTTGCGTTGTGCCATGGCATCCTCCATCATGAGAAGTAGAACGTGGCACCGGCTCGGGTACGTCGTCTTGATCACTCTCTCAAACGGGATGCCTGCACCAGGCCAAAGCGGCCCGAAACAGGCTCACCAATGTCGATGACGCAGCCCATGACCACGCTAACCCGCGGGCAATGTGCACCATTGCTACATCGGTCTTCGCCGGTGCTGCGTTCCACCTTGCCATATTCAGCAGGCCAACGCCACGTGTTTCTTCGGAACGATTTTCGGCGCGGGCGGGCCGATTACTTCGCTAACCCATCGAGCGGACGTTGACCGTCCGCTCTACGGGGATTCACATGTGCAGCGTCGACTTCCAGTTTGGATCGTTGCACGTCATCACCACCTGGTTCTCTCGCACACAAACGGTCATGGAAACCTCATCCGGGAAGCCCGTGAATTTCCGTTCCGCCGGGTGATCGCATCTGTTATCGCTGCAGGCAATGTAGTGACCTTGGCATTCCGGGCAACCCACTGCGATGCAATCACACGACGAACCCGTACCAAAAGTTTGGAGACGAAGTGCCCGGGGACGCGTTCACAGCTGGCCCGTCTCACGATACCGTTCTCGCATCTTCCGGTCGACAGCAGCGTTGAACGAGATGGGCGCTAGCAATGTGGTCACCACACCCATCAGCACCAGCACCGAGAACAGACCCTGATTGATGAAGCCGCGTTCCAGCGCGATGCTGGCCACCACCAATTCCATCGCGCCTCGGCCATTGAGGATGAAGCCCAGCCCCAGTGCCTCCCGGTTGGACATGCCGATGGCTCGTCCGCCAAGCCAACCTGCCAGCACCTTCGACGCGATCGCTGCAATCAGCACCGCGGCAACGAAGCCGACCTCGGCCAACGCCGAGATCTGGAACTCCAACCCCAAGTAGGCAAAGAACACCGGCGCGAGGAAACCACCTGTGATCGAGCTGAGCGTGCGGCGCAGGTCGGCATAGCGCTCTGGCACGAATTGGCGCTTGTCAAGCAGCAAGGCCCCGAAGAATGCCCCGATGACAAAGTGGAAGCCCAGGCTCTCGCTGAGCGAACCGAAGGCCAGCACGAAGACGATGACGATGCCGAAAACGGCCTCAGTGCCGAACAGCGCGGCCAGCTTCTCCGGCCCCGCCGAGACATCGACACCGCGCCTATGCAGCAGGTCGAGCAGCGCGTTGATACCCAGCACGGCCAGCGCAAGCACCACCAGCTTGAGCGTCACCACACCGCCGGTGGACAGGATCGCGGCCCAGCTTGTCTGTGCCGGCAGAGCCAGCAGCACGCCCAGGATGAACAGCGCCAGGATGTCGTTGATGACCGCCGTGGACACCGAATAGCGTCCGATGGCGGTTTGCAGCAAGCCCATTTCGTCGAGCATCTTCACCGCCACGGGCATCGCCGTGATGGAAATGCACAGTCCCAGAAAGATGGTCCGCATGAGGTCCAGGTCAAAGGCCCAGGCCACGGCGGCCCCCGCGCCGAAGGGCAGGAAGAACGCGATCATGGCGATGATGAAGCCGCGGCCGCGCATGGCGGCCTGCACATCTAGGAAGCTCATCTCCAGGCCAGCATCAAGGACGACCAGGAAGATCGCCAGGGATGCAATGCCTGACAATGCGGGATTAGGTTCGACCAGCCCCAGAATCGCCGGCCCGAGCAGTATGCCGGCCATCATTTCGCCAACGATGGCCGGCTGGCCCCACCGAGTGAACAGATGCCCGAGCACCCGCGCCAGTACGATCAAAGTCAGCAAGCTCGTCAGTATCTGCATCGTGGTCCCTGAGTGACAGTTGATGTTGAGGTTGGATGGAGTGTCGCGCAGGCGCTTATGGCCCCGCCTGGCCGTTGAGCACGAGCTGCATCACGCTTTGCTGATGTCTGGACATAGCAATGATTGGACCGTACGCCCTGAAGGCCGAAGGACCAGCGAAGCGACGGAGAGGGCTCGGCTGCAGGTCGATCGCGCCTGGCGGCAGTCTAAACGCCGTCGCCATTGCCGTTGGTGACTGAGCGGTGCGACTGGCAGTCAGGTGTTCAGCACTTTGTGACTGAAATGGGTCGGGCACAGCCGCTCACCCCGGGCGCGAGGATACGTTCTCGAAGCGCGACCAGTCTGGCATGTGTTGAGAGACCTGTGACCGAGGCGCAGCGGTCGTTCGACCCTTCCATCCTCGAAAGACAGGTGACCGCGGCGGCCGACATTCACGAGTGCAAAGTCACCGGCAGCAACCGGCCTTGAAGCGACCTTCGATTTTCCACTTGCGTCATTGCAGCGAGTGCTGCTGGTGGGTGCGCCTAGGTGAGTTCACGCCTTCTGCCTCGCAGCGGCTTTTCGGTGTGGCGACGTACACTGGCTCGAACGGCTTCTATAGGAGGGACTGCGGCCATAGGTTTGCGCGACCCGGTCGGCGCCGCCTCACTGTCTGCGCTCCAGGTACTCTTTCGGGCAGGCTACCAATCCGTAGAGCGTGATCTCTGCTTCCTACGCTCAAAGGATAGGGACAGGTTGTCTATCTGACCAGGGAAGTCCAAAGAACGGGGATTGCTGTTCAAACAACAGGGGCCACCATATGCCAGCTCCACCTAACAGGATTTGCAAATCGTCTGGGACCCCACCCAGTTGCTCAGCGGGCCGCTCAAGTCCATGCCACGACGCAATGCAGTCATCTCGGCCACGATGCTCATGGCGATTTCGGGAGGCGTGAGGGCCCCGAGGTTCAGCCCCACAGGACCGTGCAGGCGATCGGCTTCTTCTGGGCTAACGTCGAACTCCAGCAGGCGTTCGCGGCGCTTGGCGTTGTTTTGCAGCGAGCCAAGTGCGCCCACGTAAAACGCGGGGGTGCGCAGCGCCTCCATGAGCGCAAGGTCATCGAGCTTGGGGTCGTGGGTGACTGCGACCACGGCGCTGTTGTGGTCCAGGTGCATGGCCAGCACCAGGTCGTCGGGCATCGTGGTGGACAGCGTCACGCCCACCACGGACTCCCAGCCTTCGTGGTATTCCGTGCGCGGCTCGCAGACGGTGACCTGGTAGTCGAGCATGACGGCCATGGTTGCCAGGTAACGCGACAGCTGGCCGCCGCCGATGATGAGCAGGCGTAGGCGCGGACCGTGCACGGTGGTGAGCGTGGCGCCGTCGAAGCCGACGCGGTCACCCTCTAGGGCGGGCTCGTGGCGCACCAGGCCGGTGGCCATGTCGAGCCTGCGCTGCACACGCTTGTGGTTCTGGATGCTGCTCAGCAGTTCGCGCAATTGCGATTGCGGCGAGAGCGGCTCCAGCACGATCTGCACCGTGCCACCGCAGGGCAGGCCAAAGCGGCGCACCTCTTCGGCGGTCTGGCCGTAGGTGGTGGCTTCGGGCAGGCGAAGCGCCAGCTCGCCGCGGGCGACGCGACCAATCAGGTCGTCTTCGATACAGCCACCCGAGACGGAGCCCGCCACTTGGCCGTCGTCGCGGATGATCATGAGCGAGCCGGGAGGGCGCGGCGCCGAACCCCAGGTGCGCACCACGGTACCAAGCACCACGCGGTGGCCACGGCCGAGCCAGTCGAGGGCGGTGCGGATGACGTCGATGTCGATGCTGTTCATGAGGATGCGTCTCCCTTTCGGGGTGTCCCGGCTTGTTCCGGTCGGACTTGGTGAGCGAAGTGCCGAACCAGCACGGTCATCAGGGTGAGCCCGGCCAGCGCGGACAGACCTCCATAGGCCAGAGCCAGGGCTTGTGGGCCGAGCGATGGGCTCCACACGCCGACGGCTAACAGCAGCAGCGGGCCGCCCAAAGGCGCCCAGCGCAGCATCGGTGTGGCGATCGGGTTGGATGGCACGGGCAGTGCCCAGGCCAGGGCGAGCAGCAACATGCCCACCAGTCCATGGGCCGGTTGTTGGCCGGCATACAGAAGCAGTGCGCCCATCAGGACCAATGTGAGCGGCAGTGCGCGGCTCACCAGCGGCGGCAACTGGCGTGGAATGGCATCGAGGCGCACCAGGCCCGGCAACGCGGCCATGAGCAGCAGATGCAGGCCGACCACAGTCTGCGCAGACCAGCCGGCGCTGGCACACCAGGCGCTACCGAGCCAGAGCGATCCCATCATCAGGCCCATGGAGGTCTGAGGGAGGGTGCCCGAGGCCAACCGGGATGGGGGCAGATGGCGCGACCCGGTAGGACCAGCGGTGACAGTGGCGCTGGCGAGCAGGGACGCCGCGAGCAGCACCAACCCAATGGGTAAGCCAGTCAACGCTTGATCAACGGGGACGCTCAGCACCGTCCAGGTGATGAGCGCGGCGAGCACCGGCGGCCAGCCCACCCAAGGGCACTGGCAACGTTTGCTGGTGATGGCAGACGCATCTAGCGCGACCGACCACGCGGCCCACAGCACGGCAAGAGCCATGAGCATCCAGAAGGAGGCCGGACCCCCATCGGCCTGGGCGACGAAGCCAGCACCGGCAGCAGTGAATCCGCCCAATGTCAGCAACGTGCCTCGCGCTGGCGCTTCATGTCGCATCCGCTGAGCAAGAACCAGACGCAAGCCCCACCACAGCGCCACGGCCAGCACGCCGCTGGCCAGCGACCAGCCCAGGCGTTGCCCTTCCGCGCCCAGCCAGACCCAACCGATGAGCAGCGCGGTCCAGCGCGCCAGCGCCAGTGCGGGTGCGCGCAAGCCGGTGAAGCGAAGGTGCAGCAAGTCAGACATGGGCATAAACATGCAACTGGTCTGAGCCTGACGCAGCATGCACGCTGGCGTTGAACGACACGATGATTCGATCGGCCTCGCCCTGGTAGGGCATGGCCTGATGCGGCAGCCATGAGGGAAATACCACCATCTGGCCAGGCTGGGGAGCGACATCAACATGCGCCGACTGCAGGTAGGCGTTGCCGAAATCCATGTGGGCGCCACCCAGGTGGTTGAAGTGCGGGCCATAGAAACGGGTGACGCCGTTGGCTGTACCCAGAACTGGGTGCGCAGCGCGCTTCAATTCGTCATCGACCTGCACGCAATACACGCCCGACCACGAACAGTTGCCGTGGGTGTGCACGTCGTGGTGGCTGCCCTGGCGGCTGATCTGGAACCAGATACCACGCAGCGCGATCTGCAGACCTGGCCTGGATTCAGGCCAGGCACCCTGGTTGGTCAGCACCACGGTCTGGCGCAGGCCGTCCACCAGGAAGGCGATCAGTTGTTCCCACTCGGCGAGGCGTACGCGCTGCAGAAGGTCGTCGCGGCTGGCGTAAAAGGCGGCGCCGGTTCGGGCCTCTGGATCGGTGGCGCGCATGGACTGGAAGACGCGCACCAGTAGCGGGTTCACTTCATGCGCCTGCGCAAAGCGGTGAACGCCCATGGGCGTGGGCCAGTGTTGCAGCAGGGGCTCGGGTGTCACGGCGTTGAGCTGCTCAGGCGGGCTCGGTGAGGTCGGTCGGCCAGCGCAAGCGGTGGCCTGTGCGCGTGGCCAGGGCCTCGATGTCTTCGGGACTGTCCACATCGGTGCGGTAGCGCTGGTTCGTGCTGGCCCAGCGATGAACCGCTTCGGGGTGGGCCGACTGCCATTGTTTGCAGCCATTACGGGCTTCACCGGCCAGGATCTGCTCGCGCACCTCGCCGCTGAACATCACCGGGTTGCCGGGCTGGTCGTCCACTGTGGGCTGCACCACCTGGGCGCCTGCGGGCCGTTTTTTGTAGGCACCGATGAGGTCGTTGATGTCTTGCGAGTTGATCAGCGGCTGGTCGGCCAGGGCCACCAGCACGGTGTCGATCTTGGGCGAGAGTGCCTGCAGGCCCAGCCGCAGCGATGAGACCTGGCCGGCGTCCGGATCGGGGTTGCGCACCACGGTCACTGGAAAGTCCCGCACGGCGAGTTCGATGCGTTCGGCGTGGTGGCCGAGCACGACCACCAGTTCGTCCACCCCAGCACCCGAGAGCGCGATCAGCTGGCGCCGGATCAGCGGCACGCCGCCCAGCTCCAGCAGACTCTTGGGCCGGTTGCCCATGCGCGAGCCCGAGCCCGCAGCCAGCAAAACCGCGCCCACCACCAGCCGGCTGTACAGACCACCACCACCTTTGAGAATGCAGCCCATGTCAGTTTCCGCAGCAGGAATTTTTAGCAGGAGCAGTCGTTTCGACCGGTATCGGTGCGGCTTCTTTCTTTGCGCCGCCGCAACAACCGCCACCGCCCGTTGCAGCTTCAACCGGGGCGGAGGCCTTGGCGGCCACGAGCGCGACTTCTGGGCCCTTGGGTTGAGCGACCGGCACACGGCCGCGTCGCGCAGCGATCACGGCGGCGAGAACCGCCAAGGCAATTTCTTCTGGCGTGTGCGCACCGATGGACTCACCAGCGGGCGCGATGATGCGGGCCACGCTGTCGGTATCTTCACCCGCCGAAATCAGGCTCTGGCGCAGCACACCGGCCTTTCGCTCGCTGGCCACGAACCAGAGGTGGCTGGGCGACAAGG
This sequence comes from Hydrogenophaga sp., assembly GCA_030653975.1. Lineage (GTDB taxonomy): Bacteria > Pseudomonadota > Gammaproteobacteria > Burkholderiales > Burkholderiaceae_C > Hydrogenophaga. The sequence continues at coordinate 15,720 of JAURYH010000059.1, read as the reverse complement.
CCAGCGCTGCCTTCAGGCCTTGCAGGTCGCGGCGGCCCTGGGTGGCCACCACCGCGTAGCCGCCGCTGCTCAGTTGCTCACGCACGCGGGCGGCATCGTCGCTGTCCAGTACGCAGGCGGCGTCCGGGTGGTCGCTGCCCTGTGCGCCTTCGGCCACCAAAGCCACGCGCAGGCCAACGCGTGGCGCCAGCTCGGCCAGCGACCGCGCCACCGGCGAATCACCGAACACGGTGAGCTGGGTGGCGGGCAACACGGGGTCGATGAAGAGCTCCAATGTGCCGCCCGAATGGCAGGCCATGCCGAACTCCAGCACGTCGCCCAGCGTGCGCTCGGCGGTCTCGTCGGTCGGGGCGATGCGGATGCTCTGTGGCTGGCCGCTGGCCAGCGCCTGGCGCACGGTTTTCACCACGGCGGGTTGGGCGCAGCCGCCGCCGATCCAGCCGTGGATCTGGCCGTCGGCGGTGACGAGCGCCTTGTCGCCGGCCTTGGCTGAAGTGGGCGCCTGGGCGCGCAACACGGTCACCAGGGCAAAGGCTTGTTGCGCCGCCTGTAGGCGGGTGGCATAGGCAATCCAGTCGTTTCGGGTCATCGTCGTACTCCTTGGGGAATCGGTGTGTGGTCAGTGCAAAGCGTGGCGCACGGCGGCCAGATCGGCCACGCTGGCCAGCGGAATGAAGCGGTCGATGTGGCGGCGCGCGCCTTGCAGCGCAGCGGCGGCAGGGACCTCGCGGGTGGGGTGAAACCAGGTGATGCGGGCGCCATGGGCGCGCAGGGCTTGCAGGGCGATCGCCAGGTTTTCGGATTCGTCGGTGTCGAAGCCGTCGGACAGCACCCAGACGCGGGCGCCGCGCCGCAGCTGGGCGCGGGCGTGCACCCGGGCGAACTCGCCCAGGCTGCTGGCGATGCGGGTGCCGGCGCCAAAACCGGCGGTCACGGCGTTGATCTTTTCCTGCACGGCGGCGGAGTCGCGTTGCATCAGCGGTGTGACCTCGGCCAGCCGGGTGTGGAACACGAACACGCGCGCCTGCGCCTCCAGCGCGAAGGCGCGTGCGATTCGCAGGAACAGCGCGGCATGGCTTTCCATCGAACGGCTAACGTCGGCCAGGATGAACAGGCGCGGCGGTACCACGCGCTTGATTTGCCAGGCCGGCGCCAGCGGTTCGCCGCCCCAGGCCACACTGCGGCGCAGGGTCTGGCGCAGGTCCAGCCGCTGACCCGGGTGGGCGTTTTTCCAGCGCCGTGTGGGCAGTGGCCGCAGGCGCGCGGTGATCTGGCGCGCCAGGCGCTGCAGCGCGCCCAGCTCCTGCGGCAGCCACATCTGGCCGTCGCGCTGGTGCAGGGCTTCCATCTGGGGCTCGCTGCGGCTGGCGCCGCCCTGCGCGCGAGGCGTGCCGGCCTCGCTGTCGCCCGCAACCGCGTGCGGCGCATCGGTGGCGGTCTGCGGCGCGGTCTTGCCTGTGGTGGGCGGCTGTTGCGCCGTGTCCATCTGCTCGCGCATCTGCTGCACGGCCTGGCGCAGGTCGCGACCCGGCCGCGTCTGCCCGCTCACGCGCACCGTGCCGCGCAGGCGCTCGGGGTGCCAGTAGCGGTCAAACAGCTCGGGCCACAGCCGCCACTCGCGCGCGCTGTGGCAGGCGATGGCGCGCCAGGCGGCCCGCAGGCGCTGCTCTTGCAAACCGCCCACGATCAATGCCGCCTGCAACATGGCCCGCTGCTCGGCCACGCCCACCGCCAGCCCGTGGTCGCGCAGCAGCGCCGCGAAACCGGCGAGGGTTTCGGACGGGGCGAGCGCGGGCGTGTGGTTCATGAAGGCGCTGCGTTGGCTGGCGCCTTTTCGGCCACACCCACGGTGCGTCGGCCTTCCACCAACTGGCGTGCGCGGTCGGCGCCCAGACCGAAGCGGTCTTCCCGCGTCTTGAGCAGGCAGCCCAGCGTGGTGAGCAGCACCGCCATGTCTTCGGGCAGGGCGTGGTGGTGCATGCGGTGCAGCGCCTTGACCCAGTCCAGCGTCTCGGCGATGCCGGGAATCTTGGACAGGTCCTCGTTGCGCAGGCGCTGCACGAACTGCACCGCTTCTTCCACCAGCCTGGTGTCGGCCTCGGGGAGGGCGGTCTTCACGATGGCGATCTCGCGCGCCAGCGTGGGGTAGTCGAGGTAGTGGTAGAGACAGCGGCGGCGCAGCGCGTCGCTGAGCTCGCGCGTGCCGTTGCTGGTGAGGATCACACGCGGGATGTTGCGCGCGCGCAGCGTGCCGATCTCGGGCACGGTGATCTGGTAGTCGGCCAGCACTTCGAGCAGGAAGGCCTCGAAGGCCTCGTCGGCGCGGTCGATCTCGTCGATCAGCAGCACGCAGGGGCCGTCCTGGCTGATGGCTTTGAGCAGCGGTCGCTCCAGAAGAAAGTCGCGGCTGAACACGTCGGCTTCTTTCACGCTGCCCGGCTGGCAGTCGTGCAGGCGGATCGCCATCAGCTGGCGGCCGTAGTTCCACTCGTAGGCCGCCTGCGCGAGGTCCAGGCCCTCGAAGCACTGCAAGCGCACCAGCACCGCGTCTTTCGCCTGCGCCAGCGCGGTGGCCAGCGCCGTCTTGCCTACACCCGCGTCGCCTTCCAGCAGCAGAGGGCGCTCCAGTTCACCGGCCAGCCACACGGTGGTGGCCAGGTCGGCGTCGGCGAGGTAACCCACCTGCTGCAACGATTCGCGCAGCAGGCGGTCGTTGTTCTGGTGGGCGGTGCCCATGTTCATGTCAGCATCCTTGATCAAGGTGCCTCACCCGCACCGCACGCCACACACTCAGCGCAGAGGCACCGCCGGGCTGGCTTCGCCAGACAGCTGGTGCCGCGGTGACGCGAAGCGGCGCGGGGGGTCATGTTTTTTTACCGAACAGGCCCATCCACCAACTCTTGATCAAGGCCCAGACAATGGCCAGGCCGTTGATTTCCTGGGCCACCGGCGGGGCGGTGCGGGGTGCCGCCACGGCCACGGGCGCAATCGGGGTTGATTCCTCCGTGCCACCGAAAGCCACCGCTGCATCTTCCGCCATGGCCTGCGAAGCCGGCGACGGCAACGCCAGAGCGGCCTGGCGGAAGTTCTCGACGAACTGCACCAGGATCATCTCGGACACCTGCACCATCATGCGGCCACCGAACTGCGCGAACTTGCCGTTGACGATGACCGAGGCGTCGCCGTGCAGCACGCTGTGCGCCGGGTTGGCCGGGTCGGCTTCGATGTGGGCGATCAGGTCCATCGAGGCGGATGAACCGCCCTTGTCGGCGCCCTTGCCGCGCAGCACCATCTTGCGGTCCGCCTCGCTCTTTTCGAGCACGTCCACGGTGCCGCCGAACTGCGCCACGGCCGGGCCGACCTTCACCTTCACGCCGCCCTTGTAAGAGGTGTCAGACAGCTGCTCGGTGAGTTCTGCTCCGGGCATGCAGCCGGCCACAGCCTTGAGGTCGCTGAGGATGGCCCAGGCACGCGCTGGGTCCACGTCCAGCGGGTAGCGTTTGTCGAGTTTGACTTCCATGACGGAGTACCTTTTCTTGAAGCTGTGAACACAGAGCCTGAGAGACGGAGCCCGATGAATGGCGCATGAAATCGCGCCACCCCAAGGCGCCGCAGAACCGGCTTGGCCGGGCCGCCAGCGCCGCCCCCCCCTGGGGGGTTGCGCGTAGCGCGGCGGGGGTTACAAATTCACCCCGTGGGCCTTGAGTTGTTTCCAGACGCGGAAGGCGTTGTGCGGCATGTCCATGTGCGTCATGCCCAGGTGGGCGAAGGCATCGACCATGGCGGAGGTGAAGGTCGGGATGGAGCCCACGTGCGGCGATTCGGCCACGCCCTTGGCGCCCAGCGGGTGGTGCGGCGAGGGGGTCACGGTGTGGTCGGTTTCCCAGTGCGGTGTCTCCACGAAGGTGGGCAGGAAGTAGTCCATCAGCGTGTTGCCGAGCAGGTTGCCCTGCGCGTCGAACGGCATCTGCTGGCCCATGGCGACCGCGAAACCTTCAGTCAGGCCGCCGTGGATCTGGCCCTCGATGATCATCGGGTTGATGCGGGTGCCACAGTCGTCGAGTGCGTAGAAGCGGCGGATCTTGGTCTCGCCAGTGGCGCGGTCGATGTCCACCACGCAGAGGTAGATGCCGAACGGGAAGGTGAAGTTCGGCGGGTCGTAGTAGTGCACCGCTTCCAGGCCCGGCTCCAGCCCGGCGGGCGGCTGGTGGTAGGCCTGCCAGGCCACCTCGGCCATGGTCTTGAACTTGGCATCGTCGCCCTTGACCTTGAAGCGGTCCACTTCCCAGTCGAGGTCGTTCTCGTTCACCTCCAGCATGTGGGCCGCGATCTTGCGCGCCTTCGCGTGGATCTTGCGCGCGGCCAGTGCGATAGCGGCGCCGGCCACCGGCGTGGAGCGCGAGCCGTAGGTGCCCAGGCCGTAGGGCGCGGTACTGGTGTCGCCTTCTTCAACCTGGATCACCTCGCTAGGAATGCCCAGCTCGGTGGCGATGATCTGCGCGTAGGTGGTCTGGTGACCCTGGCCCTGCGTGATCGTGCCCATGCGGGCGATGGCCGAGCCGGTCGGGTGGATGCGGATCTCGCAGGAGTCGAACATGCCCACGCCCAGGATGTCGCACATCTTGCTCGGGCCGGCGCCCACCACCTCGGTGAAGGTCACGAGGCCGATGCCCATCAGCGTCGGGCTGTTCGGGTCGGCGCGCCTGGCGGCCTGCTCCGCGCGCAGGCCCTTGTAGTCCACCGCGTGCAGCACCTTGTCGAGCGCGGTCTGGTAGTCGCCGCTGTCGAATTCAAAACCGAAGGCGCTGGTGTAGGGGAACTGCTCTTTCTTGATGAAGTTCTTGGCGCGGATCTCGGCCTTGTCCATGTTCAGCTTCTGCGCCAGCACGTCCACCATGCGCTCGACCAGGTAGACCGCTTCGGTCACGCGGAAGCTGCAGCGGTAGGCCACGCCACCGGGCGCCTTGTTGGTGTAGACGCCCTTGACGCTGCAATGCGCGGCCGGGATGTCGTAGCTGCCGGAGACGATGTGGAACATGCCGGCCGGGAACTTGGTCGGGTCGGCGCATGCGTCGAACGCGCCGTGGTCGGCGATGACGTTCACCCGCAGGCCGGTGATCTTGCCGTCGGCGGTGGCGGCGATCTCGCCGTCCATGTGGTAGTCCCGCGCAAAGGCGGTGGACGAGATGTTCTCGATGCGGTCCTCGACCCATTTCACCGGGCGGCCCAGCACGATGCTGGAGACGATAGCGCACACGTAGCCGGGGTAGATGCCTACCTTGTTGCCGAAGCCGCCGCCGATGTCGGGGCTGACGATGCGCACCTTCGATTCGGGGATACCCGAGAGCATGGACACCACCGTGCGCACCACGTGCGGTGCCTGCGAGGTGATGAAGGTGGTGAGCTCGCCCTTGATCGGGTCGAAGCTGGCCACGCAGCCGCAGGTCTCCAGCGGGCAGGGGTGCACGCGCGGGTAGTACATGTGCTGGCTCACCTTCACGGCAGCGTTGTCGAACGCTGCGTCGGCTGCGGCCTTGTCGCCCGCGTCCCAGGTGAAGATGTGGTTGTGGTGCTCGCGCGGGCCGTGGGCGCCGCTGGTCTTGCCGGCCAGGTCGTCGCGCAGCACCGGAGCGTCGGGCAGCAGGGCGGCGTAGGGGTCGAGCACCACCGGCAGTTCGTCGTATTCGACCTCCACGGCCTCTACCGCGTCGGCGGCGATGTAGCGGTCGTCGGCGATGACGATGGCCACTTCCTGCATCTGGAAGTGCACCTTCTGATCGGCCAGCACGGCGGCCACGTCGCCCGCGAGCGTGGGCATCCAGTGCAGCTTGAGCGGCTTCAGGTCGTCGGCGGTGAGCACGGCGTGCACGCCGGGAATCGCCAGGGCCTTTTCTTTGTTGATCCTGACGATGCGGCCGTGGGCGATCGGCGAGCGCACGATGTCCATGTGCAGCATGCCGGGCATCTTGATGTCGTCGACGTAGTTGCCCTTGCCCTGGATGAAGCGGGCGTCTTCCTTGCGCAGGCGCGAGACGCCCATGCCAGCCAGGGCGAGTTCACGGGCTTCGGCGGTTTGTACCGGTGCATTCATGTGGGGTTCTCCTGATCAGGCCGTGACGGGTTCTTGCAGTTTCTTGGCGGCGTACTGCACCGCCTTGACGATGTTCTGGTAACCCGTGCAGCGGCACAGGTTGCCCGCCATGCCGTGGCGGATTTCGTCTTCGCTAGGGTTGGGGTTCTCCTGCAGAAAGCGGTATGCGCGCATCAGCATGCCGGGGGTGCAGAAGCCGCACTGCAGGCCGTGCTCTTTGTAGAAACCTTCCTGCACGGCGTGCAGCACGCCCTTGTTGGCCAGGCCTTCGACGGTCAGCACCTCGGAGCCGTCGCACTGCACCGCCAGGTGGGTGCAGCTCTTGACGGACTGGCCGTCGATGTCCACCGTGCAGGCGCCGCAGTGGCTGGTTTCGCAGCCGATGTGGGCGCCGGTGAGGTTGAGTTCTTCGCGCAGGAAGTGGATCAGCAGGGTGCGTGGCTCGACCGCTTTTTCCTGCGCCTTGCCGTTCACGTTGACGGTGATGAGTTTTTTGGCCATGGGGTTGTCTCCTGGGTTTAAACGCAACGGGCCCAGGCCTTGGCCAGGGCGCGCTTGACCATTTCGCCGGCCATGGCAGTCTTGTATTCGATGTCGCCGCGCAGGTCTTCGGCGGGGTCGCAGATGGCGGTGGCCGCGTCTGCGGCGGTCTGCAGCGTGGCGGCGTTGACCGACTGGCCGAGCAAGGCGGCTTCGGCGGCCTCGGCGCGCAGCGCGGTGGGCGCCACGTTGGTGAGCGCGATGCGCACGTGGCTCACGGTGTTGCCGCTCTTGCGGATGACCACCGCACAACCGGCCGTGGCCCAGTCACCGGTCTTGCGCTTGAGTTTTTCGTAGGCGTAGCCGGTGCCCTGCGCGAACGCCGGGGCGTGGATTTCGCACATCACCTCGTTCTCTTCCAGCAGCGTCATGTAGGTGCCGAGGAAGAAGCCGTCGGCCGCCACGGTGCGGCGGCCGCTGGGGCCTTCGAGCACGAAGGACGCTTCGATAGCGATGGACAGGGCCGGGTGGTCGTTGCCCGGGTCGCCGTGGGCGATGTCGCCGCCGATGGTGCCGCGGTTGCGCACCTGCGGGTCGGCGATCAGCTTGGCAGCCTCGGCCAGCAGCGGCAGCTTCGCCTGCACCACCGGGGAGTTGATCAGCTCGTTCTCCGTGGTCATGGCGCCGATCACCACGGTGCCGCCGGCTTCGCGGATGCCGCGCAGTTCGGGGATGCGGTTGATGTCGATCAGGTGCGCCGGTTCGGCAAAGCGCAGCTTCATCATGGGCAGCAGGCTGTGGCCGCCGGCCAGCAACTTGGCCTCGGAGCCGAGCTGGCCCAGCAGGGCCACGGCCTCGCCGACCGACTTGGGTGCGTGGTACTCGAAACGTGGTGGAATCATGCTTGTCTCCTCTTGATGGGGTGGCGCGATTGACATTTGTCAACGACAACTCAGTCTGGGGGAGAACCGTATGCCGACAATAAAGTCGGGTTATGAACTCATCGGTTCACAAAATGACTTGTTTTCCGCACGAACCGCACGCTGCGTTGCACGAAACGCTTAGATCAAGCGCGTCTGGCCTGGCAATCCGGGTAAGTCCCAGGGTGCTGAAACCAGCTTGATTCAGTGCCTGGTCAGCAGACCCAGGGCTTCTCGCAGCCGAGCTACCTCGCCGCGCGCCACGGGGATCGGCTCGCGGTGTTTGCCTTTGAGCACGACCTGCGTCTTGCTGCCCTCACGTCCCAGCTCGGCCACTGCCTGCAGGTTGACGATGAAGCAACGGTGCACGCGCATGAACTGCGCCGGGTCCAGGCGCGCTTGCAGGTCGCCGATGCTGAGGTTGCAGAAGTGAAAACCGTCGCGCGCGTGCACGCGGGTGTAGTGCGCCTGCGATTCGAGGCAGAGCACGTCGGCGGTGTCCACAAACGCCACCTTGTGGTTCGCGACCATGGGGATGCGGTTGAGCCGCAGGTTCACGGGCGCCGGCAGCTCGGCCGTGACCGGCGCCTCCTGGCTCACGACCTGGGTCACGTCGTAGAACACCAGCACAAACCCGGTGGTCGCGCCCAGGTGGTCGCCCAGCCGCGTCACCTTGATCAGCAACACCTGTTCGGGGATGTTGATGATCATGGTCATGGGCGTGGAACTGGCGACCGGGCAGCCCGAGGCCTGGTCGAGCAGGAAGTCGACCTTGGGTTTGGATCGTTCGGGGTGGAACGAGGTCACCAGCTTGTCGAACGGCTGCTTCTCCCCCACTGGCAGCACCTTGCGGGCGAAATCGTTCATTGCCACCACGTTGCGTTCGGCGTTGAGGTGGATCACGCCGACTTCAAATCTCTCAAACAGATACAGGGGCGAATTGTTCGCGACCTGGGCTTCCATCAGCAGTCTCCTGGCCACTCGTACTAGAGTTGGCGTGAGCGAAGAGTAACGCAACTCTCGACGCTGGCCCTGAATGATCGCATTCAACGGCTCGGACTTAGAACCTATCCGTAAATTATGTTTGTCGCGAGCTTCACTTTGCGAAACGCGATGATGGCGGCGGCAATGTGGTTGAGTGCGACGAAACTGCGTTCGAGTTTTTCATACCGCACGAGCAGCTTGCGAAAGCGGTTGAGCCAGCTGTGGCAAACCTCGACCACCCAGCGCCGCACCCTCCTGGTCGGGTCGCGCCGCTTGGCATCGGCTTCCTTGTTGCGATCAACGACGTGAGGGATGTAGCCGTGGCCCTCGATGATTCCCAAGGAAGGCCGCCCTCGGTACCCTGCGTCGGCGCACAGGTGCTTGCTGCGCCGCGTGCTTGGTGCCTTGCGCTTGACCATGATGGCCTGCAGAACGGCATCGAGTTGCGTGACGTCATGCGCATTCGCTCCTGTCACGACGAGCGACAACGGGACGCCACGCCCGTCCACCAGCAGGTGGCGCTTGCTCCCCTTTTTTCCCCTGATCGGTCGGGTTGCGCCCGACCGCCCCTTGCGCCAGTGGGGCCTTGAGCATGGCCCCGTCAATGCTCTGCCATCGCCAAGCGATACCCTCCATCTGGTCGTACTCGGCAAGCCCAGCCTTCCACAGGGCCTCGTACTCGCCCGCAGCCTCCCACTCCAGGAAGCGCTTGTGCACCGCACTTGCACTGCCAAAGCGCTCCTTGGGCAGCGCTTTCCATTGGCAGCCAGTGCGCAAAACGTACATGACCGCCTCGAACACTTGTCGCGCAGGCTTGGGCGGGCGCCCCGCTCCTGCCTTGCGCACATACGCCTTGTCCGTGCTGCGCTCCCGCACCGGTATCAACGGTTCGACCCGGCGCCAGAACTCATCACTCACCTCCCACGATTCGACCCGCTTGCGTGTGACCATGCATTCGCTCCTCACCGCGTGAAGTACGGCTCAGGGCGATAGTTTACTATTTACGGATAAGTTCTTAGTGCCTGGTTCGGTTCCGAGCGGCAATGCAGCCAAGCCTGACGAAAGATAGCAAAGGGTGGCGGAAGTGCCTGGTCGCCTTGAGCCCATCCGGTCGTTCGCTGCCGGTACGCGGGCATTGATGGGCGAGTACCCGGTCTCGAGCGTGAAGCGGTCATACGTAACGTCGACCGTCGAATGACCGTTGACGGCCGCCACTGTCGTGCAAGAGGTCAACCGAGAGTGACTCAGTTCAGCCTTTATGTAGAGCTCTACATAAAGGCTGGTTGCTGCCGGTGACCAAGCACGTCTGAATGTCGGCCGCCACGGTCACCCGTCATTCGAGGATGGAAGGGTCGTACGACCGCTACACCTCTGTCAACGGCCACCCAACACATGCCCGCCTGGTCGAGCTTCGAGAACGACTCCTCGCGCCCGAGGTGAGCGGCGGTACGACCCAAAAGAGCAGCTGGCGGTTTTCGGATTGATCACCGGTCGACCTTGGAATATGACCCTCGCCGAAGCCTTCAAGCCGTTCAGCGGTTGCGGTTGCGGTCGTTCGTTCGTGCCTTCCGACCGACTGCCGACATCTCTACACCGTGTGTCGTGCATCGGAATCCGATCAAAAAGGCATCGCCGTGGGTTGTGCGTGTACCTTGGGTAGCGTTGAGAGCTGCCACAGAATTGGGAACCTGTACATTGAGTCCGGTCTGTGGTGGGTCTCGTCAAGGTGGTGCAGAAGAAGGATGGCACGCACAGGCCTCACCATGTGCTGCGGCCACCAGCTCGTGCAGGATGCCGCACTCGCCGCCTTCGTGTTCGCCCTTGCAGCGTGAGCGCAGCTGTACCAGCTGACGCTCCAGTGCGTGCATGCTTTGAAGGCGTGCCCGCACGCGGCTGAGCTGTTCGTCCACCAGCTGGTCCACGTCGAGACAGTGACGCGCTGGGTCGTCCACAAAGGCCAGCAGGCGCTTGACGTCCGACAAGGGCATGTCCAACGCCCTGCAATGGCGGATGAAGGACAGCCGCTCCAAGTGCGGCTCTTCGTAGGCGCGGTAGCCGTTGTCCGAGCGAGCGGGCGCGGGCAGCAGATGTTCTTTTTCATAGAAGCGGATCGTTTCCACATCCACGCCCGTGGCTTGGCTCAGTTCCTTGATGCGCATGGGGATACCTGTGTCGAAATGAAGGTGTTTACACTGTAGCGGCTACAGGGTTTCCAATCAAACCACTCGAAAGGAAATCCCCATGTCTGCCCATTGCTGTGAACACGAAACCCCGAAACCTGCGGCGCTGATCAACCTGCCGCGCTACCGCCGCATCCTCTGGATCGCGATGCTGGTCAACGCCGCGATGCTGGTGGTGGAGCTGGCGGCCGGCTACCGCTCGGGCTCGGTCTCGCTGCTGGCCGATGCGATCGATTTTGGTGGCGATGCGCTGAACTACGGTGTGTCGCTGGCGGTGTTGTCGGCGGCGCTGGCCTGGCGCGCACGCGCCGCCATGCTCAAGGCGGTCAGCATGGTGGCGTTTGGCCTGTTTGTCCTGGGCCGGGCACTCTGGAGTCTCTGGAGCGGCCAGGTGCCCGACGCGATGACCATGGGGGCGGTCGGTGTGCTGGCGTTGTGTGCCAACCTGGCTGTCGCCTGGATGCTCTACGCTTTCCGTGAGGGCGACGCCAACATGCGCAGCGTGTGGCTCTGCACCCGCAACGACGCCATCGGCAACATCGCCGTGATGGGTGCGGCGCTGGGTGTGTTCGGCACCGGCACCGCCTGGCCCGACCTGCTGGTGGCCACCCTCATGGCTGCGCTGGCGGTGCGCGGGGGCTGGCAAGTCTGGCGCCAGGCGCAGGGCGAACTGGGTGCCGACGATGGCCACGGTCACGAGCATGGTCATGGCCACTCGCACTGACGCCGCACCGGCGCCCGCTTTTGATGCCAGGCTGTTTCAGCAACTTTTGCTGCGGGAGCGGGCCGTGCCGCCCGCGGATCTGCCCCAGCGCTGGCTGCTGCTGGAGGCGGCCCATGTGACAGGACAAACCTGACTGGGGCCGCACCTGGATACGCATGCCCGGATGCTGGCCCTGGCTTGGGAAACCCGCGATTCGCGTGAGGTCTTGGGGCAGCTGTTCCGTCTGTTGCTGGTGCCCCTGGGCCATCTCACGGGTCGATTGCCGCTCGGCAACGCCGGGCGTTCCGACATCAGCGCGTTCCAGGCCATGCCCATCCGCGAGGACATCGCTGTGCTGATTGCGCAGGTGGGCCAGGCCGTTGACGGGCCGCGATGAATCCGTTGCAGGCGGTCCGCTTTTACAATCCCGCCATGCGTTCGTGGCTCGTGGTCTTTTTGCTGGTGTTGATGCCTTTGCAGTTCTCCTGGGCTGCGATGGGGGCGTTCTGTCAGCACGAACGGGGATCGGACGCATCCCACGCCGGGCACCACGCCCATGAACACCGCAGCCAGAGCGATTCGGACGGCGCGACCAGCCAGACGGCTGCGAGCGTGGCCGATGCCGATTGCGGCACCTGCCACGCGGGTTGCTCCATCGCAGCGCCCGACGCGCAAGCCGGGGTGGGGGCGACGACTTCGGCGTCATGGGCCCTGGGCCGCTCCGTCCAGCCGAGATCGGCCCCCTTCGATGTGCCCGAACGCCCGCAGTGGCATGCCCTGAGCTGATCAGGGCGGCGATTCTCCGCGACGGCCTCGCTGTCGTGCGCTGCGTCCCGGCGATCCCCACCTGATCCCTTTGCAACAAGGCGCCAGCCCACCGGGCTGGCACAGGTCATCAATCCCACTCCGGGAGTGTTTATGTTTTCAAGTTGGTTGGGCCGCCACCCGCGATGGGCGTGGCTGGCATTTGTTCTTTTGCTGGTGTTGGTCGATCAGGGCAGCAAGGCCTGGTTCGCCGCCACCATCCCGCTGGGCACGGGCATCGAGTTCACCAGCTGGCTGAATCTGGTGCATGTGCTCAACACCGGGGCAGCGTTCTCCTTGCTCGCCGACGCCGACGCTTGGCAGCGGTACTTTTTCATCGCTGTGGGCGTGTTGGTGGTTGTGCCGGTGAGCATCGCCTGCCTGACCCGACATGCCGAACCCACGGAGCGGTGGATCGGTGCCTTGGTCGTGGCTGGGGGCAGCGGCAATCTGGTTGACCGCATCCAGAACGGTGCGGTGGTGGATTTCCTGGACCTTCACTGGCGCGCCCTGCACTGGCCCGCTTTCAACCTGGCCGACGTCTTCGTCGTGAGCGCTGTGTTGGCGTGGGCGCTGTTGTCGCTGCGACCCGCCAGGCGCCCCACCGCTGACGCATCCACCCCGAAGAGCAACGCATGAAACTCAACTGGATGATTCTCCTGGCGGCCTGGCTGGTCGCTGTCGTGGCCACGGCCAGTGCCTTGTTCATCGGTGAAGTGATGATGATGGTGCCGTGCCAGCTCTGCTGGTATCAGCGCATCTTCATGTTCCCGCTGGCCATCGTGCTGGGCATGGCCTGCTTCAGCGACGACCGGCGCGGCGCGGTCTACGCCCTGCCTCTGGCGGTCGGCGGCCTGCTCATGGCGGCCTACCACACCCTGCTGGTCGCCGGCCTCATTCCCAAGTCCTGGATTCCCTGCAGCGCCGGCGTCTCGTGTGCCGACCAGAAGCTGGAAATCCTCAACGGCATTCAGATTCCCTGGCTCTCCCTGGTGGCTTTTTTCACCATCACCCTCTTGCTCACGCTCTTCCTGAGAAGGACCCCCAAATGACCTCCAAAAAACTCACCGTCTCGATCCTGCTGGGCATCGTTGTCGGGGCCTTTGCCTTCGGCATGTACAACTACCAGCGGCGGGTGCAGAACTCGCAAATGGAGAAGGTCAGCACCCAGGACAGCCGCCTGGTCCGCATGCATTCACCAGTCTTTGGTCCGCAGGGTGCTCCCGTGACCATCGTCGAGTTTTTTGACCCCGCCTGCGAGACCTGCCGTGCGTTCTACCCCATCGTCAAGGACCTGATGAAGCAGTACCCGAACGATGTCCGGCTGGTCCTGCGCTACGCGCCGTTCCATGCGGGATCGGACCATGTGGTGGCCCTGCTGGAGGCCGCCAAACGCCAGGGCAAATACCCGCAGGTGCTGGAAGCGGTGCTGGCCGCTCAGCCCGCATGGGCCAGTCACGGGCAACCCAACATCGATCTGGCGTTCAAGGCGGCAGAAGAGGCGGGCCTGGATCTGCTGCAGGCGCGTGCAGACGCTGCCAAGCCCGAAGTGGACGCCGTGCTCCAGCAGGATCTGGAAGACCTGACCGCGCTGGAAGTGACCAAGACCCCGACCTTCTTTGTCAACGGCCGCGGCCTCCCGAGCTTTGGACCTGAGCAGCTCGCGACCCTGGTCGCCGAAGAAGTGAGCAAGATCAAGAAGTGAGCACAGGAACCGACATCATGCAAACGCTGCGCGTTCAACCGATCTCCCACCCACTCTCGCGACGCGGTTTTGTGATGGCGGCTGCGGCCTCCACGGTCCTGACCCTGGCGGCGTGTTCACCCGAGGCGGCGAGCTTTCAGAGCGTCGACATCACCGGTGCCGATTTCGCCAAGAACCTGCGGCTCGCCGATCACCTGGGTCAGACCCGCACGCTGGCGGACTTCAAGGGAAAGATCGTGGTGGTCTTCTTTGGCTTCACACAATGCCCGGACGTGTGCCCCACCTCCATGACCACCATGGCCGAGGTCAAGCGCTTGCTCGGTGAACGGGGTGACTTGCTGCAGGTGCTGTTCATCACGGTGGACCCGGAGCGAGACACGCTGCCTTTGCTGAAGGCGTACATGGCGGCCTTTGATCCGAGCTTCCTGGCGCTGCGCCCCGAACCTGCCGAACTCAAGACCGTGGCCGCCGACTTCAAGGTGTATTTCAAGAAGGTGGAAGGCAAGACGCCCACTTCGTACACCATGGACCACTCGGCCGGCAAATACATCTTCGACACCACCGGAAGCGCACGGCTGTATTCCAACTACGGCACGGAGGCCAGCGTGATTGCAGCGGACATTGAAACGCTGCTGAAGAGCCGTTGAAACAACGGACATCAAACCGGGACCCCATGAAGACTTTGCTTTTGTACGCGCTCACCGCACTGGCCGAAATCGCTGGTTGCTACTGGGCCTGGCTTTGGGCGAAGGAGCAGGGTTCGGTGTGGTGGCTGTTGCCGTCGGCCTTGAGCCTGGCGTCATTTGCCTGGTTGCTGACGCTGCATGAAGCCGCGTCCGGGCGCGTGTACGCGGCCTATGGAGGGGTCTATATCGGAGCCGCCATCCTCTGGCTCTGGGCGGTGGACGGCATCCGTCCGTCCGCCTGGGATCTGGCGGGTGCCGGTGTGGCGCTGGTCGGCATGGGCATCATCGCTTACCAGCCGCATTGAGGCGGACGCTTTGCGTAGCCTGTCGCGCGTTTTGATAGGTCGCAACGAAAAAAAAGCAGCCTCATGGGCCAGCCACCCCTGCAGTCTGGGCGTATTGAAGAGCAACCTCCCAGCGCCTCGCAAGCGCCTCGCAAGCGCATGCTACGAGGCCCTCAACTCGATGGGAGACCGTCATGGAAACCACCTGCAATGCCGTGCACTACGAGCCATGGAACAAGGGAAAGATCGTTGGACAGAAGGCACCCTTCAAGCTGAAAGACATCTGGGCGTTGCGCGTCCGCCTTCAGATGGAGGGTCGGGTCCGAGAGCTGGCGCTCTTCAACCTCGGTATCGAAAGCAAGCTGCGCGGATGCGACCTCATAGCTCTCAAGGTCCGCGACGTGTGCCATGGTGAGCAGCTGGCCACGCGCGCTATCGTCATGCAGCACAAGACCAAGCGCCCAGTTCAGTTCGAGATCACGGCAGCTACCCGAGAAGCGCTGCAGGCGTGGATCAAGCAGGCCTCGCTGAAATCAGATGACTTCCTCTTCCCCAGCCGGCTCCACGAATCGCCCCATTTGGGGACCCGGCAATATGCCCGAATTCTTGGGCATTGGGTCGATGAACTGGGACTGGATCGTGCCGACTATGGAACGCATTCGATGCGAAGGACCAAGGCTACGCTGATCTATCGACGCACCAAGAACCTCCGAGCCGTGCAGTTGTTGCTCGGTCACTCCAAGCTCGACTATCTCCCGCACCGGACTATGTCCCGCTGCGCAGCCTGTCTCCAATGAGCAGGCATGCGCGGTGCTGAACATAGGACGAACGTCTACAGCCCCTTCAGGAAGGCCAGCAGCTTGTCGTCGGGTCGGTAGCGACC